>JBBSDM010000001.1:0-133230 GCA_038249445.1 Bacteroidales bacterium
TCCCATAGCACGCGCCGACATTAGCATTTGAGGAACAAAAATTTTATTTTCAGAGAATTTTTTACCTACGTGATCCATTGCCGGAACTAAAGCGTTTTCAAGAATTGCTTGCGGGCTAATTCCAGCTTCCAATGCCTGAATTGTTATTTCAGAGGCACCATCCTGTCCTTTAAGTTGTGGTGGGAAAGGTGAATTTTTATCTGCTTTTCCTAATTCTACTACTTCGAGTAATTTTTCTAATAATTCTGCCATAATACTTATTTTAATGTTATAATCATCTTTTCTTGCTCCATTTTTCTACTTTCTTCATAATTGCAAGCTCCTCTTCCTCACTTTCAGTTGCAATCCACAAAAAAGTATTTTTAGGAGACATTTTTTCCATATATTCATTTAAATCTTCTTTTGCCAAATCAACAATAATTCCGCGATTTAAGGATTGAACGTAACGAATAAAATCCAAATGTTGCATAATCGGATAATCATCTGCCATACCCTGAACCCATTGAATACATCTAACTTCGGGTACACTCAAAATGGTATCAATATGTTTTGCCACACCTAAACCATCAACATGGAAAATATTGTGAGTCATCGTTTTAACCTCTTCTTTAAGTATAGGTAAACCGTATTTGTCAAAATCTTCGGGCGAAATCATAAACGAAAAGTCAGCACTCGGAATATGCATTCTTCCATTTGGAACCGGGATATTCATCCAAGTACTTGATGGCATATTGTGAGCTTTTAGTATTTTATCGTATTCGTTATATACTTCAACAAAATGCTCCGTTGATAGTTTGAATAGCTTTTCTGCATTTTCAGTATCTATCATTAAATCTAAACATAAATCATTCGTACCACGCCATGCCAAAGCACAGTCCAAACCGGGATGCAAATCAGTATATCCGACAATGAATTTATTTTCACATTTTTGGAGAGCTATATCCGTAAGTTCAAGAATCTTTTTATAATATTCACCTTCTTTCGAAAAATTTATTTTAGATAAATCAGTGTCGTAATTATGTATAATTTCGTGGTACCAAGATGTAGTATCTTCAAAAGTCATATCGCCCCCATGAAAGGCAGCATAAGCATTAGGTCCTACATTTGGCATGAATATGGGAAAAGTTTCTGCATTAAAACGCATATCAGATATACTTCGTATATACTCATCTACCTGATACTCGGCATCAAACCATCTATCTTTAATCGTTTTATGATTGCTTTTATGCAACACATCATATTCGGCATTGTGACGATGAAATCGAATTGGGACTCTATCAAGAATTTCACCTTGAAACCATGCTTCAATACGATCAACGCATTGAAGATAGTCTGTTTTAGTTTCTAAAAAAAAATTTGTGCTCATTTTGCAATTTTAGATTTGTCAATTAAGTATACGAATGTAATTTAAAAATTATTCATATATTAAACAAATATAGCAGATTATATAAACAGACACAACAACAATTTTCACCATTACTGGTGCTATATTGACATTTATTTGTATTTATTCAAATCGATTCTAGTTTTTAATACTATCTACATTGAAATCTTAAAATTCGAATTATCAAAGAAGTTATGTCAGTATCAATCGAAAAAATAAAACGAAAAGACAATGAATCATTTCATATTGCAATTTTTTAGGACAATTTTGATCTTAGTCCCACGCTAGGGTTTCCCGTATCTTCAAATTTGCTCAACCCCGCAGGGTGTCCTAATGTTCGGCTTATTTCCCATTAACCGACGAATCGAAAAACGCTTCGTCAAACTTAAAATCAACTTACCAGTAACTGGGGTTTTTAATTTTAATTCTTGGATTCTTATAATCTTTAACTGAGCAAAAAAAACTATTTCAACAATATATTTATTTCCTCATTCAGCTTACTCACTGCACTAGGGCGAGTGGCATTGTCGGATATAATTTTCCCTTTTCTATCGATGAGCATATAATGAGGAATTGTGCTAAAATTGAATTTTTTAACCACCCCTTCCCATTGTTTTTTTGATAATTTATAATGTTCACCTGGTATTGTTGCTATCATTTTTTTCCAGACAGCCTCGGGCGAACTGTCGCCAGCAATATACACAAAAGTTACATTTTGTCCTTTGAAATTCTCTTTGTGCTTTTCTGCATATGGAAATTCTGCTTTGCAAGGTCCGCACCAGGTTGCCCAAAAATCTATATAAATAACTTTACCTTTATATTTTTTAGAAATATTCTCAATCACGTCTTTTGTATCTTCAGGCAAAGTAAAGATATTTAACCCTTTAGGTAGTTTGGCAGTTTTAGATTGTTCAATTTTTTTATCTAGCACATAATTTCGTGTCAAAACCAATTCTACCAATTCCGGAATTTTACAATTAATTTTCAAATTCTCCAGTTGGGTAGCCGTTAGAACTGATTCTTCTTTTGCAAGCACATTGCCACATTCACGAGCAGCGAGCAATTCCTTTCCAAAACCATTTGGTAATGTGAATTTTAATTCTGCTTCTTTAGCAAGCAGATTTCTGTAATTCAGAATATCTAAATTGTATTTTCTAAAAAGACTATCTAGCGGAGCTTTGTTATTGGTTATAAATTTCTTAAAACTATCGAAACCCTCCTTAGAAGTCAGTTTTATTTCACACGAATCCATTTCTGCCAACAGCTTTATTTCACTTACAGTTGGAGAAACATTTTCTTGAAGATATTTACTAATCTGTCCGGTTGTTATTCTATTTGCAGCCACCATGTTACGAACTTTGACAGCCAACAAAAAGTTTGTATAATCGGGTAAGTAAAGTGCATCGGGATTATTATAGAAAGCAGTATCGGTAACAGATGGGATAAAGTCAGTTCCCTCTTTCGAGTTTTTCGAAAAACCATAGGTTTTTGCTAAATCAGATACCAATGCGTACTTGAGGTAACATTTCATATAAGCATCCATTTTTGCACTAACTTTGTGGGTAGTCAGCCATGTGGCAAAGCCCGATTTCATTTTCTGCTGAAAATCTATTCTCCACGGAATAAATTTCTCAATTCCATCTTTTATTTTTGAGGTCATAGATTTTTCAGTAACAAAATAAGGATTCGTTCCTGTGAATGCCTGCATTTCGTTATTTACAAGTTCATTGTCGCCACCAAATATCACTCCTTTTTCATCTTCATTAATATAACTAAGTACAATATGATTGCCTGGTTCGGCCATAAAAGAGACCTCGCTCAGCGCATTTTGATAGCCGAATTGATTTGAAAAAGTAACCTTAGCTGTATGCAGCAAAGGTAGTGTTACCGAGAATGTGCAGTCGGCATTGAATTTTATAGGATAAACAAGCGGTTTATCCGAAATTAAATCGGGAACAAGTATGGCAGCCTGTTTATAAAAATTGGGATGTACAACCTGATAATAACCACTCACAGTAATACTATCGTTCTTAGAAAATACATTGCTGAACAACGTCTTATTCGAAAGATCAACTACCATTCGGTTCTTTAATGTATGTTTTACTCTGTTTGCAGTCACAGTCAAAAGGCTGTCCTGTACCATCTCCAATTCCACTATTTGCTTTTTATCTTTGGTTATAGAAAGTTCCAGCGTGGCTTTCTTGTCAAGGCTTTTAAGCACTTTAAAATCCCAAAACTGATTGTTCCAAAAGACTTTCTTTTCGTAGAATGCAGCTTCCCATTTTCCACTACCATCCGATGCAAACCATTTTCCCTGTAAATCGGGCAAAGTTGCCAATGCTTCTGAAAAAACAGTAGTGTGAGGAACAAGCCATATGCCATACCAAACAGCACTTCCTCCATCAAACTCTTTGTCGGTAATGTTTATCACTTTTGTATTCGGATCAATTGGAGGAAAAATCGACTCAAATTTTATTGGTTTGTTGTCGCCTATAGCAAATTTAGGTGATTTAGGTAGCTCGCCCCTCAATTCGGTCTTTTTATACCGTTTACCAGTTGCAGGTATTTCGATATATCCGTCAGTATCACCACTGGCAGTCCAGCCTTTTCCCAGGCCAAAATGACAGTAAACGACTGTTGCTGTATCACTTAATAAAATAGAATCTACCTTCCAACCTCGAAGTCCCATACCTTCAATATAAGGTTTAATAACCATTCTATTAACCGCTTGTGACGGAAGAAACGTAATTGCCAAAAGGCATAAAAAAAGAATTTTTTTCATATATTTATTTTAATATTAATTACTGATTATTACCACCACCATTGATTTGGTGTTTTGTTCTATTTCGACCAAATTTAGGTATAATTAGAACTAAACCTGTTTCAAATGCAGCCAAGAAAGCACCGGCTATTAAGGCCTTTATCCATTATATTTCGCCTCCGAAAAGCAGAGGTTTTATAACCGCCACTAAGACTACTATCAACCAAATAAGAAAAATAATAAATAGCCAGTTTCGTTCTTTCAACTATGAAATCTTCGGACGATAATGTTTTCTTTTGAAGGCTTATGATAAATATAAAAGTCATACTTAGAGATAGATTCTGGGCTTTGAAAAGCTCTTCAATTAATATTTCAGTAGTAAATACATTTACATTGTGTCCTGCATATTGAATAATAATTCCTACTGCAAAAATTAATGCAAGTGATTATATAAAAAATTGAAATGGTATTTTGTGTTTCATGATTATTATTTATTTGATTTATTTTAAAAAGCTCATTGATAAAATATCATATCTAAATTCTATAAATGAAGTTTCGAAAATAAGTCGACATATTATGCTCAATCTGATATTTTTGTTGGAATCAATTATAAAATTCTTACCAAAATACATTGCTACTTCTAATCATGGGTTTTTCTTGAACTTCAAAAGTCGTCTTTATTTTGAACTTAATGGGCAAAATAAATTGTTGAGGAACAAACATATTACTGTTTTTAGCCGAAGTTCACAAAGGCGAATTTCTGACAATACTATAGCCTCATCTTACAAAGCATCACAGCCAGCACCTGTTTTTAGCACAGTTACATCTTTTACTTGCCTATCCCAATCCACCACAAACTGAACAAACACCTTCCCCTCGCATCGTTTAATCAACCCTTCAAATGGATAGTAGATATTCGACATTACATAAGCTCAAAATTTAAGCAAGTCTCCATTTTGGAATTTAGCATCTTGTTGTACATGAATTTGCACAACTGTATCGTGAGCCAAATACATAACCGTATCCATTTTAGGAGTACTCTGGGCAAAAAGTTGCGCACTTTGACAACACAGAACTAAAAAGATGAAGGCAAATGCTATTTTCATGCTGATTAATTATTTGAGCTAAAAAATAAAATAAAAAAAATACTCAGAAGGATAAAAAAAAGTATTGCTTAAGGTTCATTATTTGTATTTATGAGCTTTCCAAACTTGTTTGTGCCCATTACGCTTCAAGCGAAGATTTTATTTACCTTTAACAATATGTAGTAAACGTGTGATTTTATTGAATCTATAATTTTGACCCAATCGACTAAAAATAAACTTTCAGTATGCAAATATATATCTATTTATTTATATTGTAAACATTAATATCCTCCCTTGAATACCGATAAACATGCTTAACGACTGTTTTTCAATATATTAGCGTAAACGGTTTTTAATAATGTGTTTTATAACATAAAAAATCAATTCGTAATTTAGTTCATATTCTTCGAATAAAAAAAGCAGAACTGCATTACGCATTCTGCTCTTTATTATGTATTTGTGAGTTGTTTTAAAACGAACAACTTATTTATGAATAATTTACGAATACACTGCCTGCTAATTTAATTCAACCATCTTTTTACTTCCGTTTAAAAATTCGATTTCAACAAAATTTGTTTTTTCTGAAATTGAACATTTTTTTATTGGAACAAGCTCTTTGTCGCTCCATTTCTCACCAGATTTTTTCCAAAGCATAAGCGTAACATAAAATGAATTTTTATTGGCTGATGCCACAAAACTATCCGAAACATTCATGATGGCACTTTCTTTACTTTGTGGGTGTAAGTTATTGGTAGTAAGTGTTTCCATGCTGTTTCCCCAACCACTAATTGGTATCATTGCCAATTGATAAACACCATTGTCAATAATTTGAGCCTGATAAACCCCTACCATGCGAGTGGTTTTCTTAATCGTACCCTTCAAGTTCGGTAATGCATAATGACCAAGTCTTAGCTGCACATCTGTTTTGCTAGTATTTTTATCGACACGCAAAATACCGTTTGGCAAGGTTATTTCGGACAATGAAAGACTTACGGCAGAATCTTCTTCCAACACCACATCGCGATAATAAATATCGTTTTCATACTTTTTGAAAGTGTAGAGAGTGGCAGCACTCCATTTGTTCAATTTGGTTTTAAACACATAATCCATAGCCACTTCTCCATTAGCACCATCAGCTTGCCACGGAAAAGCGGAATTGTAGGACAAGCGATTGTAGTTTTCGTTCGAACGATAAAAATCGAGCGGATCGCCAGTTCCTTTTTTAGCCGAACTCCATGCTCTAATTTCCGAAGCACCTATATTGGCATAATCGCTTATCAAGATACCAGAACTAGGTTGAAATTTATTGAAAACTGCGCCTTTAGGTATCTCTGTACTCCAAGCACCTTCATTTTCAGTGGCATTCCAAAACTGATTATCTTGCGGAACAATCAAGCCCAGAAAAGCTTTTGCTAACCAAAAAACACTCCCCCGACAACTGTAGCGTTGCACAGCAGGTTCAAATTCACCATAGAAACCAAGAGTTGGAATTCTATCTTTCAAGAAATCAGAGTTTTGTAAAAATTGCAGCAACGAACCGGAAGCAATTCTTCGCATCCATCCGTAGTTAGCTGTTGGGTCATTCTCCAAACCTGTCAGTAATAACGGTGCAACAGCCCCAAAACGATACGTTATGCTTCGCCCCCACATAATCATCTCGCCATTTTTGCTAAACATGTATGGGTAGTTGTACTTCAATTCTTTAAAATTTGTGGCAAGTTTAGCTGCAATTTCAGGATAATATTTTTTTCCAAAATACTCCGACCAAATAGAACCATACATCTGAAATGCCCACATACTGTAATAATCATAGCAAGGAGCATCGTTATACCAACCCTCACCACGATAGTGAGTCAAACTCTTATTCAAATATTTCTCAAGCATCTGTTCGTCAATGGCATATCCCTGACTTTTATAGAAGCTAAGGATAAATATATTGAAAAACTTCCAATTGGAATCTACAGTTGGGCCATCGCCATAACTAAGCATAGTAGCCGCTAACATATCTTTTTGGCATTGCGAAAGTGGTGTCCAAAGTGCATCTTTAGCAACAAATAACGAAACAGCCAAACCCCCGAATTCCACCAAATTCTGACTAGAATAGTCAGCATCTCGTCGTTTAATGTAAGTATCACTCGCTGGGTCAATCAGTTTTCCCAATTGATAACGATAATACTCGGCAACACTTATATTATTGATCTTCAGCGTAGGATTTTCTTTAAGCAATGGTGCTGCGATAAAAAGCGTGCGACACAATCCTTCTAACTTTTCTGTGTTATTTATTCCAGCTTCACGAGGATAGGATTTGCCCGGTTGCTTTGGAAATTTCATCGGGTCATCTAGCTTATTGATATAGCTAAATGCACCTTCGAGCAAGTACAATCCGGCATCTTTCCAGTGCTGACGGGTCATACCTGTATATGGACTAACTTTAAAATCGGGATTGTTGATTTCAAAAACACTTGATTTTTCTTGAGCAGATAGAATATTTGCAAAGAAAAAGGAAGCAATAAAGAAAAATGATAATTTTGCTTTTCTCATAATAACATATTTATTTTGAAACGTATTTGTGCATTTCTGAACCAGCTAATAAGAAAGCGCCTACTCCAAAAATGGCAGTACTTTTGGCTGTGGCTGGAGCCGGCTGCCATCCAATAGGTTGCACATAACCCAACATTCCATCGGGCTGTATGGCAGATACCAAGGTTGCCCACGATTTTTCGACTACCGGTCCGTAAGTATTTTTATCAAGTGTGCCATTGTTTATCCCCCACAAAAGTGCGTAAGTATAAAAACCGGTTCCGCTGGTTTCAATCACAGCAAAAGCTGCCGGATTCAAAAGCGAAGTATGCCAGCTACCATCGGGTTGTTGAATAGACGCTATTTTTGCTGCCATTTCTTTAAAAAGGGTAAAGTATTTAGCTCGGGTTGGATAGTTCTTTGGCATGTTATCAATTGTAAGTGCCAATCCAGCCATTACCCAGCCATTACCGCGCGACCAGAAAACTTTTTTGCCATTTTTCTCACTTTTTGTAAAGTTACTTCCATCTCTGAAATACAAATATTCTTCTTTGTCGTACAAGTAATCATAGGTTTTCCACCAAAGTTTATCAGTAATGTCCATATATTTCATTTCACCTGTAGCTTTTCCTAACAATGACAAAGCAGGCGGTCCCATAAACAAAGCATCGCACCAAGCCCATTCGCGGTGGTTGATATCGTTTTTCCATTCGAGCGATTCGGTATGAGGTTGGGCCACAATACTATCAGCCAGCAATCGGAATTTGGCAATCATCTTCGGATCTTTGTGTTTCTGGTACATTTTGGTAAATGTATAGCCAACAGTATAATCATCAGCATAAAAACGGTTTGGCCCCGTATTCCAATCCAAATCTTTGCTAAACTGTAAAAGCGTTTCGAGGTAAGCTGGATTTTTACTAATTAGCCCTAATTTTTCCAGTCCAATGTAACCAGCAGCATTAGTCCAGTCCCATTTAGGCCAAGTTGTTCCGTTTTGTTTCCATGAAGCCAACTGCCAATCTGCCACCTTTTCCATGACAGTCAACACTTGTTTTGCTTTTGTATTTTTTACTTTATTTAAAGCATTTACTGACGAATTTCCTGTAAAAAATAGGATTATTGCAAGAAAAATAATTTTGTGTACTTTCATTTTTATGATTTTATTTGATGTATTTTTAGAATTCAAAGAAAATATTATTGATTCATCCTTTACCGTAAATATAAATATTAATTGGGTAATACACTTAACCTTGCTACAAGCAGCTATGCCAATATAATAACTTAACAAACAATGCTTTATACCCTCACGTTATGTATCTTTTTAATTGTCTTCTTTTTTCTCATTAAACCAGTTTTTGGGATTTAAGTATGATCTGTATTTGCTTAAGATATCCTTTCCAACTAATAATCCACCAATCCAAAAAGTGATTTCACCAATTACAATTATTATGGTCGTAATTGATATTTTATCTTTATTCTCAATATTAAGAAACGGTAATATGAGTAAAGACGCAAATAATAGTGTTGACAGTATAACTAAAAATAATCCTGATTTAAATTTCCAATTTTCCGCTATTTAACAATTTTTATATTGACATTTTGAACCGGAAACAACCAAAACGGTCTCGGTTGGATAGCTATTTGCTTTCAATGCATCAACCCCTCTGTTGAGTTGGGAACTTTCTAGGTGCGGTTGAAAAAACTTATTCTTAGTCCACCAAGCATCATTGGTAATGCATCTGCAAAAGATTTAATTTGTATTCCCCAACTTGTTCTCATCCTCCATTTCGAGAATATAAGCACCAATTTCAAAACCAAAATAGCAGGAGAATGCGTCTAAACTATATTAAAACCCCAATGTTTCTATTGTATAATTTAAACCATAAAACTATCGTCTTACTGAACATTCAAGATAAGCACTTCAGCAGGTTCAAGTGTCAACATTAAATGGTTGCCACTGCCCAAAGACTGTTGTGTCTCAAAATTGCTATATTTCAAAAACTTCTGTGACTTAATTGTTAGGGTTTGATATTGATCCGAGTGATTGAGTAACATTATAATTGAACCAGTTTCGTTTGTTTTGTGATACAGTTCAACATATTTATTATCGACGTCAATTGCAGTTTCAGGTTTTAGTACACTGTACAACAATTCTAAATTGGTTTGTAGCCAAGGGTTATAAACTTTGCTCAGGGCATTTTCAACTTTTCCAGTAAAATAGTAACATGTTCCTTTCCCAATTTTTTGAGTATACAAAACGCCTACGGTGGGTTTGTTATATTGTAAATAATTTTCTTTGTATGTAACAACTACCTCAGCAGGAAATTTATAGGTCGTTTTTTTCATAAGTAGCGACGTTGGCACATTGATTGATTGTCGCGATTGCATTTCTCCAAACGAATTACAAACTAAAAATGTAGGCGAAGTAAGAGTAGTGTCGGATTGAATTTGAACAGCCGTAGCAAAATCATTTTCGTACGATTGAAAAACCTTTCCACCATCTGTCAAGTATTTCTGAACAAGTTTTTTTCCTGTTTCAGTTAGTTTTCTGCCAGAGATAATCAATGCTTCGGCATCCGAAGGAATAGGGGAGCCGTCGTAGCACATTTTTACATCAAAATGAACTTGTTTAGCCATCACATACGAAGTTATATATTCGTGCATTAAAGAATTGAAGCTGCCGTCTGCTGGCACTATTATGTAACAAACAGGTTGGTTATCTCTCCACGAAAGTCCAAGTTTATTGACTGTTTCGATACTTTGAGCAAAGGTCTCGGCATAAACTTTCGGAGTATTTTTTGTAGTCAATAATCCCAGCATATATTCTAATTTACTAAACTTACCTTCTGAAAATGAAGCACTTGACATGGGTAAAATCATATCTTTGCTTTTGATATGATACGTAGTATCAATATCGTGTGAACCCCACCAGAGAAATCCTGCAGCACCATCGGCCCAAGTACTTAAATAATTTAACCTTAGGTACGCACCAATTTTTGAACTTGGCAACCAATCTTCCGAGCAACCAATTTCTTGCACGACTACGGGTTTTCCCATCATCTCGCACCATGAAGTTATAAAATTGGCACTGTAGGTGGTACGCTGACCATACCAAGGGTCAATATTGCTTGTTCCATGGAAAAAGGCATAAGAATGTGGTGCCATATAATCCACGTTTTGAGCAATATTCCGAATATCAAAATTGCTATCGTAACCAGTTCCAATACCGTTTGTTACTAATTGCTTAGGAGATGCGGTTTTGAATGATGGATAAATTTGTTTCATCCAGTTCAATGTTTCATCAGGAGTATGTGCTTTTTTTGTTTTTTGACCAACTATTGATACCAATACATTTAGCTCATTTCCAAAATCATAACCAAGAACAACTGGATTTTTTTCATATCGTTTGGCAATAGTTGAGCAAAGATATTTTTGCCCATCGATAATCTTTTTATCCCGAAAAACATCACCCACAGCCCATGGAGGAAGAAAAACTGCTCCCGACATAAATCCTGTAATCGGAGCTATTTGCATCGAGATATTATGAGCGCCTGCCGCCGAAACAAGTTTGTCGAGTTGAACCATTACCTTTTCATCCAATTTATTAATGGTGGGTTGAGTAAGTTGCCACATTGGAAAAAATCGAACGTGATTGACCCCAATACTTTGCAATGCAGCCATATCTTCATTCATTATTTTTTCCGATAGATTTGGTATATTTATCATCCAACCATCACTAACAATGTAATTTACACCGCTCAAATAGATTGGCTTACCATTTTTAGTAAGGTATTTACCTTGTGTACCCCATGACGTTTGTGCAGTAGTTACTGTGCAAAAAACAAGTAAAATGAAAAATATTCCGAAAAATTTTGAGTTCATAATAATAATTTTATTTTAGTATTTATCAGACTCTAATTAATACATAATCAATGTAATAGTAAATAAAGACAATTCAAAGAGTTTCATATCTCGACATGAATCACGTTATTTGAGGCGATTAAGTGATTGAGTAGTAAAATATAGAAATATGCAAAAAATGCAAATGAACAAAAGTACAAATAATACTTCAGTCATAAAAGAGTTCTTCAAGTGAGTCAGAACAATTGACCAATTCATTGTCTAGGTTGAAGAGTAAATTTAAACTCAAAAGTCATCTACGATTTTCAAAGTTTTAAAATGCAAGGAATTGGCAATATCTAGCATTTTGAGCATTTTAGTTATACATCCCTTTTTTAGGCTTTAAAGTTGGCAAATGATACTAAGTCCTAAGACTTTGATGTGGGCTAAAAAAAAATGTTTGACTGAATCTAAAAAATGATTATTTTCGCTCTATTTCTCTTAAGTTTTCCATCTTCTTTTTGGCAAGGAAACCGTAGATATCTTCTAAGTGTTCTGTTACTTTTTGGCTCCCAAATTCATACACTTTTGTAACCAAGCCATCTAGAAAATCACGATCATGCGACACCAGAATAATTGTTCCGTCGAAATCAATCAAAGCTTGTTTTAAAATATCTTTGGTCTTCATATCCAGGTGATTGGTAGGCTCATCGAGAATAAGTAGATTAACCGGTTCAAGCAGCAGTTTAATCATGGCCAAACGGGTACGTTCGCCACCCGAAAGCACTTTTACTTTTTTGAAAGAAGCGTCGCCACCAAACATAAACGCACCCAACAGATTCTTGATATTATTTCGAATATCACCCACAGCCACATCGTCGATAGTTTGAAAGACAGTCAGATTTTCGTCCAATAAAGAAGCTTGATTTTGAGCAAAATATCCAATTTTTACATTGTGTCCAAGGGTTAGGATTCCTTCATGCTCAATTTCTTGCATAATACATTTGACCAAAGTAGATTTACCTTCGCCATTTTTACCTACAAAAGCTAACTTTTCACCTCGCTCAATCATAAAATTGGCATTCTCAAAGATACGTTTCTCGCCGTAAATTTTTCCTACATTCTCAGCTGATACCGGATAATTTCCAGAACGGGGCGATGGTGGAAACTTGAGGCGCAAGGCCGATGAATCTTCTTCGTCCACTTCCAACACTGCTAACTTTTCCAACATCTTTACGCGCGATTGAACCTGATTCGTTTTGGAATAAGTGCCTTTAAATCGTTCAATGAAATCGGTAGTTTCGGCAATAAATTTTTGTTGCTCATCGTATTGCTTTTGTTGTTGCTCACGGCGTTCCTTGCGCAACTCCAGATAGTGCGAATACTTGGCTTTGTAGTCATAAATTCGGCCCATAGTTACTTCTATGGTTCTGGTAGTAATATTGTCTACAAACGCACGGTCGTGCGAAATAACCACCACCGCTTTTGCCGAATTAATCAAAAATTCTTCCAACCATTGAATAGATTCAATATCAAGGTGGTTGGTTGGCTCATCAAGCAAAATTACATCAGGACGACGTAACAAGATCTTTGCTAATTCTATGCGCATACGCCAGCCACCGCTCAGTTCAGATGTTTTACGGGTAAAATCCTTACGTTCAAAGCCTAATCCCAACAAGGTTTTCTCAATATCAGCATCATAATTTATTTCTTCGATACTGTAAAACTGTTCGCTCAATGCAGATACCTGTTCAATCAATTCCATATAACTATCCGACTCGTAATCAGTTCTAATAGTCAATTGCTCATTGAGTTCAGCTATTTTCGATTCCATCTCGGTTAATGCAGAAAATGCCGTAGCGGTTTCTTCAAACACTGTTCGGGTATCTTCGGTAAGTAAATGTTGAGGCAAATAAGCCACAACCAACTCCTTTGGGTAAGAAATTGAACCACGGGTAGGTTCACGTGCTCCGGCCAGAATCTTGAGCAAGGTAGATTTCCCAGCACCGTTCTTGCCCATCAGTGCAATGCGATCGGTTTCGTTTATTACAAATGAAATATCCTGAAAAAGAGGCTGTCCTCCAAACTCTACGGTAAGTGCGTCAACTGATAACATGAAAAAAGTGTATAATGAAAAAAATGTAAAATAAAAAATAAAAAAATTAGACTAATCTCACAAAAAACTCATCAACTTACGATGCTGATGAGTTTTTTGATTCTAATAACGGTCTAGTTCTATTCAATAATATCTAACTAAAATTGTGCTTTGTGAGTTATGAATTTTGCAACAAACCAATGCATTTTTCAAGACTCACCTCCCAGTGAGGAATACTTACACCGAATGTCGACTTAATTTTACCTTTGTTCAACACACTGAAATGAGGTCGGGGTGTACGAGCCGGATAATCTTTTGTTTCAATAGGTTTTACATCACAAGTTATTTTTGCCATGCGGTGAATGGTCTTTGTGAAATCGTACCAGCTACAAACACCTTCGTTCGAGAAATGATAAATTCCGGGCACAAAAGTTTCACAACTAAGCAGTTGTAGTATTGTATCGGCTAAGTCGGCAGCATAAGTCGGCGTACCTACCTGATCAAAAATCACACCCAACGAATCGCGTTCATTGCCAAGTTTTATCATGGTTTTCACGAAATTATTTCCGAAATAAGAATATAACCATGCTGTGCGTAAAATGACAGCATTGCTACAATTTTCCATAAGTACCTGTTCACCTTCTAGTTTCGATTTTCCATAAACGGTGGCTGGACAAACCGGCATATCTTCGGTATATGGCAAATAGTTAGTACCATCAAAAACATAATCAGTAGAAACATGCACTACCTTCAATTTGTTTTCATTGGCTACATCGGCAATATTCCGAACGGCATCACGATTAATTTTGTAACATAATTCAACATCGTCTTCAGCTTTATCCACCGCAGTGTAAGCAGCACAATTCACAATGACATCCACTTTGTTTGCCTTTACAAAAGCATCCAACGCATTTTTATCGCAAATATCAAGTTCGGCAACATCAGTGCAAATATAGTTGAAAAAAGGAAAACGAGCCGTTGCCTGTTGCATTTCGTTACCAAGTTGGCCGTTAGAGCCTGTAATTAATATCGTTGTCATTCTGTGGCTATTTTAAAAATTCAACTCAGCATTCTTAAACGTTAGGTGTTTGGTATCTTTCTCGGAAATAACCGCTTTATCAGCAGAAATTTTCCAGTCAACTTTCAAATCCAAATCGTTATACAAAATGCCTCGTTCAAGCGTTGGGCTATAAAAATTATCACATTTATATGTAAACAATGCTGTTTCGGACAATACCGAGAATCCATGAGCAAAACCCTGTGGAATGAGAAATTGTAGGTGATTTTCTTCGGATAATTCCACGCCGTACCAATGTCCAAAAGTTGGCGAACCTGCACGCAAATCCACTGCTACATCCCACACCGAACCTTGTGCTGCAGAGACCAGTTTTGACTGGCTCTGCGGATTAAGCTGGTAATGCAATCCACGAATAACACCATACGATGATTTTGATTGATTGTCCTGACAAAAATCGAGATGTATGCCTAATTCACGAAATCTTCCCGAGTTGTAAGTTTCACAAAAATAACCACGAGGATCTTCGAACACGCGCGGTTTAATAATGAGTAAATCGGCAATAGGTGTTTTAATTATTTCCATTATTCTCTTTAATCAATATTATGAACCAACTTTTCGTTGGCAATTTTTATCAGATATTCACCATAATGGTTTTTCTTCAACGGTTCAGCTAATTTCAGTAATTGCTCACGATTGATATAGCCATAACGGAATGCAATCTCCTCTAAACAAGCCACTTTCAAACCTTGACGATTTTCGATGGTAGCAATAAAGTTAGAAGCCTCCAACAAACTATCATGTGTACCAGTATCGAGCCACGCCATGCCACGTCCCATCATTTTCATGCTTAGACGCTCTTCTTCTAAATACAAACGGTTTAAATCGGTAATCTCCAATTCACCTCGTGCTGACGGTT
Source organism: Bacteroidales bacterium (assembly GCA_038249445.1). GTDB lineage: Bacteria > Bacteroidota > Bacteroidia > Bacteroidales > Paludibacteraceae > Paludibacter. The sequence continues at coordinate 15,620 of JBBSDM010000001.1, forward strand.
TCAAATCCTTCGATTTTTTAACTACATCATTGCTGTAAAAATACAAACCTGTTACAGCATAATTAGATTTGGGATGTAATGGCTTTTCTTCCAAGCTTAATACTTTTCCATTTTCATCAAAATCAGCCACTCCATAACGCTCCGGATCATTCACATAGTAACCAAAAACAACGGCTCCATCCTTCAGTGTAGCCGCTTCGCGAAGTGTACGTGAAAAATCGAAACCATAGAAGATATTGTCGCCCAGCACCATACATACGGTATCGTTACCAATAAATTTCTCGCCAATAATAAATGCTTGCGCCAAACCATCGGGTGAAGGTTGAATGGCATATTCTAATTTGAGACCTAAATCGTCTCCATTACCCAACAAATTTTCATATAAATGAATATCATGAGGTGTAGAAATAATCAATATTTCGCGAATTCCGGCTAGCATCAACACCGACAACGGATAGTAAATCATTGGTTTATCGTAAACCGGGATAATTTGTTTGGAAATACTTTTTGTAATTGGATATAAACGCGTGCCAGAACCACCGGCTAAAACAATTCCTTTCATATATGCTTAGTTTTAGTATTTGTAAGTAGAAATCTTATTTTTGACTCCAAAAATAGCTATAATATGTAAAATAGAAGAACAATCGGAACAATAGTTTAGTTTTCTAAATCCAACTCACCCGATTTATATAATTGATAATTTCTGGCCAGTAACACCATAAATTTACTAATCTCAGTCTGTGCTTGAAGCGTTTCCGGCGAAATCTCCACTCCTTTCATGCGCAAGAGCATTATTCCGTACTGAAAATTAAAGCAAAGTTCTACATCGCTGATTTGCTTATCGGTTTGTTGTGCACGAAGTTGCGAAATAGATGGAAGTACATGATAAAACTTAGAATTGTAACCCACCTCTTTGCCTGATTTTAGCAACAGGGTATGCAGTTCATCAAGCTCTAAAATAATATTTTTGTTCAACTGTAAATGACCATTTTCCTGAACATTCTCCAATCGCATCATTTCAATTAGACTTTCATACCAATCGTATAGCGTTTTTCGCTCGGCATCCTGCACCGGGTATGGAGTTATAATATTGATGTTGATAGCTTCCAAATCGAGCTTGAATGCACGTATTAAATTCTCAACCTGCCACATATAAAGCAGATATTCACAGATATTTTCTTTCTTAAGTTTTTGAGCTATAAACATGGCAATCAATTAATAATTTACAATTAGTACTGCAAAGTAAATAACTTTTTAAAAATCCCAATCACCTTCTTCGTCCATAAAAGTTGGTTCAATAAATTCATCTATATCACGACGTTCCTTTTTAGTAGGTCTACCCGTTCCACGATCACGTCCGATTTGTCCGGCAAGCTCACCTAGTTCTATCAGTTCCAGTTGATCGGCCGTGGTTACATTCTCCGTAAAACCAGCCACCAATTTAGCATTCATTCTATTTTCAGAAAGAGCTAACACTTTAAAAGAAAACAAAATAGGATTTCGCTTGATACAAACCACATCTCCCACCTTCACATTTCGCGAGGGCTTTACCTGAATATTTTGGATAACTACCTTGCCTTTTTTACAAGCATCGGCAGCCAGGGAACGTGTTTTGAACAATCGCACTGCCCAAAGCCATTTATCGATACGAACTTCAGTTTTCATTGTTGTAATTAGTGACCTGACTGATTAATTTAAATTAGATGAAAAAGTCAATGAAAATATTCGATAGTATCACAGTTTATGACATCTACAAACTATTTCCCATTAAACTGATTCATGGTCAACTGCATACCGGCTAAACAGAAATTCTGAATAATTTCCGCACAACGTTCGGCACGTTCCGGCATTGCAGCAGTTTGCTCAGCAGTCCATTTTCCAAGTACATATTCCACCTGACGACCTTTGGAAAAGTCATTTCCGATGCCAAATCGTAAACGAGGATAATTATTATGACCGAGTATCTCCTGAATATTTTTCAATCCGTTATGACCGGCATCCGAACCTTGTGGCTTTAAACGAAGTGTTCCAAAAGGTAAAGCAATATCATCAACCACCACCAGAACGTTCTCTATCGCAATTTTTTCTTTCTGCATCCAATAGCGTAAGGCATTGCCACTCAAATTCATAAACGTTGCAGGTTTAAGTAAAATAAGTGCACGCCCTTTCAACTTTACTTCGCAAGTAGCGCCGTAACGGTTTTCGGTAAAAAAAACATTGGACGCCTTAGCAAAAGCGTCCAATATTGTAAAACCTATGTTGTGGCGGGTATCTTGGTATTCGTTACCAATATTACCCAGTCCGACAATTAAGTACTTCATTCTTCAAAATTATTTACTTGCAGCAGCGGCAGCGGCTCCACGAGCAGCTCTTGTCAACTTAACTTGACATACTACAGCGTTCTTTGCATTTAATATTTCTAAGTTTTCAACTGAAATTTTAGCTACTTGAATAGATTTTCCTAAACCTAATTCTGCAACGTCGATAACAATGTTTTCTGGAAGTTGAGTATAAAGACCTTTTACTTTCAATTTACGCATTTCAAGAGATAATTTACCCCCAGACTTAACGCCTTCAGCCAAACCTTCAAGCTTAACAGGTATTTCAACAACAACTGGTTTATTTTCAGTCACTTGGTAAAAGTCAATATGTAATACGTTGTCAGTTACCGGGTGAAATTGCAATGCTTTCATGATAGCTTTAGATTTATTGCCATCGATAGTTAAATCTACAAGAAAAACTTCTGGAGTGTAGATTAATTTACGCAAGTCACTTTTAGTAGCTGTAAAGTGTACATTGTCTGCTACACCGTAAAGCACGCAAGGTACGTTTTCAGATACGCGATCTGCTTTTGTTGCTTTTTTTCCAAGGTCAGTTCTTACTGTACCGTTCAATTCAAATGTTTTCATTCTGCTTATTTATGTGTTACTCAAAATTTAAGCGTTTTATATTTAAGTGATTAGTCGCTTAATTTCCCATCACACTTTCTTTTTCAAAAAAGTGGTACAAAAGTAGTGTTTATTTTACAAATGCGCAATATCTGAATTCTAAAATTAGCCTAATTAGTTTTATTTAGGACAAATACTTAGTAGAGAAAGACTTTTGAACAATAATATTGGCAACATAATGCTGGCGAAACGTGTAAAATTAAGTACTTTTGCAGCTCTAAAAAAAGTTTTCATGAACGATACTATTGAACGTATGACTTCCTTCATCGTAATGGATGTATTGGAACGCGCAAACCAATTACAAAGCGAAGGAATTGATGTAATTCACCTCGAAGTGGGTGAGCCTGACTTCGATATGCCCGATTGCATCGCACAAGCAGCCATAAAAGCACATAAAGACGGCACTACTCATTACACACATTCATTAGGCGATCCACAACTTCGTGAAGCCATCAGCGAGTTTTACAAGCAAGAATATAATGTAAATGTAGATCCTGAATGTATCGTCGTTACCTCAGGCTCATCCCCTGCCATCCTTATGGCCTTAATGTTACTGTGTAAGGTGGGCGACGAAGTAATCATATCAAATCCTGGTTACCCCTGCTATCGCAATTTTGCTTTAGCGTGTCATGCCGAGCCAATTTATGTGCCTCTGCACGCAGAATGCGATTTTCAGTACAATATTGATGATATAAAAGTCAGAATCACTGACAGAACGAAAGCCATTTTTGTCAACTCGCCCATGAACCCAACCGGAACGCTAGTGAGCGACGAAGTGTACAAAGAACTGGCTACGCTCGATATCCCTATTATTTCGGATGAAATCTATCACGGATTAGTCTACGAAGGCAAGACATCAACCATTTTAGAGTTCACCGACAATGCTTTCATTGTCAACGGTTTTTCTAAACGCTTTGCAATGACCGGACTTCGTCTAGGCTATCTGATCGCTCCAAAAAAACACATGCGAGCGCTACAGATATTACAGCAAAACCTGTTTATCTGCGCTCCAAGCACAGCCCAAAAAGCTGGCATTGCAGCACTGAGAAACGCAAATCCAGATGTAGAAACAATGCGAAATATCTACAACGAACGTAGAGTATTTCTGATTAAGCGATTAAAAGAAATCGGGTTTGTCATTCACACCGAACCTCAGGGTGCATTTTATGTTTTTTGCGATGCACGAAAATTCACCAACGATTCGTATCGATTTGCCTTCGACGTATTAGAGAAAGCACATGTAGGCATTACGCCAGGCGTAGACTTTGGTACCGGTGGCGAAGGTTTTGTTCGCTTTTCATATGCCAACTCACTACAGAACATTCGGGAGGCAATGAATAAATTAGAAAGATATTTACTCAACAAAGAGCCCTAATCAGCCCATATAATGGCTGTTAGTTTAACGTTAAACTATTGATTATGATAATATATTGTACTTTACAGTCTCTAATCCAAAAAAAAGTATTATATTTGCGGGCTCTAAAAGAGAAGTAAAATTTAAGTCACATTTTTTAATTTAAGGAGGAAACAAACAATAGCTAAGCAATTAACCATCAGGCCTCAACGAGGACGGGTGAAAGAACAACCCAACCGGATAAACGAAAAGATCAAAGGTCTAAAAGAGGTTCGTTTAGTAGGTGATAATGTAGAACAAGGCGTTTTCTCGTACGAGGAAGCCATTCGTCTTGCTGATCAACTTGAATTGGATTTGGTAGAAATTTCACCAAATGCAGAACCGCCGGTTTGTAGAATTGTGGATTATCAAAAGTTTTTGTACCAACTAAAAAAACGTGAAAAAGAAGCCAAAGCTAAAACAGCCAAGGTTATCTTGAAAGAAATTCGTTTCGGGCCTCAAACAGATGAACACGATTACAATTTCAAACTTAAACACGCAATCGGATTTTTAAAAGAAGGTTGCAAACTAAAAGCATATGTATTTTTCAAAGGACGTTCAATTCTTTTCAAAGAACAGGGAGAAATCTTACTTCTTCGTTTTGCAAATGAACTTGAAGAGTATGCTAAAGTAGACCAATTGCCAAAACTAGAAGGAAAGCGCATGATTATCATGATGTCACCTAAACAAAAAAGCAAATAGTCTCCAAATTCGGATTTTTACAACTAAAATATAGTAACAATGCCAAAAATGAAAACTAACTCCGGTGCAAAAAAAAGGTTCACCCTTACCGGAACAGGAAAGATCAAAAGAAAACATGCTTTTAAAAGCCACATTTTGACAAAAAAAACAACTAAGCAAAAACGTAACTTAACTCACACTGCTCTTGTTCACAAGACAGACATGAATAACGTTAAAGCAATGCTTTGTTTGAGATAAAAGTCTTCTTGTACTTTTCTAAACACATTTTCTCAGTCTAAATTCGAATGCCTTTAGCCCTAAGTTCGTACTAAAATGCGACGCTAACATTCACAAATCATTTAATTATGCCAAGATCAGTAAACCACGTTGCTTCACGTAAAAGAAGAAAAAGAATTTTAAGCCTTACCAGAGGTTATTTCGGAGGTCGCCGCAATGTGTGGACCGTAGCTAAAAATACATGGGAAAAAGGTTTGCAATATGCTTACCGTGACCGTAAAAACAAAAAACGCACATTCCGTGGTTTGTGGATTCAACGTATCAACGCTGCCGCACGCTTAGAAGGTCTGTCGTACTCGAAATTAATGGGTGCTTTACACAAAGCCGGTATCGAAATGAACCGCAAAGTATTAGCTGATTTAGCCATGAACCACCCAGAAGCTTTCAAAGCTATTGTAACAAAAGCAAAGAACGCTTAAGACATTTAACCCTAGTCTGATTTTGTTTATTAGAAACAAAACAATTTGATAAAAAAAAAATACGATGTGAAAACATCGTATTTTTTTTATCATTATACGCATAATGTACAATGAATTTAAATAAAATGAGCTTTGCCCAAACCCACTTACTTTTTTTTCTTGATAAAAAAAAGTAAGCAAAAAAAATCAATCCGTCAGCTGACGGACACTTCACTCGAAAAACTTACGCTCAAAAAGCTGAAATCCGCCAAACTCCTCTCCGCCAGCTGGAGGATCGTCAAACAAGAGTATTTCTACGCTTTTCTCACTTGTTTTTCGGTTTACCGGACAAGGTCAGTAGTATAAGAACAGTTATACAACTATTAATACACTTCGCGGAGAATCATAAAAGGTTAAAAAATAAGACTGCATACTATGCGGATAATCATTTATTTATATTCAATTCACTGACAATTATAGGCTCAACAAGTATTTTTTAAAATCATCAAAGTCTTTAGACAAGTGCAAACTCTGCTTCTCCCCCTTCATAAACTCTACTAATTCCTGAGGAATATCAATTTTCTGTCCAAGTATATTCTCAACCGTTTCGAGGAATTTTGCAGGATGTGCTGTTTCTAGAAATACTCCTGTTTCACCCGTGTGCAAACCATCTTTTAAAGCTTGGTAGCCACACGCTCCATGTGGATCGAGCAGATAGTTCGTTTCCTTAAAACAAGCCTTTAGCGTACTGGCTATTTGTTCATCATTGTAACTTACAGCACTAATTTCAGTTTTAATCGCCTCGTGAGACTGGTCATACAAATCGAGTACTCGTGCAAAATTACTTGGATCGCCCACATCCATTGCGTTGGCAATAGTTGAGATGGATGGACGCGGTTTGTACTCACTGGTTTGTAAATATTTCAAGAAAATATCATTGCGATTGTTCGCAGCAATAAACCGTTTGATAGGCAAACCCATTCGTTTTGCAAAAAGCCCCGCAGTGATATTACCAAAATTTCCACTTGGCACACACATCACTACTTCTTTGTCCTTATTCAGCTTTTTAAGTTGAGCATAGGCATAAAAATAGTAGAAAGATTGTGGTAAAAAGCGAGCCACATTAATTGAATTAGCCGAAGTAAGTTTCATATGGGCATTCAACTCTGTATCCATAAAAGCTGACTTTACCAAGGCCTGACAATCGTCAAATGTTCCATCCACTTCAAGAGCAGTAATATTTTGTCCAAGAGTAGTAAACTGACACTCCTGAATAGGGCTCACCAATCCTTTCGGATAAAGCACATACACATGAATACCCTCTACACCCAGAAAACCATTTGCCACAGCACTGCCAGTATCACCCGAAGTTGCAACAAGCACATTTAACTTTGTTTTATCCTGTTTTTGAATAAAATAGCCCAATAATCGAGACATAAACCGTCCGCCCACATCTTTAAAAGCCAAGGTAGGACCATGATATAACTCTAAGCTGTAAATATTATCCGAAACCGGCACAATCGGCGTGTCAAAATTAAGCGTTTCATAAACTATTTTCTTCAATGCATCGGCTTCAACATCCTCACCAAAAAAGGCATCAGCTACAGTATAAGCAATCTCTTGAAATGACAAAGTTTCAATTGTATCGAAAAATGACTGCGGTAATATTTTTATACTGTTAGGCATAAACAAGCCTTTATCTTCGGCCAAACCCTTCACTACTGCATCTTCAAGACTAACGCCCTCTACTTTTTTATTTGTACTGTAATATTTCATGATTTTCTTTTAATCCGTATCTAAAAAAAACGGTGCATTATTGTTTCCAGCGTTCTAAACGCTTCATATTTCGAGTAAAAAGCCAAGCTATGAATTTTGGCATCCCTTGTTCCACCATTTTAACCTGACAAAATTCTTGCATATCTTCTACCGTTCCTTTAAAAAGGAAAGTGCCGTATTGATAGCAATAACTGCAATACAAATAATTGCGTGTTCCATCGGCATTTCTACCACTTCCTTCGGTATCTTTTTTCATGGGCATTCCGCAACTTTGGCAGAATTTGTTTTTGTGACTCATAGTACATCTTTAGAAGGTTCATATAATAGGAAATTAATTGTAAACAGATTGTGAAATTATTTAATCAACTCGTGCATAAATTCTGCACCTTTCAACAAACCGTAACTACCTGTTTGTTGGGCAAATTCATCGTAAACTGTTACATCATCAGCACTTTCACCAGGTCGATAAATAATAAATGGAATTGGAGAAATGGTATGCGTTTTAATGGCACAAGGCGTTGGATGATCGGGCAAAATGGCGATGGTAACCGGTTCATCCCAAGTTGAAATCTCCTCCATAATTGGCTTTACCACGCGAGCATCCAAGTATTCAATAGTTTTTATTTTCAACTTCTCATCTCCCTCGTGTCCCGCTTCATCACTTGCCTCAATGTGCAAATATACAAAATCTTTTTTACGCAATGCATCAATAGCTGCTTGCGCTTTTCCTTCGTAGTTCGTATCATAAAGGCCGGTAGCACCTTCTACATTAATCACTTCTAATCCTGCATAAACGCCGATTCCTTTAATTAAATCAACGGCAGATATTACAGCGCCACTTTTCAGATTATAGGTTTCCAACAAGGTTTTCATTTCCGGTTTGTAGCCTGGCGACCATAACCAAATACTGTTAGCCTTATCTTTACCTGCAGCAGCACGTTTCAAATTCACCGGATGATTTTCCAACAACGCTTGCGACCGGAATGTCAATTCATTCAACAAATCGGCGGTAGCTTGCGCTTCACTATCTTCAGCTTGTATCATCACTTCTGCAAATGGAGTTCCTGGTACATCATGAGGTGGAGTGCATTTAAGATGCTTGTTACCACCCTTCATTTTAAATAAATGACGATACGAAACGCCTGGATAAAAACTAACCTCCTCGTTACCTAATTCTTGTTCCAAAAAAAGAATCAACTCTGTGGCTTCTTCATTGCTGATATGCCCCGCTGAGTGATTCTTTATTTTCTTATCGGCTATGCAAATCAAGTTGCAGCGCATGGCCATTTCGTTTGGTTCAATAGACACACCCATGCTCGCAGCTTCTAACGAACCGCGACCTTCAAACACTTTGTTGACATCGTAGCCCAGCACAGTAAGATTCGCAATTTCGCTACCGGGAGCAAAACCCTCAGGAATAGTGTCTAACATTCCATTTCTGCCTAAAGCCGCAACTTTATCTATATTCGGTATATTGGCAACCTGCAAACAAGTTTTGTTTCCAAGTGATGCAAGCGGTTCGTCCGCCATGCCATCGCCAAGTATTATTAAGTATTTCATATGTTAACTTTAATAAAAAAATAGAGGGAATAGAATCTGCATTAATTATTAATTTAGAATATTTTTCTCTATCTTCTCGAGTGCATCTTGCTTATATTTATCGATTACATTATTTTGCTTAGAAACAGATGGGTACTGCCAATAATCAAACTTCTCATCTGGAAAGCAACTAACTGTGTATCCTGTGTCTGAAAACAATACATTTATGTTTATTTCAAATAATAAACCTATCAATTTCGGGCTTTGAGGCATCTCCATTTTGTAAATAAAATGCATTGATTTAGCATTCCTAACAATATCAAAATACTGAGGATTTCCTCTTTGAACAGAGTTTAAGTGAAAAGCCCCTATATGACTTTGTGTCTTAGAAATGAGATTCGAAATTGGAGTGTAATTAAACCATTTAGCCATTGGCTTCATAGAAATAGTAAGTTGCTCGGTAAATGAAAAAAAGAAAAACTCTAATACATTCCATAATTGCTCTTCACTAAATAGAGGTTTAGTGTTCTTTTCCGTTTGTATTGACTTCCTTTCAAGTAAAGTCATTTTCTTTTCAAAATCAGCATTTTCTTCAATACTTTCACCTTTACCTGCTTTAATTGAAATTTTAAGCCAATATTCCAACAGTCCACCCAGATATACAACAAATGGTTCTATTTTTTGGAGGCTTGCTGTTGCACCTAGAGCGGGCTGAAAACCTACTTCAACATCGCACATGTGTATGATTTTCAAATAAGCATCCTTATCTTTGCTTTTGACAATCACGAGCGGATAATCGTAACTACACAAGACATAATTTACCAACAAGCGTGCAATTCGTCCGTTCCCATCTTCAAAAGGGTGAATGCGTATGTACCGATAATGAAATAATGCTGCTAACTCAAGGGGAGATAATTCATTTTTTTTGCCTCTTCGTTATACCAATTTACTAAATCTTTCATCAAAGAAGGTGTTTCAATCTCGCTTGCATATTGAAAAATCTCTCCTGTAGCTGTGCGAACACTATTTTTGCGAGATTTGTACTCTCCCACATTCACTTACATTCGGGTATTTTTGCCATCATCTGTTTGAGCATTTTTCCAAAAAGGTCGAACCAAAATTGTTTTATTCAATGTTCGAATAAAATTTTCGGTAAGTGGTCTTACAATATCTTTAGCTTCATCTACAATCATTTTAAGAGCAACATCATGCGCCCTCATTTCTTCAAATTCTCTAAGATAGTGACTGCCTTCAGTTTGACCAAAAAACAAAAGTAGTTTTGTTTCACCATAAGTAAGTGTATTTCCTTCGAGTTGGTTTGAGTTATAATTGAACTCTAATCTAAATTTGTCATCTAGTCTTTTTTGATCAGCTGGCTGTAAGGGCTGTAACGATTTCAATTCGTCAAGTAATAGCTGATTAATTCTATGAATCATAAATTTGCAATTTAACTAAATAGTTATTCCAAAAAATCCTTATAAATTGGTAAAGCATCTTCAAATTTATGGATCGTTTCAGCTAGTGATAAGTAACTCTCGCCACCAGCTGCATTGAGGTGACCACCACCGTTAAACAAATCAGTAGCTACTTTGTTTGCCGGAAATGTTCCTTGCGAGCGCAATGATATTTTGATCTTGTCGGTATCTTCACGCATAAAAACTGAAAAATCGACTCCATGAATAGATAGAGGTATATTTACGAAACCTTCAGCATCTCCACTCACAAAATTATATTGCTTTAGTTCTGCGCTTGACAAAGTAATTAAAGCAGCGCGAGAATCTGGATAAATTTTCATTTTTTCGTACAGGCAAAAACCCATTAATCGCAGTCTATCAGCAGAGTAAGTATTAAAAACCTTGCGATAAATATCATCCTTATCTACGCCTAACTTTATTAGCTCAGCAATGATGATGTAAATTTCCTGACCGTTGGAATTATAGGTAAAACCGCCCGTATCAGTCATCATACCAGTATAAATACATTCGGCGCAAGCCAAATTTATTTTTGAGAAATCCCCCATTCTACAAATCAATCTAAAAATCAATTCGCTGGTAGAAGATATTTGAGGATATGAGACGCAGACCTTAGCAAAATCGGCCGGATGTAAATGGTGATCAACCAAGACTTTATCAGCCAGCGAAGCCAAAACAGCATCAGCCATTTTTGCCATGCGGCTTGGCGTATTTAAATCAAGTATAAAAATCAACTCTGCTTCAGCAAATAATTCATCGGCCTTATCTTTACTATTTTCATATATCAATACTTGCTCTGCACCAGGCATCCAATTAAAAAAAGTAGGAAAAGGCGTTGGTACAATCACCACAGGATCCTTCTCAATAGTCATCAAATAATGCCACAAAGCCAGAGTCGATCCCATTGCATCGCCATCAGGACCAACATGCGCCACAATTACAATCTTATCTGCACCATCTATGGCCTTTTTTACTTTAGTGATAAGATCCTCGGCAATAATTTTAGAAATCATACATCTGGTTTTAATTTGAATACAAAAGTAGCAAAAAAATTACGATTTATAGAGGTTTTGAATGCCTAGAAAGTTAATCTGTAAAATTCAATATATAAGCACCTTGCTCAGCCACTGAGTAAAACGATATCTTTCTAGATTCACAAGCCTGTTTAATGCTTTGCCTATACCAGGCGGAAATTGTTTTGTCGACAATAATTTTACGCGGCTGTAAACACTCCAACACTTGGTCAATTTTAGGCTTCATTCCTTTTCCAATGATCAAATAATCAAGTTGGAGTGGTTCGGCATTAGTTTGTTTCTTTAAAAAATCATCACTTAACACAAGAATTCGTGAACCCTCAAAGCTACTAACACCATCTGAGAACCATTCATTTTGATGAATATATTGCACTTTCTCAAGTTTTTGATTTTGCCAGAAAGATTTTGCGATGCGCTCTATCTCAACAGAATCAGTGGAATAAACATAGTTCCGGTTGCGATCAATGAAATTTACGTGCGTATTTTTCTGTCCGGCAAACACAATCATCCTTCTAGATGTAAGCGTGCGGTAATTGGTTTGGAGATTAAACACACACGCCAACAAAACGGCTGACAATCCCACTAATAAAGTAGAAAACTTTTTATAATAGAAATAAGCTGAAAAACAAAAAATAGCAAGAAAAATAACAACGGTCTGGCTCATATCCAACGAGATATGAGACAATGAGAAAGGTAGATTTTGAACGCACACGATCAGAAAGTTTAATAACCATAGAGACCATTTGAGCAAAAATGCAATTGCCACGGACAAATACGGAACAAAAGAGGTCATCAACAATGCCATTGCTAGATAAATAACAATGGTTGAAAGTGGAATCGCAATAAAATTTGTCAATATAAAGTAGTTAGGAAATTGCTGAAAATAATAAAGTGTAAAAGGCATAGTGCCAAGTTGAGCAGCCATTGACACTGAAAACAAATCCCAAACAGCTTTTGAAAATTTATTATTGGCAATGTATAGTTTTCCAATGATAGGTTGAAAGAAAATAATACTTAATACTGCCGAATAACTTAGTTGAAAACCTACATCAAACAAAAATTCAGGATTATATATCAGCATAAAAAATGCCGACATAAAAATGGTGTTGTATATCTGAGATTTTCGTTCGAAACAGGTGGCAGCAGCTACAAATGAGAACATAAGAGCAGCTCTCACAACTGCCGGAGACAAACCGCTCAGAAATGCGTAGCCCCACAAAAACATCGTTATGAGTATCGCTTTGATAACTTTCAGACGTTGATTTTTATCTAGGAATGACAATAAAAAAGCCATAACCACATATACTACACCCACATGCATACCACTCACCGACAAAATATGCATAGCACCCGTTGCACTATAACTTGAACGCAGATCGGGTTGTAAAGCATCGGTATATCCAAGCGTTAAAGCCGCCAAAACTGCAAATTCATCACCTTCAATCCCAAATTTACGATAGATATTTAATAAATAATTTCGACAAATATCTGCTCGACGCTGAATGGAGAAGGTTTCATTTCGTCCATTTAAATGCCAATTTCCAGAGGGGATATAACAAACCGCTCCTACTCCCTGCCGTTTAAGATAAGCTGCATAATCAAAACCACTCGGATTTAAGGCTCTTTCGGGAGGTGCAAATTTGGCTTCGAGCATTAGCCTATCACCAAACAAAAGCATCGAAGTAGCACTATCTTTTTGCAAATATAAAATTGCTTTCCCGTGTGTCGTCAACCAGTTTGAATCACCGAAATATTGAATCACATCAACCTTACAAAGATATGAATTAGTCTTTTCGATAGGTGCAGCAGTTAGTTCTACACGATAAATACCTTTCACATTCAATCGTTGAAACGCACTTTCCTTTCCCCGTTCAGCACTCAAAAAATAGATAAAGGCAAATAAAAATAAAAAAATTCCGCAGCCAAAAAGCCAACGGAATTGAAATTGCCGTTTGGGAACACGAATCACAAACGGTAATAATAAAAAAACTAGAGATAGAAATAACATTGCATATAAACCCCAACGCTGCAATTCCACATATTGATAAAATATTATACCCAATAGTAGTGGCAGCAGCAACCGAAAAAAAGGAGTTCGTTGCAAAAAATCCATAGACTAACTTTTAAGCATGTCATGAATAGTTTCAATCGGATGATCAGTATTAAAAACTGCACTCCCTGCAACCAACACATTTACACCACTTTCAAAAAGTTTCTGAGCATTCTGAACATTCACACCACCATCAACTTCAATCACACAATGCGCACTTTTACGCTCAATCATCTGACGCAAGTCTGCAATCCGATCATAACTTTCTTCAATAAACTTCTGCCCACCATAACCTGCAAAAACAGTCATAAGCAGCACTAAATCAACCTTATCCACATAAGGTTCAAGCACACTTACCGGAACATCCGGATTAATGGTAATACCTACTTTTATGCCTTCGGCCTTTATCATTTCTATTATTTCAAATGGATTTTCAACCGTTTCATAATGAAAAGTCAGAATATCAGCACCTGCTTTTGCAAATCGGGTTATATATTTTTCGGGATTCACAATCATTAAATGTACATCCAATGGCTTGTCACAATACTTGTTAACCGCCTCCAAAACAGGAAATCCGAAAGATATATTTGGAACAAAAACACCATCCATCACATCAATATGCAACCACTCAGCTTCACTTGCATTAATCATTTTACAAGCTGCTTCTAGATTTCCGAAATCGGCTGATAGTAAGGAAGGTGATATAATTTTAGTCATAATTAGAGTTCAAATTAGAAAGAAGAAATCAAGCTTTATTGCACTTTCAATTCTTCATTGCAAAAGTAATAAAAAAACTTCCATGTAGTTGGAAGTCTAATTTATTAGTTTAAAAACAATTCAACGAACTGATTTTCGGCTATTTTTTCAGCTCTATAAGTAGCAGCAAATTGAAGAATCTTGTTTAAAGTTGCTTGTTTCGGTTGCATTGGTTGTTGATTTTCAGCGTTCTTCGTTTGATGTATTAAATCAGTTTTGTTTAATGGAGTAATAATTCTTTGCATAGGCAACATTTCAGTTTTTTTGTTTATAATATAACTAAAACGCACGAGCAAGCAAAAAAGTATATTCTCAATTAAAATAAATTCTACGTTGAATAACTAAATAACAAATGGAACAAAAACACTATCTCAAACACCTATATAAGAGCCAATTAAGTCACAGCCAATAACGACCAACTATCCTCTTATTTTATTTCGAGATAAACATCTTTTTCAGCAGCAATACGTCGCATGTTCAGCAAAGCATAACGCATGCGTCCGAGAGCAGTATTTATGCTCACATCCGTTTTTTCGGCTATTTCTTTGAAGCTTAAATCTTCAAAATAGCGCATACGAATCACCTTTTGCTGGGATGGCGGCAAGAAGTCAATTAAATGCACCACGTCATTCAGTACTTGTTCATTCGAAATGGTGTCTTCAAAACTTTTTTCGGCAAGTTTGGAGTTGTTCACAATATCATAATCTACTGCATCAGCGGAAAAAGTATTTTCGTTTTTCTGGCGTCGAAAATGATCGATGATGAGATTATGCGCAATGCGATTAATCCATGGCAAAAATTTGCCTGATTCAACGTAGCGACCTTGTTGTATGGTTGCAATAGCTTTAATAAAGGTGTCTTGAAAAATATCTTCGGCGAGTTCGCGATTGCGTACTATCAAGTATATATAGGTATATGCTTTGGATTTGTATCGCAACAATAAAATTTCAAACGCTTGGTTATTACCACCTTCATACAATTTTACCAATTCATCATCGGCTAACTGATTTAGAGTCTTCATTACTTCTGATTTTAAGATTTAAAAGTAATTGTTGGCAATAGGCGTTATAAATTTTAATTATTATTGAGGTTATTGACACTGCAAATATAGTAATTGTATTTAAAAGAAAAAACTTTTCGAGAAAATATTTGCAATTTAAAGACTTTTTTTGCAAAAAACGATATTTCTAAGTGATTATCACTCCACCCAAAGTACCAAACCTTTTAAATATTCACCTTCAGGGTGATAAATATTGATAGGGTGATCAGCCGGTTGACTTAGCTGATGTAAAATACGCACATTACGTTTACTCTCGGCAGCAGCACTGAAAACAGCCAAACGAAACTGCTCTTTAGATACAACTTGCGAACAGGAAAATGTAAAAACGATACCCCCCGGTTTTATCTGTTCAAATGCTTTTGCATTCAAGCGTTTATACCCTTTGAGCGCATTGCGCAGCGCTTCACGGTGTTTGGCAAAAGCTGGAGGATCGAGAATAATCAAATCATATTTTTGCTCAAAAGTGTGAAGATTATTCAAATATTTAAATGCATCTTCATCAAACGATTTATGACGTGGGTCGGCAGGGTAATTCAATTCCACATTCTTATCAGTCAACGCAATTGCTTTTGCAGAACTATCAACCGAGTGAACTAGTTCGGCACCACCACGCAAGGCGTACACAGAGAAACCTCCGGTGTAGCAGAACATATTTAATACCGATTTGCTTTTTGAATAGCGTTCCAGCAACGAACGGTTCTCGCGTTGATCGACAAAAAAACCGGTTTTTTGCCCACGCAACCAGTCAACATGAAATTCCAATCCGTTCTCGATAGCCGAGAGCGAAGCTGTTTCTTCACCAATAAGGTAGCCATCTTCGGGCGTAATTGGAGCATTGAAAGGCAAGGTGGTTTCCGATTTGTAATACACATGTTTTACTTGCGGAACATTTTCGACAATTGCTTTAGCCAGTATTTCACGGGTTTCGTGCATACCAACCGAGTGCGCCTGCATAACAGCAGTTTCATCGTACACGTCCACAATAAGCCCCGGCAATGAATCGCCTTCACCATGAACGAGCCGATAAGTATTGTTTTTCTCTGAATCAACCAATCCCAACGATACACGCATGGCATAAGCTAATTGTATTTTTCGAGCCCAGAAATGATCATCAACCGTCAATTTATCAAAAGAAACAACACGCACGGCAATGCTACCTATTTGATAATGACCTATGGCCAAAAAGTTACGTTGATTATCCAGCACTTCTACCAAATCACCTTCGGCCGGTTTTCCTTCAATTTTCTGAATGGCTCCCGAAAAAACCCAGGGGTGAAACCTCTTTAAACTTTCTTCTTTCTTTGGTTTGAGTTGTATGATAATCATGTTACAAAATGGTTTTGTTTGTTATTCAACAGTTACAACATTATGAACGTTGCGAGCGTTGATCTATTCAATTACAGATTGATTTCTAGACATTTGCTGGTCACGCAATTCGCGTTGTTCCTCAGCCTGTTCGAATAATATCTTATCGAGTTGTTTTTTACTAAGTTTCGTTTCCGTAATCAGTTGCAAATATATTTGCAAGCTAGCCCACGCATCCGTGGCAGCATAACGCTGTTGTTGATCGCTCAATTCAGGATTTTCCCAATTGGTGAGTCGTTGAGATTTTGAGATTTTTTTTCCAAAAATAATGGCATACACTTTTTGCAAGCTTAGTTCCATAATGCCGTAATTTTGGGCAATAGCCTGTATGTCAATAAAACCAGCCGGTCTAAAAGTATGTCGTTTATTCAAACCTATCAAATCGTCGCGCAATGAAAGACCAATTTTTTTAATTTTTTCATCAGCCAGAAATTCAGCCAAAGCGGTGGGAAAATCTATTAAGTTCAGACGAAACAAGAAGCAATGATCCAAAGTAGAAATCTGCACTAACGATACTTTGTGATGCGTACCACGTGTAAACGAAGGTTTCGTTTCGGTATCAAGACCCACCACATTATTTTTTCGAAGCTCTTCTACAGCCGAATCAACTTTGGATACATCATCAACCAAGGTAATTTTACCTTCGAAAATCACTACTGGTAAAGTATTTACCTCTTCCTTTGTTATTTTTGTTTTAAACATATAAATCGCCTTACAATATGTTACCAAATTCATCCTCTTCATCGTCGTGAAGAAAATTCAGAAACGAGTTTCTATCTATCTTTTTCTCAGAAGCTTCCTTGTCTTCCACTTCCTGAATTCCAAATCCATCGCTAAAACGTAATGCGTGTAAAGCCCTCGTAGCATTCAATAGTTTTTGCCCCCAATGCTGTCCAAACGCATCGAGACAAACGACTAAAGCATCGTTCATTATATCTACTTCGCCCAACTGAAAATTAGCTGCAAAATCCTTCAATTCCTGATAAATATCAGCTATATTTTCCGACACAACAGCAGCAATGGGCGTATCACTCAATGCCATATCAGGATGAAAAACTTCCAGGTATGAATCGTCTGCACCTAATAATTGCTCCACTTGCTCACGCACATAGAGATAATCTTCTTCGGTCACAAAACGTTCGGATCCCTCGTCGAAAACACTCGCAGGAATATCTACCAGAGAGGCTTTTAAGTAGAGTAGCGGAAATAATTTTATGGATTTAAAGACAAAATCTTCACGTGAAAACTCGGTAGCATGCTCCAAAAACAAACATGTTTCTGCTGCCACGGTAACAAATTCAATGACGTTTTTGCTATAAACTATATGATTGGGAAGTTTGTCGATATCCATTTTGGCATAAAAATTAATAAACACTTGCAAAAGTAGGCAAAAATATCCACTTATCGGCACGAATTCATTGGTTTTCAATCCGTACAAAGCATAGGTTTCTGAGTGGTGCTAGCTAGAAAATAAGTTCATTTGTATTAAAACAAAGTTCATTTTCAACTGTTTTATTATTGAAAGAAAAGATTGAAATTGGTGCTGATTTCTCAACAATAAAACTATCTTTGTAAATAATAATTCTCAATTAATAATTATTATTTTAAACACTATGGAAGACAAGCTTATAACATTAAAAAATTACGAAACAATGGTGGAAGCCTTGTTCGATCAGGAATTATTGAAAGAAAACAATATTGACAGTTCTATCAACAATGAAGATTCTGTGGAATTGTTGCCCATGTTTGGGGAAATTAACGATGGATTGAGAATTGTTGTTTTCGAAAAAGATTTCGAAGAAGCCATTAAAGTGCTGGAAGAGTATAAAAATTCGATTGACAATTGAATGATTTAATGATTCAATAGCTCTACAATTTTTCTACCCAAAACCGGATGCACCAAATCAGGTGCAATTTCGGACAAAGGAATAAGTACAAAATCCCGTTCTGCGATAAGTGGATGCGGGATTTTTAATGTGGGCTGATCAACAATCAAATTGTCATACAACAAGACATCAATATCAATCACACGGTCCGAATAGCAATTCGTTGACTTGCCTGTACGCCCAAGACTCCTTTCAATCTCCTGCGTTTTGCTCAGAACATCAAAAGCTGTGAGGTTAGTATCAACTAATACCACAGCATTCAGAAAATCGTTTTCTGACTCAAACCCCCAAGGTTTTGAGCTATAAAATGCTGATGCACGGATTACAAATCCGATCTTCTGGTTCAAAGAAATAATCGCATCATTTAGATTCTGTTCCTTCTCGCCCAAATTTGTACCAAGTCCAAAATATACCAATGCCATTTTAATTTATAATTGATAATGCATAGTTCATAATTGCAACAAAGATAAGGTTTTTTTTAGTGGTAAGGGGTAAGCATCAAACGAATAGATTGTTTAACTCTGAATAGAAGCTTAAATTGACAAATTACTTACTGCTTACCTCTTACTAATCGCCACTTTCAAATTTCTCTGCCCTTTTGTCAGCATTTTCTGACTGAACGTCTCTCCAATTCTGACTTTTTCTGACAATTTTAGACTTGTGTCTTTCAATTTGGAGTTGGCACATCGTTTGTAAAATGTGAAGCGTACTAAAAAACATATCAGAAATAACTGAAAAAATAAAATAATAAAAAAGATTATGGGAAAAATTATTGGAATTGACTTAGGAACCACTAACTCGTGTGTTTCTGTAATGGAGGGTAACGAGCCTATCGTTATCTCAAACAGCGAAGGAAAACGTACAACTCCTTCTATTGTAGGATTTATTGAAGGCGGCGAACGTAAAGTAGGTGATCCTGCAAAACGACAAGCTATCACTAACCCAACAAAAACAGTATCATCAATCAAACGTTTTATGGGTGAAACTTATGACCGCTTGAGTAAAGAAATTGGACGTGTACCTTTTAAAGTAGTAAAAGGTGATAACAACACAGCACGTGTTGATATTGACGGACGGTTGTATTCTCCACAAGAAATTTCGGCTATTATTCTTCAAAAAATGAAAAAAACAGCTGAAGAATATCTTGGAACTGAAGTAACAGACGCGGTTATTACTGTGCCAGCATACTTTAACGATGCTCAACGTCAGGCTACAAAAGAAGCTGGCGAAATTGCAGGTTTAAATGTTCGTCGTATTGTAAACGAACCAACTGCTGCGGCATTGGCTTATGGACTTGACAAGACCAACAAAGATATGAAAATTGTGGTGTTCGACTGTGGTGGTGGTACTCATGATGTTTCGGTTCTTGAACTTGGCGATGGTGTATTTGAGGTAAAATCGACCGATGGTGATACTCACCTTGGTGGAGATGACTTTGACCACCGTATTATTGACTGGTTGGTTCAAGAATTTAAAAACGAAAATAGCAATCTCGATTTGAGCAAAGACCCAATGGCTTTGCAACGTTTAAAAGAAGCTGCTGAAAAAGCAAAAATCGAATTATCGAATACAACTTCTTCAGAAATCAATTTGCCATATATTATGCCTGTTGATGGTGTGCCTCGTCACTTAGTGCGCACATTAACGCGTGCAAAATTTGAACAATTGATTGACGATTTAGTACAAAAAACAATCGATCCATGTAAAACAGCATTGAAAAATGCAGGTTTGACAATCGCTGATATAGACGAAATTATATTAGTAGGTGGTTCTACCCGTATTCCTGCAATCCAAACTGCGGTTGAGAAATTCTTCGGAAAATCTCCTTCTAAAGGCGTTAACCCTGACGAAGTAGTTGCGGTAGGTGCTGCAATTCAAGGCGGTGTATTAACTGGCGAAGTAACAGATGTATTATTACTTGATGTTACTCCACTTTCGTTAGGTATTGAAACAATGGGTAGTGTAATGACACGCTTGATTGAATCGAACACCACTATTCCAACAAAGAAATCGGAAACATTTACAACCGCTGCCGACAACCAACCTTCTGTAGAAATTCACATTCTACAAGGTGAGCGTCCGATGGCTAATCAAAATAAATCAATTGGTCGTTTCCACTTGGATGGTATTATGCCTTCACGTCGTGGTGAGCCTCAAATTGAAGTAACATTTGATATCGATGCGAATGGTATTTTACACGTTTCTGCAAAAGATAAAGCAACTGGAAAAGAACAACGTATTCGTATTGAAGCGTCGTCTGGTTTGAGCGATGCTGAAATCAAACGTATGAAAGACGAAGCTGCTGCAAACGCCGATAGCGATGCTAAAGAAAAAGAAAAGATTGACAAATTGAACCATGCCGACAGCTTGATTTTCCAAACTGAGAAACAACTTTCCGAAATTGGAGATAAAATTCCAGCTGACAAAAAAGGTCCGATTGAAGATGCGCTTGCAAAATTGAAAGAAGCTCACAAGGCTCAAGATATTGATGCAATTGATGCTGCATCTAACGAAGTAAACAATGCTTTCCAAGCTGCTAGTCAGGAAATGTACAATGCACAAAATGCACAAGAAGGTCAAGCTCAGCCAAACGCTGGCGGACAACAAGCCCAAGGTGGAAACCAACAAGGCGATGTAACTGATGTGGATTTTGAAGAAGTAAAATAAAACTGAGCCCAAAACCCCCAAATGGGGAATTAAGAATAAAAACCGCCCAATCTGAAGAATTTCAGATTGGGCGGTTTTGTTTTATTTTACATGTTACTATATAAAAAAACTTCTGCTATCTTTCGACAGCAGAAGCTCTTATTGCGTTTTCAGAAAAAACTGATTTTAGTTTTTTGGAAGTGCTTCTTTGACAACCATTGGGCGACCATCAAATTCAGCTCCATTTAATTCAGAAATTACTTTCTTAGCAGCCTCATCGTCTGACATTTCTACGAATGCAAAACCTTTAGATCTGCGAGTTTCGCGATCGATGATAAGTTTGCACGAATCTACCTGACCATATTCTGCAATTGCTTCTTGAAGGTCGTTTTCTCTAACATTGTAACTTAAGTTACCTACGTAAATGTTCATAAATATATAATAATTGATTGTAATAAAAGAGAAGTAGAGAAACGAAGGTATGACAAATTCTTATCAGAAGACAGGAGTCGGAAATAAACAAACGAAAAAATACATTTTCTTTTCATCTGCAAAGGTACGCAATTTATGAGAGTTACGCAATTCCATCCATAAAGTGTTTTTGTTTGATATAAAAAATTCACAAACAACAAGGGATTGATATTCTCATATAAACCTTGTTGATTCATTTAAAAGTAAGCATGGAAGGGTTATTCCCGCGTTTGATATTGCGCCCAAGCTAGAGCTATTGAAGACGAATGTTTCGTGATAATTGCTGGAAGTATTGGTAATTTGATAAGAGAAATGCGTAATTTGGAGACAATAAAAAAACTTAAGGATAGAAGACTGGACTTGTATGACATAAAAAGACGCAAATTTCTAAACAAACCCTCCCCACTTACGATAGAACGGAATAAATTCAGGCAAGGTAAAATCAGCCCAACTTAATGACAAATTTAGTTGGGCTGATCTGATCCCAACGTTGGGAAAGTTCGTCGGCTCTTCTGTAAAGCTTTCCCCTGTTGGGGAAAACCTGCCGGAACAATTTTGGATCATGCCTCTGTAGGGGAAAGCCTGCCAGCACTTTTTTGGGAGATTCCCCAAGTGGGGATGCTTTCTTTTTGCGTTATAATCGTTTTATCACTTAACTTTTCACAGACATTAAGGGGTTTTCCGATGGTTATTCACAGTTAGTACTTTCAGAACAGCGCTTCACCCCAAGGGAGTGAATGTAAATAACCGTGTGTGAAATGCACGGACAAACAAAACTCAAAAAAAAACAGCCCAACTTAATTCTACATTAAGTTGGGCTGATTCACATATAAACTAATAAAAGGAAACTTTTCTTTATTGAATGCCGCCTCCAAGTGCTTTGTAAAGACTTACACTCTGGGTCAGCTGATCTAGCTTGTCGTTTACTTTGCTTAATTGCGCAGCAAGCAAATCTTTTTGTGCTGAGAGAACTTCGGTGTAATTGGCCTCACCAGCTTTGAGCAATTCCTGCGTATAGTCCACCGCTTTGGTTAGCGACTCTACTTGTTTGTCACGCCACTCATTTTTGTTTACCAAGGATTTGTAACTATACAAAATATCCGACACTTCTTGTCCGGCTACCAACAGAGTATTCGAAAATGTGAGCAATGCCTCATCTTGTTGGGCTTTGGTAATTTTCAGATTCCCTTTCAGCTGTCCTCTCGAAAAGATAGGTTGAGTGATGCCTGCAATTATTTCGGCAGCTAAATGAGCCGGCGAAAAGAAATTGGAAACTCCACCAGCTGCAAATCCAAGCGAAAGCGTGTTGATACTAAACGAAGGATAAAAAGCCGATTTAGCGGCATCGGTAAGCGCATAAGCCGATTGTAACGAAAGTTCAGCCTGTTTTACGTCCGGACGATTGGTCAGAGCACGCACCGACACATTACCGTTCATTGTAGCCGGTATGATTTGATCGTTGATTAAGCCCCGTACAATAGCACCTGGGGCACGGCCAATAAGTACACTAATCGCATTTTCTTGTTGGCGCATTCTGCTTTCCAAGTCAAAAACCGACAACTGAGTGCTGTAAAGCAATGCTTTGCTTTGTTCAACAGCAGCTGCTGTTTGCTGTCCGGCATCTTTAAATGCCTGCATTGTTTCGGTGCTTTTTTGCAACAGTAGAATCGTTTCTTTGGTAGTCTGCAATTGTTCGTCCAACGCCATTAAACTATAATAGCTTTTGGCAATAGATGAAATCAAGGTTGTCTGAATAAGTCTTTTATATTCTAGCGTATTCAGATAGCTTGCGTACTTCGATTTAATTTGACTACTCAGCTTTCCCCACAAATCAGCCTCCCAACTGGCAGTAAGCCCTAATGAATTGATATTAGAAGTATAACCGAACATATCCGTACCTCTACTACCCGAGCTCATGCGTGTATAATCAATTCTGGCCGCAGCATCTACAGTAGGCAAAAAAGCCGATTTAGAGATATACAAACTTGCCTCAGCTTGCTGAATACGGGTCATTGCCACTTGCATGCTGTAACCACAATCAAGTCCTTCGGCTATAAGGGTCTGAAGCTTTGTATCAGGAAAATATGTTCTCCATGGAATGTTGACCAACGACGTAGTATCTGCACTGTTTTCAGCGGCATCCCGCACCATATTTTTCGTGTCGGGCTGAGGCACTTTGGTAAGCTCCTTATAGTTACGACACGACGCGAACCCTGCAACAATAATTATCGCCAACAAAATCAGTATGCTTCTGTTTTTATGTTTTATATACATATGAGTATTATTTTTCAATATGTTTTATTGTGCCGAAAATCGAAACAATTGAACTGTTTCCTATTTCCGATACAAAATAAACATTGAGTTATTTTTCGTATTGTTCGTCTATGGTTACAATTTTCGTTTTACTGAAATGCTCATGCAAATTCTGAAAAATGATAAAGAGCGACGGAATCACTAATATCCCGAATACGGTACCGAATAGCATGCCTCCAACAGCACTAATACCTATTGATTTATTACCAACAGCACCCGCACCACTAGCAAGCGCCAGAGGAAGTAAACCAAAAATAAAGGCCAGCGAAGTCATTAAAATCGGACGTAAACGAGCCGTTGCTCCTTCAACTGCCGATTTCACAATACTCATTCCTTGATGGCGACGTTGCAATGCATATTCCACAATAAGAATGGCATTTTTAGCCAACAGACCGATAAGCATAATGAGCGAGATCTGTACATATATATTATTTACAATACCACTACCGTTCATCAACCCTACAAGTACAAATACAAACACACCAGCCAAGCCGATAGGTAGCGAAAGTAAAACGGCAAATGGAAGAATGTAGCTTTCGTACAAAGCTGCCAATAGCAAATACACGAAGATAATACATAACGCAAAAATCAAAATCGTTTGATTGCTGCTGTTTGCCTCCTCGCGGGTCATTCCTCCAAAGTCATAACCATATCCATCCGGCAAATCAATTTCTTTCAACGCCTTCAACACATCACCTGTTGTGTATCCCTTCATAAAGTTAGGAATAACTGTTACATCCATCGATGAATATAAATTGAAACGGGTTAGCGCTTGAGGTCCGGTCACATCTTTTACTGTAATAAACTCGCTAATAGGTGTCATCACGCCGTTTGATGTTTTTACGGTCAATCCGTTCAAGTCTTCGATTTTCGACCGATACTCTGGTGCAGCCTGTACCACCACGCGGTACTGCTTACCATACGAGTTAAAATTGGATACATACATACTACCTACATAGGCCTGTAAAGTGGACATCACATCACCCAGCGTAAGACCGGCATCTTTAATCTTAGCCATATTAGCTTCAATTTGTTTCTGAGGGAAACGTGGATCGAAGGTATTCATAACCATCATTACTTCCTGACGTTTACGAAGTTTATCCAAGAACTCACTCGTCACCCCGTAGAATTTATCCACATCGCCACCTGTTTTGTCCTGCATTTTCAATTCCACACCACTGCTCATTCCAAATCCCTGCAAAGTTGGTGTTCCAAAAAACATAAATTTTGCATCTTTAATAGAGTCTGTCCGTTGTTTCAGTATAGCCGTCACGTCAGATGTTGAAATGTCACGCGCATCCCACGGATCCATTTTCATAATCACAGACCCGTACGAACTACCCATACCACTCATAAAACTAAGTCCGGTAAGGCTTATGGTATTGTGCATATGAGGAATAGATTCGGCAATCTTAGTCACTTGATTAGTTATCCGAGTAGTACGCTCGAGCGAAGAACCCGGCGAAAGACTAATCATACCCATCACATTACCACTATCTTCGTTCGGTACAAATCCAGAAGGTACCATTCTCATGGTTACCACCAGAATGGCAGTAAACGCCACAATAATGCTAACAGTAATCCAACGGTGATTATTTTTTCCTAAGAATTCAAGTGTTTTCTTGTATTTAGCCGTTAAGACCGTAAATCCAACATTGAAGTAATAATAGAATCTATGAAGCAGATTTTTATCGTGAATATCGGGATTATGTTCAGTTTTTAAGAAGATTGCACATAAAGCCGGACTAAGTGTAAGCGCGTTCACTGCCGAAATAAGAATGGAAATAGCTAATGTAAGACCAAATTGCTTGAAAAACACGCCACTTGTTCCGCCAATAAAACTAACCGGAATAAACACAGCAGCCATAACCAAAGTAATTGAAATAATGGCTGGAGCTATTTCGCCCATAGCAGCTACAGCAGCTTCTTTAGCATCTGTGATACCTGCATCCATCTTGGCATGCACGGCTTCCACCACCACAATGGCATCGTCCACCACAATACCAATAGCCAATACCAAAGCAAACAGCGTTAGCAGGTTGATAGAAAAACCAAATAGGAGTAAGAAAAAGAATGTTCCGATAATTGCAACCGGTACCGCAATAGCCGGAATCAAGGTAGCTCTGAAATTTTGCAAGAACATAAATACCACAAGGAAAACCAAAATAAAGGCTTCCAATAATGTGTGAAGAACTTTTTCGATAGAGGCATTGAGAAACTCACTTGCATCCATTTGATATTCGTAACTAATACCTGTAGGGAATTTCTTAGCAGCTACCACCATCACACTCTTCACGTCCTTGATAATATCCTGCGCATTCGATCCGGCCGTTTGATTAATGGCCATAACTACTACTTCGGAATTATTATTACGTGTAAAAATGGAATAACTTTGAGCACCTAATTCTACTGTGGCCACATCTCTTAAGCGTAGTATCTGAGAGTTCTTCGAACGAACGATAATATTTCCAAACTCTTCGGAATTTTTTAATCGCCCAGTATATTTCAATGCATATTGAAATGACTGATTACTATTTGCTCCCAATTCACCAGGAGCTGCCTCAATATTTTGATCTTGTAATGCAGCGGTGACTTCGAATGGAGTAATATTATATGATTTCATTACATCCGGCTTCAACCACACACGCATAGTATAGTCTTTAGCACCATACACCGTAGCATCTCCCACCCCCATTACACGTTTAATTTGTGGCAGGATGTTGATGTTTATATAGTTCTGCATGAACTTTTCATCATAATCAGGATTTTTTGATTTTAACATAATCATCAAAACCGTACTACTTTGTTGTTTCTGAACGGTCACACCATTTCTAGTAACCTCCGAAGGGAGCAAAGCCGAAGCTTGCGAAACTCGGTTTTGAACATTTACCGCTGCCATATCGGGATTTACTCCCTGTTTGAAAAACACATTAATAGAGGCTGAACCTCCATTTGCAGCAGACGATGTCATGTAAGTCATCCCTTCCACCCCATTTATTTGCTCTTCGAGGGGTACAACCACACTCTTTAGCACAGCTTCTGCATTGGCACCACTGTAATTGGTTGAGACCCTCACTGTGGGTGGAGCAATGTTTGGGTATTGTTCAATCGGCAACGTACAAATACCGATTATGCCCAGCACCACAAAGAGAATGGAAATGACCGTAGATAAAACCGGCCTTTCTATAAAAGTTTTTAGCATTTTCTTTTTTTTTGATTTGAGTAATTTACTTTAGTTCTTTAATTTTCTGACCATTAGTCAAAGTAGCAATGCCATCAGTAACAATTTTGTCGCCTACAGACAGACCGTCGGTAACAACATAGCTTTGTCCGTCTGGGGTCGATTTCACCTTAACGCCCTTTTGAATCACCGAATCGCCCTGAAATTTGTAAACAAATACCTTGTCTTGTTGAGCAAAAGTAGCTTTTTGAGAAATAACAATCGCTCCTTTGTGTTCGCTGGGGATAATAACTTTTGCGCTTGAACCACTGCGCAATAAGCCCTGTTTATTGGGGAACAAAGCACGAAAACTAACTGAACCCGAAGTTGCGTCAACTACTCCAGAGATGGTTTCGATACGTCCGGCATCTTCATATTCGGTACCATCAGAAAGCAACAATTTCACTGCTGGCATATTTTTAATTTTGTCGGCCTGAGTAGCACCTTTGTATTCCTTCAATAGTGTTAATAAGTCTTTTTCGTTTACCGAAAAATAGGCAACAACATTAGAGATATTTGAGACAGTGGTCAAAACCGTAGTGTTTATTGCCAAACTTCCCTGACGAAAATTAACGGCGCCCACCACCCCATTAACAGGACTTGTAACAGTAGCCCAGCTCAGCGTAGCTTTTGCTTGATTAAGTGTTGCTTTTGCCGCAGCTAATACATTTTCGTAGGTCGAAAGTTTTACCTGACTAAGAATTCCCTTCTCGGCCAATGGGCGAATGCGCTCCACATCCAATTGAGCTGTATTATAATTTGCCTTCGCATTTTCAATAATTTGAACTGATGAAGGAGAATTAATTTTAAACATCGGTTGTCCTTTTCTAACTACTGCCCCTTCATCCACATAGATAGCATCAATAAATCCTTCAACACGAGGCTTTATGTCAATATCTTGCTGACCTTTAAGGACAGCCGGATAGGTGGCTTGCAATTCTACATCCTCCACTGTCATTGTGGCTACAGGAAAGGCTTTAACCTGATCGACAGTTCTTGATTGGGCTTGCTTGTTCTTACACGAAGTGAAACACAATAAAAGTGTCATACTTCCAATTAAAATTTCCTTAGATTTCATAAATTTACCTTTACAATTTTATACTAATTAACTATAATAAATATGATTTTTTTACTTCGTATTGATAACTCCACCCCTAACCTTTTAGTTCGATGAAACAAACTTCTTTTTCGTTGGAATTAACGAGATTACTCAATGCTTTATTTATGCTCGTTTGTAAATAATTGACTACATCAATTATTACTGAATTAATTCACAATTGATCCGACTTCATTTTTAAATGGTTCGTCACCTTATAAAAAATTTGCATATCGTCAGCCAATAAGCCTTCTTGAATTTCATTATTAAGGGTTGTCTCTATTTCACGAAACTGAGCAATGAGCCGTTCTCCTTTCTTGGTAACCAATAACTGGTTTTTTCTTCTATCATGTTGGTCAACCGCTCTACGAACAAGCTCTTTTTTCTCTAGTAAATCTATCATCCTCAATATGGCTGATTTATCTTTGCACATTTTCTCTGACAAATCTTTCAGAATAACTTCTTCTTTCTCTTCGCTTATTGCAAAAAGCAGCCCAAACTGAGCCATTGTAAGCTTAATATCAGTTTGTTCAGTAGCACGTGTTTCCAATACACGAAACATCGATTTCAACATGCCGACTACCACCATTCCTAAGGGTACATTTATTATTTCCATACTTAGTGATTGAATTTTATGCAAAGGAAATAATAATGATTGACATATGCAACTAATAACAGTTAGATTTTTTTGATTTATCCTTCAAAGTTCAAAACCGCTCATAGTTAGACAAAAGAAACACCATTTTTTTTCTAAAGAAAAATAAGCAGAAGAATTCAGATTCAAAAACAGAACGAATAATCATTTATATATTTCTGCACTATTACACTCAATAATCCGTACCTTTGCAAACAAACACAAACTTCTCAAATACAATTGAAATGGCCGATATTAAAAAAGTACACCCTGTTGAAAAAACCGTTTTACATCCTCGTAATAAACATAGGGAACGGTATGATTTTAAGCAATTGATTGTTACCTGCCCTGAACTGGCTAACTATGTGAAGTTGAATAAATATGGCGATGAA
Organism: Bacteroidales bacterium; assembly: GCA_038249445.1. Classification (GTDB taxonomy): domain Bacteria; phylum Bacteroidota; class Bacteroidia; order Bacteroidales; family Paludibacteraceae; genus Paludibacter. The sequence continues at coordinate 45,047 of JBBSDM010000001.1, forward strand.
TCGATTGATTTTGCCAATCCGAAAGCAGTGAAATGGCTGAACAAAACACTATTGAAGCACTACTATTCTGTCGGTTACTGGGACATTCCCAGTGGTTATTTATGTCCACCCATTCCGGGTCGGGCCGATTACATTCATCACATTGCCGATTTATTGGGCAGTTCCAACAACGGTAAAATTCCGGTTGGCACCAAGATTAAATGTATGGATATTGGTGTTGGTGCTAGTTGCGTTTTCCCAATTATTGGCAATAAAGAATACGGTTGGTCGTTTGTGGGCTCTGACATTGATGCAAATGCCCTCGAATCGGCACGAAAAATATGTAACAATAATCCGAAACTGACCAATCAGATAACACTTTCATTACAGGAAAATCCAAATGATATTTTCCACGGTATCATGCTCAGAAATGAACCGATTGATGTTGCTATCTGTAATCCGCCGTTTCATGCCTCTATGGAAGAAGCTCAAAAAGCCACATTGAGTAAAATGAGCAGCCTGAACCACAAAAAGATAAGCACACCGCTAATGAACTTTGGCGGTCAAAGCAACGAGCTTTGGTGCGAAGGTGGCGAAGAGCGTTTTGTACGCACCATGATACGTCAAAGTAAACAATTTGGATCTAACTGTTTTTGGTTCAGCACTCAAATTTCGAAAAAAACGTTACTAAAAGGTGTTTATGAAGCACTTAAAAGTGTAAGCGCACTAGAGATAAAAACAATTGAAATGAGTCAGGGGACAAAAACAAGTCGCATAGTTGCTTGGACATTTTTAAAAGAAGACCAACAAAATGCTTGGAGAAACACCAGGTGGAACACTTTTTAATCACAACATTGAAAGTATATTTCAAAAAGAAGGCTGTCCTCTGTTCATCAGAACGACAGCCTTTTGCACTTAGAAATTTATTTTTAATTAACTATACATTAAATGGATATTTAATGTTCTTAAAAGATTTAAAAAGATTTAAGCAAGATACTTTGTAAAGTAAATAATTACAGAATAGATTATTGCAAATCTGTCACTGTATTCATCCATATTTTATATATTTGCAAAGACTAACAACTCTGACAATGAAATTTTTTAGCACTAATCAAATTCAACAACTTGACCAATACACTATTGAGCACGAACCAATTGCATCTATCGATTTGATGGAGCGAGCTGCCGACGCACTTTATTGGGAGTTTATTGGAGAAATTTCATATTTACATCCAATTTGCATTTTGGCCGGCCCTGGCAATAATGGTGGAGATGCGCTAGCAATGGCACGAATGTTATTGGTATCCGGTTATTCGGTTACTGTTTATCTGTTACACACAGGCACTCTTTCTGATAACTGCGAAATAAACAGAAAACGCTTGTTGGAGGGGTTTCATGAATCATTGACCAAATTAAAAAATAAATTCACTGCTCCAACTATTACTGAAGATACTACCATTGTTGACGGCCTCTTTGGGAGTGGATTGAGCCGACCGCTGACTGGAATTTACGCTGAAGCTATAGAATGGTTAAACAGCACAACTTGTCAGGTAGTTTCTATTGATATTCCATCGGGACTGCATGGCGAAGTAAATACGATTATTGACTTGTCTGCAATTGTAAAAGCAAACCTTACACTCAGCATACAATTTCCAAAATTGACTTTTTTATTGCCAGAAAGTGCAGAATTTGTCGGAAACTGGAGAACTGTGGATATCGGTATACATCAGAAAGCAATTGATGGTCTCGACAGCAATTTATTTTATTTAGATCGAAATGAAATTTCTCTTCTTATAAAAAATCGCACAAAGTTCTCTCACAAAGGGACATTTGGGCACTCCTATATTGTAGCCGGCAGTATTGATATGGCTGGCGCAGCTGTTTTATCGGCCAAAGCAGCGCTGCGAAGTGGAGCTGGATTGGTCACAGTTCATAGTGCCGCAGAAAACAGAGTTATCGTTCAATCAGTTATTCCTGAAGCTATTTTTCAGTCGGACAATAGTAACGATTTTATAACTGAAATTGGGAATCTTTATTCATTTAACAGCATTGCAATTGGACCTGGGATTGGCACAAATGATGAGACTCTAAAAATGCTACGCCATTTTCTAATGAATTATGATAAACCTTGTATTCTTGATGCTGATGCCTTAAATATAATTTCGCATAATACGGGTTTACTGGCACTTATACCCAAAAATAGCATCATCACACCTCACCCAAAAGAGTTTGACCGTCTTTTTGGCAAATGTAATTCGGGTTACGAACGAATGAAAAAAGCGTCTGAAGTTGCTCAGCAACTTGGAATAACAACAATACTAAAAGGTGCTAACACGCTCATTGCCACAGCTGACGGAAAGGTATTTTTCAATAGTACCGGAAATTCGGGGATGGCCACTGCTGGATCTGGCGATGTGCTTACCGGCATGTTGGCTGGCTTGTTGGCGCAAGGTTATCAGCCCGATGAGTCGGCTAAAATTGCTGTGTACCTACATGGACTGGCAGGCGACTTAACACTAGAAAGACAATCGGTGGAATCGCTTCTTGCTGGTGATATTATAGAAAACATTGGGCGAGCTTTTACCTCAGTTCGAACCTCGTTACGTTAATAATTGAAACAAAATTGATTTATTACCGATTTATTGAATCATTATTCAATAAATTAGTATTTCTTTGTAGTCAATTAATAGAGCTATTAAATACAAATATTAAATATGAATATTAAGAACGAACAACCTTTGGAACAAACTATTTTGGAAGTAGCCGAGCGACTCTTTCTGGAAAAAGGTTTTGCGCAAACAACTACCACTCAAATAGCTAAAGTTGTTGGCTGTAATCAAGCGTTAGTGCATTATTATTTCCGAACGAAGGAAAATCTGTTCAACACTATTTTTGAACAAAAATTCAGAATGCTTTTCGAGTATCTCTACACATCACAGAATTACGGAAATATCTCATTCACTGAAAAAGTAAGACATGCAGTAGAGTCCCATTTCGATTTACTAACACAAAACCCAAAATTGCCATTGTTGGTTGCCACGGAATTATCACGTTTGCCAGAGAATCTCAAAAGTTTAAGGGAAAACCTGCACTCTGTCCCTTTTGAACTATTTACAAGACTAAGCAATGAACTTCAGCATGAAATTGCCGAAGGGCGCTCCAGAAAATTAGAACTCATAGATATTATTATAACAATGGTGACGCTCAATGCAGGACTCTTTATGCTGCTGCCAATAGCCAATGGCATTTTACTACATGATGAAAAACAAACCAAGGAATTACTGGCACATAGAAGGAAAGAAAATGTGCAAGTTATTTTAAACTATATAAAACCCTAAAATCATTTTAAAATGAAACAATTGATTTTAAACTTCTTGCTACTAATTTGTTTGCATATTGCGGCATTTGGACAAAAAATATCATTGGACGAATGCCAAGCGAAAGCCAAAACGAATTATCCGCTCGTAAAACAATACGGACTGATTGAAGAAACTGCTCAGTATAACATTAGCAATGCCAACAAAGGCTATTTGCCACAAATAACACTTTCGGCAAAAGGCACTTACCAGTCGCAAGTAACAAAACTACTCATTTCCATTCCCAATGTAACGATTCCTGGACTAAGCAAAGACCAGTATCAGGCAGTGGTGGAAGCCAACCAAGTGATATGGGATGGAGGTGCAATTTCGGCTCAGAAAAAAATCACCAATGCCAATACAGAAGTCGAGAAACAGAAATTAGACGTTGATTTATTCACATTAAATGAGCGGGTTAATCAACTGTATTTTGGCATTTTACTCTTGAACGAACAACTAAGGCAAAATGATATTTTGCAAAATGAGCTGCTAAGCAACTACAAACGGGTGGAAAGTTACAAGCAAAACGGCGTGGCCAATCAGTCGGATCTAGATGCATTGAGAGTGGAGCAGATAAATGCACAACAACGGGAAACAGAGTTGAAAAGCACTCAAAAGTCGTACTATATCATGCTTTCTGCCCTAACCGGCTTGACCATTGACACCAAAACGGGAGTAGCAAAACCTGAAGTAGATTTGGTGGCTTTAAATAAAGCGACCAATCATCGACCTGAATTAGAATTATTTGATGCTCAGAACAAACTACTGGAAAGCCAAAAAGAATTGCTAAGTGCCGGTAATCGACCCAAAATTGGAGCCTTTATTCAAGGTGGATATGGCAAGCCTGGACTAAATATGCTAACCAATGCCTTCTCCGAATTTTACATCGGTGGCATTCGTTTGTCGTGGAATTTGAGTGGCTTTTACACACAGAAAAACAATATCAATAAGATAGAAATCAGCAAAAAAGCTGTAGATGTGCAAAAGGAAACGTTTCTTTTCAACTCCGATTTGAAAACCAAACAGCAACAGACCGAAATTGAAAAGTTACAATCAACACTTACTGGCGATGATGAGATCATTCGTTTAAGAGGCAATATCAAAAAATCAGCAACAGCTAAGGTTGACAATGGCACGCTATCCATTACAGACCTGATTCGCGAAATAAATGCGGAGGATCAGGCAAAGCAGCTCAAATTGCTACATGAAATTCAACTGATAATGACCGTATATCAACTTAAAAACAACATCAACAATTGATTCTTTATCGATTTAAAAAAACTATATGAGAACGAACATCAAACACAACTTATTCAATTCAAAAATTTTAGCTTTCGGATTGGGATTAGCGATCCTTACAACTTCATGTGGAAAATCGAAAGAAACTGCTGATGCTTTCGGAACTTACGAGGCTACCGAAGTCATTGTTTCATCTGAGGCGTCCGGCAAAATTCTTTCATTTAACGTTGAAGAAGGTCAGGTACTTTCAGCCCATCAACTGCTTGGAACAATTGATAGCACACAACTTTATCTCCGCAAGCAACAGCTTATCAGCGGTAAAAATGCATTGTTGACTCGCCGTCCTGACATTAAAAAACAAATTGCCGCACTCGAGCAACAAATTGTGACTGCAAAAAGGGAGCGCAAAAGATACGAAAATCTGGTAAAAGCCAATGCTGCCAATCAAAAACAACTGGACGACATCGACGCTCAAATTACCGTGTACACTAAACAACTGGATGCTCAAAAAACGACACTCCAAACAACAAATCAGGGCATTACCGATGAAAGTGAAGGTATGAATCTTCAGGTTGCACAAGTAGAGGATCTATTGAATAAGTGCAAGATTGTAAGCCCTATAGCCGGCACCGTTTTAATAAAATATGCCGAAATGGGCGAAGTAGCTGCACCCGGAAAAGCACTGTTAAAAATAGCCGACACAAAGAATATGATCCTAAGAGCTTATATTACGGCCGATCTGTTGACACAAATAAAAGTTGGACAGAAAGTGAAGGTGACATCTGATTTCGGAAAAGATGACACAAAAGAATACGTTGGCACCTTGGCCTGGATATCCAGCAAATCGGAATTTACTCCAAAGACTATTCAAACTCGCGACGAGCGTGCCAATTTGGTTTATGCCGTAAAAATAAATGTAAAAAACAATGGGCTTCTGAAAATTGGAATGTACGGAGAAGTAAAGCTTTAGTAAAATGAACCCCTACCCCCTAGAGGGAAATTGATATTACTTCATTCTAATTTAAATGTGATAAGTATTGATATGGCAAATATACAAAACGGTACTAGCTTCTGCTCCCCATTAGAACCTATCAGTCGACTGACGGAGGTTGGGGGTTCTTCAGAAAATATAAATGATATTTCTATTGAGGTTAAAAACATATATAAGAATTACTATTCAAATAATTCTGGAAAATTCGCAGGAATAGGAAAATCTGCTTTTGCAGACAGAAATAGCTCAGTTCCCCTTCAGGAATCAGGGATATCTTTCTCTGTTCAACGAGGAGAAATATTCGGAATAATCGGACCAGATGGTGCTGGGAAAACAACACTTTTTCGAATTCTAACCACTTTGATTTTAGCGAATACAGGAACGGCTATTGTTGATGGATTTGACGTGGTGAACGATTATAAGGAAATCAGGAAACGGGTAGGTTATATGCCTGGAAAATTTTCGCTTTATCAGGATTTGACCGTGGAGGAGAACCTGGACTTTTTCGCAACTGTTTTCAATACTACCGTTGAAGAAAATTATGAGTTGATAAAGGATATTTATCAGCAAATTGAGCCGTTCAAAAACCGTAGAGCCGGGAAACTATCGGGTGGCATGAAGCAAAAACTGGCGTTGAGTTGTGCTTTAATTCATAAACCAAGTGTGCTTTTTTTGGATGAACCCACTACTGGAGTTGACCCTGTTTCGCGAAAGGAATTTTGGGGAATGCTCAAAAATCTCAAAGCACAAGGCATCACCATCCTGGTTTCAACACCCTACATGGACGAAGCTAGCTTGTGCGATCGGATAGCGCTAATCCAAAATGGACAATTTTTGAAAATTGATACACCGAAAAATATTGTCAGTCAATATGAGAATAAACTCTGGGCAGTGCAAAGCGACAACATGTACAAATTACTGACTGATTTACGAGCCAATGAGTTGACAAAGAACTGTTTTGCTTTTGGAGATAAAATACATATTTCAAGCCAACTAAATCCCTCGGAGGGGGACTTAAAGACCTTTGATATTGAGAAGATTCAAAACACACTTTCAAACAATGGTCATAATAATATTGTAATCAGAGAAATAGAGCCTACGATTGAAGACTGTTTTATGCAACTAAGCCAAAAATAAATGATATGACTATATCTTCACAAAACGTCCAACTTAATTCCAACAAAGTAATTGTTGTTGAAAACCTAACGAAAAAATTCGGACATTTTAAGGCGGTGGATACTATCTCCTTTGAGGTAGAAAAAGGTGAAATATTCGGATTCCTCGGAGCAAATGGTGCCGGAAAAACCACTGCCATGCGAATGCTTTGCGGACTGAGCATCCCTTCGAATGGTAAAGGTTTAGTGGCCGGTTATGATATTAGAACACAAACTGAACTCGTTAAAAGAAGCATTGGCTACATGAGCCAAAAATTCTCGCTCTACGATGACTTAAAAGTATGGGAAAACATTGAGCTTTTCGGTGGAATTTACGGAATGAAAGATCTGGAGATTAAAGAGAAAACGGATGAACTGATGCACGCTTTAAATTTTGAAAGTGAGCGAAACAAGTTGGTCGGTTCGCTACCATTGGGTTTTAAGCAAAAACTGGCTTTTTCGGTTTCCATCTTTCATAATCCACAAGTTGTATTTTTGGACGAACCAACTGGAGGCGTTGACCCAATTACACGCCGTCAGTTTTGGGAATTAATCTATGATGCAACTTCTCGTGGAATAACCATTTTCGTCACAACTCATTATATGGACGAGGCGGAATATTGCAATCGGGTTTCCATAATGGTAGATGGCAAAATAGAAGCATTGGATTCACCAAAAAATCTAAAGAATCAATTCAATGCCAATAATATGGATGAAGTTTTCCAACAACTGGCGCGCAAAGCAACTCGTAAAGCTGATTAAAAATGGAACAACTATTATCATTTATTCGAAAAGAATTTCATCATATTCTCCGGGACAAAACCACCATGATGATTTTGCTCTTGATGCCAATCATACAAATCATTTTATTTGGCTTTGCATTGACTACCGAAGTAAAAGACACGCAAATAGCGGTTCTTGCTCCAACCAATGACGAAGCGAGCAATCGTATTGTTGATAAATTGAATGCAAGTGCCTATTTTGATGTGGTGGCAAAGATTCATACAACCGATGAAATTCAGCCAATCTTTCGGGATGCAAAAGCCAAACTAGTGGTCGTTTTTGAAGATCATTTTGGTGAAAAACTACGTCGAGACGGTAAAGCTCATATTCAGCTTTTGGCCGATGCAACCGATCCGAATGCCGCAACATCATTCACATTTTATGCCAGTAATATCATTAATTCGTACCAACAAGAGTTGATGGGAGAGAATAAAACCCCCTATCAAATCACTCCCGAAATAAAAATGCTTTACAACCCGCAAATGAAAGGCGCATTTAATTTTGTACCCGGTGTTTTGGGTATGATTATGCTCCTCATCTGCGCCATGATGACTTCCATCGCCATTGTTAGAGAAAAAGAAATGGGTACGATGGAGATACTTTTGGTTTCGCCAATGAAACCCATCTATATTATTTTATCCAAAATTACACCTTATTTTGTGCTTTCGTGCGTGAATTTTGCCACCATCATGTTGCTTTCAGTTTATGTGTTAGGTGTTCCTATTGCAGGGAGTTTTATGAGTTTAGTGGCTGTTTCGTTGCTCTACATTTTCGTTTCGCTATCGTTCGGATTACTAGTTTCAACCATAACGAATTCACAACAAGCCGCCATGTTGGTTTCGGGAATGGGGCTCATGATTCCAGTCATGCTCCTTTCGGGCATGATGTTCCCTATCGAAAATATGCCACTTCCGCTCCAATTTATTTCCAATATCGTTCCGGCAAAATGGTATATCAGAGCCGTAAAAGCCATCATGATAGAAGGTTTAGGCATCACCTCTGTACTAAGAGAAGTAGGCGTTCTTTGCCTTATGGGTGTAGTATTGGTAATTATCAGCTTGAAAAAATTCAAAGTGAGGTTGGAGTAGAACAGAGGTAAGAAAAAAAACAGACAATATTATGATAAAATATCTTCTTAGAAAAGAGTTTAAACAAATACTTCGGAATGGTTTTCTTCCGAAGATGATTTTTATATTTCCACTAAATGTGTTGCTTATTTTCCCATGGGCAGCCAGTTACGAAATAAAAAATCTTAATCTGAGCGTTATCGACAACGACCACAGCACCTATTCACAAAGGCTTACGCAAAAAATAACATCATCAAATTATTTCAAACTTACTGACGTGTCGCCAAATTACGACAAGGCATTGAAAAGCATCGAGAAAGGTGAATCGGACATCATTCTTGAGATTCCACCACATTTTGAGAAAAATCTTGTGAATCATCAGGGGGGTAAAATTATGATTTCGGCAAATGCTGTAAATGGGATGAAAGGAAGCATTGGCATGACCTATCTGTCGAGCATCATTAGCGACTATAACGGACAGCTGATTCAGGAGCTAATGCCAACAGGTAATGGAACCACATCCGCTCCTACAATACAACTCGACACTCAATATCGTTTCAATCCCCATCTCAATTACCGAGTTTTTATGGTGCCAGCATTAATGGTTATGATTCTGACCTTGCTGTGCGGTTTTTTACCTGCCGTATCCATTGTTACTGAAAAAGAGCGAGGAACCATGGAGCAAATTAATGTGAGTCCGATTCCTAAATCGATGTTTATTCTGGCTAAATTGATACCCTACTGGATCATCGGATTTATTGTCATCAGCATTGGTTTCATGGTGGCGTGGGCGGTTTACGGATTAATCCCTGCCGGATATTTTGCATCCATCTATTTATTTGCAGCAATTTACATTTTGTCAATTTCGGGCTTGGGGCTAGTCATTTCTAACTATGCTGCCACCTTGCAGCAAGCCATGTTCATCGTATTTTTCTTTATGATGCTGTTTATCATGCTGAGCGGCCTATATACACCTATCGACAGTATGCCGGAGTGGGCAAAATGGATAGCAGCTTTTAATCCGCTGAAGCATTTCATGATTGTAATGCGATCTATCTATTTAAAGGGTAGTAATCCATTAGAACTGATAAATCAACTGATGGCCTTGGTTGGATTTGCTGTTTTTTTCAATGTATGGGCAGTTTTGAGCTATCATAAAAAGAACTAATTGTTGACTGTTGACAATGGCTAATTGACACTTAGTGGTTACTTGATCCCAAACACTGTCAACTTTCCATTGTCAACTAACTATTTTCCATTTTCCAACGCTTTCTTTACCGAGCCATGAATCAACAACAGATTTCTGGCTCGGTCATATTCAAATCCAAGCTCTTCCATAATCATTCGGGTACCACGGTCAACCAACTTGGCATTGCTGAGTTGCATATTCACCATTTTATTGCCTTTTACACGACCAAGTTTTATCATCGCAACTGTTGAAATCATATTCAACACTAGCTTTTCGGCCGTTCCTGATTTTAGACGGGTACTTCCGGTAACAAACTCTGGTCCCACAATCACCTCAATTCGAATATCAGCTTCCTGAGCGATTGGCGAATCGGGATTACAAGCAATAGAAGCTGTCAATATACCATTAGCTCTGGCATTTTGCAACGCCCCAATTACGTAAGGAGTTGTCCCCGAGGCAGCCAATCCAATTATGGTATCGGCATCATTTACCTGATAAGTTTTCAATTCATCCCATGCTTTGACCAAATCATCTTCTGCATTTTCCACTGGGTTTCGTAAAGCTTTTTCGCCTCCAGCAATCAAGCCAACCACCAGATGCGATGGTATCCCGAAAGTGGGTGGAATTTCAGATGCATCCAGCACGCCCAAGCGGCCGCTCGTTCCGGCTCCTACATAAAAAATCCGACCACCACGGTTCATACGTTCTACAATTTTCTCCACCAATTCTTCAATCTGAGGAATTGTTTTTTCAACTGCCAACGCCACTTTACGGTCTTCTTCGTTCATTTCAATAAGAAGTTGACCCACAGATTTTTTATCTAGGTTAGTATGAAGTGAGGGTTGTTCGGTAATTAAAGAACCTCTAGCCCCTAAAGGGGAACTAAAGTTACTTTCGTCTTTTGCATTCATCATATTGCTTATTGAAGTTGCGTTATTGTTCATCGGACTAATCCAGCTCCCCAATAGGGGCTTGGGGTAGATGATACTTCACCAACCCTTCCATAGGACTTTGAACAACTTCCGACACCGCAATTCCGCGTTCAAAAGCCACTATTTCTAGTGTCTCGCGGAAATAATGGGCAATAGACCCTACAAATCCCACTTTCATATCATCGAGCGGATATTGCACCACATTACGCACCAAAAACGAATCGAACGAATCGAACACCAGATTAAAAATGGACGGTTCCTCTATATTTTGGAGTAAAAACGGAGTAAATTTAGACAGAAACCGATTGGGAAAAGGCTTTTTGTATACGCTATCCATAATTAGGGCTGGTGTCAATTCATATTGAGTAAAAAACTTTTCCTTCAATTCTTCTGGCAACTGATTTTTCAAGCAGTCGGCCACAAACAGTTTACCAAGTACCGCACCACTACCCTCATCTCCCAAGATAAAACCAAGTGGCGAAACGTTTTGAGCAATTTCATTTCCATCATAATAACATGAATTTGAACCTGTACCCATAATACAGGCAATCCCTTTTTCGTGTTGAAAAAGAGAACGGGCTGCACCTAACAAATCGCTTTGAATCTCTATTATGGCATTGTTGAAAAACCGAACCAATGCCCGGCTTACCAGTATTTTCTTATCCGAGAACGAGCAGCCTGCACCGTAGAAATAGATGTGCTCGACATCTACATCAGACAACTTAGGGATAAGTTGAGTATCGAGCAAAGCAATAATTTCCATATCGGTTTGGTAAAACGGATTGATACCGTCGGTAAAAACCTCACTTACGATTTCTCCTCCCCGAACCACGCACCAATGTGTTTTGGTTGATCCACTATCAGCTATTAACACGACCCCTAAGTCCCCTAAAGGGGACTTAGGAATTACTTTATTATCTATCATCCTATTAATATTTTACTTATTTCTACTATACCAAATTAGAATATTATCTGAAAATTCTGAGACGAAAGTAATCACACATCTTCTGCAGTCGACGGACTTGGGGTGAGACAAAGAACAGGATTCAATATTCGTTTTAACTACCCCTAAATCTCCTTCAGCCGACGGAGACTTAAAGTTAGTTTCGTCTCATACGATTGGTATCAAGAATATATTCTTTCTTATTTTAGTAAAGTAGAATTATACAAAGATAGGATATATTTTCAAAAGAACAGGATGCCTTTTTCAATGGAGAATTGAAAATTTAGTCGTATTTTTGACAACCCAAACAGATAAATAATAAAATCTTCATTAATGAATAACCAATCGACAAATTCCACAGAGGCAAAAGCCTCCGCCAGCTGGCGGATTGGGAGCATAAACTGCTTCGTTGCTTGTAACGAGATTGAACAAACTGAGAAAACTGTTCAACAAATCAGTCAGTCAGCACTCGTAAAGGTCATTTATATCCTTGTAAAAAAAGGCACTACTATACAAATTGAAGGTTGCCAAACTATTGAAATTGACTCGCTACAAAGTTCAGAAACCATTCGTAAAATTGCCGAAAAGTCCAATTCTCCGTATACACTTATTTATACCAAAAACACTACCCTCGAATTGGGACAATTTGCATTGGAACGTTTCTATTACATTGCCCAGAGCACCAAAGCTGGGCTTGTGTATGCTGATTACTACCAAATAGCCAATGGCAACCGCTCTAATTTACCGTTAATCGACTATCAGAAAGGAAGCTTGCGGGACGATTTTAATTTTGGGTCGGTACTGTTCTACAACGCTTCCAATCTAAAAAAAGCAGTGGCTGAAACCACAGACAATTACCTGTTTGCCGGATTATACAACCTTCGTCTCAAGGTATCTCAGCAAGCTGAATTATTTCATATCAATGAGTATTTGTATTCGGAAGTGGAAAATGATACGCGCAAAAGCGGCGAAAAGCAATTCGACTATGTTGACCCAAAAAATCGAACCGTACAATTAGAAATGGAAGCTGCTTGCACCGACCATTTGAAGAAAATTGGCGGTTATCTGGTACCAACATTCCGTAAAATTGAATTCAACGAAAGTAATTTTCCAGTAGAAGCATCGGTGATTATTCCTATTCGCAACCGTGTGAAAACAGTAGAAGATGCCATTAAATCGGCATTGATGCAGAAAACATCTTTCGATTTTAATCTGATTATTATCGACAATTTCTCCACTGATGGCACTTCGGAACTGATTAAGAAATATGCCCAGCAAGATGCTCGTGTCATTCATTTGACCCCAAAACGCAACGACCTCGGCATTGGTGGATGCTGGAACGAAGGCGTACATTCGGCTGACTGTGGAAAATTTGCTGTGCAGCTCGATAGCGATGATGTGTACCAAAACAAAAATACCTTGCAAACCATTGTGGATGCGTTTTACCAGCAAAACTGCGCCATGGTGATTGGCTCGTATACCATGACCAACTTTGCCATGGAAACCATTGCTCCCGGACTCATCGACCACAAAGAATGGACCCCCGAAAACGGACGCAACAATGCTCTCCGCATCAACGGACTGGGGGCTCCACGTGCTTTTTACACACCGGTGCTTCGCAATATAAAAGTGCCAAACACCAGTTATGGTGAAGATTATGCACTCGGCCTAGCCATTAGCCGTCATTATCAGATTGGACGCATTTACGATTCACTTTACCTCTGCCGTCGCTGGGATGAGAACTCCGACGCGTCGCTGGATGTGGTAAAAATGAACGGGCATAATTTATACAAAGATAAAATACGAACGGTGGAATTGAAGGCGAGGAAGAAAAAATAAAGACCCCCAACCCCTAAAGGGGAGTTATTGCCACAATGGTTCTAACTTCCAATACTGAGAGAATCCCACAGCATTGGTATCAACGTTAGGATATTTTTCTAAAAGTAACTGAAATTTGTAATTGAAGTTAGTATTCGGATTAGCGGTTTGCAATAAGTATTTTACAATGCTCAACATAAAAAATGTTTTATTATTGCTTACAGACAGATCGCTCAGCCATGTTTTATGAGGATTTCGAGGAATAAGAGACTGAATACTTAAAGTTCTGTTCCATAATCGGGAATGATGTGCACATAAATTACGCAAATAAACAAGTATTCTCGCTAAAATTTTGAAATAAAGCATTTAATCAACAATATGGCTTCACTCGATCAACAATTAAAATTGCTATTTGCAGAGCAGACAACAAACTGGGCACAGGCTCAGAAATCGTATTCTGACCTTGCCGGAGTTCAACCCAAATCCTTTTCCTTTGGCAATTTCGACGTAAAAGTCCAGTTTAACCCAGCGCGCATCGTGTCATCGGGGGCTAAAGTGGATGCTAAAACCATTGCGGAGCGCAAGTGTTTTCTTTGTGCAGCCAATCGTCCCTGTGAGCAAAAGAGCATTGATTTTGGTGATTATGAAATACTGGTGAACCCCTTCCCTATTTTTCCTGAACATTTTACGATTCCCCGCAGGGAGCATGTCGACCAGCAAATCAAGCCTTATTTTGCAGATATGCTTCAGTTGGCAAAAGCCATGGTAAATTACTTGGTATTCTACAATGGTCCTAAATGCGGTGCTTCCGCTCCCGATCACATGCATTTTCAGGCCGGAACAAAAGATTTTTTGCCTCTGGTGAACGACTATCACCGATTGAAGGACACACACGCTAACCTGCTGGTATCGACTGAAACAATGCAGCTTTTTTCCTTCGAAAATTACCTGCGAACCGTTTATTGTATTGAATCCAACGATATTGAAAGTGCAAAAGATTCATTTGAGAAGTTTTATAGACATTTCACCTCACCCCCTACCTCTCTCCTTAAGGAGAAGGGAGTAGCTGAGGCAACACCTTTTTTCTCGTTAAAGAATATTTTCAAACAAGAAGTAATTTCTCCCCTCGCCCCAAGTTCTCAAAAAATCCCTTTTCTTTCTCCACTTGGAGAAAGTCCCCAAAGGGGGATAGAGGTCAGAGGGGTCGGGGGTGAGGTTGAACCTATGATGAATATCGTTTGTACATTCGAAAATGGCAAATGGTTTACATTCGTCCTTCCCCGCAAAGCCTTCCGTCCTTGGCAATATACCGCCGAAGGTGCACAACAATTACTGGTTAGCCCTGCTACCGTGGAGATGTGCGGTATCTTTATCACACCCATTAAAGAGCATTTCGATAAAATAACGAAAGAAGATGTGGTAAGTATATTGGAACAAGTAAGTTAGATAGTACAAACGAGAATATTATTGAGTTCAATGAGGAATACTGTCTGCAAGATCAATAATATCATTAATGAAAGGAGTAAAATTATCATCTGGGAATAGATAATTGCCATCTAAAAATAAATAATTATCGTCTAGAAATAAATAATTGTCATATAAGTATAGATAATTATCATCTATGAATAGATAATTGCTATCTATAATAATAGAATTATTATATAAAATATGAGTATTGTTATATAGAATTGCATTATTGTCATCTTGAATACAAATATCATCAGCTAGAATACAAGTATTATCAGCTAGACATAAAAAATACTCGTTGAGTTGCATTTTTAGTTCATTATCTTAGTACTGTATTCATTTTATTCCTATTTTTGTGAATCAATAAAATCAATCAAAATGGAATCAAATAGAAACATCAAAGCATTAATGGCAGATGTATATCCAAATATAGGAAAAGTACTTGCCGATTATTTAAAAAAACAATCTATAAACCGGTCGAAGCTAGCCAAGCAATTAAGTGTGCCTGGTCCATCTATAGTTAGATACATAGAAAAAGAGACCTTACAATTCAAGACAATTTGGAATATTAGTGTTGCTCTGAATCATAATTTCATTGCAGAAATGGGTGAAAAACTACCTGTCGATTATGTTACTGCACGTGAAGCAGCACTTCAAAGTCAAGTTGAGACATTGGAAACAGAGATAGAAAAACTAAAATTTGAATTATCGATTTATAAAAACATTGTGGGAAAATAATTACTACCAACCGACCGTTATCAAAGTACATTGTTTTTTTTCCACCAACATCATGAAATTTAGACTTCTATTTATCCTTAGTTTTTGCACATCGATAGCATTAACGGCACAAACCAACAACGAATATGTGGCGATTGACGCGAAAATGCTTCAAATACCCGATTCATCTACTAAGTCGACCGGAAGTATTGCCCGTTACGTCAATAGTAAATTTTCGACTAATCACGACAAAATACGAGCTATCTACTATTGGATTACCAAAAATATTCAGTACGATATCAAGAACAAGTATGCTATCAATCTGCACGAAGACACGAAAGGCGTTGCTGACAAATTACTAAAATCGCAAAAGGGTGTCTGCATCGATTATGCTATTTTGTTCGATAACATTGTCCATCAGTTAGGAATAAAATCTCATGTAATACTAGGATTTACAAAACAAAATGGTGCCCTTGATAACATTCCGCATGCCTGGTGTGCAGCCAGTATTGGTGGCATCTGGTATCTTTTGGACCCAACATGGGATGCGGGCGCTGTTATAGATTCCAAATATGTAAGCCAACAGAGCAATCTTTTTTTTAAAACAAAACCCGAAGGTTTCATCAAATCGCACATGCCGTTTGACCCACAGTGGCAGTTTTTGAATTATCCTGTCAGCTACGAGGAATTTTGCGATTTGAAAGCAGGCTCAACTTTCAAAAAAGCCTACTTTAACTTCAATGATTCGATCGATGCATACGAAAAACTCAGTGAAGAAGAGCAGTTAGTCACCACCACGGGAAGAATAAAAAAAAACAAGGTCACGAATTCAATCGTATTTGACCAACTGCAATACAACAAGCGGGAAATTGAATATTTCGAAAACAAGAAAAATGCCGACCAATATAATGTCGCCATCAATTATTACAACGAGGGCATCAATTCTTTAAATACGTTTATCAATTATCGAAACAAACAATTTACTCCCATAAAACCAGATGCAGAGCTAAGAGTAATGCTCGACACCATTGACCATTGCTTTACGCTAGCGAAGGCAAAAATGAAGCTGGTGGGCGGTAGAGATACAAATACACTTACGTCTTTAAATCAACTTTATAAATCAATTGAAGAAGCCAGTATGAATCTGGAAGAACAAAAAATATTCTTGAAAAAATATTTAGCTACTGGCAAATTATTCAGAAAAGCATCATTTTACAAGTTCACTTTGTTAGGAATTCCGGTGAAATAAGAAACTCAAAAAATGTCTATTTTAATGAACGAATTATATATCAACGTCGGGATACTATCAGCCAACAGCATTGAGTTTGTGCTGAATGGGGAATTTATGTGCACCAACGGAAAAACATACACCGGCAAACAAAAAGCCGAATACAAAAACTGCCAGGTTGTCTTTGATGGAGAAAATGCGGCCGAAATCATTTTTGAACCGGCAATCGAAGCGGTTTCCTTCGACCTCATCGACGTGGTGATTGGTATCAATTTTCACTGGGAGCGCAAGGAAAATCAGCGGTTCAAAGGTTCTTTAAAAATAATTTCCACCGTAGGTGCAGGTCGTGACCTGTTCTTAACTGCCATTAACCGTGTGAAAGTGGAAGATTATCTCACCAGCGTTATTTCAAGCGAGATGAGCGCCACTGCCTCCGATGAATTACTGAAAGCGCATGCCGTTATTTCGAGGAGTTGGTTATTGCATCCGATTGTAAAAACGCACGGCCGTGCGTTTCAACCCCTAAGGACAGGTCGTGACCTGTCCGACATAAAAAACAATGATGTAGAGATGCACCCCAGTGCGTCTCTACAAAAAAACAAATATATAAAATATTACGAACGCGATGCGCACACCCATTTCGATGTATGTGCCGACGATCATTGCCAACGTTATCAAGGCATCACCCGTGCATCTGCAACAGCGGTAGAAAAAGCCATTGAGGCTACCCGAGGCGAGGTGCTGATGTTTGAGGATAAAATATGTGATTCACGGTTCAGCAAATCATGCGGAGGCGTATCCGAAACCTTCGAAAACTGCTGGGCACCGGTGCATTACCCCTACCTCACAAAAGTGATTGACAACCCCACAGAACCAGAGGGTTATGAGTTGGATTTGACGGTTGAAGCCAATGCGCATAAATGGATTCGCCAGAGTCCGGAAGCATTTTGCAATACCACCAATAAGAAAGTGCTTTCGCAAGTACTGAATAATTACGATCAGGAAACCACCGACTTTTATCGTTGGAAAGTAGAATACTCGCAGGCGGAACTATCCGAACTGCTTGCGCGTCGTTCTGACTATAATTTTGGAGAAATTGTGAATATGACCCCAATAAAACGAGGCGAATCCGGTCGCATTATCGAACTAAAAATTGTTGGCACAAAGCAGACTGTGATCGTTGGCAAAGAACTTGAAATCCGTAAGTGGCTATCCAACTCGCACTTGTACAGTTCAGCCTTTGTAGTGGATAAATCGGAAATTATTGACGGCATTCCACAGCATTTCACCCTCACCGGTGCCGGTTGGGGACATGGCGTGGGCCTTTGCCAGATTGGTGCAGCGGTAATGGGTGAGAAAGGATATCAGTACGATGAAATTTTGCTGCATTATTTTAAAGGAGCGGAATTGAAGAGGATATATTGATTTTTGTAACCGCGTAGGGACAGGTCGCGACCTGTCCAAAAAATAAATATCGGTATTCCCCAAAACAAACGAACAGGTCGTGACCTATCCAACATAAAAAATAACCGCAACAAATGTACAGGTTACGACCTATCCGCAATAAATATAAAAATTTTCAAAAACAAACATTACAGGTAACGACCTGTCACTACGCACATTCATTCAAATAAATTATGGAACTCAAAAACCGAAAGCGAAACCGCAAGAAAGGATTTGATTACAGCTCGGAACAATTCTATTTCATAACTATCTGTACAAACGAAAGGATTCATAATTTCGGGCACGTGGAAAAAGATGGAATGTTGTTGAATGCAGATGGCAAAATAGCCGAAGAGCAGATCCATTGGCTGGAAAAACAATATCCTTATGTGTATATACACAATGCGGTTGTCATGCCAAATCATGTGCATATTCTATTTGAAATTGACGTGCAACACATATTACCCGGAACTAAAACTAAACCTGTATCGGAATTGATTGGCGCTTACAAAACAACTACGTCAAAGCTGATTCATTTATCAAAGAACAAAGCATTTAAATGGCAACGATCTTTTCACGATCACATCGTTCGCAGTGCCAATAGGTACGAAAATATTTATCATTACATTACGGAAAATCCAGCCCGTTGGCATCAGGATATTCACAACGATAATCACCCGTAGGGACAGGTCGCAACCTATCCGCTATAAATATAAATATTTCCCAAAAAAAACATGACAGGTCGCGACCTGTCACTACGGAATATCAACATTTTTTTTAATATGAAAAACAAACAACAATCTCCCTGGACCTGGATTCCAACGCTTTATTTTGCCGAAGGGCTTCCGTATGTCGTAGCTATGACGGTGGCGGTAATCATGTACAAACGCCTCGGCATTTCCAATACGGATATTGCACTTTACACCAGCTGGTTGTATTTACCGTGGGTGATAAAACCGTTCTGGAGCCCGTTTGTAGATATTATCAAAACCAAGCGTTGGTGGATTGTGAGCATGCAACTGCTTATTGGTGCAGGATTGGCGGGTGTGGCGTTCTTGATTCCCATGCCTTTCTTCTTTCAGGCTACGCTGGCTGTGCTTTGGCTTATTGCCTTTAGCTCGGCCACACACGATATTGCTGCAGATGGGTTTTATATGTTGGGATTGAACGATTCGCAACAATCATTCTTTGTAGGTATTCGCAGCACTTTTTATCGGTTAGCTATGATATCAGGACAAGGATTATTGATTATTCTAGCAGGAGCATTGGAACATTATACCGGTAATATCCGCATGGCTTGGAGCATAACGTTTTTTATCCTTGCCGGATTATTCGGATTGTTTTTTATTTACCACCGCTTTATGCTGCCTCGTCCGGATGCAGACATTACCAAGGTGGAGAACAGTCCGAAAGAAATTTTCCGTGAATTCGGACTAACTTTCGCCTCCTTTTTTCAGAAAGAAGGAATTGGGCTAACCATTGCTTTCATGCTACTTTACCGACTTGGTGAAGCTATGTTGGTAAAAATGGCTTCACCCTTTTTGCTCGATACACGCACCGTTGGCGGTCTTGGACTTTCAACCGAACAGGTAGGCTTGGTTTATGGAACGGTGGGGATTATTGCACTCACATTAGGTGGAATCGTAGGCGGTATTGCCGCTTCGCATAAAGGTCTGAAATACTGGATTTGGCCAATGGCATTGAGTATTACCTTACCGCATCTGGCTTATGTATACCTTTCCTTATTTCTACCAACAAGCTTTATCCTGATCAATATCGCAGTAGCTATTGAGCAGTTTGGTTACGGATTCGGATTCACAGCCTATATGCTTTACATGATTTATTTTGCCGACGGAGAACACAAAACAGCTCATTACGCCATTTGTACCGGGTTTATGGCCTTGGGAATGATGCTTCCGGGGATGATGGCCGGTTGGCTACAAGATCAAATCGGGTATCAGCATTTCTTTCTTTGGATTATGATTCTAGCTATCCCAACCTTAGCAGTAATTCCTTTTTTGAGAATTGATAAAGAGTTTGGGAAAAAGAAACAAACTGCCCCTAAATCCTCATAGAGATTTTTTGGAACGCAAATAACACAAATGACGCAAATAAACACTTTTTTTTTTACCTTTGTGACTCACAAATACAAAATTGATTACTTGTTCACTCGTTTACCAACAACCAGTAACTCGTAACGTGTAACTCCTATCTAAAATGAAAATATTAGTTCTTGGTGCCGGAAAAATGGGCACATTTCTTACCGACGTATTGTGCATTCAGCACGAAGTAGCATTGTTTGATACCGACCCTAAACGCTTGCGTTTTGTTTTCAACACCCTGCGCATGACTGATTATGAAGAAGTTCGCACTTTTGAACCAGAATTGGTGATTAACTGTGTAACGCTGAAATTTACCATAGATGCTTTTCAGGCTATATTGCCTTACTTGCCTAAAAACTGTATTCTGTCGGACATTGCCTCTGTGAAAACTGGTCTACAGACCTACTACGAAAGTACAGGAATGCCCTATGTTTCAACACATCCTATGTTCGGGCCAACCTTTGCCACCTTAGACAATCTAAGTACTCAAAGTTCAATTATCATATCCGAATCGGATCATATGGGCAAAGCATTTTTCAAAGATTTATACGGTTCATTGAAACTGAACATTTTTGAATACAGCTTTGACGAACACGACGAAACAATAGCTTACTCACTGTCCATTCCATTTGCTTCTACCTTGGTATTTGCTTCGGTAATGAAGCCACAAGAAGCTCCCGGAACTACTTTTAAACGCCACATGGATATTGCCAAAGGTTTATTATCGGAAGATGATTACCTGTTGACAGAAATCCTTTTCAATCCAAATACACCCAAGCAGGTGGAGAATATCCGCGCTGAACTAAAAGTTTTACTGGACATTATAGAAGATAAAGACACAGAACGTATGCAGGCGTTTTTGAAAAAAGTAAGGACAAACATAGAGTAATGCATAATTGATAATGCATTATGCCTAATTTTTCGAAACAAATTCATTAGCTTTATGACATTAAAATCATTTTTAAAAAGATTACAATATGGAAGCAAAAGAAATCGTATTAGATGCCATGAAAAAAGCGGGAGCACCTATAAATGCCGGTAAGATAGCTGAATTAACCGGACTTGACCGCAAAGAAGTTGACAAAGCAATGAAACTATTGAAAGCAGACGAATTGATTGTTTCGCCTAAAATGTGCTACTGGCAACCTAAATGATTGCAACAAATTAATCAAAAAAATAGTCGTCGGAATATTCACCTGCCGACTATTTTTTGTCTTATAACTCGATTGGCTATTCAACTCTACTTCCGCGTTCTACGCGACGTTCCGTTTTTAGCGGATTAGCACTTATCTCTTTGTTCAACATTCTACTTTGGTAAACATCATAAGCCATATACAATGCCTGACGGAATGACTCCTCCGAGGCTACATTCTGCCCTGCAATATCGTAAGCCGTGCCATGGTCGGGCGAAGTTCTGATAACCGGTAGTCCTGCAGTAAAATTTACGCCTGTATCCATTGATACTGTTTTGAATGGAATAAGCCCTTGATCATGATACATTGCCAACACAGCATCGAACTTATTGAAGTTTCCCGATCCGAAAAAGCCATCGGCAGGATAAGGTCCCACACAAATGATTCCCAGCTTTTCAGCTTGTTTTATGGCCGGAATAATAACAGTTTGTTCATCGTCACCAATCACACCTTCGTCGCCGGCATGTGGGTTTAAACCCAGCACAGCAATGCGTGGACGAACAATTGAGAAATCACTTTTCAAAGAAGCATTCAGTACCATCAACTTATCTACAATTAGTTTCTCAGTAAGTGCTCCCGACACTTCAGTTACCGGAATATGTCCTGTAACCACAGCAACTCTCATCACGTCGTTTACCAACATCATCAATGCAGGTGTGCCAGTTCCAAACTTTTGTTCTAAATACTCGGTATGACCGGGAAACTTAAATGTAGGCGATTGAATATTCTTTTTATTGATGGGAGCAGTCACAATGGCGTGAAGTGCACCTTTGTTCAAATCCTCGGTAGCACGTTCCAAAGCCGAAAGCGCCGCTTTACCCGCCTCCTGAGTAGAAGTACCCAACTCCACTTTTATTTCATCATCGCAGCAATTAATAATATTGACACGCTTAGGGTTTATTTCTTCAATAGAATTAATGGTATTCAAATTTAAGCCTTGAATATCCAACTGTTTGCGATGAAAAGCTGCGACTTTAGCTGAACCATAAATAACGGGAATAAAAGTTTCCAACATACGTGGATCGGACATGGTTTTTAGAATTACTTCGTAACCTACACCATTAATATCGCCATGTGTTATCCCAATTACTATTTTGCTTGCTTCCATAATATAAGTTTTATTGTATAAGTAAACACTGTACAAAAATACGTTTTTTACTGATTTATTGAAGATAAAAACGATAAGACTGATTCCATCACTTTCGCTCGGTCTTTTTCTTGCTGTATCGTTTCAAAAGGAAAGCCTAAAACACAGGTTTTGTATTTCCCCGAATAAGTTACCCCTGCGCTAAGATTATTTTCGGCATACCTACAAATCGTGAATCCCCCTTCACCGGCAGGTTCTATAGCGTCCGGCGATTGAACAAAGTAAGATGTTGCATTCGGCTGATCATAATAATTCAAATTCATTTTCTTAAAATATCGATTCGGCGAAGCTACCATTTTTACATTTCCACCAACACTGGCTTTCGAAGTTATGAACTTTATTTTTAAAACATTTTCTAAAAATAAACGATCGTCTTTGATCACTTTATCACCTTCGCAGAGGTCGGAAGCAATGTACGAACCGCTTAAAAGCAAATTACCTCCTTTGGCACAATACGTTCTTATTATTTGCTGCAAAGCTAATGGAAAAGTTTTAAATTCAGCTACTTTTTTAGCATTTCCTAAGTATGTTTGCTTTTGTTTACCCAAAATTAAATCAAGTATCTTAAATTTAGTTACATCTACATCGCCTACAAGCAGTGCTTTCTCGCTACAAGAAACAAATGAATAGTCCGCTTCCTTTATTGCTTTGCCGTGCAGGTAAGAATAATCAAAGTTATTCCCGGCTATAACTTCGCCTTCAAAATTAGCATGACTCGCCCCAAATCCAGGTGCATCATCGGTAATCCAAGGTTTACTTCTTTTAAATTCATGTTGATTCCCCACAAAACTAATCTCCGATAAATAGGGAACTCCCGCATCTTCATCGTTCAAAAATCCACCATAAATAGTGTCTAATTTAAAACTAGCAGGAGCACTTACACGCTGAAATCCATTCACTATAAGCACCTCACCTTTTTCATTCGGGGAACGATAAGCCGAGAGAATCTCGGAAGGAAAACTTTCACCCCCTTTGTTCACGGCTGTAACCTTGAAACTATATATTTTGCCTGGCAGCAAAGTGACCTTTGCTCCATTTGTATTTACCAACACCCCATTATCAAATCCACCATCGTCGATACGGGTGTACACAATATATTGTTCCGCTTTGGCACTTGGCTCGAGTGTATCATTCACAGCTACCCAACGTAATTCCGCCTTGTTATTGTCCACAAACTGGCAACTGAATTGATCAACAGGAAGCGGCTGCACCACATATTCGGTATTATTTACCGAAGATAGATATTTCAACATTCCCTTATAAATGGATCTACTCACCGAGAAACGGAAACGAGGATCAAGTCCATAACGCATATCCGCAAAGTTCTGATGCGATAGCAATTCGAGCAACATGGTGGGAACTTCGGGAACACGTGATTCACTGTAAGACTTGTTCCACAACCCACGGCGAGACCATTCCGGAGCATACAATTTCCGAACATCGTTTACAATCTGCGTTTGAACGATATCAGCCAAATCGCGTGATGCCCAACGTGAAACTCCATTCTGAAAAACAGTTTGTCCAATCGAATTTTGAATAGTGCTAATTCCCAAAGTACCAACAATCGAATCGTTGAGAGTTGTTCCAGCGTCGGAATGAAAAGCAAAAGCTAAATCAATAGGTACACCTAGCCCCTTTTGGTTGGGAGCAATAGATGAACCGCCTATTAAATAGTTCACCCAATTACCGCGCGACTGAAAATCATCAGTATAATCATTCTTTCCTTTACTCAGGCTGTAAATGCTATCTGGAATTCCAGCCCATTGCAACCAGTAGCGCGCCCCCTCGGCAAAACGTGGATAACCGCTTACTTCAGGTTCATAAACAGGTGCAAATGCTTCCTTATCCGTCGAAGTTACAGTTCCGCTCTTATCGGTTGGCTGCGTCACTTTCTCAAATGGAAGTCGTGCCATATTACCCATACCGCCTCCAAACTTCACTGCATCGGCAGTTACAACTTTGCCCTCTTCGGAATTGTAATTTGTCAGCACTACTTTCTCCTTACTGTTTCGTCCCTTATCAAAAAAGAAATGACCCAAGTAAAGCCATGTTCCACCATTCATGGTCTGATTTACAGAGAATTCCGTTTTTCCTCCTCGATGACAAACAGTATACCGGGCATCGCTCACACTGTTTGGAAGCGTTTTGTACGAAACATAAACTGCATATAATCCGGCTTCTGAAAAACTCGGAATCCATTCTGTACGGCTGAATTCATGAATATCAAATACCGACGGTATGACTTTATACGTTCCTAGTGCAAACGGATTTTCAGCGAAGAGGTAAGTCTTGCGGGGGTTATCAAAACCTTCACCTTCACCTGTTTTCCAGCTTTTTCGGTCGTTATATTCTCTGTGTCTCGACTCACGATCTTTTGAATCGTTGTCAACAATCAATTCGTTGAGCTGAGTATCACGTTCACGTGGAAGAAGCACATTGGCTCCAGAATTTTCCAGCATGGGTACGAGATATGGCAACACGAAAGACTGGGTGTATAAATCCTCTACAGTTTGAAAAACGCGAGCACGCTGCCATTGCCATCGTGCTGATTTCTGATCGAAATGCAACCCATGACTCTGCCAAAGTGCGAGATGCTTGTTTTGCAATCCATTTTCGGGTTGGAAAGGGCGTGATGTATTTCTAATCAACGGTTGAGAGACCAAAGACACTTTAAATCGTTTCTTTTCATCAGCGTTCTCTGAGCGATAAAAATTCGGAATTAAGTCTTCTATATTTTTATTCTCTACTTGACAAACAACTGAAAAACCATTGTATTTCGAAGGTAGTATTTTGGTGATAGCATTATAAATACGCTTCACATTGTTGGGGCGAAAAGGCATGTAAGCGAATTTCTCGCTTGCACTCACCTGTATCTTATTTGCTTTTAAATTAATGGAAAAATCAGAGAGAGTAATTCGTCCAACGTAAGTATAGTTATTGGCAATTGCAGTTAGTGAATCGGCAATCTGATTCTCTATATTTTTTTGTGCAAAAAGTTCTGCATTTACGACAAAAACAACAAAAACAATTATACTTAATTTCTTTAAAGATTGTATCATAATACTTTAGAAATAAAAAAAAACAAACAGAAGAAGGTTTATTCTTCAGAAAAAATTAATCTTCTATCAGATTAAATCAATAAAAAATAAAGTTGCCTAAGAACTACTCTGCAACTTCATTTTTGCTTTTTTCGAGTGTAGAAAGCATTCCACAAGCAGCAAAAATATCCTCACCACGCGAACGTCGGATAGTTGCAGTCACGCCATTGCTTGTCAGGTAATCGCGAAAAAAAGTCATTTTTTCAGTGCTCGATCCTTTTAAATTTACATTTGGAATGGCATGAAAACGAATCAGATTTACACGACAATCAATGCCTCGTAATATCTTTACCAGCTCTACTGCATGACGCATACTATCATTTACACCGTCAAACAAAATATACTCGAATGAAACACGTCGTTGTTTACTGAAGTCATATTTTCGTAATTCATCGAGCACATTACTTATCGGGTATGCCTTTTCGATAGGCATTAGTTCTATTCGTTCGTGCGAGAACGGCGAGTGCAAACTGATAGCCAAATGACAATTGGATTTTTCCAAAAAGACCTTCATCCCGGGAATCAGCCCAATAGATGAAACGGTAATGCGGCGTGGACTCCAACCGTAACCATAATCGGCAGTCAGAATTTCCAACGATTTCAACATTGGTAAGGTATTATCAAACGGCTCACCCATACCCATAAAAACGAGATTCGTCAGGGTTTCCGCTTCGGGGATAGACAAGATCTGATTCAAAATTTCGGTAGCCGTAAGTTGTGCAATAAATCCTTGCTTACCTGTCATACAAAACAAGCAGTCCATCTTGCACCCCACTTGCGACGAAACGCACAAAGTTGCACGATCATCTTCGGGAATATAAACGGTCTCGACGGAATGACCACCCTCTGTTTTAAATAAATACTTATTGGTTCCGTCGGTTGAGTTCGCAGTATGAATTGGCAATGTTCTTCCCACTTCATATTTCTCACTAAGCAACTGACGGTTCTTTATCGAGATATTCGACATCTCGTCAACACTAAATGCCCGTTTTTTATAAAGCCATTCACTGATTTGTTTTGCAGTAAATCCGGGCATTCCTAATTCAGATACTATCGTTTTTAATTCATCGAGGGTTTTGCCTACGAGTGCTATTTTGTTCATGAATGTAGCAGTTGATTGAATTATTGAATTATTGAAGACATCTCAAAACAAAAAAATACAGAGTTTTATTTCTGATATCTTGCTGTATGCATCTCCAATTTCGGCAAAGTTAAGCAAACTTACCGACAAAAAGAAAACGGAATGAAAGAATCATTCCGTTTTCCGAATTTTTAAAACAATATAAGTAAAAACAAATAATCATTGATATGTTATTTTGAAATAACATTCAGATAACAAGATTTGTAACTCGTAACCAAATACTTGTAACTACTTCGTTTTGTTTATCAGAAGAAATTGATACGGTTATCTACAATATCAGCTTTATCTTTCAAATTTTGAATAATCATGTAAGGCAAAGAATAGCTTAAACGACCATTCAATTGCATTTTTTCCATTTTTACATCAAACGGCTGTGGGTCTACCTGTTTGTTCGAAGTACGAATTACAAATACGCCTGCATTACCTTTAATTGGTGTCGATACTTTATTCAACTCAACAACTGATGACTTACCAATTACCGTTGGTTCCATTCCAGCTAATCCAAATTGATAAGCTGCGAAGTTAACGCCTGTAGCTACTTTCACTGAGTCACTCATCGACGTTGCCAAACCTTCCAAAGTAGGGTTTTTAGCCAATTGAGCTATCAGATTTTTTATCATTAACTCAGCTTTTTTATCTTTTACAATTTCAGCTTTCAATTGCTCGCTTACTTTTTCAACCGAACGGTATCCTTTTTCGTTTACCTCAGTAGTCACTGCCACTACAAATGTAGTTCCACAGTCAAACACATCAGAAACATCATTTTTATCGCTCTTAAATGCCCATTGTACAATTTTACGAGATTGAGCAATGTCACCAATACGGTCGGCACTTTTCAAAATATCAGTTGCCGGACGAACGATGTATCCTTTTTCCTTAGCTACTTTGTCAAATTTGTCAGACGTCATTTCAGCGGCAAATTGTTTAGCATCATTATAAATTTTGCTGTACGACTTGTTTCCTGGAGTTACTTTGCGTTCGAGGATAGCCAGTTTTACTTTGTTGCGAGCAGGTGTTTTTTCCATTACTTGCATAATCTGAACACCTTGTGGATTTTTGAGTGTGAACACTTCGTTAGTTGCTTTTGTAAAAGCAGTTGCCATATCTTTGTCTATTCCCGGAGTACCTTCTTGAATCCAGCCAATTTCTCCACCATTAGCAGCTGTTTGTTTTACAGCCGAATATTGTCTTGCCATTGCAGCAAAATCTCCACCGGCACTAATTGCAGCTACTAAGCTATCGACTTTTGCAGCATCTTTTTCTACTAAAAATATGTGGCGCAATTTTACTGAGTCGGATTGCATAATACCTGATTGCATAATGCGAGCCATTGTGTAGGTATCATTCACAAACATTGGACCTACAATATCACCTGCTTTACCGCTGAAAGCAAAAGCTTTTAAATTTGCAGGAACAGTTGCTACTGAATAGTTTTGACCATTATACATTACATCCGAATTGGAATTTACTAATCCCACTACATCATCGGTAGTTTTAAATTCAGTGCTAAGCTTGTTCATCCATTCTTCTGCCTCTTTGTAATCACCTTTTAATGGTCTAATTTCAAATGCTACGTAGTTAATAGAACAGTTAGCATCCGTCTTGTAAAGTTGTTTTTGTTTGTTATAACGATCTTTAATGTCGCTTTTGCTTACGGTAACAGCCGAATCTGAGACGGTATAATAAGGTTGAACCACATAAGCTACATCAACACTTGTTTTGCGATCCTGATAGCTCATTTTCGCATCAAGACTGTTTGCTACAACCGATTTAGAAATAAGCGCAGTATATTTTTCTTGCAAAATACTGTTTTTTACCGTTTTTTCCCAAAACAACCAATAGCTGTTCGCTTTGGCAAGTTGTTGTTTCATTTCTTCATCAGCAGGAGCTTGTTCTAAACTACTCAAAAATTGAATCAATAACGGACGGCTAAATTGACCGTTTTCGCCTGCAAAAGTACGACGTTGTTGGATTAACGGGTGGATATTTTTACCAATGCAACGATCTGATAACTCTTCTTTACTTACTGCTAAGCCTAATTTTTTAGCTTCAGTATTCAAAATTTTCTCATTTACCATGCTTTCCCAAACCGAACTACGAAGTTGGGTCATCATTTCTTCATTCAATTCCGATTTACCAGTTTCAATCTTGTACACTTCTGTCATTTGATCAATGCTTGCAGTATAGTCCTTAATATTAATTTCTTCGCCAACAATTTTTGCAACTGTTTCTTTTGATTTATTAAAATAAGATGATCCTGAATTAAGGAAATCGCCTACAATGAAGGCTAATAATGCAAGTCCTACTGCTCCTACCAGCAAAACTCCTTTGCTTCTAATCTTGTCTAATACTGCCATTTTATTGAAATTTATTTGTGTGTTTTAATATTATTTCGTTTTCTTATTTGAGGGCACGAATATACAAAAAAAATGTTTACACTTATCCAGTTTCTGAAATTTTAAGTGTTTTTTATTCTATTATATTCAGTTCATTTATTTCATCAATTCATCAGTAACCGGCACCCACTTTTACTAATTCTATTCTATTATTAGTCACTTTTACACATTTAATGGTAAAGCCTTCTATTCTAATCACCTCGTTTAATTTTGGGAAATGTTGATGATTATGTAATATAAATCCGGCAATAGTCTCATAATCATCCGAATCCGGAATTTCTAAATTAAACTTAGCATTAGCAGCCTTCACTTCCAACCTTCCTGAAAAAAGATATTCCTTTTCACCGGTTTGCTCAGCTATATATCCTCTGTTATCATGCTCATCTTCAATTTCCCCAAAAATTTCTTCAATAATATCTTCGAGCGTAATAATACCGGCCGTACCACCAAACTCGTCAACAACTACCGCTATACTTTTCTTTTGTAGCATAAAAAGTTTCATCAACTTTTGTGCAGCCATATTTTCAGGAACTATTGGTATCTGATTAATTTGTTTTTTCCAATCCATTTGATGTTCGAACATCTCTGAAGAGTGAATATAACCAATAATATTGTCAATATCTCCTCGGTAGATAGGAATTTTCGACAAGCCGGTTTCAATAAAAGTTTGCTTGAGCGTCGTAACATCAGTATCGTAATCCAACGCTATAATTTCAGTACGAGGTACAGAACAATCACGCAACCTCACCTTTGAAAAATCTAAAGCATTTTGGAAAATTTTCACCTCATTTTCCAATTCTTTCTCATTTTGGTGATTTTCAAAAGTCTCCTGAATTAAATAATTTAAATCAATACGCGAGAACACGTTTTCCTGGGTGGTGTCACTTATTTCCACCCTACACATTTTCAACAGACCCATCGAAAGCCAAGTACTGAAGCGCGAAATTGGATATAACAGAATATAAAACAGCAACAATAACCACGAAAAAATCCGAAGCCATAAATTAGGATTTACTCTAAAAATAGTTTTGGGTAGAAATTCACCAGTAAACAACACGATTACAGTTGCCAGAATGGTTTGTATCAATGTAATCAGTAATTGACTACCAATAGGCTTTAACCATGGGGTAAGAACATCGGCCATAAATAAGCCATAAATAACCAAACTCACATTATTTCCAACCAACATGGTGGAAATATATTGCTGCGGATATTTATAAAAAATAGACAAGATAGAAGAACTAAGGTCGCGCTGCTTCTTATCCAACTCAAACCTGAGTTTGTTTGAAGTAACAAATGCAATTTCCATCCCCGAAAAAAATGCGGAGAAAAGAAGAGCCAATAGAATAAACGTGAAACTATCCAAAATTAGAAATTAATGTACATTTAATGTGTTAATTGACTACAAAGATACAATATTTTACCTTGATTTAAATTCATTATTGACAAAATTAGCTAAAAATCACCAAGAAAACGCATAAAAAAAACAGGAATCAAATTGTTGTAAGAGTTTCTTCATAAAACCACGATTATTTTACAGTCTACAAATAATTGTTTTTCTGACCCTTATAAATCATTTTAAAAATTATACATTTTTTATTTCTGAAAGCAGTTGCAGGACTAAAAAAAAGCAGTATCTTTGCAACCGCTTAGAAAAACAGATTCAGTAGCTCAGCTGGTAGAGCACATCCCTTTTAAGGATGGGGTCCTGGGTTCGAACCCCAGCTGGATCACCTATTTTTCGAAGCCAATACAAAGTTTGTTGATTTAGTAGCTCAGCTGGTAGAGCACATCCCTTTTAAGGATGGGGTCCTGGGTTCGAACCCCAGCTGGATCACAATTTAAAAAGCCTTTCAAGTTATCTTGAAAGGCTTTTTTCATCTCTACAAATGGACAACAATTTTCGCCAACAAAAAAGGCCAACCAAATGAATGATTGACCTTTTTAAGGTGGGCGTTGAGGGATTCGAACCCCCGACCCTCTGCTTGTAAGGCAGATGCTCTGAACCAGCTGAGCTAAACGCCCGAAATGAGATTGGAGAAAGATTAAATACGTGGGCGTTGAGGGATTCGAACCCCCGACCCTCTGCTTGTAAGGCAGATGCTCTGAACCAGCTGAGCTAAACGCCCGAATATGCATTCGGTTTGTAAAATACCTTTCTCCAAAAGCGTTGCAAAGATACTGCTTTTTTTCAATCCCACAAGTTCTCTTCAACGATATTTTGAAGAAAAAACACGAAAGTACAAACAGCACACTATTAACGCATTCAAAATCAATGACGTTGAATTGAAATATTTTACTACACAACTATTACATTTCCAAAATCTAAGAAAAAAATCAGTTTTACCCTTCCGAAAAAAAACCGTACCTTTGCACCCGAAATATTTGCACCCACTGTTCGTATTTGAGAAAACCAGAACAGAAGCGAAAAAAATGGAATGTAAATATCTAACACATTAGATATATAATAAAAAACAATGGGAAATATTGTAGCAATTGTAGGTCGTCCAAACGTTGGAAAATCGACCTTATTTAACAGGCTCACGAATAGTCGTAGAGCCATTGTAAACGAAGAAGCTGGAACAACACGCGATCGCCAATATGGGAAAAGCGAATGGGAAGGCCGTGAATTTTCAGTAATCGACACCGGTGGTTGGGTAATAAACTCTTCCGATATATTTGAAGGTGAGATTAAAAGACATGTAACACTGGCTATTGACGAATCGGACGTAGTTATCTTTTTAGTGGATGTGCAAAATGGAATTACCGATTACGACTTAGAAGTAGCACAAATTCTGAGAAAATGCACTAAACCAATTATTTTAGTAGCCAATAAAGCAGACACTTTTGAATGGCAATATCAAATGCCAGAATTCTACAAACTAGGACTTGGTGAGCCACAAATGATTTCGGCTATAAACGGACTAGGGTCTGGCGATTTTCTAGACAGATTACTCACTCACTTCAATCCTGACGTTACTGAAGAAATAGAAGCTGAATTGCCTCGTTTTGCAGTAGTTGGTCGTCCAAATGCAGGAAAATCATCCATCATCAACGCTTTTATTGGTGAGGATCGCACCATAGTAACGGATATTCCCGGAACTACTCGGGACTCGATATATACACGTTTCAATAAATTTGGTCACGACTTCTATTTGGTAGACACAGCGGGTATCCGTAAAAAAGCCAAGGTGAATGAAGACTTGGAATACTATTCGGTCGTTCGTGCAATCCGTGCCATTGAAAACTGTGATGTCTGTATTTTGATGATAGACGCCACCCGTGGTATCGAAAGTCAGGATTTGAATATATTCTCACTTATTCAAAAAAATAAAAAAGGATTGGTTGTTTGTATCAACAAATGGGATTTGATTGAAAACAAAGAATCAAACGATATAAAGAAGTACGAAATGGGCATACGTGAGCGTTTGGCTCCGTTTGTAGACTTTCCTATCATATTCACGTCAGTTATCACCAAACAACGCATTTTGAAGGTTGTAGAAACAGCTGTGGAGGTCTTTGAAAACAAGCAACGCAAAGTAGCTACCGCCAAGTTGAACGAATACATGCTGCCGGCTATCGAAAATTATCCGCCGCCTGCGCTGAAAGGGAAATACATCAAAATAAAATATGTAACACAACTTCCAAATACTTCAATACCAACCTTTTTATTCTTTGCCAACTTGCCTCAGTATGTAAAAGATCCATACCGTCGTTTTTTGGAGAATAAAATCAGAGCTAAGTATGATTTTACGGGAACACCTATACAGATTTTTATTCGTCAGAAATAAACCGATAATTACAAAACATAAAAGAGGCGCAGAAATAAATTTCTGCGCCTCTTTTATGTTTGATTGAACTATATCAAAAACCGCTATAAATCATTTGTATTTTCATTGGCGATACTTTCTTCTTTCCACCACAAATCGTTATTGCCCCCATCGTGCTTTGTTGCTTAACACCAGTAGCAGTTCTATTCGAATTGTAAGATACAGTTACTGGCACCAATCTCATTTTAAAATTAGTAAAATCCGAAGAAGACAAAGTGTTGTTGGCTGATGCATTCTTAATTTCAGTGGCTAAAAGTTTGGCTATGTCAAACGAATAATACTTAGACGTTGCTGATGAAGTATATGTAGCCAAAACAGCATTTGATCCTGTAGGCAATTTATCATTAGTGAAAAAATCGGCTATCTCAGATTCTTTAATAAGCAACATGTTCGTTACTACCGGCAAAGGATAAGTGGAAGAATCGGCTTCGAATACCTGCACCGTTAACTGTGCAACATTGAGCACCAGTTTTTTAGTTGCCATTTTCGTATCCATTTGCACTTTCATTCTTCCCAAAGGTAAAATAACCCGCGTTTGGATATTGGCCGGAGCCGATACATAATTGACTGTATCTTGCATATTCAATTTTGTCATTATCGCAGCTTTATCAGGATGCGAGATTTTGTTTACCTGACGGACAATCATATTAGCTGGAAACAAACGTGTACTAGTCAACGTTGTATCTTTTCCATTTCTAAATGCAGGATAACTATAATAACTTTCCAAATAAAGATTTTTTATGCCTAACAATGTAGATGAACCAAAATTAGCTTTAATATATACACCTCCAAAAAAATCGGAAAAAGTTTTCTCGCTGGTATACTTCGTATCATTAAAAAACTTTTTTGTGAACGAATTAGAAAGTCGAACTGTTTTCCATATAGAATCAGCTTGAGCTACGCTGGCATTTCTTGCAGTAACCACATTATGCCCAAGCAAATTATCTTGAGTAAGATCAGCATATTCTGAGGGTTCTAAATCCGTCGGGATATTATCATTAAACCCAAATGTTTTCTTGTTCATTTCATAAACATTTATGTCTAATGGAGCATATTTATCTCCAAACCAGCTTAAACATTTCATTACTAGAATTGTAGAATCGGCAACTGCGCCCTGAGGGTACTTAAACCCGATTGGGCCTTCTACTTGTGCCAAAATATCAGCTTGAGTCGAACCATACTTCTCGTTGTAAAATGAACCTAGTAAGAATGAATCAGGCTTTGTAGACATTGATTTTATGTCAACGTTTTGGGTTACAATGTGAAATGTGTCAGCACCAACTAGAATGCCATCTGCCAGCGGTTGAATTCCGGCACCTACATCTACAAGGTTATCGGTACACGAAACAGTCAGAAGTGACAGAACAAAAAACAGAAAAAATGAATTATATTTCATACGTAAATAATTATTTTTTAATGGTCGTATGGAACTCGCAGGTCAATTTTTATGGACTTTAGTGAACTGTAGCGTTCATGCTCGTTTCATGTGAGATATTGAAAAAAATGACTAATTGATAAATACAAACTACAAAAGACTGTCATAAAAACTTACATAAGCATCAGCATAATCCTCTTCTGATTGAAAAGGTAAGAATTTAATTTTCTTCTCTTCCACATACTTAAGAACATCTGCATTAACCTCTGGACTTGATTGAATCACTCCGTCGGAATAGTCAATTGCAAGTTTTGAAAGAGCGACATAGTCGATAATTTTATCCTTCACCTGCACAACATGCTTATTTTCAATACCTTCCAGCAGCAGTCGTTCTGCAAATAAATTTCTGAAAGGTTTTTTAAAATCATCTTTAAAAATAGAGTAAACTACTTTCGAATGTTTAAAAAACGGATCATCGTTGAATGCTTTCTTGATATATAAAGGTGCCAAAGCAGTCATCCAACCCTGACAATGAATAACATCTGGTGTCCAGCGAAGTTTCTTAACCGTTTCCATTACTCCTCTGACAAAGAAAATTGTACGCTCATCATTGTCATCGTACTCCTCTCCTTTTTCGTCGGCAATAGTGTTTTTGCGGTGAAAATAATCATCGTTATCAATAAAATACACCTGCATGCGCGCAGCTTGAATGGATGCGACCTTAATAATAAGAGGGTGATCAGTATCGTCAATTATCAAATTCATACCTGATAACCGGATTACTTCGTGTAGTTGATTGCGACGTTCGTTTACGGCACCAAATTTAGGCATGAATGTTCGGGTTTCGCGCCCTCGATCTTGTACTGCTTGAGGTAAATACCTCCCCATGTTTGCTAATTCAGACTCTGGTAAATAAG
Source organism: Bacteroidales bacterium (assembly GCA_038249445.1). Lineage (GTDB taxonomy): Bacteria > Bacteroidota > Bacteroidia > Bacteroidales > Paludibacteraceae > Paludibacter. The sequence goes on from JBBSDM010000001.1 coordinate 80,552, forward strand.
GATAAATTTCTTGCGAAATATACAAAACTTTTGTAACTTTTTTCATGCTTTAATTATCCGATGCTTATAAGAAATTTTTCGGTATGCAAAGATATATAAAAAAAATCGGATATAAACAAGATGCAAAAGCCTTAATGTTAAGTAGACTTATAAGATAATTATCTTATACAAAAATAAATGACAGAACAGTTTTATCTATATATCTAAAAATCAAGAATATATATCGACCAAGTCGAATTGAGCACCTTTTCCAGCTCACACCAATTTATAGAAGTTTAACCAAGAATGAATTTTAATAAAACATAAACAAAACAAAACAAGTAGTTGAAAATTAGGGAACCACAACTTCTATTGAACCAAGAAAGGGAAATAATTGTTTGTGGTTAATGTGGGATTATTGAATGAATATGCAAATAAGTTTTAGTACTTTTGCAAGCGTTTTTTTGACAAATAAAAAAGTATACAATTTGCATTAGCAGAACTCTTGGAACAATGAAAATAATAGGTTCAAAACAAGAACTTCAAACCGAAATTGAAGCGATTAAACGAAGTGGTAAAACCCTTGGGTTTGTTCCCACAATGGGGGCGTTACACGATGGGCATAAAACCCTTGTAAGCCGTTCTGTATCAGAGAATGATTTAAGTATCGTAAGTATATTTGTAAATCCCACACAGTTTAACAACGTCACTGATCTAGAAAAATATCCTAGAGATTTGAAAGCCGATGCGGCCATGCTGGAGAGCGTAGGTTGTGATTTTATTTTTGCTCCAAATGCCGAAGACATTTACAATCATGAAGAACTAAATAACCGTTTTGAATTCGACTTCGGCGGGCTCGACACCGTCATGGAGGGTCGTTTTCGTCCGGGTCATTTTAATGGAGTAGTGCAAATTGTAAGTAAACTTTTTCAATTGGTAGAGCCTACAAAGGCTTATTTTGGGGAGAAAGATTTTCAGCAACTAGCCATCATTCATCGCATGGTGGAAGTGCTTAAGATGACCGTCGAAATTATTGATTGTTCGATAGTGCGCAAGCCATCTGGACTTGCATTGAGCAGTAGAAACCAACGGCTAACAACCGAACAACGCAAAAATGCGATCGAAATATCGAAAGTGTTGTTTGAAAGTCGTAACTTTGCAGCCCAATTAGCTCCCGGTGAAGTTTCGAAATGGGTTATTGACAAGATAAATAGCACCGAAGATCTTGAAGTAGAATACTTTGATATAGTCGATGCTCACACGCTTCAAACCATTAATACTTGGTGTAATGAAGCGGTAGGATGCGTTGCTGTATTCTGCGGAGAAGTAAGATTAATTGACAATATAAGATACAATTTATAATTAGTAAATAATTAGTAAGCAATCACTTGCTAAAGATTTCACTGTAAACTGGAATAACATGTTAGTTCACGTTGTAAAATCAAAAATTCATAGAGTTTCTGTAACAGAGGCTAATCTGAATTATATAGGAAGCATCACCATTGATACCGATTTGATGGATGCAGCCAACATTATTGCCAATGAAAAGGTAAGCATTGTAAATAACAATAATGGCGAACGAATAGAAACTTACGTTATCCCAGGCGAGCGCGGTTCTGGCGTGATATGCCTAAATGGTGCAGCGGCTCGTAAATTTCAACCAGGTGACATTGTTATTATTATGGCATTTGCTATGATGGAAATGGAAGAAGCAAGAGTATTTAAACCTGCCATTGTTTTTCCGGACACTGCCACCAACAAAATAATCTGATAGAGATGATCTTCGGCTGTCAGCTATCAATGTAGCCGGCTTTTGCATGCCTGACTATCACTTTGTAAATAAACAGAATATGAAAGTAGTAATCATAAAATACAATGCCGGCAATATCAGATCGGTGCTTTTTGCGCTGGAGCGGATTGGTGTGAATGCAGTTGTTACTGACGATCACGATGAAATCAGGGCAGCCGACAAAGTGATTTTCCCTGGTGTAGGCGAAGCATCGTCGGCCATGAAATATTTGCAAGAAAATAGATTGGACAAATTAATTGTGTCACTAACCCAACCGGTTTTAGGCATCTGCTTGGGAATGCAACTCATGTGCGCCCACTCTGAAGAAAATGACACGCCTTGCCTTGGTATCTTTGATGAGAAAGTAAAATTGTTCCCTCAACAAGGATTCAAAATACCGCAAATTGGATGGAACAATATCACAACGCTCAAAACTACTTTATTTAAAGATGTACCCGAGGAAGCATACATGTATTTTGTACACAGTTATTACGTAGAGTCATGCGCAGAAGCCATTGCCAAAACAAATTACGTGATGGAATACAGCTCGGCACTGAACAAAAATAACTTCTACGCCGTACAGTTTCACCCTGAAAAATCGGGTGAATTTGGACAAAAAATCCTTGAGAATTTTATAAATAATATATAATTAGGGAATCAATGTTGTTTTAGATAATGAATTAGGACACAGAACACATTGAAGAAACAGAATATCACCGTTGGTAAAACACGAAATCTTTTGATCAACAAACAGTGATTATCTGTATACTCCGTTTATTTCGTGTGCTAACAAATCGCATTTATTAAGGAATAGACATTCCTTATTACTTCAAGAATCACAACTTTAAACAGTTACAACTCGCAATCCAAAAAAAAGAATGACCTTCGAAATTCAGCATACCGATCCGACATCAAATGCCAGAGCAGGCAAAATAACCACCGACCATGGTGTTATTGAAACCCCAATATTTATGCCTGTAGGAACAGTTGCTTCGGTAAAAGCCGTACATCAGCACGAACTGAAAGAAGATATCAAGGCTCAAATCATTCTTGGCAACACCTATCACCTTTACCTTCGTCCGGGCATTGATACTTTGGAACGCGCAGGTGGCTTGCACAAATTCAATGGTTGGGACGGACCCATACTTACTGACAGTGGTGGTTTTCAAGTTTTTTCATTATCCGAAAACAGAAAACTAAAAGAAGAAGGCGCCACTTTTCGTTCGCACATTGATGGTAGCAAGCATCTTTTTACCCCAGAGAATGTAGTGGAGATTCAACGTACTATCGGAGCCGACATTATCATGGCTTTCGACGAATGTACGCCCGGAACTGCCGATTATAATTATGCCAAAAAGTCGATGGAAATGACCCATCGTTGGTTGGAAAGAGGTCTGAAGCATTTTGATCAGACTGAACCAAAATATGGCTTTTCGCAAACTTATTTTCCTATCGTACAAGGCTGCGTTTATCCCGATTTACGCCGTCAATCGGCCGAATTCATTGCGTCTCAAAACCGTGAAGGAAATGCCATTGGTGGATTAGCCGTAGGAGAACCAACAGATAAAATGTACGAAATGATAGAGGTGGTGAATGAAATACTACCGAAAGACAAGCCCCGTTACCTGATGGGAGTTGGTACTCCTCAAAATATTTTAGAAGGAATTGAACGTGGGGTGGATATGTTCGACTGCGTAATGCCAACACGCAATGGACGCAACGGAATGCTGTTTACATCGCAGGGTATTATGAACATGAAGAATGAGCGATGGAAAAATGATTTTTCACCCCTCGACGAATACGGAACTTCGTATGTAGACAGCGCCTATTCAAAAGCCTATTTGCGCCACCTTTTTATGAGTAAAGAGTTATTGGCCATGCAAATTGCATCTATCCACAACCTGGCTTTTTACCTATGGTTGGTAGGCGAGGCGCGCAAACACATACAAATGGGCGACTTTACAACATGGAAAAAAACGATGGTTGAACAAGTTGGACGAAGATTATAACTAATAGACGATTGAAACACATGAAAATCGATTATCGCAAATTCGGCTTAAAGCGAATTGACACCTACATATTGAAAAAATTTTTGGGAACGTATTTCTTCTCATTAATTCTCATCTTGAGTATTTCGGTGGTATTTGATTTGACTGAGAAACTTGATAATTTTTATGACCACGATGCGCCCTTTAAAGCAATTGTATTCGATTATTATCTTAATTTCATTCCGTTTTATATGAATATGTTCAGTCCGCTGTTCACATTCATTGCCGTTATTTTCTTTACCTCCAAAATGGCAACCAATACGGAAATTATTGCCATCCTGTCCAGTGGAGTCAGTTTTAGAAGATTAATGCTTCCCTACTTTCTTTCCGCAACATTTATTGCACTTATTTCTTTTGTGCTGGGTGGTTTTATAATTCCACCGGCACAGGTAAAAATGCTCGATTTCGAAGACAAATATATCAATAAGTTCAAAACTGAAAATGCATCGAACCTTCAGATGGAGGTTGAAAAAGGGGTTATCATGTACATCGAGCGGTTTGAAATTACGAACAATACAGGGTATCGTTTCTCGCTCGAAAAGTTCAAAGGCAAAACGCTAGTATCGCGCCTTACCGCCCAGTCTATCACATGGGACTCTGCTCACAGTTGGAAAATGAATGACTATCTGCAACGCGATTTTCGCGGTATGCGCGAAAGTATTACCAAAGGAACAACCAAGGATACAACGATAAATGTACAACCTAAGGAGTTCTTTATCACCTCGAAAGAGGCCGCCCAAATGAATGTAATCGAACTGCGAAATTACTTAATAAAGCAAAAAGAAAGAGGTATCGGAAACTCGCAGGCATTTGAGGATGAATACTACAAACGGTTTTCTATGCCACTTGCGGCATTTATCATGACGCTGATTGGCGTGTCATTGTCGTCGCGAAAAGTGCGAGGGGGCATGGGCTTACATTTGGGAATAGGGCTTGCTTTGAGCGCAATCTACATTTTATTTATCACCATGTCCACCACATTTTCAGTAAATGGCATTATGTCGGCATTTGCAGCCGTGTGGATGCCCAATGTGGTTTTTGTGTTGATTGGCATTTATCTGTACCGCACTGCTCCGAAATAAAAAAAACGATACAACATATAATAAAAACACCAGCTGAATCTCTTTACAGAAATTCAGCTGGTGTTGTTTTTTTTAAACATTTTTTCCAAAGTTTAGAACTATGGATAAGATAATAGCCGCTTCTTTACGCCTCTTTCAGCTTAGCAAAATACATGGCGAAAGAGCGATACAAAAAGTGCGTCCATTTACCGAAGGGAACAATGATTAACGCCCATTGAACCAATACGGTGAGGTGAAAAATGTATAACAATTTATTGGCTTCCAGCAAATCCAAATCGATAAAAAGGCGAACCATAAAGGCGGTAAGTCCCATAAGGAACAACCAGATTACAAAAAACAAATCGGATGGTTGTGAGTGTTTGCTCACCTCTTTGTTCTTTTTTATACGACTAGATACAAAATCTACTGTAACCACAAAAACAATGGCACTCATAACGTATCCTAAAATAACGACGAATAAATAGGGCGATGCAAACCAGTCTAACACAACGGTAGTGAATAGCAATGATAGATATCCGATGACCAGAATGAAATGTTCAAACCAGCGAAATTGGTTATCGTCGCAACTCAATGCCCGTTTTTGAGTGAACATGTGAATGAACAACTCACCCATGCTTTTTATATATTTTGCAAACGAGACTTTTACTTTTGGCTTCAGAATAGTAAAATACCACATTCGAGCTACGTTTGGCAACAAGACAACAACACCAACTGTGGCAATTGCTATCATTTCGAACTGGTGACCAAAATGAACCATTCGCTCCAAGTCAAAGTCAACCGAAACAACAAATGCAATTACCCCCACTAAAGTCAGAATAAAGGCTACAATGCTTATGGGCAGTGACTTATATAATAACCCTGATAGACCTGTCCAATCGTATTTTGCTGTCAGGTATCGACGCAAAGACATCATCAACTCACCCGGATTAGCCTCTTGCGGACAGAGCGTGGAGCACTCGCCACAGTAGTAACATTCCCAAGGTTTGAGTGATGCCTTGATATCATCCTCTAGGCCAAGAGCACTCAATCGCACCATTTCGCGCGGGAATGAATCATCTTCGGTGGACAATGAACATACCGCTGTGCAGTTTCCGCAATTGTAGCAAGCGTTGAAATTCACAGCGCCGTACTTGTTCAATTCTTTTCCAAATGCAGGATTTATCTTTGCCATTACTTGTTCAATTTATAGGTATAATATTCATCCATATCGTCAACATCACCCGTTTTCACAAAGCCGTACTTCACCAGCGACATCAGATAATAAACCACCTCATCAGAAGGCATACTCAGCTTTTCGGTTAGTTGCTTAATCGTCAAATCTTCATCTTTCAACGCTTCAAGAATTTGTCTCTTGATGGCGTTGAACGTTTTTAAATTTTCTTTTGCCTGCTCCGGAATTCCGCCCAGCTTTTCGCGCAGGTATTTTGCTGTTGAACCCTTCTTAACTTCACTGCCCCCAACCCCTAAAGGGGAACTGGAGTTAGTATCATTTTGTATTTTGTTTTGAATATCTTCCATGTCAACAAATTATGAATTGTGAATTATTAATTATCAATTAGACAAGTGCATCAATCATACTCATTATCTCAGCACTCGAACAGGCAATCAGATTCACCGCATCCGGGTCACACACTGGAGCACACATGCCGCAACCTTTACAAACTGTATTGTTGATTTCGGCTATTGTTTTGCCATCTTTCTCCACTTTCAAAATTGCATCAAACGGGCATGCAGCTTGGCATGCACCACACCATGTACATTTCTCAGGATCAATAGTTGCTACTAATGGGTCGGTTTCCAGTTCGCCTTTACTTAAAATAGAATAAGATTTTGTTGAGGCTGAAAGTGCCGAATTGACTGATTCCGAGATATTCTTAGGCCCCTGACAAGCTCCAGCGATAGTTACACCGTCGATAACTGTTTCAACCGGACGAAGTTTCATGTGTACCTCGTTGTAAAATTTATCCCGTCCTTTGGGTATTTTGAATAACGAACCTACCGAGTTGTCGGCGCGTGGCACCATGCCGGTAACCAATACCACCAAATCGGCTTCCACCTCTATTTCACGTCCGTTGGTCAGAATATCATTTATTTTTACAATGGTTTTCTTTCTTTCGGTAGTTACGGTTGGTAGTCCATCTTCGTACGACTGCAAGTAAATATCCCCCCCCCGCAATGAGTCGGCATACAGAATTTCCTGCTTACCGTAAGTCCGCAAACCACGGTTGAAATGATAATTGTTGATGCCTACAAATTTTTGCTTTACTGTAACCGCAGCATGAATGGTGGAAGTACAGCAGTTGCGTGAGCAATAAGTGTTTTCACCCTCTGTCTGACGACTACCCACACAGTAGATATAAGCAATATTTTTAATCTCTTTTCCCTTATAAACCAACTTATCAAACTGAGAATCAATAATGCGTTTGAACTGTGGCAATGTAATCACATTGTCCGAAACAGCATATCCAAACTCACCATATTGGGGTGTGTACGGATCGAAACCTGTGGCCATTAATACCGACCCTACTTCTATATCCAGAATTTCTTCTTTCTCGGTAAAGTCAACAGCCTTGCACACCTTCTCGCACTCACCGCAGCGGGTACAATTTTTTATATCAACCACTGGAATTTGTGGATATTCGCTCGGGTAATTTTTATAAATGGCTTTCCGGTTACTCAATCGGAAATTAAATTCATCGGGCACCTCCACCGGACATACATCAATGGCACGTTTCAAATCATCGGGATGACCCAAAGCTTTGATATATCGTGGAGTTTTCTTTACTTTCAACGATAAATTACCAACACTACCTTTATTCTCAACCACTTCGCAGTTGGTCAAGATACTAATATTATCGTGTTTTATTAATTCTTGGTAAAGACGTTTAATCATGTCTTTACCCGTTTCTGTAGTCGTTGAGAGAGAATCCCATTGCGCTACACGTCCACCTACAAAGGGTTCTTTTTCAATAAGAATTACTTCCGTATCTTTTTCAGCCAATGAAATGGCAGCTTTCATTCCGGCTACTCCGGCACCAATTACGGCAACCGCTTTCTTGGCCTTAATTTTATTTGTCTCCAATGCTTCAGCATAACGCGCCTTTGCGATGGCAGCCTTTACCAGATGAATCGCTTTCTCTGTTGCACCAATTTTATTATCGGAATGCGCCCAAGAAGCTTGTTCGCGGATATTAGCATGCACATAGGTATATTTGTTCAAATCAGCACGAATAGACACATTGCGGAAAGTGAGCTGATGAAGTTTTGGTGAGCACGAAGCCACAATTACACCATCAAGATTGTTGGCTTTGATGTCCTCCACCATATCACGCTGATTGGTGTCGGAGCAAGCAAACATGGTTGTTTTAGCAAGAAAAACAATATCTTCACCCTCAACCGACTGGCGGACTTTTTCCACATCTACATAATCGGAAATATTTCCCCCACAATGGCAAATATAAACTCCTATTTTTTTCTTCTTGTTTTCCATTTAGTTTGCTCTTTGAATTAAGTAACTAATTGCTTCGGATGAAGCTGCTCCTGCCGATAATATTGAATCGGGAATATCCATTGGCCCGGTAGCTGTTCCAGCCACGAAAACACCGTCGATGCTTGTTTTTGCGGGGCTGGCAAGCATATCGCTTTGTCCCACAAAATTAAACGAATCGAGTGTCAATGTTTCATTTACAAAGAACTTATCAATACCTGTGTTAGGCAAAACTCCGGTTGATAGGATTACCATATCGTGTTCAGCTTCCTGAAGTTTGCCCTCGTTGATATCTTCGTAACGGAGCATTAAGTTACCGCCTTCTTTCTCAGAAATTCGTCCGACTTTCCCTTTAACAAAGCTTACTCCCATGCCTTTGGCTTGTTGATAAAACTCTTCGAATCCTTTCCCAAACGAACGGATATTGATATAATATATCGTCACATCGGCCATTGGCAAGGCACCCATGAGCAACTGAGCTTGTTTGATGGAATACATACAGCAAATTTGCGAACAAATAGGATTGCCCACCGAAGCATCGCGAGAACCGACGCAAAGCACATAGGCTATCTTGTCTGGCACTTTTCCATCACCAGGGCGGAGAATGGTATTAAACGGACGAGTTGGAGCTAATTCGCGCTCCATTTGCAGTGCTGTGATTACGTTTTTATGCTGTCCGTAACCGTAACGGGGCATTTTCTTTGCATCGAACATGTCGAAACCAGTAGCAATTACAACCGTCTTAACATGTAATTCCATAGTTTCTACCTCCATTGTGAAATCGATACAATTGGTTGGACAAACTTTTTCGCAAGCCCCACACAAGGTGCAATTATCAATATCGATTGCAGCCGCTTTCGGGCTACAAATACTAAACGGGATAAATGCAGCCTTACGACCGATTAGTCCGAATTGATACTGGTCGCGGACATTTTGAGGACAAGCTTTTTCGCACAACTGGCAAGCTGTACAATCCTCTATATGCACATAACGAGGGTATTTGGTTACTTTGGCAACAAATTCATGGTCGCTTATTTTGCGAATATCACCCACCTCGCTACCCGTAAAAATAGTAATATTGGGGTGACGCGATATCTCGGAAACCTTTGGAGTAGTGATACAAGCCGAACAATCGAGTGTAGGAAACACTTTACTGAGCATGATCATTTTACCTCCCACCGAAAGCTCCTTATCCACCAAAAGCACTTTGAAACCAGTATTGGCCAGATTCAACGCCGTTTCGCCCCCGGCAATACCGGCGCCGATTACCAACGCATCGTATGTTATATTTTTAATTAGCTTTTCCATCAAGCGTGTAGTGTTTTAAGTAAATACTCGTTGAATGTGCGCATCTGCTTTACAAACGATTCGCTACAAACCGAACAAATAGCAGCCATGCGCAAACGAGCAGGTTCAATCCCATTCTCCTTCATTAGATTGTGAGTTTTTCCAACCAAATGACCAGTTTTTTCGGTACATGACTCACCAAAAACACAATCGCTTCCATCGGCAGCAATAAACACACCATCAAAACCTTTTTCGTAGGCATACAAAATCCAACTTGGTTTTATTCCGCTTGAGCAAGGAATGGAAATTGTATACACGGTAGGCGGATAATGCAATTTTAGCAAACCAGCCATATCGATAGCCGGATCGGAAATTTTTTCGGTGGAAAATACGAGAATCTTCGCACTCTTTATATTTAGTTCTCCCATGATGTCGATTTAATGTGTTTTTGTGAACGCAAATTACGCAAAATGCGCAAATCCAATTTTGCAAAGTATAAGTCTTTACACAGATAATGACATTTGCGTGAATTAGTATAATTTGCGTTCTAATTCAAACAAGAAGAGCTTATTTTTTCTTCATGTACACTTTGAAGTAGCCATTTTCTTCCATAAATCCGAGATATTCATGACCCTGTTTGCCACACCACTTCGGAATGTCTTGTTTTGTTCCTTCGTCGGATGAAAGAATTTCCATTACATCGCCCGCTTTGATAGTTCCAATGGCTTTTTTTGCTTCCAAAAGTGGTCCCGGACAAGCTGTTCCGCGTGCATCTACTGATCTTGCTACATCTACTGATTTTAATTCTTCTGCTGTCATAATATTTGTTGTTAAATGTTATTTGCCCTTCAGGCGTTACTTATTTTATATTATTTATCTATGCCGTTATTAATATCGTCCAATAATCTTGCTTCTTCTATCTAAAATCTAAATAAATAGTTGTATCGAACTTTCACTGGCATCGGCTACAAAAGTAGCGGCACCTGCAAAACTAAAATGCGGATAATCGATAAATTCTTCTTTTTTGAAACCCATCAGTCCCATAGACATTTCGCACACTACGATTTCGATACCTAGTTCGCCCGCTTCTTTGAACATTTGCTCCAACGACATTACGTTTTGTTTTTTCATCAAATACTTAATCATCATTGGTCCCATGCCTGCCATATTCATATTGGATAGCGCTAATTTATCTTTTCCCTTTGGAAGCATCATTCCAAACATTTTCGAGATGAAATCTTTGCCTTTTGGGCTTTTCTTTGGATCACGAAGAGCGGAAAGTGACCAAAAAGAGAAGAATAATTTCACTTGCGTATCCATTGCTGCTGCGGCGATGGAAATGACCATTGCTGCCAAAATTTTATCCATATCGCCCGAAACAACGGCAATTGATAATTGATCCTGACGTGAGTTCTCCAGCTTTTCTATTTTCCCTTGTAATTCATTGATTTGAATCTGTAACTGCTCAACGGTTACTTCGTTTGTTTTTTCCATTTTTGAATCATATTAATTGATTAAAGAAATTCTTCTGCAAATGTAAGTGAATAAAAAACTGGAAATGATTTTTCTTGCGTGCAGGTGCATACATTATTTTGTGATATGCATCACATTGCATATCTTTGCAGTTCATTTCGTCAAATCAACTATTAATGCAAAACGATTGTAAAAATTGTCCTTTTAATTCGAAGGCTGCAACCATGCTAAGTGATTGCAGCTTCAATCAATTATCTGAGAATCATCTGGTTCTAAAATTTAAGAAAGGTGACAGTATTATTAAGCAAGGAATGTATTCCACCAATGTGGTCTTTCTGCGTACTGGTTTGGCAAAAATTCATTTGGCTGGCCCATATCATGAGCAAATTGTGAAATTGATAAAAGCTCCAACATACTTAGGACTGCCCACTACTTTTGGAGATAAAATCAATCAATATTCGGTAACGGCAGTTTTGGAAGCAGAGGTTTGCTTTATTGACGTAAGTGTTTTCCAAACTATTTTAAAAGAAAATAGAGAATTTTCGCATGAGATAATACTGGAACTTTGCAGAAATGAACTGGAATCGTTCCACCGCTGTGCCAACCGCACTCAAAAGCTTCTGCGTGGAAATATGGCTGATGCTTTGCTCGAATTTTCAGATAATATTTTTATGTCTGATACATTCACATTACCCCTCTCACAAGTAGAGTTGGCAAATCTGGTAGACACCAGTCGCGAGAGCGTAAGCCGCATACTTACCGAGTTCGACAAGGATGGGATTATCCAGTTAAAAGGGAAAGAGATTAGAATTACAAATAAAAAATCATTGCAACTCGTTAGTCAGAACGGGTAAAACAGTTAATAATTTATAATGCATAAAAACATCTCCGGTTTTGAATATCTGATTTTGGACTTTGCATTATAAATTTCGAATAGAATTTATGGGAATAGAGAAAGCTATCTTTCAGCGCACCGAATTACTAATTGGCAAAAGTAAAATGGAGCGTTTGAGTGAAAAACGAGTTATCATTTTTGGTGTTGGAGGCGTTGGAAGCTGGTGTGCAGAGAGTTTAGTACGCAGCGGAATAAAATATCTTACCATTGTCGACTCAGATCGGGTTTGTTTAACCAATATCAACCGCCAGCTGATGGCAACTACCAAAACAGTAGGCAAAGTAAAAACCGAAGTGCTGAAAGAACGCTTGTTGGAGATAAATCCAAAAGCTGAGATTACCGCTTTGCAAAAAATATATAGCCCGGAAACATCTGAATCGTTTGAACTTGATTCGTACGATTTTATAATTGATGGCATCGACAGTTTGGCTAACAAAGTACACCTCATACAAGCCGCCACCAAAACAAACGCCACCTTCTTTTCATCGATGGGAGCTGCACTAAAAATAGATCCAACGCGTATAAAAGTAGCTGAATTTTGGAAAGTAATGGGCTGCCCACTGGGTTCTGCGCTACGCAAAAGATTAAAAAAACTGGGAGTTCCAAGCAAAAAATTCATGTGTGTTTATAGCGATGAATTGCTCGAAAATCAAGGTGAAAAAGCCTCTTGTGGCACGGGAAAATGCCTCTGCCCTAAGGCACAGAGTGGACCTGGCAACCCGGATTTGGTGAATCATGAATGGTGCAGTATGAAAGCACAAGTGAATGGAACAAGTTCATATATGCCGGCCATGTTCGGCATGACCATTGCAGGATTGGTCATGAAATCGATTTATAATGAATAGTAGCGCCGCACATCCGTGCAGTCTGTTATCTTTTTTTTAAATAGAGCCGCACATCCTTGCGGTCTGTTATCTTTTTTTTAAATAGAGCCGCACATCCTTGCGGCTCTACACATTTATTGAATCTTTAGTCTCTCGCCTCTGGTATGACTTACAAACTCAGGTGCGTACTGACACTGAACAGACGCAATTCCGCTGGAATATTCTCCCGAAGCATCCGCCCAAAGCTCGTATTCAAATATATACGTACCTTTTGGCAAGAATGAGAAGAAAAACTGAGTAGAAGCATCTTTGGTGGTTTGATAATAGCAAACGCCTTCTTTCCACTGGCATCCCGAACGTTGTTCTACCGGCTCGAAACACGAAGCTCGCAGGTCTTTCAGCGCAACAAATTCCAAATTGCGGTCGGTAGTTATTACCAAACGAGTAATTACTTTATCGCCTTTCACAAGTTTGGTTTGTTCAATCGGGATCATCGTTTTTTCGGTAGCAGTCATTTTTTCAACGAACAGCTTTTTGGTAATCTTTATCGGACCACTTTGTCCGGTTACTTTGTCCAAATCCTGATAAAATTGCCAATACATGGCACCCCAACCAATACCAGCATCATTTTTCTTCACAGTTACTTTCCCCATCGTCGGACGAACATCAGCCACAGAAATAGATTGTTTGAAATAACCCGTTCCAGCTTCAGTACTTTCGCGTTTGATAGACGTTTCGCCTACTTTAATATCAACAATCCCTTCGTTTGCCAACCAATCGGTTCCGTTGTGAAGCAAAGCATAAATGGCTTCAACCGTTGCCATTGGCGAATCCCAACGCTGCGTTTGTTTTTGTTTAAGCAACCAAATTTTCATTTCATCAATGTCGGTCGTGTTTTTTGCAATTTCCATGAATGCCTCAATAATAGCAACTTGAACAGCAATAGGGCGTTCGTTCCAGAAATAACCGGAAGTATTTTTTGCCCAATACATGCCGAATTCATCTGTTTTCATTGCATTTTCTATCAACGCTTTAAGAATATCGTTTGCCACTTGAATTTTACCATTCCGCAGTGCAACCACGGCCATCATGGCTTTACCGTAGAGTGAAAAGTTTGTCCAGTATTTTTCGGCTTGAGCCGTATAGAATTTCACCGCCGCCTGTGCCGATATTTGAACCGGAACGGTTGGATATTCAGAGCGCATCTGCAAATAAAACAACTGCAAATTATCCACAGACATTTCCTTTTCGTAGTTCTTGTTATATTTCTTCAAATTATCAAAGTCGCGGGCGATTTCCAAATCCAAATAATTTAAGGCAGATTGAACTACTGACTGCTGACTGTTGACTGCTGACTGACCTACCATCTTGTTTAATCGCGCCAGATTCAACATGATTTCTTGTGTAATATACCGACTCTCGGGCATTCCTTCGAACCAAGTAAAACCACCCGAAGGCAATTGCAATTTCAACAATTTATCAAGATATTGGGCATTCTGCTGTTTTTTATTATTAAGGTCGAACAGCAAAGCAATTTGACGTTTTTGCTCCGATTCATCTTTGGCAGCCATCACCCAAGGCGTTTCTTCCAACAACATATTTTTCAGTTCGGTATTTTTCTGCAAATTCGACAACAAGGCATCGCGACTACCACCTGCCGTTTTCCAGCGGTCGAACGTTGCAGCTAATTTCGGATTGGAATTGGCAATAAAAGTTGCCAGAGTATTTACGTAATAAGCCGTAAAATAATCGATGGCATTGCTGCTTTCGGGCACCGCCAAAGTTGGCAATGCCTGAACGGCATACCAAGCTGGGTTGGACGAGAACTCAATAAATAGGTTTTTTGTATCAACGCTCGAACCATTTTTCAACAAACTTTCGAAGTTGAATGTGCGGGTTTGATTGCCACGAATGGTCAAAGGCATACTTTCAATAATCAGTACTTTGTCGGGCAATACAGGCAAATATTTTTGCTCACCATCGCTAAAGTTTCCGGCACGAGCCACCACTTTGCAAGTTACCAATTCGTAGTGTGAAAACTCACTTAGCTCCCACTCCACTGCCTTTGTTTCGTTGGCTGCAAGTGTTACCGTTTTTGCAACAGCATCTTTCAATTGAATTAATTTTTCGGTTGCAGGATCTATCATTTCGAATTGTACAAAAGCAGTCAGTGCTTTATCAGTAAGATTAATCACATTGGCACTCAACACCAATTTATCCGACCGACGCACAAAACGTGGCAAGTTCATCTGCACCATCAAGTCTTTTTGGGTCACTACCTGCGCTTCGCCTTGTCCGAAATACAAATCAGCAGTATGTGCTAACATCTTCACGTTCCAGCGCGTGAGACTTTCGGGAGCAGTAAAGTTAAACTTCACATTGCCTTCGGCATCGGTACGTAGCTGCGGATAGAAGAAGGCGGTTTCGTTAAAGTTGGTGCGAATTTGGACGGGGTCTTGTTGCTCATTGCGGGTAGATTCATTCAATTGCTTCGCCACAAATGATCCGCTCATCTCCTTTTTCTTTTGAGTACCATAACCAACTACAACTTCATCCATAACTGGACTTTCTGCAACTCCCATTTTCACATCTGCAAGGTCAATAGCGCCAGCTCTGCTTGCCACACCTCTAATCCTAATATTCCGATACCCTAAATTCAATCCAAACCAATTCAACTCATTTAGCGCAATCTCTGCTACATTTTCTAATTCATTATTCAAATAAGTATAACCAGTAGCTGTTCCAAATCCATTGCTCGTCCAAGCTGGAGAATACAAAACCGATTCTTTGTCTGCAGGATTGAAAAACCAACTATGCGCACGCAAAGCATCTAGGGAGGCATCATACATTCCAACTAATACTTCAGCCGTTTTTTTGTCTTTGCCGCTCTCGGGCACAGAAATAGTCCATTCTGCTTTTTCGCCCGGCAATAATTTATTACGAAATACGCTAAGAGTTGGAGTAAGTTTCTTTTCCAACACTTTACGGCTTATCTGAATCGGTTTCGTGAAAAATTGTTCATCCTTCATAAAGGTAAACATCACCGTCACCCCTGCTCCATATCCTTCTTTAAACGGAATTTCAAAAGTCTTTATCTCGTCCGAGAACGAAATCCAGCGACTTTCCAACACTGTATTGCCTTTCATTACTTCATACAAAACCGATGAGTTCTTGGTAGAAGTTCCAAATTGAATTTTAGCGCTCTCACCAACCAAGCATTCGACTTTAGGAGCTAAAAACCATACATAGGTTTTTAATGGCGGACGTTTATCATTTATATCGTAAAGAACAAAAGTCTTTTCTAGTTTCACTTCTTTCCCATGTGCATCGGGAGTAGTAAATACCAGCTTGTATCGCCCAGAAGCCAAATCATCAACATTCAAATTCACTTTTTTGTCTTTGGTCTCAAAACTTCTAGAGGATACTTTCTCCAACTCTTTTAAAACAGTCTTTTCATCCTGTTTCTCAGCATAAATATCACTGTCCTCCAAACGGTATAGACTATATTTGACTATTGAATTTACTTTCTCTCCATTCAATGTTTCAGTACTCACTTCGATGTCAAATGCTTGTTTTTTATCTATTTTTTCAGCAACTTCGGCCAAAATAAATAAGGATTTATCCCCTACCGAAACGTACTGTTGACCTTGTTGTGTTTCGCCGTTAGCGTCGGTAACATCAGCATACACGGTATAAGTATAAAATTGCTCATTTCGGAAGGATGTGAATTGACCCTTCGTTTTTTCGGGCGTAAACGAGACTTCAAAAGTACCATCTACTTTGGAAACAGTTGCACCATTAACAATTCCTTTATCAGGTATACTCCACCACCAGCAATAGCGATGTGTGCTTCGCACAACTCTATATTTCACTTTGGCATCAGCAATAGTATATCCTGCATACGCTTTAACGGTTCCTTTTACTGTTACCTTTTCATCGAAACTAATTTCCGTTTTAGGTTTGTCAATCGTCACTTCAAAAGTGGGTCGTTTATATTCTTCCACCCACAGTTGCTGGGATACATTACCTACCTGAATAAGATAAGCCCCGTTCAATCCGCCTTCGGGTAAAACAAATTCGCCTGCAATGGATCCAAACTCATTGGTCTTGTATTTCTTGCTGGAAACTTTTTGTCCGTTAACATCAAATAAAATTGCTTCGTATTGTGCTCCAGCAAAGGTTTCTTGCTTCGTTTTATTATAAAAATAAACTACAGCTTTAAAATAAACTGTTTGACCGGGGCGGTACAACGAGCGGTCGGTAAAGATATTTATTCTCGCATCCTTATTATCCCAACGGTTTTGTTCATTGAAATAACTATTGGAAACATTGGTAAAGTAGCAATCTTTCCCTTTTTCCAACATCAGAACGTTGTTGGAAAAATTTGGACTAAATGGGTATTGACACATACCATTCTTATCGGTTATTGTAGCACTTACAAAGTTAACCGAATAACGACTACCCATCCATTTATTGTCATAGACAGATACTTTCACATTACTTTCGGGCTTACCACTCATTCTGTCGAGCACGTATAAACTCGATAGTTTTGGCTCATCTGTTCTATTCATAAACGCCAAATCGGATATGGTAAGTGAACTAATTGCTTTCCCTGGTTGATTTTCGTTCCCAAGTGATTCGGCACAGATTTCATAAATACCATAAGTACCTGTTTTTATATCAATATGCGTAGTTATATTTCCAAAATTTGCATCCGGTTTTACGTCAATTTGCTTTGTTTCAAACACTGTTTTCTTCGGAAAAAGAGTTTTCTCATTCCGTTTGTTATGAACATAGTCATAATACTCTAACGCAGTTGCATTTACTCTATAAACAGTTAGTTTCAGTGTTGATATATTAGTCGTATTTATAGTTACTTTGATAGTGGTAGCAGGTTTAGCCACCTGATTAAAACTAATTCCGATACTTTTGTGAGTTATCGTTCTCTTGATATTTTCCAATAATCCAATTCTTTTATAGGTCGGAAAGCGCTTTAAGCCATCACTACAAATACCATAGGCTATCCTCTTATACAATTTATTTTCTTCATCTCCCGAATTTGCTAAATAATAATTTGCCTTCTCGGCCAGCACCTCAACAACTAACTCGTTACTTGCATATTGTTTTTCGAGGCGACTCAATGCTGCCAGATAGAGAGAATCCGAATTCGTTGCTTCAGAATGTTCTTTGATGTACTTCAAGCGTTGCAAATCGACATAAAGTAAAGCCGAATCATTGTTTTGGTTTTGACGAAAGGCGAGTAAATGCTGGTAAGTTTCTAGAATATGATACTCAATGGAAGATATATATTCTGAATCTGACGGCAATTGTATAAACTGCTTAGAATCAGCAAACAGTTTCGGATTATCTAGCGGATTTTTCGCTGAAGTGGCTTGCGATAAACGTCCAAGAATTTGAATTCTTCTGCTTGCTAAAAAATCGTATAGAGTTGGTTGCAACCTTCTACTATCTTCACCTTTTTCAAGCAACAAGCTATATTTCTGCGCATCGATTTTTTGCAAAATTGCTGCATTTTGAAGCGAAGCAGCAAGCAGTTGACTTATTTTTTCGAAGTAAATATTTTTTGTCCATTCTTTGATGTCTTCTGTGATAATTCCTTTTATTTCAGTGCGTTGATTGATAGCCCACTGATCTTTCAGATAGTATTGTGCATACAAATCGGCTATCATCGAGTACAGCAAAGCCTGTTCGGCAGGATCGGTGCTTGCCTCGGAAAATGTTTCGAAATCATGAATCAAAGCGGGTGCTTCATCGGTATTTATCTCTAAAGTAAAACGCATTTTACACACCAAAGCTTTAATTACTTGTGCTGAATTTTTCTCTTTTTGGGCTTGCGCAAGTATTGCTTCCACTTCCTTTAATGCCGATTCGGGCAATTGTTTTACTACTAGTTGTTCTACCTTTTCCCAATGCGATGAAAACGAAACTGTTTTTTGTTGAGCGAATAAATAAGTGGCAAGAACTACTGTTGCTGCAAAGACGATAAATACGGTACTTTTCTTCATAGGTGACGAGAATTATTTTTTTGTTAGTCGTGAAGCAAATATAACACCAAAAAATGGTATATCCAATTTGAACAGCGTAAATATTGAAGATGATTAATTTTATAAAAACGGTGCATGCGTTTATTATTTTTCGAACAATAAAAACATGCCTATTAGCCATTCATGAATTTGATTTCCTGTAAAGTGATTTTTTATTCAAAATTCAGTACAAATTCCATACCTTTGTACTCCTCCAAACAAAAAACTTTTTAGTTTGTTTTCAAAAGAGCAAGTATCCAAATCTTATTTTTAATTTTTAAAATCATTAATCTTTCAGCGTGACTTCCAACAAAAACATTTTCAACGTTACTTATCCCATTTTTTTGACGCTTATAGCTCAAAACATCATAAACGTTACCAACACTGCATTTCTCGGTCGTGTAGGCGAAGTAGAATTAGGTGCTTCGGCCGTAGGTGGCGTGTTTTATTTTGCCATTTACATGGTTGGATTTGGATTTAGCCAAGGTGCGCAAATCCTTATCGGACGCCGCAATGGTGAGAAAAACTATTCGCAAATTGGCCCTATTTTCAACAATGCATTGTTATTTAATTTCTTATTGAGCGTACTTATTTTTGCAATTTCGATAAAAGGTGTTCCGTTTGTAATGAAATATGCAGTAAGCTCACCTGAAGTTTACGCCTCAACCATTGCCTATCTCGACTGGCGTATCTACGGTTTCTTTTTTGCTTTTGTGAATGCTATTTTCCGTAGTTTTTATGTTGGGATAACGCAGACTCGTATTCTTACCACCTCGGCCATTTTAATGGCTATCACCAATATATTGTTCGATTATATTCTTATCTTCGGACATTTTGGATTTCCGCGCTTGGGTATCGAAGGTGCCGGAATCTCGTCGGTTATTGCCGAGATAGTGACGCTTATTTATGTGGTGATCTACACGTTTTTCCGTGACGATATAAAATTATATGGTCTGTTTCAACTAAAAAAAGTAGAACTCAAAACTGTGTTGCAAATCTTGGATTTATCCATTTTCATCATGTTCCAATATTTTATTTCCATCTCCACATGGTTCACTTTCTTTATTTTTATCGAACACATGGGCGAACGACCACTAGCTGTTTCGAATATCGGACGCAGCTTATACGTTCTGCTCATGATTCCTGCATCAGCGTTGGCTACAACAGTAAACACACTGGTTAGCAATCTAATCGGTGCAAATCGGAAGGAAGAGGTTCTTCCCTTTATCCACAAAATGGCATTTGTTGCAGTTATATTGGTGTTGCCATTAATGATTTGCACCTTCTTTTTTCCTGAACTTTTTGCACACATTTATACCGACAATCCAAGTCTTATCATTGCTTGTATCCCGGTTCTGAAAATAGTATCGCTCGCCAATCTGGTTTTTGCGCTGAGTTTCGTTGTTTTCAACGGCGTATCGGGCACCGGCAATACCCGAACTGCCTTTGCCATTGAGTTCCTCACCTTGTTTTTCTACATTAGCTACGTTTATTACACTGCCATTATCAGTCCAAGTTCGGTAGAAGTAGTATGGATGTCCGAATTTGTATATTGGACTATTATCGGAGGATTGGGCTATTTATATTTGCTCAAAGGAAGTTGGCGGAAGAAGGAAATCTAAGTAACTATTCAGCACCCTTTGAAATTTAGCAAAAACTAGTCAAATGACTGATCGTTAAATATTTAATGTATTTGCCCCAGCGGGGCTAAATGTGCATAACCCCAATAAGCGAAGCGCAACTGAGGGATGAAGTGAGTAAACAACCAAGCATTTGATTTTCAGCTCTATATATCTAACTGAAAATCAACTAATTATAAATTAAGCTAGGTGCTGAGGAGTAATAAATCTAAGCTA
Source organism: Bacteroidales bacterium (assembly GCA_038249445.1). Lineage (GTDB taxonomy): Bacteria > Bacteroidota > Bacteroidia > Bacteroidales > Paludibacteraceae > Paludibacter. The sequence goes on from JBBSDM010000001.1 coordinate 101,316, forward strand.
AATTATATCGTATTAGTTAAATGCAACAATGAGTAGATGCGTCAACCAAGAAATTATATTTAAACACCTTTATCGCCCAACCCTGACAGCAGTCGCAAACTCTGTCAGCGGCTGAAGAGCGGTTGAAATGAGCAAGCAAATCAAATAAAAGAACTATTTTTGTAACTCAAAACCATTAACGCATCAATAAAATGGCCAAAACCAAATCCGTTTACGTCTGTCAAAACTGTGGTGTCGATTCTCCTAAATGGATTGGCAAATGCCCGTCGTGTGGCGAATGGAACTCGTATGTAGAAGAAATTATTAGTAAAGACACTACTCCAAAAATTCATTTAGGAGGTATTGAACTCGTCAAACAAAAACCCATTCTCATCACCGAAGTTGAAACATCGGAAGAAAGTCGCTTCGATACTAGTTGCAACGAGCTAAACCGTGTGTTGGGTGGTGGCTTAGTTCCGGGCTCCTTAGTGCTGATTGGTGGTGAACCTGGCATTGGCAAATCCACACTGGTATTACAGGTAGTGCTCAATATGAAAGGAAAGCGGACGCTCTATATTTCGGGCGAGGAAAGTGTAAAGCAGCTAAAACTCCGTGCAGAAAGGTTGAAATTCGAGAACCCGGATTGCTATATCGTCAGCGAGACGTCGCTTGAACAAATCTTTGTGCATATTCAAAATATTCAGCCTGATGTGGTGATTGTCGATTCTATTCAAACGGTTTCTACCGAGTTAATAGAGTCGTCGCCCGGTTCGGTATCGCAAGTACGCGAGTGCGCTGCTAACCTACTAAAATTTTGCAAAACAACGTCTATTCCTGTACTGCTGATTGGTCATATCAATAAAGAAGGTAGCATTGCCGGACCAAAAGTACTGGAACATATCGTAGACACGGTGTTGCAATTCGAAGGTGACCAACATTATATGTACCGCATTCTTCGCTCCATCAAAAACCGTTTCGGAAGTACTTCCGAACTGGGTATTTTCGAGATGCAACAAAATGGCTTGCGTGAAGTAAGCAATCCTTCGGAACTGCTCCTTTCGCAAAACCACGAAGGACTCAGCGGCGTAGCTATTGCTTCGGCCATTGAAGGTGTCCGCCCCTTCTTGATAGAAACGCAGGCATTGGTAAGTTCGGCAGCTTACGGCACGCCGCAACGATCCAGCACCGGCTTTGATCTTCGTAGATTGAACATGCTACTGGCCGTACTCGAAAAACGAGCCGGTTTTAAAATAGCACAAAAAGACGTATTTCTCAACATTGCCGGAGGTATTAAAGTAAACGATCCGGCTATCGATCTGGCAGTCATTTCGGCCATCCTTTCATCCAACGTGGATATTGCCATAGAGAAACATGTTTGTGTAGCCGGCGAAGTAGGACTTTCGGGCGAAATTCGCCCCATCAACCGTATCGAACAACGCATCCTCGAAGCCGAAAAGCTAGGATTCAAAAAAATGATTATGCCTGAGTATAATTTAAAAAGTCTGAACATCAGCAAACTTAACATTGAACTGATACAAGTAAAAAAAGTGGAAGAGGCGTTTAGAGTGCTATTTAAAGGGTGACTTACAACCATAAATGAAGTTAACACGATGGAGAGCGATCACTTCAAGACAAGGAAATATGTAAGGAATTCTCTTTCTCACGAAGTGAGTAAATATAAATAACCGTGGGAGAAGCTCACAGAGGAATGACAACCAATGAATCCAGCCCAAGAGGGGTTGAATATCACAAATAACACCTTAATCAACATGTCAAGCTATCGTCAAATTCTATATCACATTATTTTTAGAACTAAAGAAGGTAAAAATACATTATCTCTTAAAAACATTGATGAACTTTACAAATATATTTGGGGAATAATCAAACGAAAAACTGCGTACTATATCGAATAAATGGTATGGAAGATCATATTCATATTTTATCAGACTTACATCCTACTATTGCATTGGCTAATTATCTAAGAGATATGAAAAACAGCTTCTTCAATTTGGCTTAAAGTATCTAGAAAGTTTTCTGGATTTGAAGGTTGGGCAGATGGATATGCAGCATTTACTTATACTTATAGTGATAAAGACATGCTATTAAACTATATCAAAAATCAACGTGAACATCATAAAATTACGCCTTTTGAAGAAGAATTGAGAAAACTATTAGTGGAACATGGTGGGGAAATTAACGATAAGTTCTTTCCTCAATAGCTGTTCAACCCCTTCGGGGCAGAGCAAATGCATATTTCACATCCTCCGGCTGCACTGGAGGTTATTCACATTTAGTCCTTTCAGGACATTAATTAATAGGTTGTATAATTTTCTTGCCTATAAACAGTATAGAACAAGACCCTTCTCCAGAAAGGAGTAACCATCAGTAGCTAAAAAAAAGAATAACAAAGTAAGAATAGAAATGACCCTACGCACCGTAAATGTAACCCGCTATATCACTCCTTTGCGCGAAGGAGGTTCGCTGCCAGCGCTGGCTGAAGCTGATGACGACTTCAAATATGTTATCAAGTTCCGTGGATCGGGGCATGGCACCAAAATGTTGATTTCTGAACTGATTGGGGGTATGGTTGCCAAACTGTTGAAATTGCGCATCCCCGAGCTGGTTTTTGTAGAACTGGATAAAGCTTTCGGACAAACCGAAGGCGATGAAGAAATTCAGGACTTGTTGCAAGGCAGTCAGGGCTTAAACCTCGGGATGCACTTTCTGTCGGGTGCGCTGACTTATGACCCTGTGACCACCAAAGTGGATGGACAAACGGCATCATTCATTGTGTGGATGGATGCTTTTTTGACCAATGTGGACAGAACCGTTCGCAACACCAATATGCTCATGTGGCACAAAGAGTTATGGCTCATCGACCATGGTGCTACCTTGTATTTTCATCATTCATGGACCAACCACATGAAACAAGCCTTGACACCGTTTTCGTTTATCAAAGACCATGTATTACTCCCTTTTGCCGACCAATTAGAAGATGCGGACGCAGCATGCAAGCAACTGCTAACCGACGTAGTGATCCGCAAAATAACAAATACCATCCCAGATACTTGGGCAAACTGGACGGAAAATGGCGACACGCCCGAATCAATCAGAGAAGCGTATTATCAATTCCTTAGCGAGAGATTAAAACATTCTGAAAACTTTTTAAACGAAGCGCAAAATGCTAGGAAAGCACTTATTTGAATACGCCGTTATTCGCGTTCTTCCCAAGGTGGAGCGTGAAGAATTTGTCAACGTGGGCATTATTTTGTTCTCTAAAAGGGCAAAATACATTCGTATGCTGTATAAATTGGATAGAGAACGTCTCGGTGCGTTTTCTACCGAACTGGACATGGATTTACTTACCGAAGCCATAAAATCGTTCGAGAAAATTTGTAATGGAAACAAAGATGCTGGAGTTATTGCTCAATTCGATATTCCCGAGCGGTTTCGCTGGCTGACCGCCGTGCGTAGTTCCTGCATTCAAACCTCACGCCCACATCCTGGCTTTGCTGATAATTTGGATATAAAAGTTGAAAAACTTTTTGAAGAATTGGTGCTCTGATTTGGTCAAAAATTCAGAAAACTAGGCAGCATTAAATCGTTTTATCTCTCTAGCCTACAAATAAAAAAACAGCTAGGATAGTTCAAAGTTACTAAAAATCTTACATAAAAATTCAAAGCATCATAATCAACATAAAAATCCAAGAATATATATCAAAACGATAGAAAAACGGCCTATAATATTTATTATTGACATAATTTCACTTGAAATGATAACTAATTTGAAAATGAGCCTAGTTAATTATTTATTTATATATCAAAGCTAATTTTTATTCATTACTTTTGTCGGGTTTTTAAAATAAAAAAGAATGAAACAACATCACAAGGTGCCCTTTGGTATTATGGGCATATTTATGGCTATCGGTATTGTATTTGGGGATATTGGAACTTCTCCACTATATGTTATGAAGGCCATTCTCAATGGATTACCTGATGGACAACAATCGAACCCCGATTTTATAATTGGAGCAATATCGTGTATTATTTGGACATTAACTTTGCAAACCACCGTAAAATACGTTATCGTCACGCTTCGTGCCGATAACCGTGGTGAAGGTGGTATATTATCGCTCTTTGCACTTATTCGAAAAAACTACCGCTGGACCTACGTCATTGCCGCTATTGGAGCTGCTACACTTTTAGCCGATGGTATCATCACACCTGCCATTACCGTAATGTCGGCCGTAGAGGGAATAAACACTCTATTGCCTTCCGTACCTATAATCCCCGTAGTAATTGCCATCATTCTGGGATTATTTCTGATTCAACCACTTGGAACTGCATTTTTAGGAAAATCGTTTGGTATAATCATGTTTTTTTGGTTTACCATGATTGGGGTACTTGGTGCTTTTGCACTCATTCATTACCCTATGATTTTGAAAGCGTTTAATCCAATGTATGCAATATTAGTGCTGAAAGCTGTACCAAATGCATTTGTTATTTTAGGTGCTGTTTTCCTTTGTACAACGGGAGCAGAGGCACTTTATTCCGATTTAGGTCACTGCGGTCTACACAATATACGCGTATCGTGGGTTTACGTCAAAATCACATTGATATTAAATTATTTAGGCCAGGGAGCGTGGATCATTTCTCACTCATCTTTAATTGTGAAAGACGTTAATCCATTCTTCACCATTATGCCCGAATGGTTCTCATTCATTGGTGTGATTATGGCAACACTAGCTGCTATCATTGCCAGTCAGGCCTTGATTAGTGGCTCCTTCACAATTATTAGCGAAGCCATTTCGTTGGATTTGTGGCCTAATATTCAAATCAAGTATCCAACCGAAATTAAGGGTCAAATGTACATACCCGGCGTAAATCACGCTTTATTGGCAATGTGCATACTAATGGTACTGGCATTCCAGTCTTCGTCAAATATGGAAGCAGCTTACGGTCTTTCCATTACCATTACCATGATGATGACTACCGTGTTGCTATTTGTGTACCTTCAGCATCAAAAAAGGCCTTTATGGTTTAGTATTCCACTCACTGGATTTTTTATAACCATCGAGGGATTCTTCTTTACGGCTAACGTATTTAAATTCATGCACGGCGGTTACGCCACAGTACTTATTGCAGGAGTTTTATTTGCCATAATGTTAATCTGGTATAATGGACGTCGTATCAAAAACCGTTGTGTAAAATACGAAAAAATTGCTCCAGTTATCACCTGCCTGGATAGAATCAGTGAGGACGAAACCATTCCTAAGTTTGCAACGCATTTGGTATACGTTACACGCGCTAAGTATCCAAATGAAATGGATAGTAAGGTGATTTTTTCATTAATAAAAAAACAGCCTAAACGTGCTGATACCTATTGGTTTGTGTATCTTCACCGCAGCGACGAACCTTATCAGTTTAAATATCACGTCAAAACTTTTGTGGCCAAAAAGATATTCCGATTGGATATTTATTCTGGCTTCAAACAAGGTGTTCACGTTGACGCATTTGTACATCTTATCTGTAAAGAAATGCAAGAAAACGGACTTGTTGATTTAATGAGTCGCTATCCTTCCCTACGAGAATCGAAAGTTGAAGGCGATTTCAGATTTGTAGTAGTGGAACGTATTATCAGAAATTTAGAGCTACCTCCATTCAAGAAAACGGTGTTGGGACTTTATTACATGATTAAAAAGTTCTCTACTTCTGACACACAAATTCTAGATTTAGATCCTTCGGTAGTAACGCTCGAATATGTACCGCTTCAATATCAAAAAGAAGCTGAACAAAAAGAACAAAGGCGACTAAAAAAAGACAGAGACTAAACATTGAAAAAGAGATATGATTCAAAATTCATATCTCTTTTTTTGTACATTTCATAAAATAAATTCTATTTATCTAAGTGAGTTTATTATTTGTCCGATTCGCTCAAACTCCGTATATTTGCTCAACCACAAACATAAATAGATGCTGCGATGCGCGTACTCGTTTCTACTCGGCTATTACCCGAAGGTTTTTCAGAACTTAAAGAACACTTCGAAGTTATCTTCCCCGATAAGGAGGTGTTTTCAAAAGAAGAAGTGATACAACTTCTCCCAAGTTGTGATGCATTTTTACCTACATTTCAGTTTAAAGTCGACAAAGATGTTATTGACGCTGCGAAAGGAAGTGTAAAAATCATCGCTAATTTCGGAGTCGGCTATAACAACATTGATGTAAAATATGCAACCAAATGTGGGATTGTGGTAACCAACACGCCCGACCCTGTTATTGAACCAACTGCTGAACAAGCATTTGCGCTCATGCTGGCAGCAGCACGTCGGGTGGCTGAGTGCGATCGCAAATTGCGCACGGCTAATGGATTAAAATGGGGAGTGTTAGAAAACCTGGGTCAAACGCTGTACGGCAAAACACTCGGCATCATTGGCATGGGACGCATTGGACAAGCATTAGCACGCCGTGCTATGGCCTGTGGGATGAACATTGTATATCACAACAGAACCCGCCTCAGCCCCAAATTGGAAACAACCTACCATACTCACCAATTAAAGCTCGAAGAACTACTGAGAATATCGGATGTTATCTCATTACACACACCACTCACCGACCAAACATGGCATTTAATCGACAGTGTCGGCCTGAGTCAGATGAAACCTACAGCCATCATCATAAATACATCGCGCGGGCCAGTGATAGATGAAGCAGCTCTTATAGAAGCACTCCAAAACAACCGGATTGCCTCAGCAGCACTGGATGTATACGAAGACGAACCTAACATCAGTCCTGCTCTACTGAAACTGGACAATGTGGTACTAGCTCCGCACAACGGCACCGCTACCGTAGAAACCCGCAACGAGATGAGCCGTTATGCATCGCAAAACATTATTCGCTATTTTGCAGGCCGGAATGATATTACCAGAGTAAATTAATAGTTGTGATTAAACCTTTTGAGTCAAAACCAGTCAAAAGAACAAATCTAATAATAGCGCAATTGGCATTTGCCTACTTAAATATGAGCCTAACAGAAGAAGAGCTGCGACAACAATTGAGTCAACCCTACCAGCGAACAAAAGCGTTCTCGCTGGTGGTGCGCACCTATCAGGAGCGACTCTACTGGCATATTCGTAAAATGGTAATGTCGCACGACGACGCCAACGATGTATTACAAAACACATTTATGAAAGCATGGAATGGAATTGAAGGGTTTAGAGGCGATTCGCAACTATCCACCTGGCTTTATCGCATCGCCACCAATGAAACACTTACTTTCCTAACCAATAAACGGCTACGAAACAACCAATCGATTGACGATGTACAAGGCGCTCTGCTCCAGAATTTGCAAGCCGACAACTATTTTAACGGAAACGAACTTCAAATGAAATTACAAAAAGCAATCGTTACCTTACCGGACAAACAACGGCTGGTATTTAATATGAAGTATTTTGAAGATATAACTTACGAAAAGATGGAAAGTATTTTAGGAACATCTATTGGAGCTTTAAAAGCCTCGTACCATCATGCAGTAAAAAAGATAGAACGTTATTTTGAAGAAAATGAATAGTAACATCAGACATTTTGAAATCAGTAGCTTCAACATTAACTAATATCGGTATCAATCACAAATAAAATAGATCATAATTAAACCTTTTGAGTTTTAAATAGTCAAACACATCATATGAAAACGAACAATAAAACATTCCTAAACAAAATAGGACGGGAACTACCATTCACTGTCCCAGAAAACTATTTCGAACATTTTGCACTGCAAATGGACAAACAAATCAACTATAGCTCAGACTCCAAGCACCACTTCATAAAACAGTGGATGTACGTTGCCGCTGCTTTTGTGGGACTTTTTATGTTGGGACAGACTTTTTATAAAGTTTATCAGACCAATGTTACACAAAAGGCCGACACATACGAAGCCTATGTGTTATCGCAAGTAAATGAAGCCTCGATGGTAGATTACTATGTGGATGAACCAACAAAATAAAAAAATATTATTATGAAAACACTTAAATGCTTCATTTGGAGCATTCTAATTTCCCTGAGTGCCAACATCAATGCTCAGGATTTCGATAAATCTCCAAAAGTTGAAGACATGCATTCTCAAAAATGGCAGTTTTTGGTTGATAAAGCACAACTAACCCCTACTGACATTGCTAAAGTTCAGCCTGTATTCATGCAATATGAAAAAACTATGTGGTTCCAACATCAACAAAATAGAGATTTTTTCAAAAAAAATTTCAAAAGAGAAAATGGCATAAGCCCCAATTATGCCCAACTAAACGACAGATATGTTGAAATGGAAGTTAAGCAATCGCAAATGCTCAAAAGCTATCATTTACAGCTACGTAGACTTTTGTCTTCTGAAACATTATTCAGATATTATCATGGTGAGCGAGAATTTAAGCGAAAACTATTGCAAGATATGCAAGATCACAGAGACCGAAAAGGCCGTAAATAAACGAATCGTATCTGAGGCTTTTTTTTACTTTCAACAAAAAAGTTTTGGAAAGATATAAAATTATGCTATCTTTGCAGTCCCAAAAACAAGGTTCGTTGGCCGAGTGGCTAGGCACCGGTCTGCAAAACCGATCACGGCGGTTCGAATCCGCCACGAACCTCATTAAAACCTTCTTGCTATTGTGTTTTACACGATATTCGAGAAGGTTTTTTTCATTTTCAAACGTTTGCAGTCTTTCTTATATTAGTATTTAGCACAATTTTTATATTGCGTAGAATTTTCGTAAATTTGTACCCTATTATTTCATTGCTACAATTATGAAGGTTCAATTTAAAATACATTATGTAACTCAATGGGGACAATCGGTATACCTCATGTTGCATCCCTCTACCCAAGACCAGTCTCAATCTTCGCAAGCCATTGTTATGCAATGCAATGCTAGCTTTGAATGGTTCGCCGAAGTATCTATCAACCAGTATGTTTCACCCATTACTTATCAATACGCCTTACTCAACACCGATAAGGAATTCGAATACGAATACGGTAAAAAACGCATTGTTACACTCAATCCCGCTAAAAAAAACAGTTGCATTCAGGATTTCTGGCGAGGACCATTTGGTGATTCGCCATTCATTACTGCCGCTTTTTCAGACTGTTTCTTCAAAAGAGAAAAAACGAAAGTAAATACAATCGCCAGCACTGACAACCTAATGCTACGCCTCAACTGCCCGCAAATGGAACCAAACCGACACATTGCTGTGATTGGAAATCAGGAAGCATTGGGAAATTGGGATGAATCAAAAAAAATAAAACTCGAAGACACTGATTTTCCGGTATGGCAAGTCACTCTCGATGCAACATATTTTAAATTTCCACTCGAATATAAATATCTCATCGTTGACACCGCCACAGACAAAGTACTAGCTTGGGGTGGTGGACCGAACAGAATCATCAGTAATATAAACCAACAAGAGTTCACGGTAGTTACCGATGAGCATTTTTTACGCGCCATTCCTTCGTGGAGAGGAACCGGAGTAGCTATTCCAATATTTTCACTTAGAAGCGAAGAAGGTTTTGGCATTGGCGAATTCAACGACCTAAAGAAAATGGTGGACTGGGCAAAGAAAACCGGTCAGCGCATGATTCAGACTCTACCGATCAACGACACTATTCTTTATCATACCAACTACGATTCCTATCCTTACAATGCCGTTTCGGTCTACGCATTGCACCCGATTTATCTGCATCTGGAAAAACTGGGTAAACTCAAAGACAAAAAATTAAAAGCATATTTTGAAGCACAAAAAAAGGAACTGAACGAAAAAACATTTTCGGACTACGAGAATGTTATAAAAATAAAATGGGAATTTTTCAAAGCTATTTTTCCACAAGAAAGTCCGGCAGTTTTTGCGTCTGAAGATTACAAAAATTTCTTCGAAACCAACAAAGAATGGCTGATACCTTATGCCGTTTTCTCGTACCTGCGCGATTTGCATGGAACACCTGAATTTGGCAAATGGCCAGCCTACAGCATTTACAATAAAACTGACATAGAAGCTTTATCAACTTCTACTACTGAACACTATCAAGAAATTGCACTTTATTATTACCTGCAATACCACCTGCACAAACAATTGGTGGAAGTGCATGATTATGCGAGAGCTAATGGCATCGGCTTCAAAGGCGACATTCCGATTGGCGTTAGTCCGCGTAGCGTAGACGCATGGGTTGACCCCGAGCTCTTCAATGCCAACGGTCAGGCTGGTGCTCCACCAGATGATTTTTCGGCGACAGGTCAGAACTGGGGATTTCCTACTTACAATTGGGAATTAATGGAAAAAGATGGCTACCAATGGTGGCGCAAACGCTTCCAGAAACTTGCGGAGTATTTTGATGCATATCGCATTGACCACATATTGGGTTTTTTTAGAATTTGGGAAATTCCGTCAGATGCCGTTTGGGGGTTGACGGGCAGCTTCCATCCAGCACTTCCTTTCTCTAGCTCCGATTTAGAATCGAAAGGACTTCGCTGGGATCAGGATCGATTTGTGAAGCCTTACCTAAAAGAGCATGTCTTATACGCCACTTTTGGAAAACATACAGACGAGGTAATCCGTAAATACTTTGTGCCGAACGGCTGGCAATATTTCAAGTTTAAACCCGAATTTGACACACAAAAGAAAGTTGAAACTCATTTTGCAACATTAGGATACAATTTCCGCAAAGAAGAAATTTTTATTCGAGATGGATTGTACGCCATGCACTGTGAGGTACTTTTTGTGCGTGACATGCGCCAACCCGACAAATTTCATCCACGCATCGCCATGCACAACACCGCCGGATTCAGAGATCTTCCGGAAGAAACCCGTCGCTTATTAGACAGAATTTATATTGATTATTTTTACCATCGCCATACACAGTTTTGGAAACAGCAAGCAATGAATAAATTGCCGGCGCTCATCTCGGCCACCAATATGTTGGTATGCGGCGAAGATTTAGGGATGGTACCCGATTCTGTTCCAGATGTAATGAATGCACTGGAAATTCTCAGTTTGGAAATTCAACGGATGCCTAAAAAGGTAAACACCGAGTTCGCCATGCCTGCCGATGCTCCGTACCGTTCGGTATGCACCACTTCCACGCACGACATGAACCCAATCCGTGCCTGGTGGGAAGAAGACACCGTATTAACTCAACGATTTTATAACAGAGCGTTGCGAATGCTGGGCACAGCTCCAGAAACCTGCGAGCAATGGATTGCCGAAAAAATCATCGAACAACATTTACAATCGCAAGCCATGTGGATTATTTTACCATGGCAGGACTGGATGGCTTTGGACACAAAATTATGCCACGAACACCCGAATGCCGAACGAATAAACGTTCCGAGCAATCCGCGTAACTTCTGGTGTTACCGAATGCACATGACTTTGGAGCAATTGCTAAAGGAAGATGATTTCAACACAAAGATAAAAGAGATGATTATTGAATCGGGCAGATGACCTGAGCCGTAACTAAACGTTAGGACAACAAAATATCAATTTAGTTTTACAATTACACAATTCAACAATAAAATAATGAGCGATCAAAGGTATAATTTAAGAGGCGTATCAGCGTCGAAAGAAGATGTGCACAATGCAATTCAGAATATCGATAAAGGACTGTATCCAAAGGCTTTTTGCAAAATAATTCCCGATTTTTTGGGCAATGATCCCGAATATTGTAACATTATGCATGCCGATGGAGCTGGAACAAAATCCTCACTGGCCTATGTATATTGGCGCGAAACAGGCGATATTTCTGTGTGGAAAGGTATAGCACAAGATGCGCTCATTATGAACATAGACGACTTGCTTTGCGTTGGCGCCACTGACAACATCTTACTATCGTGCACCATTGGTCGTAACAAAAACAGAATTCCCGGAGAAATCATCTCTGCGATTATCAACGGCACAAACGAAATTGTTGAAGAGCTACGTAAAATGGGCGTAAACATTTACCCTACGGGTGGAGAAACTGCTGATGTGGGTGACATTGTACGTACAATTATTGTAGACAGCACTGTTACCTGCCGCATGAAACGCTCCGAAGTGATTAACAATGCAAACATAACAGCAGGCGATGTTATTGTTGGACTTTCATCGTCCGGACAAGCTACCTACGAAAAAGAATACAATGGCGGCATGGGAAGTAATGGCCTAACATCGGCACGTCACGATGTGTTTGCCAACTACCTAGCTACTAAATATCCTGAAAGTTACAACGTAGAAATGCCGCAGGATTTGGCCTATTCGGGTTCCTATAAATTGACCGACATAATTGACGGATTAGGTATTGACGCTGGTAAATTAGTACTTTCGCCTACACGCACGTACGCACCAGTTGTGAAAAAATTATTATTGGAACTGAGTGGCAATATTCATGGAATGGTACACTGTTCGGGTGGTGCTCAAACCAAAATTTTACATTTTATCGATAACCTGAAAGTCGTAAAAAACAATTTATTCCCTGTTCCCCCTCTATTTCAATTAATTCAAAAAGAATCGGGAACGGACTGGAAAGAGATGTACAAAGTTTTCAATATGGGGCACCGATTAGAAGTTTATCTACCTGCCGAATATGCCGAAAAGGTGATTGAAATCTCAAAATTATTTGGTATCGACGCTCAAATTGTTGGACATTGCGAAGCATCTGATAAAAAAGAATTGCTGATTGAAAGTGAATTTGGAAAATTTGAATACTAAAAAAGTATGTATAACTATATGAACCAAAAGCGGCAAGCATCAAAATTGATGCTTGCCGCTTTTGGTTTAATTTTCTATTACGTTACAACAGTGAACCTATATTGCTAGTAAAGAGCTTTACAGAAATGGCTAACAAGATGATTCCAAAAAATTTACGAAGAATATAAATTCCACCTTCGCCAATAAATTTCTCTATCTTGGAAGTCGTTTTCAATACAAAGAAAACAAAAAGTAAGTTCAGTACCAATGCCACAATGATATTCTGAGTATCATATTCTGCCCGAAGTGCAAGCAAAGTTGTAAACGATCCCGGACCTGCAATAAGTGGAAATGCAATAGGCACTATCGAAGAACCGCCAGACGGGCCATGATTTCTAAAAATTTCAACATCCAAAATCATTTCTAACGAAAAAATAAAAATGATCAACGCACCAGCAACAGCGAAAGACTGAATATCTACATTAAAAAGTCGGAGAACACCTTCGCCCGAGAAAAGGAAACCGATAAGGATAAACAATGCCACCGCACTTGCTCTAAAGGCATGTACAATCTGGCCTTTGCGCTTAATATTTAGTATAATCGGTATCGAACCTAAAATATCAATTATCGCAAAAAGCACCATAAAAGCACTTGTAATCTGGATAAAACTAAAATTCATATTGTTATTTTAAAATTAGCGTTTCAGCCGTTGTAAAGTTTCATTATTTACCGCCCTTCTTTCTTTATCAAAAACCCAACCCCATTTATTGAAATACCGTATCATATTTACAATATGAATAAAAAGCAACCTTCCACTTACATACGATCCTTGTGCATGATTATGAACAGCTTGTGCATTTGGATAAAAAACGGTTCTGAATTTTCGATGCATACGCCGGCTAAGATCTATATCTTCGGGATACATAAAAAACTGACGATCAAACATCCCCACCCTTCTGATGGCATCAGTTCGCAAAAACATAAAACAGCCTGAAAGATAAGGTACATCCATAATCTGGTCATAACCGGCATCTCTCAATTCAAACCGAGCCGTACGTCTACATGTCCAGCTTTCTGGTAAAAACCTACGAAAGATCAAATCAAATGGCGTTGGAATGAGTTTACAAAGATACTGAATTTCTCCCGTTGGATAGAGTATTTTGGGCATTAATAATCCAATTTTTGGATTATTATTCATATAAGTTGCAATTTCTAATAGAATTTCTGGTTCAAAAGCGATATCAGGATTCAAAACCAAATGATAGGGAATGGATTTACTGATAGTTTGTTTGATAGCAATATTATGTGCCTTTCCATAACCTAAATTGCGATTATTGAATAGATAATTTACGCCTAGCTCATTGAACTCAGTGTTCTTTGAAGGAGAGTTATCCACGAGAAAAACAGTAGAAACAACTTCCGATTTTCGCAATGTTTCTACCAACGGAACAATTTCGGCCAGCGTGTGCTTATAAATTACAATAGAGACGTTTAGCATGCAAGTTTGGATTTTAAGGACATGCAAAAGTAATAATACTTTTGGGATATTAAGTTTTTGATTAAAATTTATTTACAATTTAAACCTAAAATTTCTATTCATATTTTTCCATCTTATCATCAATGCTAACATCCTTGTGTGAGCTTTGAATTTTAATATAAGTCATCATCGTTTCGGCACCAGCTTCGTAACACGCTTCTTGCGCCAATTTCAAAACCTCCATTATTTCATCGTAACTTCCCTCCATTACCGTTTCAAAAGGAGTTACTTTGTATCTCAACCCCGATTTTTCAATAACTTCAATGGCTTTGTCTACCAATAGGTAAGGATGAACCGTTGTTGAAGTTGGCAATACCTGTAATGCAATATTTACTGTCTTTGTCATGACTTTATGTTTTTAAATGTATGGTGAAATTTCAGAAAAGAGGTACAAAAAAACCCGAAATTACTTTCGGGTTTTATATGATAATTAGTTGACTGCGAATTATTCAGCAGCTTCTTCAGCAACTGGAGCAGCTTCAACCTGAGCTTCTTCAACTACCGCTTCGACAGTAGCAGCAACAGCATCAGCTTTTTTCTTTGCAACTTCAGCAGCTTTTGCTTTGTTCACTTCAGCTTCTACAGCCAAACGTGTTTTAGCAGCAGCTTGTTTTTCAGCAGCTAATTGTTCTTTTGTTTTTAAAAGATTCGATTCTTTGCTTGTTTTCCAGGCATCAAAACGTTTGTCGGCTTCTACTACATCAAAAGCACCTTTTTGAACACCTTCTAGTAAGTGTTTTTTCATCAAAACACCTTCTGCTGAAAGAATGTTACGAGTTGTGTCTGTAGGTTGTGCACCTGTTTGCAACCAGTACAAAGCTTTTTCGAATTTCAAATCGATAGTAGCTGGGTTGGTGTTTGGATTGTACGAACCAATACGTTCGATAAATTTGCCATCACGTGGCGCTCTGCTGTCAGCGATAACGATATGATAATAAGCATACCCTTTACGTCCATGACGTTGCAATCTAATTTTTACTGGCATTTTTTTATTTATTAAATGATTATACCTAAATGCTTTTACTCGAAAAGCGGTTGCAAAGGTAATCTTTTTATTTGAAACTGGAAAGCATTGGTAAAAAACAATTTTATAGGCCAGTAATTACTTACAAAGCACCCAGGCAGTTTCAAAACGGCTATCGGTTTTACGCAGATTTTCCATAAAAGTTACGGCCAATCCCCTATCTGTAAACGACTGTATGGCAACACGATAATTATGAGCAGACGAAACAACACATGCATTTATAAATTCCTTATCTGTAAGTTCTTTACAATAAATATCGGCAGTTTTTTTTGTAGGCAGACTGGCTACAATCACATGAAAATTCTCCAGTTCAACTGCATCTGCCTTTTTTAGCAACGAATCAGTCACCACGGTAACTTTGGCAACTACCGCAACAGCTTTATTCGCAAAATGCACACTGCTATCTTTCATAAATGCCAATGAACTAAAATCGGCATTATTTGTCCTACGCACATCATTTACTTCGGGCGTTACTAACAATAAGCCAAAAACTAGCATTGCTGCTGCCGCATATCTGTACACATTGGACGAAGGTAGCTCAAATGTAACTTTACGACGTTCCCCGGCAAACCGAATCATCCTTGCAGAATAGCGGACATCGACTAAACCTAAATTTTGAGGTAAAAAATCAACACTTGCGCTGGGTTGGAAATGAGTACTACCCGAGGCACTTTGTTGAAAAACGCCTAAATTTCCAAAATGAACTTTACCACCATTCTGTAATTTTAAATTTATGTTTTCAACCGTTTGGTCAATTAGCTCCATAGCCTCACGATAACTCACTGATTCTGATTTCGCTATCTCAATTGCCAATAAGCCATCGGAATGATGCATTAATGGATTAAATCCAATAGTGTCTTTTGGTGCAGCTATACAATTAGGCAGTATTACCGCTGATTGATTTTGCACTACAAACCCACCAAAATTTGGCACAATCACATAATCATGTTGCGATAAAAGCTTTTCTATATGTTTACAAATTTTTTCCACTTTGCAAATGTAAGACAAAGCTTTGAATTTAAAATATTTTATCGCAATAAGTTATCAACAAGTTGTTAAGCATGAAAAAACTTTGTATCTTTGTGCTATTAATCTCAAAAAAACAGTAAAATATGAAGAAAAAGATCTTAATAACGGGAGGAGCAGGATTTATCGGATCGCATGTAGTCCGCTTATTTGCAACAAAATACCCCAACTATAATATTGTAAATCTGGATTCGCTCACTTATGCCGGAAATTTGGAGAACCTTGTAGACGTTGCAGAAGCACCTAACTATAGCTTTGTGAAAGGCGATATCACTAATGAACAATTTATTGCCGAATTGTTCAAAACTCAGCAATTCGATGGTGTAGTGCACTTGGCAGCCGAGTCACACGTCGATCGTTCAATCACCGACCCATTCGCATTTATACGTACCAATGTATTTGGAACTGCCAATTTACTTAATGCTGCAAAGGAAGCATGGAAAGAAAATATGGAAGGGAAACGATTCTATCACATTTCTACCGACGAAGTGTATGGCTCATTAGGTGAAGAAGGTCTTTTTACCGAAGAAACCGCTTACGATCCACGCAGCCCCTACTCTGCTGCGAAGGCTAGCTCCGACCATTTCGTTCGTGCCTATTATCATACATACGGCCTGCCAGTGGTAGTTTCTAATTGCTCCAATAACTACGGTGCTAATCACTTTCCCGAAAAACTGATACCCTTATCCATCAATAATATCAAAAATAATCGTCCGATTCCAATCTACGGCAAAGGCGAAAACGTACGCGACTGGTTGTGGGTAAACGATCATGCTCGTGCCATTGACAGAATTTTTCACACGGGAGTTGTGGGTGAGACTTATAATATTGGAGGAAATAACGAATGGACAAACATTGATTTAATTCGTGCTTTGTGCAAAATTATGGACGAGAAACTGGGACGTGAGGATGGCGAATCGGCTAAATTAATCACCTTTGTAAAAGACAGAGCTGGTCATGATTTACGCTACGCTATCGACTCGTCGAAATTGCAACGCGAATTGGGCTGGAAACCGTCCTTACAATTCGAAGAAGGATTGGAAAAAACAGTAGATTGGTATTTGGCTAACCAAGCTTGGATGGACAACATCACCAACGGTGCTTACCAAAACTACTATCAAAAACAATACGAAGAAAGATAAAACTTACTTCAAAACCTATCATAGTAAAAGCCCAAATTGAAAAGTGATCCACTTTCAGTTTGGGCTTTTAATTAAGTAGTTACAAGTCTTTTTGTCTATTTATTTCAAAATAATATATCAATGAATATTTTCTATTAGTTGTATTCCAACTATCTTATTTTTTGATTTCCAATTTCACCAAATCGTTATTCATCAAAATTAAGTCTTGCATATTATTTATTGGCATCGAATCCAATCTAGTAATCTCAACCTGTGCAATTCCGGCACGGACGATATCTAATTCAACCGCCGCTCTGTACGATAAATCAATCATCAATTTACGACTGTGCGGTCCACGATCCGTTACTTTTACAATTACCTCTTTATCATTTTTAGGATTACGTACTTTTAATATCGTTCCGAAAGGATATGTGAGATGGGCACAAGTTAAACTATCTCTTCTATAATGTCCACCATCGGATGTATGACGCCCCTCCAATTTATGACTATAATAGGTCGCTTTACCTAGTTTTGGAGCTGCTCCAATATTTAGAGATACTACCAAAAACAGGACTAATAGTTTTGTAAAATTTCTTATTCTGATTTTTTCCATCCACAAATATACCAAAAACATCCTTACGAACCTAGCAATTAAGGGTTTTTTAAGCATTTTGAATTTGTAAAACCATCACTTTTACAACGATTTAACTGCATTTTAGCGGATATTACTAATTGAATTTTTCACTGTATCATGTTTGGTTTTTAAGACATTGCTTATCAATGAAAAGGCTAGTCGCACCTCAGTTTTCAACGTATCTTTGAGTCCGGAAGTAGCTTTTTCTACAATTACAAATTCTAGCTGATATTCGCCGTCAGGCAATGGAAGCAGCACATCGCAATCATTCTCTTTTATTTGCCAAACTTTTTTAACTGTATTGGCATTATTTGCAACCTTTCCGGTAGCCGCATAAGATGCTGCCGCTGCACCGCCGCCCGATCCTCCTGCTAAATTACCAACGCTCGAAACAGCTGCCGAAATAATAGATCCACCAGGTAAAGCGCCACCCAACAATGAGGCACCTTGTGCCAACGCACCTCCAGCAGCGTGCAATCCCGCATTTACTTTTTCGCCAAAAGCAACACACTCCTGCGCCGACAAATATTTAATGCTTTTGTTGGTCGTATTTATTTTGTACCCTTCGGTAGAAGAAAACAGAACAATACAACCCTCTTCAATCAGCGTAATGTTTATTTTCCCCGCATTTACCTTTTCGCCAAAAGTGGCACCTTGCGTTTGTTTTGAAACCGTAACGTTCATTGAAATCCTATTCGGCATGCTATTATTGATATTATTGATACTACTTTTCTGAGAGCCACCTTTCACAGTTCCATCCCACCCTTTACGAAGTGTGGCATCAGCGCTATCTTTCATAACCATTTGAGCCAATTTTACATTTACGGCATTCAATCCTTTCTTCTGATCGGTCTGAGTAAGCCCTTTATCTACATTTACAGTTTGTGCAACTATGCCTGCAAGAGCCAGAACGAATAACAGGACAGTGACAATAGATTTTTTCATGATATTTTTTCGTTTTAAAATTAAAGAATCCTATTTTTGATTAAAACACAATAAGCCCGAAATAAGTTTATTGCTTATGAAGCAGCAACAACAACCATAATGCAATAATTTCTATTGAGACTTGAAGATAGAACGAGTGCTATTATCAATAAAGGACG
The DNA here is from genome assembly GCA_038249445.1 of Bacteroidales bacterium. Classification (GTDB taxonomy): domain Bacteria; phylum Bacteroidota; class Bacteroidia; order Bacteroidales; family Paludibacteraceae; genus Paludibacter. The sequence continues at coordinate 120,436 of JBBSDM010000001.1, forward strand.
GAAACATTCATTCAAAACGAATATTAATGCAAAAGAAAATCCCCAGGAACAATGGATTAGGAACTGCTTGAATTGCTCGTTTCAACAAAAAATAGTAACTTTGTGCATTTAAAAAAAACAGCATTACAACATGAGCCAGACCGAGCAACAATTTGATCAAGTAGCTGCCATTTGCCGCGACATTTTTACAAAAAAAATGAAAGACTACGCCTGTTCTTGGCGAATTTTACGTCCTCAATCTGTTACCGACCAAATTTATATTAAAGCCAATCGCATACGAAGCATTGAAATTAAAGGCATCTCGAAAGTGGATGAAGGGATTCGTTCTGAGCTAATTGCAATTGTAAACTACGGTATTATCGGGCTCATTCAACTGGAACTTGGCACTGCTGAAACCGATGATCTGACTTACGAACGGGGTGTAGAACTTTACACTAAATATGTTTCGGAAGCCAAGAAGCTGATGATGGACAAAAATCATGATTATGACGAAGCATGGCGCATGATGCGCACCCAATCATACACCGATTTGATTTTGATGAAAATTTACCGCACCAAACAAATTGAGGATCATCTTGGGAAAACACTAATTTCGGAAGGAATTGATGCGAATTATTTCGATATGATTAATTATGCAGTTTTTGGTCTAATAAAAATGGAAGAAGCAAAAAATTAATCAGACATGAAAAAAAACTATCGCTATAAAAAAAATCAACTTCCGCCACTACAAAAAACGGGTACGATACTCCTATCCGTTGCTAGAATATTATTGGGTTTAGTTTTTGTATTTTCCGGCTTTGTAAAAGCCATTGATCCATTGGGATTCACCTACAAAATAGAAGATTATCTCCGTGCCTTTGGTGGAGTATTCGAAAAAATATCGGTCGTTGCATTCGGAGCGGCCGTAGCATTATCTACCTTGGAGCTATTGATTGGGCTCAACCTTATATTTAAAGTAAAACTAAAATTCTCAACCCTACTAGCTTTACTTTTTATGGCTGTGATGACGCCGATAACATTATACATTGCGCTTAAGAATCCAGTCTCGGACTGTGGTTGTTTTGGCGATGCACTAGTGATTAGCAATTGGGCTACCTTCTACAAAAATATTGTTCTGACCGCTCTGACTGTTATAATTCTGGTTTTCAATAAAAAAATTCTTCCGTTATTTATCACCCGGATACAAACAATTCTTGCAATACTTTTTATCGGAGTTGGAATAAGCCTGTCGGTATATTGCTACCGTCACTTACCAATTATCGATTTCAGACCCTATAAAATTGGCGTAAACATCCCCGATGCGATGGTCGTACCAGAGGATGCCATTCCTGATAAATATTCCACCACTTTTATCTACAAAAAAAATGGAGTGGAAAAAGAATTTACGCTGCAAAATTATCCAAAAGGCGACTCTACCTGGGTGTTTGTCGACCAAAAATCGGTATTGATTTCAAAAGGCTACAAACCGCCCATTCATGATTTTTCGATTGTCAACAAGGAATATGTCGACATTACGGAAGATGTACTTTACAAACCCGGATACACTTTCTTATTAGCAATGTACGACTTGAATAAGACATCGGAAGAAGGAGCAAAAAAGGCCGAGATCATTTATCAAAATTCATTAAAGACCGGAACTGCATTTTATGCACTCACAGCCTCATCTGACGATGAAGTAGAAGCATTTAAAAAGAAAAACGACGTAACATTTCCGTTCTTTAAAACCGATCCAATCGCACTCAAAACTATGGTGAGAGCAAATCCGGGATTGGTGCTGCTAAAAAAAGGAACGGTGGTTGGAAACTGGAATTGGAGGGATTTTTTGGCTAAATAGACAACCCAAGAATTGTGAATACAAATTATTTAAACCCAAATATTTAAAGTAAAAAAAGATGAGAAAAAACATTGTTGCAGGAAACTGGAAAATGAACAAAAACCTACAAGAAGGTTTAGCATTGGCAACTGAATTGAACGAAGCGTTGACTGGTGCAGAATTAAAATGCGACGTGGTAATTGGAACTCCATTTATCCACTTAGCTAGCGTAGTAGCAGCTATCGACACAACTAAAATTGGTGTTGCTGCTCAAAACTGTGCTAACAAAGAATCTGGTGCATACACCGGTGAAATCAGTGCTTCTATGATTAAATCTACAGGTGCTGAATATATTATTCTTGGTCACTCTGAACGTCGTGAGTATTACGGAGAAACAAGTGCTATTTTAAACGAAAAAGTAGCTTTGACTTTAGCTAATGGCTTGACTCCAATTTATTGCTGTGGTGAAGCATTAGAAGTTCGTAACGCTAACGAACAAAATGCTTATGTGAAAAATCAACTAGAAGAAACTGTATTCAACTTAAGCGCAGAAGATTTTGCAAAAATCGCTATCGCTTACGAACCAATCTGGGCAATCGGAACAGGAGTAACTGCTTCTACAGAACAAGCTCAAGATATGTTGGCATTTATCCGTAGCATTATTGCTGAAAAATTTGGCAAAATTATTGCAGATGGAACTTCTATCCTTTACGGTGGTAGCTGCAACGCAAAAAATGCTTCTGAATTATTTTCTCAACCTGATATCGACGGTGGTTTGATTGGTGGTGCTTCACTTAAAGTAGCAGACTTCAAAGCAATTATTGATGCTTTTTGATTCATCTCAAACATCAACTAAATAATACTAAAAAAACAAGTAAATCAACCGTTTACTTGTTTTTTTAATCTAATATTCTCAAATAAGTATCTCCGAATATGAAATTAATAGATGCTCAATTATTAGCTTCAGTTACAGAACAAGCACAAAATAGTCCACGGCTAAGAATGAATTATAATTTTCATGAAAATGCGGACTCCAAATCGCAACGATTGCTCAATGCATTGGAAATGGGAACCGAACTCCCAATTCACCGCCATATAAACACCCCCGAAACCTATATTCTACTTAAAGGGAGCATTCGCGTATTATTTTACAATACCCAGAAAGAGCTAATAGAATCCGCCATTCTCAATCCTCTTGAAGGAAAATTCGGGATAGATATTCCAGCCGGTCAGTTTCATACGATTGAAATTTTGGAAAATGGGTCTGTCATTTTCGAAGTTAAGGATGGGCCTTACACTCCGCTCCAAGAACAAGACATCCTGAAATAAAGGATAAGGATAAAAAAAGTAGCTCAGGAATCAGTTACTTTTCCAAACTATCAATCCAGTTTTTTACTTTCTGATAATTGGCTGAAACCAACTTTACTAAATAAAAACTTTGATCGCTATAATAATGCTCAATAACGAAATCAATCAGACCGTTTAATTTATCCGGGTCATCAAATCGCTTTTTAAGTTCGTAGTACGATTCGGTTGGTTTTGTATCCACCCCATTTCTCAGCAATTTCTTTTTCATCCTCGTCAAGGTCCCTACGGTTGAAACCAACTGTTCTTCAATAGCTGTTTTAGATCGGCTACTTTCATTTACAAAATAAATCATATCGAGCATCGCCAACTTTTCTTTCTCATCATCGTTACAAATCAACACTGGTATTAGCTTCGTCATTATCCTGTATTTAATGCGAATAATGTTTTTGTATTTGCTTGTTCCTTCAATTATAGCCGCCACCACGTCCGACCATATTTTTGCCTGAACAATACTTGGCACCATCATAGCATTTCCCAATGGCGAGAAAGTAGCAGCAAGTGGCCATGCGAGTATGCTTCTAAAGAAATTACCTCTAATAGTGCGTTTATCGAACCCTCTCAAATAATTATGTGTTGCTAAGTACATTCCATTTGCAATATTTATACAAAAAAACTTTACACTATCGAAAAGAAGTCCTTGATGCGCACCCGTCCACACAATATCGAAATGAGCTTTTATAAAACTTAAAATCGGAACTGAAAAACCAGTCCAGAAAAGTGCATTTGCAATATTTGTCCAATTTATATCACCATAGTGCCATTCTTTAGGTTTGAACCCATTGCCCGAAATCACATCCACAAACATGTTTCGTGAACCTGTGATAGCCAACCACAAAACGGCATACTCCGCACCCACTGTTAGATATGCTGGAATAAAACCAATCAAGATAAACAGCGCATTTTTCATTACCGGGTTCAGATATTCCCAAGCCCGAGGTGGATAAATCGGCTTTTCAATCTTCTGGTCACCCAGCAAATTGAGCGTTCCTTTATTTTGTTTCCCCAAACAAATAATGGTCGGCTTTTCGTTTGCCTTAAGCGGCAGTTTGGGTATTCTTGCCAATTCGAAAATAAGACGTGAAATGCCATTTGGTAAAATGTGATGATGCTTTCTGAAATATTTTCGCTGATATTTTGGGATTCGGCTTTCCAACACAAAACCCATCCCGGGAGCTAAAGTGGAGCGTCCGGCAGCGTCGCTTCCAATGGCAGGAATAAGTTTATTAACCTGAAAATAAGCCAATGCATTATCCAGTTTATGTTCATTAAAGGTGAGCCGGTTAGTGTACAAAAGCCGTACAAGACTCGTTTTATCATTCTCATTCAATAACTTGATACAATTTGCAAACACAATAAAATCCTCTTCCTTTGTGCTCACAGTACCGTACATATTGTAAATTTCGGTAAACGACAACATGGTAAAGTTATCAAGAATAATATTGACGGCAGCCTGCAAACCATGTTCAAGCGGTTGAATAAACTTTATACTTCCACCGGCTTTATTGGCCAAATTGTAAATATCTTCGAGGCTGCTCACTGCAATCTCGGGAACAAGCACTTCATTCGAACCAAAATATTCCATGCGAACCCTTTCTGGATCCAAATTTGCATATTGCGTTCTAAGTTGCTCATAATGATTACCAACATGCACCAACTTACTTTTAGTAGAATGACTATCTGGATTTTCGTCCATCATTTTCAAACCAGTACTTTGCAACAATCGTTTTTGCAGCACCTTTTTTAATTTCGGATAGAGCATTTCGCCCAGTTGACGATGCGAGTAAATAGCATGACCAGTAACTATTTCCTCCTCTTCAATCGACAAGGGGGCAAGATAATAAATGGACCCATTTTCGTATCCATCATTGATTATTGGTAAATGATGCTGATTAAACGCTTCAATTAATTGCTTGATGTTTTTTTCGCGTTTTTTCTCATTCTCTTCCAACTCGAGCATAAAGGCATTGAATTCGAGCGATTTATTCTTTAGAAAGCTTTTAAACCGCTCCTTCTTACTCGAAAAATTGGGCAAGATATATAAATAATGAAAACGCAAGCCTTCGGAGATGGCGCTGAATTCCAAAGCTACGTTCACTTTTATACCCAAAACCCGTCCGGCTTCAAGTACCTCTTTTATAGCTTCTTCCCTTTCCAGATTATTGTACACAACTGTTAACTCCGAAATTCCTTTAATAAATGCATCTATCATCAACTGAGTGGGTAATTTAAGACCATAAGATGTGGTATCATGAACATGAAAATCCCAACCCATCTTCAGGTCTTTCAACTCCTCTCCTGTTTCGGGAACTTCTACAATGTCGAATTTTTGAAGGAACTTACGAATAGATCGCTGATGCCCGAAAGATGCAACCGTAAAATCACGCAAGAGTTCTAACTGAAGGCGTTTATTGTCACGATTCTTCACCACATCTTTCATAATAACCAGCTGAACACGAGCAGCATTGAGCGGCATCACCAGCGACCGGGAATAAATAATATAATCGGCCAAAAGGCTAAGACCATGAATTCGTTCGCTGTAATTGGCCGATTCAAGGCTCTTGGTAATCTTGAGATAGGTCTCGACAATAGTGGTTCTTCTTCTTTTAAAAACCTTTATAAAACCAGTAGGATGAGAGTGAGGTAATTCACGAATACTATCGGGAGAGTCGATGGTTTGATTTATACGCGAACGTATCTTCTTGAGATTGGTTGAAAAACTCAAGAAATTCACTATATCATTGTATCTTTTAATCAACATATTTTAGTTACATGTATTTAGTTCAAGTTTACAAAGAAAATCGACGTAAACAAATGAATGTTGGTTAGCAAAAAATCAATATCCTCCGCAATTTATTTCCAGGAAAAATAGGGTAATTTTGTCAGACTTGAATTGTAATACAAAGGATTTCCGGTTACTTCTTCGCCAAGCCACTCCGGTTTTTCGAATTCATCATCTTCGTGGTTTAGCTCTATTTCAGCAAGTATCAAACCCTGATTTTCACCATAAAACTCGTCCACTTCAAACAAATTATCTTTGTAAATAATGAGGTAACGACTTTTATCAATAGCACCCGTTTCACAAAGGAGGAATAATTCTTCAAATTCACTTTTTGTTATTTCTTTTTCCCATTCATATCGGCTCATACCCGAGGCATTGCCTTTGCCTTTAATGGTCAGAAAAAAGGTATCTCCTTTCATCCTAACCCTCACGGCTCGATCGGGGACTGATGATAAATAGCCTTGTGTTATGCGTGTGACTTCATGAGCAAACTGTTTAAAATCGCCCTTTACCAGAAACTTACGTTCTATTTCTTGTGCCATATAAATAAAGTGTTTTTGTGCTTCTATTTCAATGCCTTCAGTTAGCATACTGAATAAACGGATTATACGGAAAATCACTGTTTATTGATTAAAAGATTGTTCACACAATAGTTTCCAAATGGTAATATTCTGTGAGTTCTAGGTGCTAATTTTTTATCTAAATGGCATTAGCTTCTATTTTACAACATCAAAGATACTGTTTTTTTACACAGTAGAACTTCGTTTGCAATTACTAAAAAAGAGTCGGTTCAATATTACTTGCTTTTAAACAAAAAAAACGACTGCCTTAAAAAGACAGCCGTTCTGAGCGTATTGACAATTTATTTTTTTCTTATTTGCTCCAAAGCACGTTTCACCGTTTTATCATCTTTGTAAAGCAATGGATAAAATCCGGTGTCTCCCAGTGAGTTGCGAGTAATATAAGCTTTCAACTGCATTAAGATAATTCGTTTTGAAGTGTTGATTTCCTTCCAGTTGGGAACCACTTTTTTGGTAGTGGCAAATTGAACAAAGTCGTTCAATAAATTCTGCATATCCAGATATTTCTCCATTTGCTGCCATGTTTTTAAGCCTTTGAGTTTAGAACGGTTGTTGTCGGTATACTGAAATGCGTATTGGTATAGATACCCGTAATTAATCACCTTGTTCAAATAAGGAGTATATTCGGTAGTATCGCGCGGCACAAACAAATCGGGCATAATACCACCGCCACCGTACACAGTACGACCTCCAACCGTTTTATATTTCAACGAGTCAGCCACATGAATACTATCCTTATTATCAATTTCTCCATGTTTATAGCGATTTACAAGATCCATTTCGTATTCTTCGGCTTTCCCTTTTACATATGGTTTCTGAATGCTTCGTCCGGATGGAGTGTAATAACGAGCCACAGTTAGGCGAATTGCAGAACCATCTTTCAACGGCATTTGCTGTTGTACTAGTCCTTTGCCGAATGAACGACGACCAATAATCAGTCCGCGGTCGTTATCCTGAATAGCTCCGGAGAAAATCTCACTTGCCGAAGCCGAGAATTCGTCAATCAATACCACAATCGGGGTATTAATACAACTTCCCGATCCGTCTGATTTGGCATCCGAGCGAGGATATGCTTTTCCTTTGGAATAAACAATCATTCGTCCTGAAGGAAGGAATTCGTTTACCATGTTGATGGCTTGATCCATTAATCCTCCTGGATTTTCGCGCAAATCGATAATAAACTTTTTAGCTCCTTTATGTTGCAAAGCGGTTATTGAATTTATGAACTCCTTGTAGGTGGTAGCTGCAAATTTATTGACGCGTATAAAACCAATTCCTGGTTCAATGATGTAAGCAACATCAACCGAATTTACGGGTATTTCGCCACGAGTAATTGTATATGAAAGTATTTCACGAGTACCGTGCCTGCGAATACCAAGTTTCACTTTCGTATCAGCAGGACCACGGAGTTTTTTCATTACCTTTTCATTGCTAACCTTTTTCCCCACAAAAGTGGTATCATTTACTTTCACAATCCGGTCACCGGCCAGAATTCCAACTTTTTCGGAAGGACCGCCACTGATAACCGAAATGATCATCACTGTATCATTTTGTATATTAAACTGAACGCCAATACCGCTAAAACTACCTTCCAACTCGCTGTTCACATTGGCTAAATCGGCTGCCGGGATATATACCGAATGAGGGTCGAGTTTGGCAACCAAATCGGTCATCATTTCCTCGGTCATCTCTTTTACATCAACCGTATCAACATAATCTGCATTGATAATGGAAAGTAATTCATCTACTTTATTATGACCGGTACGTGATAAAAGGCCAGATAAACCGACACCGCTTGCCCGACGTGAAAGCATACCGCCCAAAAACAATCCGCTCACCAAAGTGACAAATACAACTAAAACTAATAATAAATTCTTTTTATTCATCTTTAAACATCTATATTGAAAGTCATTGAACTTTTTAATTATAAATCAAAAAAAAAACAGTTATCAAGCTTCTTTACTTTCCTGAAAAACAACTTCTATATTGGCACGTTCAAGTAATTCCACACCATCCATGATGCGGTATTTCTCGCCATATACAACTCGCTTTATACCAGATTGAACAATCAGTTTTGCACATTCTATACAAGGTGAAGCTGTAACATAAAGCGTAGCATTATCGCTGCTATTGTGCGAACGAGCCACTTTACTTATTGCATTAGCCTCGGCATGAAGCACATAGGGTTTAGACACATTGTTTTCATCCTCGCAGTTATTCTCAAATCCGGAAGGTGTTCCATTGTATCCGTCTGAGATGATCATCTGATTTTTCACTAACAGAGCGCCTACTTTTCGGCGCTCGCAGTATGAATTTTCGGCCCAAATACGAGCCATGCGCATATAACGTTGATCTAACAATAATTGTTTTTCTGTCATTATTTACTTCTTTCTTTTTAAGCAGTCACGAGGATTTTGGGACGCGGGTTCTTTATTTTTTCTTAAGCAATTCATTCACAAAGTCAGGTAAATCTAAACCAGAAAAATTACCTGAACTCATCATCAGCAAGGCTGAATTATCGTAATCAATTTTTTTTAGCTTAGCTTTCAAATCGGACATATTGGTGCAAACAACTAAATTATCACTTCCAAAGGCTTGTTGAACCATCTCCGCATTTATCTCTTTAAGATGCTTCTGTTGGATCACTTCCGGGTCATAGAATACAAAAGCCACATCAGCCCCGTTCATGCAGTGTTCATATTGTGGCAGAAATTCGGGGGTTAAACTGCTAAATGTATGCAATTCCATACAAGCGACCAGTTTCCGGTCAGGATATTGATCTCTGACTGCTTTAACAGTTGCTTTAAGCTTCGACGGCGAATGTGCAAAATCTTTAAATGCTACAGAATCATCCCTTTCGTATATTTTTTGCAAGCGATTGGCAGCACCCAGAAAATCACAGATTACAGAGTAGAACTGTTCGTCGGATACACCTATTTGTCGGCAAGCCAACCGTGCTGCATCCATATTTTGGAGGTTATGTTCACCAAAGAATTTTAATGTCACATCACCGTATTTTGTTTCCAGAATAGTAACCCCATTCACTATTTTGTATGCAGGTGTGTTATATGGAAAAGGAACAATATCACGACGAAGTTTAGCGGCTATCCTATTTAAATTCTCATCCCCATCAAAGTAAACCAACCGCCCTTGCACTTCCATCAAGTCGGTGAAGGTTTTAAACTGCTCCACATAGTTTTCGAAAGTTGGGAACACATTGATATGATCCCACGCAATGCCTGTAAGTACAGCAATATGTGGTTTGTATAAGTGAAATTTAGGTCGGGGGTCGATAGGGGAAGTAAGGTATTCATCACCTTCGAAAACGGCAATACGTGATTCGTAAGATAATTTTACCATCGTATCGAAACCCTCAATCTGAGCACCCACCATGTAGTCGACATCAATTTTAAGTTGTTTCAACACAAAAAGAATCATGGCCGTAGTGGTAGTTTTACCATGACTTCCTCCCACCACAATACGCGTTTTACTTCGTGTTTGTTGGAATAAATATTCAGGGAACGAGTATGTTTTAAGTCCTAACTCCTTTGCGCGGACCAACTCGGGATTATCAATAGTAGCATGCATCCCAAGAATAACGGCTTGAAGCCCTTTGTGCAAACGATCTGGAAACCAACCCATTTTATCAGGCAATAATCCATTCGCTTTTAAACGGCTATAGGCCGGTTCAAAAATCTCATCATCGGACCCTGTTACAAGAAAATTATTCTTCTTGCTGATTGCAATAGCTAGATTGTGCATGGCGGCACCACCTATGGCTATAAAATGGACTCTTTGCATACAAGTTGGTTGGGTGATAGTTTTTACTTATTTTTGTCCGGAGGTTATTACAACGCAAATGTACTAAAAAGTTCGTAAACATTGATGGTTGAGAAACCGAGACTGCCTCTGTATACCAACTCATAAACCGCTTAGTAATTACTAAATTCAACCCATTACAACGATGAAATTATATAAAATAGAATCTGGAAATTTTCAGGTAGATGGGGGTGCTGCCTTTGGGGTAGTGCCTAAACGCGTTTGGCAAAAACGCTATCCGTGTAGCGATGATAACTTTATTCGGTTGGCCATGCGATGCCTGTTGATAGAAACGGATAACAAGCTACTCCTTATCGATACCGGTACGGGCGACAAACAATTGAACTATCTTAAATACTATGATTTTGTGGGAGTTATAAGTTTTGAAACCGAACTAAACAAGCTTGGATTTAGCTGTTCCGACATTACCGACGTGGTTTATACACATTTACATTTCGACCATTGCGGAGGAAGTACCCGCTACAATTCCGACAAAACAGCCATAGAACTTACATTCCCCAACGCCACACATTGGGTGGGCGAGGCGCAATGGAATAACTTTATTAATCCTAATATCCGCGAAGGTGATTCATACTTCCCTGAAAATATGCATCCCATCTACGAAGGTGGCAAACTAAAATTGATAAGCGAAAACCGATGGCTTTGTCCAGAAGTAGAATTACGTTTATTTAACGGACACACCGTAGGTCAACTAGTTAGTTACATTCATTTCAACGAAAAAACCTATATTTATGTAGGCGATGTGATTCCGATTGTAGCCTGCCTGCCGGTAGCATGGATTTCGGCCTACGACACCTACCCCATTACGGCTATGGAAGAGAAAAAGACCTTGCTCGATGAAGCTGCCGAAAAACAACAAATTCTATTTTTCGAGCACGATGCCTACACCGAATGCTGTACTGTGAAAGAGGTATATGGCAAATACCGAGTAGGCGAAAGTTTTGAACTATAAGCAAATCAAGATTAGCAAGTTAGAATAAAAAACAGAAAAACGCAAAGTAATGAGTATTCATCATTATTTTGCGTTTTTCTACTAAAACAGTTATTCTCCGGTACAATTTAGTAATAAAATTACTAATGTCTTTTTTTATCCTTTCAGAGAAGACTTGTAAATCGCAACCAAGCACTTTTAACTACTTAATTGCCATTTACAATATTAATCTCTTTAATGTACCTGCCCATTTCGTTCAATAGCGCGGTATCCACTTTCTTTATAAATTTTCCAAGCTCAGCGTATTTCATCCTGAAAGATTTTGTGATAATATCCACCTTGTTGTGCAACAGCAATTGTGTCTTAATATCCTCGAAGGTATGACCGTATTTCTGAGTTTCGAGCAATAAAGCGATGCAACATACATTACTATTCTCACCCACACCATTGATGGTAAAATCGGAAAAACCCATTCCAACCAAAAAATAGTCGCCACTATTTATATCATCTTCTGTTAATATCGTATCGAAACCAGCAACGCTATTACGATTATCCACCTCAACCAAGCCATTCAAATCGCCATATTTTGTCCCTACTAAATTCTTTAGTTTTGATACATTTTGATTTTTTATCATAACTTTTCGATTTATCGTTTATACTTACTATGACAATCAGAAATGTAAATACCACTACTCCGATTGAAAATTTTTTATTCCACTTTTGTTTATATTAACTCATCCTATTTTGCAAATTTAGTCATGCACGGGGTACAACATACATGAACAATTGTCGCACACAAAAATTACATTACAAAATTAATACCTATTTATTGACATGCACAATTTTCGACCTTTTATTTTTGGACATCCTAAAAACTCAATGCGCTGTATTGCAGATACATAAAATTTCAAAAAGAACTATTTTTAGACATCTTAAAATTAATGACTGGACAGTATTGATGTGCTCACTTAAAAAATAGCCAGTAAAGGATAAAGATTCTGAAAACAAAACACAAAAACTTTTGCTTGAGTTTAACCATTATTCTCTTCAAATTCCAGACTGTTGTTGCCATTGATATATTAATTTGTATGTCTTTTCACTGAATAGACAATTCTATCCCATTCGAAAAACTGATGCTTGATGTCGATAATACGTTTCTGTTCTAAGTACATGACAAAAACACAGAATGCAATTTAAATTAAAATCTTGAACGCAAAACTTGTCCGTCAGTTGACGAACAAGTTTTGCGTTCCATTTTTTGTCATGTACTAAAGTTTCTGTTATTAAAAATAATTATCGATAGGCTACTGTGTAAATGACTTTCGAATAATAATGCTTGCACCGTAAGTATTCGGTAAAGTCCGACTTTTGAGACCCCTATAAAAGTCAGAACTTAGCAATCAAAAAAAGCTATGTTCTCAATCAATGAAAATAACAGTTTATATCTTTATGCTACTCATGTAGATTTGCGCAAAGGATTCAA
>JBBSDM010000002.1:0-123852 GCA_038249445.1 Bacteroidales bacterium
AAGGGAGAAACTAAAAGAATCATTTGCACGACTTTTCAGTCCGTTGATGTAAGGGAAAGACCGGATTAAAAAATCCTATGAATACAAAAAGTTGGGATTGCAAATACCAACAACCAGTCCGAATCATTCTGCAAATAATAGGATAGATATATCCGTTAGGACTGGGGGGTGAGCAGTGCTTCAAGTATCGACGATGTTTGTCAGGAATCATTCCCATTGTCAACATTTTTAGCCTTTACCCAAAGTTATATACATAGCAACGGCTGCCACACCCATTACAGCGAAAGTCAGCCAAACAAGCGATTTCGACAGCAAACCACTTTTATGTATTCCCATGATTTTTTTATTGCCCGCAATTTTGGCAATAAAAAACAAGAGTGGTACTGCCGCTACGCCGTTAAATACAGCCGTAAACACCAAGGCTTTGAATGGATCAATACCAATAAAATTTATACATAAACCAACCAAAGTAGCAAGAGTAATAATTCCGTAAAAGCCATGCGCTTTCTTGAATTTTAAATTTAAACCGTCTTTCCAGTTAAGAGCCTCGGACAAAGCATAAGAAGCGGAAGCGGAAAGAACTGGAATGGCCAGTAAACCCAAGCCGATAACGCCAACAGCAAAAATTAATTTAGCCAAATAACCGGCATTAGGAAAAGTCTGCACCAGAGGCTCCAAAGCCTTGGCGGCATCAGCTGTGGTTTTAACGTCGGTGATGCCGTTGCCATGAAGCACAGTAGCGGCGACGCCGATAATGGACCAAGTGGCAATTTCTGAAAAAAGCATGCCAGCATAATTATCAATACGCAAATCGCGAATAAAATTTTTTGTCAATTTTACATGGCCATACTTAATCATGTGTTTTTCCCGCTCCTCTTCAACTTCTTCCGAGGCCTGCCAAAAAAACATATATGGCGAAATGGTCGTGCCAAGAATACCTGTGATAATAAACAAAAAACCAAAATTCATTTCCAGATTTGGTACTAATGTCGCCCGCAACAAAGTCCCCCATGGCTGATGGACAATAAACACTGTTATAGGATAAGCCAACAAAGACAAACACAACCATTTTAAAATACGCGAATACACGCGATACGATAAAAATATTTCCAAAAATAAAATCAAAGCTGTGAACAACAAAACTATCAGCGAGAAATTAATTGGTATCAAAAGCTGAATGGCGGCCGCCACTGCGCCAATGTCGGCACCGATATTTATTGTATTAGCAACCACCACCAAACCAACTAAACCGAACAGAATTTTACGGCTATAATTTTGCTTAATTACTGCGGCAACACCTTTGCCGGTTACCGCGCCAATGCGGGCGCAAGCTTCCTGAACGGCTGTCATTAAGGGCAACATGAGTAAAACCGTCCATAGCTGGCCATAACCAAATTGCGCGTCTGTTTGAGTATAAGTGGCAATGCCCGACGGATCATCATCGGCTGCGCCGGTAATGACGCCAGAATAAAACCTTAAATAAAGCTTTTATTCTGGCGGACAGCGTTTTTTTTGTTTTTGTATTTGTCATACTGTATTTACCCCTTGATGAAAGTCAGCAAATCTGCATTGAGTTGATCCTTGTGCGTATCAGCCAAATCATTAGGGTCGCCGACTAAGATGGTGATTTTCGGATCTTTAATGAGTTTAACAGCAAGTTTTACCGTAGTTTATATAGTAACTTTATGGTCTTCGTCGCCGTGGAGTGAATACCCAAGGTGGTTAAACTATTTATCAATAGTAATCTGCCAAATGGCTTCCCATTTTGGAAGGGAATGAAAATCACTTTATAGCCCGATATAATAGAGCGATTCCACGATCCATGTTGTGTTACAAAAGCTCCATTCAGGTATTTAGCCGGAAACATGCTGTTGGTAGAATAGCAATCCTAAAGAAGCAGTATGCGATCCCAATGAAATATCAGGAACAATTACATTTTCAATGGCATCCGGACTTTGTTCATCAGCTAATCTTGGATTGATATGTTGGCCATAATAGAAAAACTGCCAACCATAAAATCCACCAACTTTCACCCTAGTTAAATAATCCAGAACCAATTCATCACCCAGTTCATTAACAGCAATCTATATTGTTTGTGTTCCCGGCGCCCAAGCCATACCACAAGGGTTTCGTAACCCGTGCGTATAAATGCGTTCTCCTGAACCGTCTGTATTTACTTCAAGAACATCGGCTCTTCTTATTTCATTCTCCAAACCCTTTTCTGCAACATTGGTTTCCGAACCTACAACGATATATATTTTATCTTTTTTTGAATTGGTAATAATATTTTGTGCCCAGTGCCTATTGTACTTATCAGCCGGCAACGAGACAATTTTTTCCCCTTTTTCTTGTAACAAAATATCACCAGTCTTATAATTATATTTCATTAAAGCATCGGTATTTCCAACATAAAAATGATTTGCAATGATCAGTATACCAAATGGTTGATTTATATTTTCAGCAAATTCATACCGTTTTTCATGAACACCATTTTTATCAGCATCCCTGAAAAGGGTTATCCTATTCAGACTTTCAACATAATGCTGTGTTTTTGTTTAGGTAAAAGTTTAGCCCCAATTTTTTTAATCCCTTTTAAAATTGTATTGGATTCAGCAACAAAAATATCGCCGTTTTCGGCCACATAAATCCACATTGGGTGCTGCAGTCCATCGGCAAATTTAGTTACTGAAAATCCTTTAGGCGCAACTGGTATTTCACCATTTTTCCATTCTATTACCTGACTGTAATTATTGGCTGACGCTGTTGCATAAGGACTTTGCAAAGTATCGGCTTTACAACTGGAGGTTGGTACAGAACCTGAGTATGATCCTTTATTCAGTTTTTGGATACTGCATGATAACAACACAAAACAAGAGAATGCAATAATAAATTTTTTTCTCATAGTTATTTTATGTGTCTTTAGTCTTTATATTAAGAATTAAACTACAAAGTTCAACATAACAACATTCATTGGCGTTACACAATCCATGAAAAAAGTTACATGATTTATACATTCTCCGAATAGTTAAAATGATGTAAATCAAGTATACGACAAGGAAGCTGTCGAATGCCAATGAATTATATTTTAAATTTAATGATCATCATCTCATCCTTTGTTTTTTAAATGATCAGAAGCTTCCTTTTCCATCTTTTTCAGTCTGGTATAATAATCAGGGAACTCATTTAAATGAGCCAAGGCTATTTCACCTGTCAATTTTCCATCATCGTTTGTTACATTGGTCACGGAGTGTATTGCTCCATGTTCAAGTTCGACATTTAAGCCTTTTGTAAATGCGTCCAGACTTATCTTGTCCCAATTGATTTTGAGACCATTGCCGATTTCTTTTGCTTCAGTTTTGCTAAATTTTTTCATGATTTTAAAAATTAATTTGTGTTGAATTTCCACACTACAAAAATGGGGACTTTAAATACTAAAAGCGTTATACAATTCCGGAAAGAATTTATATGATTCACACATTCTGGTAGTTAGAATGCTGTAAATTAAGTAAAAAACAAGGAAATTTATACATAACCTGCTCTTCATTCAAATGAGCGACCAAAACTATAATCATCTAAAAATGGATGGTTTGTATGATTTAGAGAATGTAAAATTGCATCCCTGGCCATAACACTGTAAGTGATTCCATTCCCTCCAAATCCCAAAATGTAATGTTCATTTATTTCCGGATACGGTCGTCCAAAATAAGGTAGACCATCGTCGGTTTCGCCAAATGTTCCCGCCCAAATGTAATCCGCTTTAAAATGTATATCTGGAAAGTATTTCTGAAATTGTTTTGTTAGTTTGTTTTGTTTTTTTGATAGTAGAGAATCTCGTTTAATAGCATTTTTGAACTTTTCGTCGCAGCCGCCTATAATAATTCTTCCTTCTGAAGTTGTTCTGAAATAATAATAAGGAGCAGAATTATCCCAATAAATATGGTTTTTAAATCCTTTGGGTAATTCCGTATAAACCTCAGAGGCTAATGCATAAGTGCTTAGAAGGTTCACAATGTTTTTATCTTTCAATGTATTCACGCTTTCGTAACCGGTACAATGAATGATATGATTGGCTTGAATTGAAAATTCATCCTGTGTTTTAGCTGTAAACTGATTACCTTCATTTTTAATTTCCTGTATTTCAGTACGATCATATATTTGCATTCCATTTTCCGAACAGTATTCTAATAAATCATAAGCAAATTTGTAAGGATCTACTATGGCTCCTGATGTGGATTCAATTCCGGCGTAGGCATCCAATCCCAATTTTTTTAGTGCTTCCTTATCGAGCCAACTTACCTTAAATCCATATTTTTTTCGGGCATTAAATTCTTCTTTTATATCCTTAATTCCCTTTCGGGTAGGCGTAAAATAAATGCTTTTTTTAAATTCAAAAGGACAATTGCTTTTGATATCATCAATTATGTTTTTAATTTCAAAAATTGCCTTTTCACAATTCCTATAACTAGAAACGGCACAATTAATCCCTCGCTGCTCAATGAGGTTATACAATGGAACATCAATTTCATATTGAAGCATACCTGTACTGGCAGTACTACTGCCATTGCAAACAACACGCTTATCAACTAACACAACATCTTTGCCTTCTTGCAACAATTTATGGGCAATTAAAGCTCCAGTGATTCCTCCTCCGATCACCAAAATATCGGTTGATATAGATTTATCTAACGAAGGATAACTTTTTAAAAAAGCATTTTTGATTAACCAATAAGGTTCGTTTGATCGTAAATCCATGTTGAATAGTATTATTTTAAAAATTCAAAAAAAATATTTGAAATCAGTCACAAACTAACAACGCGATTGGCAATATAAAAATCCCAATCGCGTTAGTTATCAATTCAAAATTTAGATTATGATTTAGACTCCTCTAATTGTTTTAATTTTGCTTCGCGTGGCCAAAATCTGTGTTGCGCTACCGCTTTCACAAATTCAGCACTTAAAGCATTCATCAAAACTCCATCATCTTTCTGTTTATCTGGATTCAAAGCCAAAATTTTAATTAACCATTCTGCGCCATCCCCTTCACTAGCAATTGCTTTACAATGTTTGTAGGCTTCTTCAATAAACTCTTTTGCTTTAGGTTGCGTCTTAAAAGTATCAATGCTCTTTTTGCCGGATGGAATAAAAACTGCGTCATATAATACTGATGCGGTGGTTAGTAGACTTTCATCTACTTTTACTCTTTGTCCATTTGCAGTTAATATTTTACCCAAATGAACAGAAATAATTTTCGTCGTTGAACCCTGTTCTTTTAATGTATTCAGCATTTTATTGAGAGATTCATCATTTACTCCATCTGTAGCTAATACAGCTATTTGTCGTGTTTTTATGGTGTCTTTTAGTGTATGTTCCATACTCACTGCTGGTGAACTAGCAACATCAGGATTAGCATCAATTGATTGATAAGTCTTCGGATCAGCATCGGCTGGAAAACTGTGGTTGGCGATAGCATCGGGTTCGGGAACATCGAAACCTAGACCAGTAGCTACACGTTTGGCAAGTGATGTATCGATTTTCGTAAGCAGTCCCACCAACCTTTTTCTTATGTCTTCTAATTTTACTTTTCCCAATTCAAAACGAAATGCATCCACAATGTGGTTTTTCTCCGTGTCGCTCATGCTATTGTAAAACATGGCTGGTTGGCTGTAATGATCCATAAAACTTTTGCTTCGGGAGCGAATTTTATTTGCATCTATTTTTTCATTGTAAGATACAAATCCACCTTCAGTAGCTTTTGCTTGGTGCGGATGACCGCCACCAGTAGAATTTGGATTATAGCTTGATTGTCCCGGAACAATTGTTTGACGCATAAAACCATCTCGTTGATTGTTATGCACTGGAGCAACGGGTCGATTAATTGGTATTTCATGAAAGTTAGGACCTCCAAGGCGAATCAATTGAGTATCGGTGTATGAAAACAATCGGCCTTGCAACAGTGGATCGTTCGAAAAATCGATGCCTGGAACAACATGACCTGGATGAAAAGCTACTTGTTCGGTTTCAGCAAAGAAATTATCTGGATTTCGGTTCAATGTCATACGACCCACAATTTTTACAGGCACCAGTTCTTCGGGAATGAGTTTTGTTGGATCAAGTAAATCGAACTTAAATTTATGTTCGTCCTTTTCTTCAACAATTTGTACCCCAAAATCCCACTCGGCCGGTTGACCATTTTCGATGGCTTCCCACAAATCACGACGATGAAAATCAGGATCTTTTCCCGAAATTTTTTGTGCCTCGTCCCATAAAACAGAGTGTACTCCAAGAACTGGTTTCCAATGAAATCGTACAAATACCGACTTGTTTTCTTCGTTCACAAAACGAAAGGTATGAATGCCAAAACCCTCCATCATTCTTAAACTGCGAGGGATTGCCCTGTCGCTCATCAGCCACATTACGTTATGAAGGGTTTCGGGAGTTAGCGATACAAAATCCCAAAAAGTATCATGTGCGGATGCAGCCTGTGGCATTTCATTGTTTGGTTCAGGTTTCACTGCGTGAATTAAATCGGGGAATTTAAGGGCATCCTGTATAAAAAATACAGGCATGTTATTTCCCACTAAATCATAGTTTCCTTCTTCGGTATAAAATTTCACTGCAAAGCCACGTACGTCGCGAGCCAAATCAGTTGAGCCTCTTGAACCTGCTACTGTACTGAAACGTGCAAACACAGGAGTTCGCTTACCGACCTTTTGAAGAAACCCAGCCTTGGTATATTCCGACAACGATTCAGTAAGTTCGAAATAACCATGTGCACCGCTTCCACGGGCATGTACAATTCTCTCAGGGATGCGTTCGTGATCGAAATGGGTGATTTTTTCGCGTAAATGGAAATCTTCCAGTAAAGTAGGTCCACGGTCACCGGCTTTCAATGAGTTTTGATCGTCATTGATGCGTAGGCCTTGGTTAGTTGTCATAAATTCGCCATCATTGTCAATTGTATTGCTTTGAAGATCTTGACTTTTTTGATTTTCATCTTTTGACGTAATATCTTTTTCGTTTTTCATAACTTGTGTTTTACAGAAAATTTATGTTATTTTTTTAATGGTCTATGAATTCATTATTTAGGGTTTTCTAATTCTGGCACGGGCTTAGTTTCTAAAGCAGCCGACAAGCGTTGTTCTTTCAATTGTTCGAATTTTGCACCTAAGTCAGTAAGTTCTTTTTTGTCCATTATTTTTTCTGCATCCGGAAATAACTCCTCTTCTTCTTCATTTAAATGATGGTCGAGTATTTCTTCGAAAACCTTGAATTTGACCATCCAACGTTCATTGTCTTTAGGAAAATCGGCCAGGTCAAGTAAGGCAAAGTTAAGAATGACATGTTCTTCCTGCGATTCGAGCGACTCGTCCTTGATTTTTTCTTTGGTGTGCAACTTGCTTAAAAGCAAGTCTTCTTCCAATTCGTGGTGTACATCGAGATGTTTTTTGAGGAAAATAAATTTAGTGCTGTCTTTTTTTACATCTTTGACTAACTTACGCATCTCCTCATGATGGTCGATAAGAGCTTTTGTTATTGTTTTCATGTTTTTATAATGTTATCAATGTTTGTTTTAACTATTTGAGTGAGGAAAAATTAAAGTGAGAAAAGCTTAATAATTTATAAGTTTACTCACCTTAAAGGTTGTTTTAGTAATTAACGTGCTCTGGAAGAACTTCTGTCCTTACTTGAACTTGTGGAATTGCTACTTGTTTTTTTTTCGCTTTTATTGTCAGCATTTTTTTTTTGACTTGTAGCAGCTTTTTGTTCCTTTTTATCGCTTTGTTCGTTTTTCCTTTTCCTTTTTAGTTTAAATTTGACATGTTTATTTATAGAAAAATTCATGACCCAAAATTACGATAGTTCAGTAAAAACCATATTACATGAATTTTATAAAAAGTTGCAAGATTCATTGAATTATTCGCCTCGCCGGACTTCAAGTCATTTACTTTTGGGTTTGTAGCTAAGATTCAATTTATTATTTTATTGGTCTTTTCTTTGTGAAAATCGTGCTTTTATTAGTTTTTACCATTTCGTCCTCCAATAGTCAATGTGGTAAAAAAATACTTTTACGATTTGCCATAAGTGGAAGAGATAAAAAACTACTCGCAACGCCTCTTATAGCGCCTCTTGCAGGCACACAATATGTAATGAACTATAAAAAAATGTCAATAAATCGCACTACGCTATATGCACTTGAAAACCATAATGTTGCTATTGGTGGGTACGATATACTTCCACGGTGAAAGACTAATAACCAATCAATCCTGGAAATGGAAAGCGTAGTTGAGTTAATATTGATAGTCTTTTAATTGCTCCTGCAATCTTTTACGAGTCAAAAAAATTCGGCTTTTTACAGTTCCAACAGGCAAACTCATTTTTTGAGCAATTTCCTCATATTTAAATCCCTCTATAAGCATAGAGAAAGGGATACGATATTCATCGGCAAATGAAGTAATGCTGTTAGTGATTTCACTAATGTCATATGAACCTTCGGGACTATCGAATCCTGAGTTTTGGGATAAATTCAAGTGATGTAAATCTTGAGTTCTGTCAACAATGGTTTGGTTTTTTTTAGTTTTACGGTAGTTATTTATGAACACATTTTTCATAATGGTAAGGACCCAACCTTTAAAGTTTATATTGTCAATAAACTTTCCCTTTTTATCTAACACTCTTAAAGTTGTTTCTTGTAATAAGTCTTCAGCATCATCGCGGTTTAGTGTAAGTGAAAAAGCAAAATTTCGCATATTACTTTGTAATGCGACTAATTCATTTTCATAGTGATCCTTTTTCATTCTATTATTGTTTTATATGTAAATTTATAATTGCACACGCATTTATTTAATTGTGAGTTGATTAAAGTTTTGACACATTTTTTTTTGCTAATTCTTACACTTTGCTTTTGATTGTTTTTGTCCATTATTTTGATAGTTTAGATTACAAATTCAAACATATTTTTAATACAGAATTTCAGATTGGTATGTTTACCAAACCGAAACTAATAGCTCCTTTCCATATTGCTTTCATGTGTCTATAATTTTATTTTTAAAGTCAAATGGAACTCTCAGTTTGATCGTCTTCGTGTGTAAGTCAATATACGCATGACCATCGTTCATTTGAACAATGGTGAGCGACGTTCGATTTGACATGTTATTTACTCCTTTCATTTCGATAGAACTAACCGCCAAGCGTAATGTCCTGTTTCTGATACCATTGTAGCGCCTGAAAAAACTGCTCCGGATCGAAATTAGGCCAAAATTCATTCACAACGTAAATATCAGAATAAACAGATTGTACAGGTAAAAATCCGCTTAACCTCGTCATGCCTCCCCAGCGTATGATTAAGTCCATCCTGGATATTTCATGTGATCTTAAATTAGTTGTATTACTGTTTTGAGTTGGATTGACATTTTTTAGATAACCCAAATCCCATTCCCACCCGTAATTCACAAGAAAATTTACTTTTATTCCCCCCTTACCGATGGTTTTTCGGGTAGTAAAAGGGAGTAGTTGTTTTGGAAACAACTCTGAATCAGTATTTCCAACCACCAATAAGTCTGCATCTTCTAGCGAGAGTATTTCTACTGCCTGAATACAAGCATTGATAAATGCTTTTGTTTGCACATTCGGTCTTTTGGTATTATCAGTAGTAAATCCATAAAATGTGAGTTCTTTAATTCCGACCTCTTTGAATAGTTTGAAAAGAGCCAACCCTGGATCCAGACCCATCGCATATCCCTCTTCCTTTGCGAATCCATTGGATCCTGCCCATCTTCTATTTCCATCAGGAATAATCCCAACATGGTTTGGTAACCTAGTTAATGGTTTGTCAGCTCTATTAAGCAACTTCCATGTATCCTTGATGGGATTATCTGGAATCAACAATTTCATCTCTCTCATACATTGTTAGTTTAAATGAACATTAATGCTAATTTGTTTTTCATGATAATTCCTTTCTTTCATAATTAATAATTTGACGAATATTTAAGTCTCCGTCGGCTGACGGAGACTTAGGGGTGATTATAACGAGTATTGAATCCTGTTCTTTGTCCCACCCCAAGTCAGTCGGCTGACGGAGTTGTGTGATTACTTTCGTCTCTGAATTTTCAGATAATATTCTAATTTGGTAATGTAGAACTAGATTATTACAATACAAAGATGAGAATCATACAACAAAAAATTATTATATCTTTCTGTAAATAAGTTGCATAATTCACACATGAGCTGTTTAATGGTTAAATGTTGTTCCTGTAACTAAGCCCATATCGCTGTCGTAATGGGTAGAAAATGAAATATATTTTGTGGTAATGTATGATGTACATAAATTTCATCCGTGTAACCTTCTGTGAAATCTTTTAGCAACTACTCACCTTAATTTTAATTATCAGCAACGACGATTTTGTATATCTACGGAGTCATCGTCATTATCTGCCTGAGAATTTTGATTGTAACCTTGATTTTGTTCCGAACTTTTTCCAGTATAAGGAGGTATTTTGTTTCTTTCCTTTTTAGGAATAATTATTTCTTCCTCTGGGTAAATGTCGCGTTCGTATTCTTTTTCTTCTAAGTTTATAGAGGTATCATTTACATCTCTGTTTAGGATTCCCTGATTTTGTTGGCTATCTTGATTCTGTTTTTGACCTGTAAAATATTCTTCTTTCCATTGGTCTTTTCGATTTTCTTCCATTTTCATTAATTTTACTATGAATTTATTGCTAAGACAACGCACCTAGCTTTGCGAATTATTATTAAAACTTTACTCTGACCTCTCTGCCAATCTGATTTGAAAAATCATCAGAGAATGAGTTTTATTTAACTGTTGTTTTTTTTGCTGTTACCATTTTTCCATTCATATCCATCTTATCGCCTTCTTTCATCATCATTGACGTGCCGTCTTTCATTTTGCATTTACCATTTGTCATACAGATAGTTCCGTTTCTCATGGTCATGTCTTTATTCATTGATGTTGTTTTGCCGTCTTTCATCATTACCATTTTCCCATTCTGCATCATTATGTGCTCTGATTTCAATTCGGGATGCATTTTGTTGTTTTGCAGTACCATTGTATCGTTGCTATTTTGTTGACGCCGGTTATGATTCATCTGTTTTTTATTGTCATAATCACTTTTATTGTAACCAGAATCACGACTCATCATTCTGTTATTGCCGTGCATGGAATCGAGTTGCATTTTGTTGTTGTTTAAATACCGATCGTTTTTTTGCTGCGTTCTGTTTTGATAATCCAATTCTTGTTGAGTTTTTACTGCATTAGAATTTCGATTAGTAATGTTTTGTTGTGTGTTTGCAGAATAAGATAGAACTGCAATTGCGACTATCATTAATGATAACACGATTTTTTTACCTTTCATTTGTTTTTTCATTTAATTGGTTGAATTATCAATTTGACTTGAAACTAATTATTTTTTTCTGCAATTGTTTTTGAATTTTGACTTGAATAAAAAATAAGGTGAGTAAAACTTATGGATCTTTATAAGAGTTACTCACCTTAATATAAATCGTAAATTAGTAACGACTTTCTGTATTGCCTAAATTTCCGCCTTGGTTTGAACCTTGGTTCAGGCTGTCATCTTGATTTAATTCATTGCTGTTCCCGGCATAAGGAGTTGTTCTGCTTCTCTCCTTTTTCGGTAGAGATAATTCGTCCTCATCTTCAACCGAAGCATCGCTGTTATCTGGTTGAGATCTTTCGTCTTGTTTTTTCCAAGATGAATTTTCTTCTCCATTGCCTTGATTTTGTTGGCTACCTTTATTCTGTTGTTGACCTGTAGAATCTCTTTGTTCCATTGAGTCGTTTTGATATTCTATCATTTTATTATTTATTTAATTGTTATAATTATTTATTGAAACTCACTCTTAATCCCTCTCTCGATAAAGTAAGGAGAGAGGGAAATGAATTATTTTTTATTTTTAATAATTGATTTGCTCCGCTTTATTTGAATTCCATTCGGTTTGAAAATTTTTTGCATCCTCATCGTTGCGAGGGTAGACACCCATTACAATTTTACCATCTTTAACACCTGATTCGTAAAGTCGCGCACGTTCTTCGGGTATACCTGAACCAACTAATGCTCCGATTAATCCTCCTGTAACACCACCTGCCCCAGCACCTGCTAAACCGGCTGCTATTGGACCTGCAACAATTAATCCTAATCCTGGAATTACTAAGCTTGTTCCGATTGCCGCAATAATACCTACTGCAGCACCTACAACTCCGCCAATAGCTGAACCTGTTCCGGCGCCCTCCATTGCTTTAGATCCAACTTCGGTTTCGCCTTTGGAGAAATGTTTTTTTCTTGTTTCATCAGACATTACTAAGTTAATATCGTCTTTTGTGTATCCTCTTTTATGCAAAGCATCGTAAGCATTTTCGGTGCTTTCGCGGTCGGCAAACATTCCAGTTAGCATTTTGCCATTGTTGTTTGTCGTGTTTTCAGTCACTTCATTTTCTTCTTTCATTTTTGTTTGATTTTGAATTGTTTAAATAATTAACTTTTATTTACTATTTCGAATTTTCATGTTCTGAATCTTCGTCCTCATTGTTTGCATCTACATTGATTGAATCAGATATTTCAGATAACTTTATATCTGTTGCTTTTTCTTCATTCAGTGTTTCTTCCAGCAATCAAGCTGCTTCCTTTTCCCCCAAGGTTCTTGCAAATGATAAAATACTTGTAACTACTTCTATCTTTTTTCGTATTTACTTTGTAATACGATAAATTTGTCAAGATGTTGGCGAAGTACAGTAACCGTGGATGTAGCCCAATTTCGAACGTCAATGTCTTTAGCACTGGTAGATGCTGCTTCATATTTACTAATTGCATCTTTGTGTCCGCTTACCATCATGTCGACATATTTTTTGTCAAAGTCTTTTGCATCAGCTTCAGTTAGTTCTTTTTGGGCATTCAAACCAGCATCGGTGAGTGTGGTGGGAATAGAAATTTGTTTTGACTCAGCTAATGATTTTAAATCTGATGAGGCTTTTGAATGCTCTGTCTCTATCATTTCACCTAATTTTTTTACTTCGGCACTTGTGCCGCGTGACTGGGCTAAACGACCTAATTCAATTTCTTCTAAATTTATTTCCGCAGCACTTACCAAAAATTCTGCATCATTTTCTTTTTCATTTGCAAACTTTGCATCGTTTTGTTCTTCTGCAACCTTTTTAGTGTTGTCTTGTTTCGTGTTCTTACACGACTGTAGTGGAATAGTTAAAAGTATTGTAGCCGAAGCCAACCCAATAAGAAGAACTCCCGATTTTAAAAATTGATTTTTCTTTTTCATCTCTAATAGTTTTTAAATGGTTATTAATTATTATTCAGCAAAATTACGTTGGCTCAATACAACTTGTCTTACATAAATCACGCAAAATGTTACACGATTATCATGATATCGACAACTGATTCTCAATAGGAGCGGCACAATTAGCCTTGCATTTTTGATGCATGCTGAATAAGTTTTTGGCTTATAATGAGTTGATAAGTAGCAGATTGGATGATATAGACAGAATGACGTAAGAAGGATTGATAATTTTTCAAAAAATATCACAGTGAGCTAAGTGATTTTGCAAACGAGGAAGACAGTTGGCAGAAATCACAGTCTATTGCTGAAGTAAATGAGAAAGAAATGGAACACGAGCTGAAAGAAAAAAGGAAATAAAAGATATCGGTGATTGTGCCGGTTTTGTTTTTGAAATATGCTGCAATATTGGTGATTGTGGATTGCCTAGGTTTGCACCAAGGTAACAGCAGCATGCATGGGAAGAAACCAATTTGAAAAATTTATTTATAATAACTCAGTTTCAGTGGCCTTTTAATTGCTTCAATGATTGCCCCAGGAAGTTTACTCAAATCAGTTGGTTTGTTGAGATAACTTGATGCACCAAGTGTGCGAAATTCTTTTATACTTTGTTCGGTAAAAGAAGTTGAATAAATAATGACGGGAATGTTCTGTAGTTTATTATCACTTTTCAATTCCTTCAAACATTCATATCCATTCATAAGCGGCATGTTAATATCAAGGAAAATAAAATCGGGTAATTTCTCTGTCTCACGCAATTGCCCGAGGGCTTTTGCACCGCTGTCTACCTCCATGCATTCGGTGGAATTAAGCATTTCTTTTAGAGCGGATGCGAATGCCAACCTGTCATCAGCATCATCAATAATCATAAATATTCTTTTGCACATAGCCTTTTTTTTTAAAACTAAATTAAAATATGAGGATGTTTATGCAAAATTTATTTCCAAAATCTGGTTCAGCTTATTTTTCAAAGCAATAAAATCAGACGGCTTTGTTAGAAACATTGATGCCCCCATCGAAATTGTCCGCTCCATGTCAACGGGATGATTGGATGTAGTGAAAATGATAACAGGAATTTTTTTGTAATCATTTATTTTTTTTAATTGAGCTAAACATTCAAATCCATTCATGAATGGCATGTTGAGGTCAAGAAAAATAAGAGATGGTGGCGGTGGAACTTTTTGCAAATGGTCAAGTGCTTCCAATCCGTTATTGGCAATACCACATTCCAGGTTTGGTTCAAGTTCATTGATTGCTTCCACGAAAAAAAGTTGGTCGTCTGGATCATCATCAACTAATAATATTTTTTTATGTATGCTCATGACTTTTATGATTTTATAAATTTATGATTTGCTATTATCCGACAAGAAAAAGGTGAAGGTTGATCCAATTCCAGGTTGCCCTGTTGCTGTAATAGTTCCATTGTGGATCTGAACAATTTTTTTGCAGATAGCAAGTCCTATTCCTGTTCCTTCGTATTCTGTTTTGCCATGCAGCCGTTGAAAAAGTTCAAATATTTTGTTTTCGTATTGATGTTCAAAGCCAATTCCATTGTCGCTGATTGTAATTTTCCAAAAGGTGCCATTTTGTTTTACCAGTCCTGCCATTTTGTTGATGGTCACTTTTTCAGCCGTTATTTTTATATGTGGTGCAACATTGGGTTTAGAATATTTAAGTGAGTTGCCAATAAGATTTAAAAATAGTTGGTGCATCTGAACTGGCACTGCGTTGAGAGCAGGCAGGTTTTGTGATTCTATCACCGCATTTTTTTTCTTGATTAAATCCTTCATAACGGCTTGAACTTCTATTAATGTTTGATTCAAGTCTGTTTTTTCAAATATTACTTCGCTTAAGTTGGTGCGCGAAAAACTTAGCAGTGATTCAATTAAATTCTGCATTCGTTGTGCTGCACCAATAATGCGGTTGAAATAATCTTTTGTAGTGTCGGATAATTTTTCTCCGTCCTTATCAATAATGCGTTTTGAAAATCCCTGAATTTTTCTTAACGGTTCTTGTAAATCATGACTGGCAACATAGCTGAATGAGGCAAGTTCGGTGTTAGCATTTTCAAGTTCAATATTTTTTGTTTTTAATTGTTTAGATGCTGCTACATCTTTGCTAATGTCCTGCACTGTACCTATGAGCATACGATTGTTCCCCTCGCCCGAAAACTTTCCGCTTGAACGGAAGTATTTGATAGTTCCAGTTTTGCTTATAATGCGATAAGGTGTTTCTACCAATACTCCTGTTTGCATGGTCTCCTTACCGTTATTAGTTACTTGTTGTAAATCATCGGGATGTATAAAAGTCAAAAACTTTTCAATGGAAGGAACAAACTCCTTCGGTTCACAATCAAATAAACGAAATAAGTTATCAGAATATTCCAGCGCACCGGTTGTCATGTTCCAACTATAGCTTCCTAGTTTGGCAATGTTTTCAGCAATTTCAAATCTTTGATTTTGTATTTGCAATTCTTGAGTTCGTTCTTTTACTCTTCTTTCTAATTCTTCAGTAAAATATTTTTGTTTGGTAATATCGGTATTTGTTCCTACCCATCGCTCAATATTCCCGTTAGCATCTTTTACAGGATAGGCTCGGGTGAGAAACCAACGGTACTCTCCGTCATGCCTACGTAGAGGGAAGGTTAGCTCAAATGGTTCGTTTTTTTTCCATAGCTCTTTTGTTAGTTCTATTATTTTTTCAACATGGTCGGGGTGATGCACTTTTTGCCATCCCCAACCTTCCATTTCTTCAAGTGTAGTTCCTGTGTAATCATACCATCGCTGGTTATACCAATAAATCCATCCCTCACCATTGGCAATCCATGCGAGGTTTTGAATGTTGTTAGCGAAGGTGCGGAATTGTTCTTCGCCTTTAGCCAATGCTTCCGTAATTTGTTTCTGATCCTCAATTTCAGTGTTGCTTCCTATCCATCCAATAATGGTTCCCCCATTGTTTTTTTGAGCGATGCCATGACTTATATGCCATCGGTAAGTTCCGTTATGATGGCGCACACGTTTTTCAATTTTAAAATCTTCTCCTGTTTTAAGGGCGTGATGCCATTCTCGCAATTCTCTTTCGAGGTCTTCGGGAAAAATAGTTTTCTGCCATCCATCGTCTATTAATTCTTCAAAAGACAAGCCCGTATAATTGATAAAATACTTGTTAAACGAATTTTTCTTCCCCTCGGGTGTTGCTGTCCATATCATGTGAGGAACAGTTTCGGAAAGTGTTCTGAAACGCTTCTCGCTTTCTTCAATTTGTTTGCGGGCTTCCACCTGTTCCGAGACATCATAGGCAAAAATCAAAATACCTTCCGTTTCACCTATGTCATTTGTAAATGCCTGATATGTGAAATTCAGATATAACTGTTCGAGTTTTCCATTGCCTCTATTCACCATAACGGGCATTTCTTTTCCGGTAAATGTTTCGCCCGTGTTATATACATTATCAAGCAGCTCAATTAAGCCCTGCCGTTTAGTTTCAGGATTCGCTTCAAGCATTGTTTTACCTGTAGGATCACGGTTACCAATAAGTTCCCTGTAAGCAGGGTTGGCAAATTCAAATACATATTCAGATCCTTTGATAATGGCAAGTAGGGCAGTGGCTTGTGTAAAGAAATCGTGCAGCAATTTGCGCTCCTTTTTTGAACGGGCTTCGCTTTCTATTAATATTTTTTCTGAACGCACCCTGTCAGTAATGTCTTCCATGGCAAGAAGTATCAACTGTTCTGCTTCTTTTTTATTTATAATTTGTAGTGCATTTAACAGGATGGTGCGATCACCCTTATTCGGCAAACGGAGATTGATTTCAAAATCTTCTATCCGGTTTTTTTGCGGAAGAATTTTTTCGAGCAAAGAGCGAAGCAGAGTATCATCGAACTGATGATTTTGTATTTCGTAAAATAATTTGTTTTCAGTTTCTTTTTTTTCTATATTAAATTTTTTGTAAAAGGAAGTGTTGGCCGTTTTTATACGCAATGCTTGGTCAAGAATCACAAGCGGTTCGCGCATGGTAGTAACGATGGCTTCGGAATAAAAATGGGAAACATTGAGTTGTTCTTGCTTGTCAATCAACTCCTGATTTAAGATGATAAGTTCTTCGTTTGTTGATTGAAGTTCTTCTTTAGATGTTTCTAATTCTTCGTTCAAACTTTGCATCTCTTCGTTGCTACTTTGCAATTCCTCGTTGGCGCTTTGCAGTTCTTCATTGCCGGCTTCCATGTCTTCGGTGATGGAGCGCATGTCTTCACGAGTCTGCGAAAGTTCTTCTTCAAATTGTTGAATAGCAGTCCCCCAGCCGCCCGATGTAGGGTTATTTTCATCACCCTTCCTTCTCATAGAAGGCGGAGTTGCTTGTGTAAACCGAATTAAAAAATGAGGTTCGGTTGTATCAGTGAGTGGAATAACCTCGATAGTAACTAATTGTATAGGATTCGAAATCCCCCCTTTGGTGGGTTGGAGGGCTACAGGAATATTTTCTTTAGTAATTGTTGCCTGTTCCTTCGTGGCTTTGTGAATTGCGTTGCGCAATTCAAACGCTAATTCTTCGCGCGCCATTTTCAAAAGATTGTGAGTTGGCTTGCCTTGCGGTGATTGAAGAAAAGGTGAGGTGTGTCCGTAGATGTGAACGATGTCCATTTGTTCATTCACGACTACACTTGCAGGAGATTTTGAAATTATTATTGCCTCTGCGCTTTTTCTGAAATCGGAGTGAACTGCTTTGCATTTGGTTTCAGTTTTATCTTCTGTTGACAACGCTTCTTCTCTGCGTTCTGTTGCAACAGGCATGAACCGACCCTGCACGGGCTTACGCGAATAAATTTTTTCGTTTTTGCTAACCTGCGTAAACAAATCGGATGATGCGCCTGTGGTTTCGGATTTTCCCAAGAGAAGAAATCCGTTTTCTTTAAGTGCGTAATGAAAAGTGGTGAATGCTTTCTTTTGCAAAAAAGTATCCATGTAGATAAGCACATTTCGGCAAGTGATTAAATCCATTTTTGCAAATGGTGGGTCTTTTAAAAAATTGTGCGGGGCAAACACGCACATGTCCCTAATGAGCTTGTTCACTTCGTAACCTCCATTATTTTTTACAAAATAATTCTTGAGTTGATTTGCAGAAAGTATTTCTACATCAGCTTTGGTGTAAATGGCTGCACGTGCTTTCTTGATTGCTTTCTCTGAAATATCGGAAGCGAAGATTTGAATTCTTGTATCGGGCAATTTCTCTCCTAAAAATTCGTGCAGGCAGATGGCAATCGAAAATGCTTCCTCACCTGTGGAGCATCCTGCTATCCAGACACGAATGGGTTCAATAGCGTTTTTATTTTTAAAAAGTATAGGAAAAACCTTTTCGGTTAATATTTGAAACGTTTTCGGGTCGCGAAAAAAAGAAGTGACTGGAATGAGCACATCCTGAAAGAGCGCATCCTGTTCGGCTTTATCGGCGCGCAAAAATTTTAAGTAGTCGGTAAGGTTTTTCTTTTTAACAATAGCAATTCTGCGTGCTATGCGCCTGTGAAAAGTTGGCTGTTTGTAGTACGTAAAATCAACTCCACTTCGCTGACGAAGCACCAAAAGAATTTGTTTGAAAATAGCTTCATCGTCTTTTGGCAGTTCTTCCTCTTCTTTGAAAAAATGACTTGTTTTGTATGCGCTGTTGATTTGCAAAAGTTGCTGAGGGATTTTTTCGGGGGCTAAAATAAAATCAACTATTCCAGCATTCACGGCACTTTGCGGCATACTGTCGTAAGTTGCCGATTCGTTGTCTTGTGCAATGCTTATACCTCCATATTCTTTGATGGCTTTTAATCCAATTGTTCCATCGCTGCCTGTGCCTGATAACACAACACCTACTGCAAACTCTTTATGCACATGGGCAAGCGATGTAAAAAAAACATCAATAGAAAGATTGACAATTTTTTTGTCGCGGGGAGTGAGTTGCAACACACCATCGGTTGATGTAAGAATTTTGTTGGAAGGAATAATATAGATGTGGTCGGGTGCAAGATGTATGTCGTCGGTGATTTCGTGCACTGGAATTTTTGTAACACGTTGTAAAATCTCTGGTAAAATACTTTCGTGCGAGGGGTCAAGATGCTGCACCAGAACATACGCCATTCCTGAAATTTCGGGTATAGCTGCGAGCAAACGCCTGAATGCATCTAGCCCACCAGCACTCGCACCAATACCTACGATAGGAAAGTTCTGTACGGTGGCAGATGGTTCCGATTTGCTTTTATTTTTCTTTGGTGCATCCATTGGTTGATAATGAAAAGAAATGTGAAGTTAAATATGAAGATGGTTTTTTGAAAGTTGCTTCTACTACTGCTGATTACTACTGAATGTTGAGTAAAAAATTTTCTTTGTTCAAGCCCGAAGTATGGTATTGCCAGTTGATGGTAATTACTTTAGCCAAAGTGTTTTTCAATTCTACAAAATCGTTCGGTTTTTTAATGTAAATATTTGCACCTTTGATAAAGGACTCTTCAATATCTTTTTCTAATCCCGAAGTAGAATAGATTGCAATGGAAATATCTTTAAGTTTGTGATTGCTCCTTATTTCCTTTAAACATTCCATTCCGCCTTTGCGTGGCATGTTTAGGTCTAGGAAAATAAGATTCGGTAAATGTATTTCCGCTTTATGTAGGTATTCCATCAATTCCACACCATCATTAACCATCGTGACAACCGTTTTTACTTTTATTTCTTCAATGGCATCTTTAAAAAAAAGACGGTCGTCGTCATCATCATCTGCAAGAAGTATGTGAAGTGGATCGTGATTCATTTTCTATTTCATTTTAGTTAAATTATTCTCTAATGTTGAGATGTGAAATCATTTTCTTTTCTCTTTTTAATTATTCGCTGAAATGCTCTTGGAGATAATCCTGTAATTTTTTTAAACTCATTTGATAAGTGTGCAACACTGCTGAAGTTTAATTTCCAAGCTATTTCGGTAATTGTTTCTTTACCTTCAATAATTTCCTGCTTCACCTTTTCAATTTTTTGAAGAATAATAAAATATTGAATGGTGGTAAAAGTTACTTCCGAAAAAATTTTTGACATGTAAATGTAACCTTTATTAAGTTTTTTTTCTAAGTATGCGGAAATATTTATAGTTGGAAGGGATTCTTCTAGATAAATCATTTCAACAATGGCATCTTTAATTTTTTGAGCTAAAATGCTTTTCGGATTGTCAATTATTTCAATTGTGTATTTGTTTAAGTTTATTTCTAACTTTTTATATTTTCCAGGCGAAACGGCTCCTTTAATTTCTATCTCACCCAAACCAGTGATTGTGTAAGGCAATTGTAGCTTATCCAATTGTTCCTGCAAAATAAGCTTGCAGCAATTGTTTATGTCGTATTTGATGTGTAGTTTCATCGTTGGTGAAATTAAGTTTCTTCTATTCGCTCTTTGCCCCTTTAAACAACCCTATAGCAAAGAAATAGTTCATTGATAATATTTTAACACTTATTTCATAACGGTGAAAATTTGGTTTGGTTTTGCAAGCTAAAAAGTGTAGTAAAGAAGGGTTGGTTTGAGCGCAATTATGTTTCTTGAATATAATTGATAAATGCGAACAGAGCTTTTTAGAGTTTTCTTGATAGATATATTCAATTAACATATAAATAAAACAAAAATATTAATAAAATGTTCATTGCCATAATAGTGCAATTTTTAGTTGAACATTGAATAAAAAAGCTTAATAAGATAGTTTAACCGACTCGAATTAGGATGCGCAACTCAGTCTGTGGTATCGCTTTGTAACAAGTCATTCACGTTATCAGTACACAATCCCAAAATACGACTGGCAATTATTATTATCATTATTATTAGACATAATATAAGTTAGATCCTCACTACTATTAAGTCTTTAATTTTATAATTAATAACGAATAAACCAGAATTTTAGATTCCCGAAGGGAGTCAATATAAATAACCGCAGGTGGAGCCCGTTGGAAATCCCGGCAGAACCCTAGAGGGGTTCAATAACAATATCTTATGTCGATATTCAGTTCGTCAGCCTACGGAGCTGGTTGGTGAGTTCCGCAAGTTCCACTGGGGGTTATTAGCTTCCGCTTACCGTTGGTTCACATTTAGCCACTCCGTGGCATAGAATAGTCTTTCTAGTAAACCCTTCTATTCATAACTTGTATAATATCTATTATGTTTAGCAAAGCCGGTCTTTCTATCGGAAAACGAGCTTCTGATAGACACCGCTGTTGGCGAAACATCCTAAACACCCTGCGGGAAGGTTTCACCGTTTGCGAGATGGCAAAAACACATTCCGAAGAGTTTTCGCCATTTGCGAAATGACAAAACAGTTTAAGAGAAGATATCGCCATTTGCGACAAGTTTCCGAGAGATGTATTGAGTAAAATCAACATCTAAAATAATGTAATGAGAATACAAGCTAAGGAATTCAAAAGCAAACAATGATTTTTTTTATCATACGATGGCAGAGACAAATAACTCAATTTGTTTGAGAAAGAAATTTTGAGCTTTATTTGTCTATAATTCTACTTTACCAAATTATAATTTAGTTGGATTTTTAGAAAGTAACTTTATATCTCCGTCAGCTGACGGGCTTGGGGCGGTGCAAGAAAAGGAGAAAAAAGAGTATCAATTCCTTTTCAACCGCCCCTAAATCCCCTAAAGTGAACTTGAGATTAGTATTGTTTCTTGAAAATCTTCAATCAATTTCTGCATTTTTTTTATTTTAGTATAGTAGAAATAAATAAATATTAATTGATGTGAAAATTGATAAGAGGGTACACAAAATCGCAAAAACAATTTCGGTTTTGAAATGGTTTTTGTGATATTGAATTGAATTCTGATTCCTTGTAATTAGTTCCTTGCCGAAATTAATGACCGTAATTTGTAGTATCTTTGCATCATGCTAAAATAATAGACTTTCATTACCACATTGTTCGGAAATAAAAGAAGAAATGAACGAAACTGACCAGATGGTGTTAGATATCATGACCAACAAAGAATAATTAAAATTATCAATATTCATTATGACAAAAAAAGTTGTTTTATCGTTTTTGCTCTTGTGTTGCGTTCTGGGTCTTTCGGCACAGATTCTCAAACCCGTTAAATGGAGTTTTTCTAACAAACAAATTTCGGATACCGAATTTGAATTGATTCTTACGGCCAACATTGACAATACCTGGCACCTGTATTCGCAGTTTATCGGCGAGGGAGGACCAGTGCCCACATCCTTTAAATTTACGCCATCACTAGCTTATTCGTTAGTTGGTAAAGTCACAGAATCGCCCAAACCAAAAAAGATCTACGAAAAGGTCTTTGAAATGGAGGTGGCTTTTTTTGAGAAAAAAGCGGTCTTTACCCAAAAAGTAAAGCTGAAAGTACCAGCTTCGAAAGTTAAGGGAATGCTTGAGTTTATGGTGTGCGATGACAATCAATGCCTTCCGCCCGAAGAACTTGATTTCTCGTTCGACCTAAAAGGTGCAAAAATAGCACCTGCTGATGCTCAAACAGCACCCCCGACTGTTGCAACACCTACTACCGATACAGCTAAAGTTATAGCTGCGGAATTGGTTGTGGTGAAAGACTCAGCTGTTTCTACGATAAGTGTACAGCCAATTCTCGACCTTTCAAAGCCAATGGGTAATCAATCCTTGTGGACCATTTTTTTACTTGGTTTGCTGGGTGGTTTTGCTGCTTTCTTAATGCCTTGTATTTTTCCCATGGTACCCATGACGGTTAGTTATTTTACAAAAAAAGAAGTCACTAAACGCAAAGGAGTAATTAATGCGCTGATTTACGGCTTATCCATAGTGGTTATATATGTTGTGTTGGGCTTACTCATTACGGTTCTTTTTGGTGCCGATGCGCTGAATGTGCTCTCAACGAATGGTATTTTTAATTTTTTCTTTTTCCTTTTATTGGTGGTTTTTGCACTATCGTTTTTGGGCGCTTTCGAATTGGTACTACCTTCGTCTTGGGTAAATAAAATGGATACTAACTCTGACAAAGGTGGTTTGGGAGGGTTGTTTTTCATGGCCGGAACATTGGCTTTGGTTTCATTTTCGTGTACTGGGCCAATCGTTGGTACTTTACTGGTACAAGCAGCTACTATGGGTCAGTTACTCGGACCGGCCATCGGTATGCTTGGTTTTGCCATTGCGTTAGCCATTCCTTTTGTGCTGTTTGCGATGTTCCCGGCTTGGATGAAAGCTATGCCGAAATCGGGTGGTTGGTTGAATAGTGTGAAAGTGGTGTTGGGATTTTTGGAGCTGGCATTCGCCTTCAAGTTCCTTTCAAATGTCGACTTAGCCTATCATTGGAATTGGTTCGATCGCGAAATATTTCTTTCGTTATGGATTGTTATCTCAGCCCTTATGGGAATGTATTTGCTAGGTAAGCTTAAATTACCAAACGACAGCGAGGTGAAACATGTATCTACTCCCCGTTTAATTTTGGCAATCATTACCTTGTCCTTTACTGTGTACATGATTCCCGGACTTTGGGGAGCACCGCTCAAATCAATATCCGCATTCTTGCCACCAATGAGCACACAGGATTTTGTATTGGGAGCAAATGTACAAGGAGCTACCGTTGAGCATAACTCAGGTAAACATAAATACGGCGAATTGTTTCACGCACCGCTTGGCTTGGATGTATTCTTCGATTACGATGAGGGATTAGCGTATGCACAGAAAGTAAATAAACCTGTATTTATCGATTTTACAGGTCATGCTTGTGTAAATTGCCGGAAGATGGAAGCCAACGTTTGGCCAGACAAAGAAGTGTTATCGAGGCTAATGAATGATTTTGTAGTTATTCAGCTTTATGTGGATGATAAAACAGATTTGGCAACCAGTGAGCAAATAACATCAAAATATAGTGGAAAGAAAATAGAGACGATTGGAAATAAATGGAGCGATTTTCAGGCCTCGCGTTTCAATGCCAACTCACAACCGTTTTATGTATTGCTGGATACAAAAGGCGACTTATTGGTTCAACCTCAGGGTGCGAACTACGATCCAAAGTCTTTTACCAACTATTTGGATAGCGGACTGGATACTTTTAAGAAAAAACTACACTAGTTTTTTTTTCTAGTCGTATAAAAATCCCCTTTTGAAATGTAATTTTTAAAAGGGGATTTTTTATGTACCACATACTCTAATTAATTAAATTTCATTCTCTAAACTACCTCAGTTCTATTTTCGTGTTCAATATTTTTTTTGTTCCTTTGCTGCTCTTATTAATTATCAAACTTACAATTATGGACAAAAAACTCAAACGTTCGAAAAACCAAATGATTGGTGGCGTTTGCGCAGGTGTTGCGGAATACTTTGATTGGGATGTAACCCTTGTGAGGGCTGCGTATGCCATTTTATTTTTCTTTTTTGGAGTAGGAATTTTGTTGTACTTAGTGCTATGGTTAGTTATGCCAGCTGCTGACACCGTTGAATAGATAACTGGTTGATTTTTTTGATTGTTCAGGATGGTGTAGTAGTTTAGATATTCCATCAGAAGATAGTTGTAACTAGTTCTGAGTTTTACCTAAACCATTTTTGTTGTACCCTAAACTTTCTACTCCGTTTCCAAAACTTACTGTTCACTGATAACTGAAACCCCGTGCCTTTTAAACTTACTTCCCCATTTAGTCCTACCGGCGATCAACCAGAAGCTATCAAGCAATTGGTAGAGGGTTTGCGTGCTGATATTCCCTATCAAACTCTGCTTGGTGTAACCGGTTCTGGTAAAACATTCTCAATAGCCAATGTTGTGCAACAAGTTCAGCGTCCCACACTCATTTTGAGTCATAATAAAACACTGGCCGCTCAATTGTACAGTGAGTTCAAGGCTTTTTTTCCAGAAAATGCGGTGGAGTATTTTGTGTCCTACTACGATTATTATCAACCGGAAGCGTACTTACCTGTTTCAGACACTTACATCGAAAAGGATTTAGCAATTAATCAGGAAATTGAGAAACTTCGTCTGGCAACTACTTCAGCATTGTTATCCGGTAGGAGGGATGTGCTGGTTGTTTCTTCGGTTTCGTGCATTTATGGTATGGGTAACCCCGATGATTTTAATAGTAATGTGATTGAGATTCATCGCGGGCAACAAATCGTACGCAATACATTTCTTCATACCCTTGTGGATAGTTTGTATACTCGGAATGAAATAGAACTCAATCGCGGAAATTTTCGTGTGAAGGGAGATACGGTGGATATTTTCCTTGCATACGCCGATTTTATATTGCGGGTGGTTTTTTGGGGCGATGAAATTGAAGAGATTCAAACCGTTGAACCGGTAAATTTTCATGTTATCGAAACGGTGGGTACATATAAAATTTACCCGGCAAGTATCTTTGTCACTACCAAAGAAGCCATTGCCAGAGCCATTCAGCATATTGAAATTGATATGGCAAAGCAAGTTGATTATTTTCGCTCTATTGGAAAAAATTATGAGGCGAAACGCATTTATGAGCGGGTGAATTACGATATAGAGATGATTAAGGAATTAGGTTATTGCTCAGGCATAGAAAATTACTCGCGATACTTCGACGGTCGTGAAGCGGGTAGCCGTCCGTTCTGCTTGCTCGATTATTTCCCAAAAGATTTCTTGATGGTTATCGATGAAAGTCATGTTTCTATTTCCCAAATTCGTGCCATGTACGGTGGCGATGCTGCCCGTAAGCAAAATCTGGTGGACTATGGTTTTCGGTTACCATCGGCTAAAGACAATCGTCCATTAAAATTTGAAGAGTTTGAAGAACTTGCTCCTCAAACTATTTATGTGAGTGCCACACCAGCCGACTACGAACTTGAAAGAAGTCAGGGTGTGGTGGTTGATCAATTAATACGTCCGACGGGATTACTAGACCCGATTATCGATGTGCGTCCAAGCCTGAACCAGATTGACGACTTGCTGGAGGAAATTACGCTGCGAACTGAAAAGAATGAACGTACTTTGGTTACTACGCTTACAAAACGCATGGCGGAGGAACTGACCGATTATTTGACCAAAATGAATGTTCGGTGTAACTATATTCACTCCGATGTGGATACACTGGATCGGGTACAGATTATGGAAGATTTGCGTCGGGGAATCTACGATGTGCTGGTGGGAGTGAACTTGTTGCGGGAAGGATTGGATTTACCAGAAGTATCCTTGGTAGCCATTCTTGATGCCGACAAAGAAGGTTTTTTACGGTCGCATCGGTCGCTCACGCAAACTGCAGGTCGTGCTGCTCGTAACCTCAACGGACGTGTAATTATGTACGCCGACAAGATGACGAATAGTATGGCTAAGACCATTTCGGAAACCAACCGTAGGCGTGACAAACAGCTGGCGTATAATGATTTGCATGGAATTATCCCAACTGCCATTATAAAAGGTGAACGTAATTCATTCAGCAAAGCAGAGCCCAATGCCTATATTGAGCCGGAATCAATGCAAGGAATTGCAGCCGATCCAGTGGTCCAATATATGTCGAAAACAGCGTTGGAGAAAACCATTGCGAAAACCAAGAAAGCAATGCAAGACGCTGCTAAGAAACTTGATTTCCTTGAAGCGGCACAATATCGAGATGAATTGATTAAGTTGGAAGACCTTCTGAAAGCGAAGTGAAAATAATTGAAAATGAAAATTTGAAGATGAAGTCTTAGTCTTATAATTTATCATTAACAATTTATCACTAATAATTATTTTAGAATCGTTGACTGATATTGACAAATACTCTGGTATCTCTGTTTTTATCATTATCAAAAGTCGTTTCAACATCGGCCGAAAGCATCAGTTTTTTTGCAATTCTCCAAGACAATCCTAACTCTGCAATGTTTTGAATTGTTTGCAGCTGTGAATTACTGTAATTAAACGTGGCTTTTCTGTACTCTGCCTCTAAATTAAACTTTCCGGAGAAAAAATCGCGGTTTAATGATATTCCGTATACTGTTCCATTTGTATAACCCGATTTGAAAGTAGTAGCTGTTAGTGTTGTGGATAACTGGAATGGCAGGTTGGAGTAGCTCATAAAACCACTTGCATTGGTGGTGGCAAGCGTATCTGCCTTAATTTTAGTTGGTAACCGGTAACCGGCAGTTCCACCTAACGAGAAGTATCTGAAAGGACGAATAGTGGTTTGTAAGCGAAAACCTTGTCGGGTTGCTTTGTCCAAGGTGCTATCAATGCGGTTTTTGTATGTTTCGTAATAGTAAATGTTTTTACGCGCATCGTAAGATAACGATACCGATAACTGTCTCCATGGTCTGTATCGAAGAGAAACGTAGGAGCTTGTCAAATCCAAGGTGTTTTTGGAAATACTGTCTTTTTTGGAGTATAGATCTACTTCAAATGAGCAGAAAAGATCTAAATTTTTTTGCAACGAATTGTTGTGTTGAAGATAGAGAAACCGACGGTCGGTTTTAAGCTTGTTCATCTGGTTAAACACCGCCAATGAAGTTTGTAAAGTTCCGTTAGCATTTTGAGCATTGTGAGCCACGAACGCTCCAAATTGAAGCAAATCAGGATTCAGATAATAGGTGTAGGTATCCGGCCGTGAACCAACTACTACACCGTAAGAGAAATATTTGCCATCATTTTCAAATTGCAATCCATCCACCGCACCAACATTGGCCATGTAGTTATTGATTTTTCTACCCAAAGTAAAATGAGCCGTTTTGCTAATGTCGTATTTAAGAGCTAAATTATATACTTTCAGGTCTTTATATTTCTCAGTGGAGTCATTGAGTTTATGCGTAAATGATATGTAGCTTTCCAACGATAATTTGGAATCGCCAATATGTTCTTCATTCAAAGTCAGATTGTACCTTAATCGGTTGTTTGAAGGGTGATTTGTCGATATATTTGAGTAAGACGAAATAGACAAACGACCGTCGAATCGTTGTTTTGAGTTTGTATCTTTCCCTTTTTTAATCACCGATTTAATCACCTGATCATTTACCGATATGGATTCAACCGATTTTTCGGCTACAACTTCTAAGGGTTTTTCTTCTATTTTCCTTTTTGCTGCTATTGGATTACTGACAGTAAGTGGGATATTGTTTATAAGTTTACCAACACAGGAGATGGACGACAGACTGAGAACGACAATAGCTGGTTGTTTTTTGTTGTTCTGAACAAGAAATAGCGTATCGCCTACCTGAATTCCCTCCGTGTTAACAAAGCGGACATAAACATGTTGCGCACTAATATAGGAAACGTTACCCGTAACCATATTGTCAGATGTTTGTCCGTAAGCACTTATACTTATACAAACTATAATAATTAGAAATAAATATTTCATTATAATTTTTAGTTTACAATTGTTGATGGAGTAACTGCAGAATTATTACCGACTCCCTTATCTGTCGAAATCGTGACAATTTCTACAATTAGCCTTGTAAGTAGCATCGTTGTTGTGACAATCGGTACATTTAGACCATTTACCTTTGTGCTTCCCTGAATAAATACCAAACCAACTATCATGTTGTTTGAATCTTACTCCTGCCGACCAACCTTGCGTGTTATGGCAGTTACCGCACGAATAGCTTACGAATTTAGTTTTATGTGCTACTATTGGATTGTTGTTCGCTAAACTGTGACAGCTATTGCATTCGCTCGAGAGTTTTACAGAATAGTTGTTTTCAAAGTGGCAAGCATCGCAAGCCAGATTGTGCGCATTAGTAAGTGGGAAAAATCCATGATCAAAGCCTCTGCCGGTAGCCAACCAATCCCTTCCACTCATGGTATGGCAGCGGGCACAATCGGTATCCAAACCACTTTTTCTGTGGTTTGGAGCTGTTGTTGCATTATATTTCTCTTTATGACAACTGTAACAGTCAGTGCTAATATTGTCGAATCGGAGCATGGAGGCAGATTTATGACAACGATTACAGTCGGCCGTTGCATGTGAACCCACAAGTGCAAATCCTACTTGTCTGTGTATCTGTTTTACATTGGTTACCAACCACGAGTTCGGAGTATGGCAGCGTTCGCAATCATTTCCAACGGTGCCTTGATGCACGTCAGTATGACAAGCTGAACAATTTGTTTTGGCTTTGGAGAATTCAAG
The DNA here is from genome assembly GCA_038249445.1 of Bacteroidales bacterium. Classification (GTDB taxonomy): domain Bacteria; phylum Bacteroidota; class Bacteroidia; order Bacteroidales; family Paludibacteraceae; genus Paludibacter. The sequence goes on from JBBSDM010000002.1 coordinate 29,374, forward strand.
CGTGGTATGACATTTTTTGCAACTCACCGTTTTGTGTTGCCCAACCAATGGAAAATGAGTTTTATTGTGATTGAACCCATCCGTTTTAATTTTATTCCAATCGGCAGTGGTATGGCAAGTGACACACTCCATCTTAAATCCCTCACCATGTGGAGATTTAACAGCCCAAGCAGTTGTTGTTAGTACAACAACGAAAATGAATAAAACAAGTTGGCGCATATCTTTGATTGATAATTAAATGATGATTAATTCTTTTCTAAGCGTGACATTTTGAACAACTAATATTGTCGAACTTGTACTGTATATATTTCCCTTTTTCGTTTGTCACCGCCTTGTGACATTCTTCGCACTTCACATCTTTGTGTTGCCCGTCAATTTTAAACCTTGATGTGTTATGGTTAAATTTAGAATCCTTCCAAAAATTAAAACCATGGCAGCGTGTACAATCTGTTTTTCCATTCACTGCAAATTGTCCTGCATGCGAATCTTTATGACAACTAGAACAATCTTTTGGTATTCCTGCAAAACGCTGAGTTTTGATGCCATTTTCATTTTTTTGATAGTGACAAGATGCACAAACCTCTTTTGCATGCTCTCCTTCAAGCTTAAATCCGGTTTTGTTATGATCAAATGTTACCGATTTCCAGGTTGTAACGTTATGGCAAACCAAACAATTCTGATTTGGGTAAAATTTTTCTGGAATAAATCCTTTGTGCACATCTTTATGACAATCTACGCATTTGCTTCCAATATTCCTGAATGTCCAGTCTTTCTGTTTTTTATGGCAAGCAGTACATGAAGTGGCCATGTGTGCACCTTCCAGTTTAAATTTAGTGAGATTATGTTTCTCAATAGTGAATGTAGTTGGCGAAAATCCATTGTCGGTATGACAGGTATTGCAATCGGGCGAAACTCCGTTTACAGCAAATTCTTTTTTGTGATAATCACTATGACAGTCAGAACAACGATTATGTTTTACGGGTGCTGTTAGGCTTGTTTTATGACATTCTTTGCAGGCTACCTGTTGGTGTTTTCCAATTAATTTGAAGTCAGTTTTATCGTGATCAAAGGTTCTCATTCCTTTGACTATATGGAATGATTCCTCGCTGTGACATTGTTTACAATTTTGCCCAAACTTATTAAGATGAACGTCTTCGTGACAAGCAGTACAATTTGCAAATTGCAGGCCTTTAAATTTCTGAACCGGTTTTCCACCAATAATCTCGGTCTTATGACAATCAATACAAGCTACAATTTTGTGTTTCCCAAGCAACGGGAAACGAGTTGTGCTATGATCAAACCCGGTAGCATTTTTAAATGAGTTGAAATTGTGGCAAGTAGCGCATTTGTTTGACAGCTTGCCTTGATGATAATCGGCATGACAGTTTAAGCAATTTTGACTCAAACCAAGGAATGTTCCTGCTTTTTTACGAATCTCAGGATTCTTGATAAATGCAGGCTTGTGACAGGCAACGCAGGTTTGTTTGGAATGTTCTCCTTTCAACTCAAAACTAGTTTTTCTATGGTCAAAGGTTTTCTTGTCGAAACGAATGATTTGGAAGTTACGTCCGTGATGTTCGTTGTGGCAAACAAAACAGTCTTTATTACCAACTTCTGCCGAGGCGTGGAAACCTTTATGTGCTAAAATTTTAGCTTTTATTTCTTTATGACATTCAAGACATTTCGCTCTTGTTACCTTATTCCCAATATCATGACATTTGGTACAATTACTTACACCTTCGAGGCTAGCATGCGCTTTACTCAAATCTCCCGGAGAGATTTGTGCAGATACATTGTATCCAAGGAGGATGAATAGGCCCAGTATGGGTAGTAGTATATTTAATTTCATTTTGAATGTCTAATAGTTTGTTAGATAATTCGTACTGTTTTTGTCAACGGCTGGCAGATTAAGGTCAACAGTTTTTGCTGCGATTGTTTTTAGAATAACTATCTCGGTTTCAAAACCACATCTCCAAATTTGGTGGTGACTTTTACACCTATTTTCTTTAAAAACTGAGTTGGCAATTCACCACCAGCAAATATATATATCAAGTCGTTTTCCAATTTTAACATCTCTTTCGATTCATTTTGGGTGTAATGTATCACCTTCGGCTCAATGGAAACAACGTTCGAATTAAATTTCACATCAATAAGATGGTCATCTATCGCCTTTTTTATTTTATCAGCGTTTTTCGGTTTCAGTCGGGTAAACGTTTCCCCTCGATAGGAGAGTGTTACTTTGTTCTGATCGGACAGAAGCAATGCCGACTCAATGGCCGAATCGCCACCGCCAACTATCATTATTTTTTGGCCGATAATCTCTTCGGGCTCTAACAACCTATACGCTACATTTTCCGAATCTTCACCAATTACATTCAATCTTCGGGGCGTTCCTCTACGTCCAATTGTCAGCAATACTGTTTTTGTAGTGTATTTTTCACCAGAAACAGTTAAAACATTAAACATATTTCCTTCGGGTATTATTGTGTCAACCTTCGAATTTTCTTTAATCTCAATGTTGTTTTTAGCTAAAACCGATTGCCATAGTTTTAGTAACTCGGGTTTGGATGTCTCTTTTAGTTTTACTTTCCCATGCAATGGCAGATCCATTGGATGTGTCATTACTATTTTCGACCGTGGAAATGTAAATACAGTGCCCCCTAGTGTGCCTTGCTCCAAGGTCAATACTTTTAGTTTTGCTTTGGTTGCAGCTAATGTTGCCGAAATACCAGCAGGCCCGGCACCAACCACTATTAAATCATATTCGGCATTGTCTCCTTTTTTTATGGTTTTTATAATGTTGTCCACTGCTTCAGCACCTTGTTTCACGGCATTTCTAATTAATCCCATTCCACCAAGTTCGCCGGCAATAAAAATTCCTGGAACGTTTGTTTCGAAAGTAGAGCTGACGTGTGGTAAGTCCACACCGCGTTTTTCTGTTCCTATCCACAAACTTATGGCTTCTACCGGACAAGCTCGTAAACAGGCACCATGTCCAATGCAAAGTGAAGCGTTTATAGTGGTGGCTTTCCCATTCCTGATGCCCAAAATGTCATCTTCTGGACAGGCTGTGATACAAGCTCCGCTCTTGATGCATCTGTTGGCATCAACCACCGGATACAACGAAACAGGCTCATGGACACCATCCTCTTTAGCTATTGCTATTTTTTTATCAACCTCGTTCGATTCTCGTTTTTGCTTTTTTATGTAGATTAGTAGAACTATCAAAACAAGCACAGCTGCAACACCGTATATTAAATATCCAATTATATTGTCAGTCATTCGTCAAATATTAAAAAATCCATTTGTAACCAAAAAACAATACTACCGATACATGTATTACCATTATAATAAGCATTATAAGTGCAAAAGGTAAATGCGCTACATGCCAGTATTTAAACATGCTTTGCATACTTGCTAGCCGTTTAATTCGTGTTTCTATTTTTCGTTCTTCCCGAATCAATCCTTTTACTTTTTTGAAATCTTTGCCCGATATGTTTTTGGCCAACAGTTTTAATCTCAATTGAGAAAACTTAGTGGTTCTAATCTCTGAAAAATTAATATCGTACTTATTTTTTAATTTTAATTCCAGTTCATCTTTAAAGTCTTTCACTTCCTGAAGGCTGAGTTCGCGCCCTTCGATGGTACGTGGAATTTGAAGATAAATAAACCTACCAATCACCCCGCTCGACCACACAATAGCTAAACTCCAGAACCCTACCGAAACTAATCCCCCAAATTTAAAAGAGGTATGAAAGAGTACGAAAACACTTCCCAAGGTGGTCATGAAAATATGCAACTCAAGCCAATATTTCAATGCACCAATACGCGAAAAGATTTTCATTCTTTTGCGTGCCATGTAGCCAAATAAACCCCCCACAATAAGTAAAGTTCCAAAAACCCCCAATCCGTGACCAATATAACCGCTTGGTTTTAGAAGGATGTGCAAACCGCTGAAATAACGTTCTTCTATTGGTAGGTTGTAATACGATAACCCAAAATAGGTGAGGATTCCAACTGCCAACAAAACAATGATAAAGTATAAAGTTAAAGATAATCTGTGAACAAATCGAGTCATTAATGTTTTCTTTGTGTTTGAATTATATTTAAACCGTATTTCATGCACTCAGGCTTCAAATACAGATAATTATATGTCAAAAATAGGCAAATTAGATTATAATTGTTCCAAGTTTTGATATTATGCACCTTATTTAAATCCAATCTTAATAAGAAATGCATATATTAATGTCTTTTTTTAGCCTAACTATCATATAACTAGTATGTTGTTTTAGATTACACCAGTTTGTTAACTTTGAGCTATTTTTGTAGTTTTTTCTCAGCATTAAAAGCAAAAACTACCAATACCACCAGCCCCACAATAGCAACATAAACTCCTACCGGAATGGGAGGTGGTGATCCCTGACCGTATGAATGCATGCCTGAAAGATAATAATTTACCCCTAAAAATGTCATAATAACCGACGCAAAGCCAACTACGGATACTGTATTAAAAATGATTAAACTGTTCGTTTTAGGTATGGTGCGTAAGTGAAGAATAGCCGAATATACCAATACACTTACCAATGCCCAGGTTTCTTTCGAATCCCAGCCCCAGTAACGTCCCCATGATTCGTTGGCCCAAATACCACCCAAAAATGTACCTACTGTGAGCATGAAGAGGCCAATAGTCATGGATAATTCAATGATATAGCTAAATTCCTGAACACTTTCGTTCAGTCGTAACTTATTTTTTTCGGTACGGGCAATCATCAAACACAAGTTGAAGACTCCCAACATGGCTGCCATGGCAAAGAATCCATAACTGGAGGTAATCACAGCCACGTGAACCACCAACCAATACGATTTTAGTACCGGCACTAAATTGGTTATTTCGGGATTCATCCAACTCATACCAGCTACCGACAAAGCTATGGCCGACAACAATGAAGTTATAGCCAGTGTGATGGGCGATCGAACGGCAAATATTAAGCCAGCCAAACTTGCTCCCCAACCTACAAAAATCATTGCTTCATATCCGTTACTCCACGGTGCATGACCAGAAATATACCAACGCATGATCAAGCCGGCGGTGTACAATGCAAACATGAGCATGAGCGGATAGATGCTTTTGTTAAGGTATTTATCAATCTTAGAATTGTATTTGAGTATGTTGATAATGTGTAGCCCAATAAGTAGTATACCCAGTAAACCATATAAAATGGCTAGGGTAAGAAATATACTTAGATTATTGTACATAACCTCAAACTTCACTTTGTTTTTAGAAGGTAACTGAACACCACCGTTTAAAAACTGATAATTTTTAAGGCTCAGCAAAGCACTGTTGGCAAAGCTCCAATCTCCCGTTTCTTCGCCGTGCAGAATCGCTAAGAAATATCCGTTGAGTAAACTCTCAGGGCCGGTCGACTTGTACGAACCACCCATCATGGCACCCATAGGCATAGTAATGCCCATTGCATTTGATTGCATTGGGTTCGCAGTATCTGCTGTTGTTTCGCCCATTCCCATTCCTTCTCCCATTGATTCTCCACTAGCTGGTACATTCGTCATTCCTGTTTTTCCGGACATGGGGCAAACGCCATCTTTGTTAGTTCCCATTGTTGGTTCAGCGGCTGTTTCAGTATTAAAGTTTACGGCAGTCCATTTTTCAGTATCATGTCCGACGATAGGAAAAATGGTAAGGACACGACCGGTGAAAATGATGTTGAGGATATTCAAGCGTTCATCTACATTAATAAGTTCCTTTTCGTATTGGTTACGAGCCGATGGATCTTTTTGGTAAGCAGTTTCCACTTTCGCAGACAATTTGTATTGTCCTTTGCTATCAAATAATTGATTTGGACTTACATAATCATTCGTAGAACCAAGTTCTTTGGCCAGTGCTTCGTGAGCCACTTTGATAATTGGCTCGGTTTGCCATTTGGCAGGGTTGGTACACATTCCCAACAGCACTTCCATAGCCGATTGGTTATTGCAGCTTGTTTTCTTTGTGATTTTACGTACTAGGTCTGATGCATAGGTGCTCAAAGGTTCCACTCTTCCCTGTACTTCGTCTTGAATGAGTAAGCTGCTCAACGCATCCAGATGGGCTTTTTTACTACTTGTGCTGTTGGCAGCAAACATAGATGTGGAAACGATTAATAACCCGGCAAGAGTCAACAGCTTAGCAGCTTTACGTTTTTGTTGCAGTGCGTTGCTTAGCTTGATAACTGTGTAGAAACGACTGTTTTTATTGAATAATGTAAGAATCATACCTATTAGCATAAAGAAATAACCAACGTACGTTACCATTGTACCCCAATAATCGTGGTTTACAGAAAGAATAGTTCCTTGTTCGTCAGTATCGTACGACGATTGGAAGAAACGATATCCACGGTAGTTGAGGATATTATTCATATAAATACGGAAAGGCTGTTGGGTTTTCAATTCCTTGTCGATAACCGTGATTTCACTGGCGTAAGATGATGGGCTGTTGGAACCAGGGTAACGATCTAGTTGAAATTTCTGAAGCCTAATGCTGAATGGTACTTTCTGTGGCAGGTTGCCATAGCTGATGCTTACTTTTATATCGTTTAGCAAACACGTTCCGGGGCTGAGTATTTCATTTTCGGACGAAAGGACATTTACTTTTTTAGCACTTTCACCATCGGTTACATTGAAAACGATGGCATTTTTAGGTTTTATCATCACACCTGATTTATTCATGTCAGGGCTAAATTGCTCCAAGCTTTTCTTGGAATGGGTAATGAATTTCTTCAATACAAAAACCACAGTACCCGTTTTGTAAATCGTTCTTTCCATAGTTGGTACCAGTGATCCGGCCGGAATTGTTGTTTCGCTACTCTCCATCATGCCCATTTTTGCTATTGGTGCAGTGGCTTGTGCGAAGAGTTGCTCTCCATCCATAGTGAAATAAATATCGGCTTTTACAGTAGTGTCGGCAAAGGCAAAGCGTACGCCATTGGTCTCGGTACTTTCTCCGGCAGCAAGAATAATGTCCTGCCCCTGATTGTTTTGATTCATCACATAAATGGCTAATCCCGGTTCTCCCTTATCATCTGCTTCGAGTGTTTCAATGGAATTGGGGATGTAGAGTTCACTTTGAATACTTATCGTTTTACCTCCTATTTCGAGCAATTCTGAAAAATCGTTTGTTGCTGTTTCGGAGAAACTGGTAGGGAATGTTTTTCCCACTTTCTCGCCTTTGTATTCGGCTACCACCAGCACAGAACTTTTATCGGAAGTAATTTCGTTGGTGGTTTCGCCTTGGCGCAAATGCATGATTCCTTCAGAACCAAAATAGCGGGTAATGCCCGCACCAATAAGAATTAGAATGAAAGATAAATGGAAAAGAAGTACACTGAATTTCCGCTTGTTGGTCATTTTGTGGAGAATAATGCTCCCCAGCATGTTTACAATCAAAATTACGAGTAGTAATTCGAACCATTTGGCATGGTAAACTAGTTCTTTTGCATATTCTGTTCCCGAACTGTTTTCGGCAAAGGTGGCATAGCCTATACCTGCTGCAAAAATCACCAGTAATATAATGGTGGTAGTCATTGAAAAGAGAATATTATTCAGTTTTTTCATACATGTATTTTGAGTGTGGATGCATTAATTTCCCGACGTAGATAATAAAACTCGCGGAAGCACAAAGATATTTTATTTTCACTGTAATTTTGAACATTTTTATCATTTGTTTCGAAATTTGTAATAGTTTCAAATAGGTTTTAGTTCAAAATAGCTAAATTGAAATTTATTTAATGCCTATCGGCTTTTGCACCCATAAATAAATTTTGATAGGTTATTGTTAGATTTTCTTCAAACAAGTAGCATCCACGTAGTGGGAAAATAAGATGGGCTATTTTTAAGTAAAAAAGCACCGTTAATCGATTAATATTAGATAATAAGCTTTAGGATAGGGGGCGAAATTATTAAGGTAAATACAACAAAAATAAGCTTTTTAAATAAAAAGATTTAATCAATAGAAAATCAGATATTTAGATTGTTTTAAAACCTTATTTTTTTTATTCAACCTTAGCAGAAATACAGGCTCTCACCATCTCAACCTTATTTCATTATTTAAAATTTCTTATGGTGAATTTTCACTCTTATTCCACATCACATCCAAAACGTTATAGAACTTATTAAATATCTATATCAAAACAGAATTGGTATCGAAAAATTATAATAAAAAACCTATTGGGTGTAAAAGCCGATAGTCATTATTCAATTTGTGAATAGGGTTAAAACGATTCTAATAATTATTGGATGATATGCAGGGAAGGAAAAGTTTAATGTTCTGACTACTATGCCAAGCAGTAGTTGTTCGAATTAGAACAACTACTGCTTGTTTTTGATGTCACTATTTTGTAATCCGGAATAGCGAATTTAGATGACTTTCATACTCCTATTTTTAGCATTTTTCACAGCTATATTCTTTACCTTTAACCTTTTTAAAAGCCTCTTTGCCTTCGGCTATCGAAAAGTAAATAAGACCCGCTGTACCAATACTATCTGCGTAAGCAAATCCGGTATATTGATAAACAACACTGGAAATCAGCAACACAATGGACATATAAACACATACTTTGGTACAATTGCTGTCGGCAATAATGGCGGCCGAATGTAATCTCTCACCAACACTTTTTTTACTGTTCATCAGCCAAACCATAATCACAATTGAAGCGATGGAGATAATCATGCCCCACAAGGTCGTTTCGGGTTTATGACTGTTTATCAGATTAACAATAATGCCTACCAATAATCCGGCTGAGAGTAGATAAAAGGCTGTTCCAGTTATTTTTAGAGCCTTTATTTCGAATGGAGTTTTTGAACTATCGGGTTGTTTCCTGATGCGCATTACCATCAACGCAATACCAATGCCCGACATTACTTCTATAAAGCTATCCACACCAAAGCCGAATAAAGTCAGCGTTTCATCCTGATATCCCATTATCATGGATACCACACCTTCCACCACATTGTAGAATATGGTGAATAGGCTTAACTGATAGGCTTGTTTATATAATTGTAGTTCTGTTTTCGACATTTTAGTTGTTTGTTATTTCGTATATGATTAGTTCGCTTTCTGCAAAGGTAAAGCTTCCATAAAAGGTATTTACTTACACTCTAACAAACATTCATTTGTATACAAGAGTTCAATTATTGTGAATTTTTTGAACTTGTCAAACTATTGTTCTAATTGCTGTTGCTTTTGTTTAAATACCAACAGAAAGTGTACATTATTTTTCGCTCTAATTCAAATCTTCCCTGCCCCTCGTCTCCCGTTGAGGCTTTTAAACTGCTTTATTTACACACGCCAACCGTTCCGAATACTAATTTGGGACGGTTGTTTTTTTTGTCTTAATGTCCTTTGACAAACAACTCTGTAGATTCAGATAAAATTATTTTTAAAATAACTGAATGTTCTCTTTGTTAATGAAAATAAGTTCTCTATCTTTGGACTGGAATTTAAGATAAAGGGGATATCAGCCTGTGTTGAAAAGAGACATGTGTATTTAAAAATAAATAAAGTTAATTAGTTTAAACTTAATGTTCGTATTTATATATATGTTATGGTCAAGGTAATAAAAAAAAAGAAAACGCATAAAATCATACGAAAATGACACTAAAAGAATCAGTATTGAAAAGTCTAGAGGACATTGGAGAAATAACCAATTACACCGCTGTTGTGACAAATATAAATGAGAAAAAATATTATGACTTTGGTGTTGCTAAAACTCCTGGTGCGACAATTTCAGCTGTTTTAGGCGACTTTATTCGTAACGGCGACTCAAGAGTAAAGAGAATTAAACACGACAATGCTACATACTGGTACTATTTAACTAAAAACGAACAGAATATTGGACTTGAAATACTGACTGGAGATTCTGATTTGGACGACTCGAACAAAAAAACTAAAATAGTCAAAGTCGACAAAACCAAAACTTATGATGAAAGAGACCTTCATAAGTTGTTAAGCAGTTATTTGAAAAATACAAGTGTATATTCCAAGACTATTTTCCACGAACAATCAAACGGAAAAGACAACAACCAAATTTGGACTCACCCCGACATGGTCGGAATTAAGTTTCTAAGCTTACAAACTAAAGTAAGTCAGAGTTTTTTAAAGTCTATTAATCGGGTCGACACCTTTAAGCTTTACTCATATGAACTTAAGAAAGAAGTAAATAGTGACAGTGAATTAAAGAAAGCCTATTTCCAAGCAGTTTCAAACTCGAGTTGGGCGAACTTTGGATATTTAGTAGCTTTTGAGTTTAGCGACAGTTTGACTGAAGAAATGGAAAGACTAAATCAATCTTTCGGAATTGGAGTTATCGAACTGAATGCAAATCCGTATCAAAGTAAAGTTTTATTTCCTGCTAAGTATCGCGACTTGGACTTTAAGACAATCGACAAACTTTGCAAAATTAATAAAGACTTTGAGAAGTTTATCGAACAGACAGAGAAATTAATGACAGCAGAAGAACGTTATTACAAATCGACAGAGAAGGAACTAAACGAATTTTGTGACAACTATTTCGCAGACGACTCGGAAGTTGAACTTTACTGTAAAGAAAAATATATACCCACTCAAATAGACTGAAAACCACCAGGCCTTAACACTGCGTTTTATACAAGCCATCCGTCCGACAGGTTGGCTAATTGTAGAATTTGAAAATTTACAGAATAATTGAAAATGGTGGAAAGATATAAATTAACATATTGTATAATAGGTTGTGCAAAGAAAGTGCATAATACGCTTGGTACGGTTTCCAAGAAGTAATATACCAACGATGTTTAGCAATAGAATTAAAACATGTCGGGATATGTTTTGAACGTGAAGTGGAACAACCAATTTATTACCAAGGTTTAAATGTAGGAACACGGAGAGCTGATTTTGTAGTAGAAAATAAAGTAATCGTAGAGTTAAAAATTGCTTGTTGATCTGGAAGATGTGCATTTGGCTCAGGCTAAGAATTATGTAGTTGCGTATGGCTTTGAGAAAGGATTGTTGATACACTTTGGAGCAGTAAGTTTACAATATAAGCTGGTGTTTAATCATTAAATAAATGCTGATAATTCAAACATTCTGTAAATTCTGATTCAGACAACTAGCCAAGCACTTGGCCAACATCGTTCCGCAGTCAGACTATTTCTGAACCATGTTTAAATGAATAGATGATTCGGCTTTTGATCATTAACGGTTAAGTGTAATAAAAAAGAAAAACAAACTATTCAACCATAATATTTAAAGCATGAATCCCAAAGGGATTGAATGCGATTAGCCACGGGTTGTAACCCGTGGAATAGGAAAGCGAACAAGCACACAGCCCCAAATGGGGTTGAATACGATGGGTAATGACATTGAACCCCATTCGGGGTTCTGTATGAGATTTACTATATTGATGATCCATGTAATTTATCACACGCATTTCATACATGACTAGTCACATTCAACCACGTTGCGGTTTTGTCTTGGTCTAAAATTAGTTGAAATCAAAAATTAACAAGGCGTGTCGGGGAGACGAGGACGAGGGTTAGTTCACAGCAAATGTTTGAAAAAAAATTGGAATTAATATCAAAAGAAAGTTTTTATTTATTAATTTTGAACAACAAATCAAGCATAGTAATTTTAATCTAAGTAAAATTAATAATATATGCTATTATTCAACGAGATATCATTTAAAACTAGTAAACTGGTGACGAAAACTTACAGTACTTCGTTTTCAATTGCCGTAAGTTTTTTGAATAAGGAAATGCAAGATGCCATTTATAGCGTTTACGGCTTTGTTAGGCTGGCTGATGAAATAGTGGATACTTTTCATCATGTCAACCAAAAATTGGTACTGGATAATTTTGAAAAAGATTATTACGAAACGCTAACTAATGGAATAAGCATGAATCCTGTTTTGCATTCCTTTGCGCTAACAGTAAAGAAATACAACATCTCCGCACATTTAATTAAGGCTTTTCTGAAAAGCATGAGAGCCGATTTAGAGAAGTTGAATTATAACAATGAAACCGAATTGAAAGAATACATTTATGGATCGGCCGATGTGGTGGGGCTTATGTGTTTAATGGTATTTGTGAATGGCGACCAACAACTTTATGACAAATTGGAAAAGCCAGCCATGAAATTAGGCTCAGCTTTTCAGAAAGTAAACTTCTTACGCGACCTGAAAGAAGATGTTGAACAATTAGACCGTCGTTACTTTCCCGAATTGAACATGAAATCGTTTGACGAAACAATTAAGCACAAAATAATTGCCGACATTGAATCTGATTTTAGTGAAGCCAAAGTTGGTGTTAAAAAACTTCCTGGGAAATCAAAACTGGCTGTATTGATTGCTTTTCTATACTACAAACAACTATTGAAAAGATTAAAATGTACTCCGGCAAATAAAATAATGCAATCACGAATCAGAGTTTCGGATCCTACAAAATTAGCATTGTTGGGTAAAGCCTATTTTAAATACCAGTTCAATATTATTTAAAGATGAATGTATGGAAATTGAATTTGTAATATTAGTTGATGAACACGATAATGAGTTAGGCTTCTTGGAAAAAATGGAGGCACATCAAAAGGCTTTGCTTCACAGAGCTATTTCTGTGTTTATATTTAATGCCAAAGGAGAATGGCTATTGCAACGAAGAGCTTTTAGCAAATATCATTCGGGGGGATTATGGACAAACTGCTGTTGTACACATCCTTTTCCCAATGAAAGCAATTTGGAAGCCGCAAACCGCAGGCTTATGCAAGAAATGGGGTTGCAAAGCATATTACACGAATTGTTTAGTTTTTCGTACTTGGAACGGTTAGACAATGAACTAACCGAACATGAATTCGACCATGTTTTTGGTGGCGTTTCGGATATTGCACCTCAAATAAATGTAAACGAGGTGGTCGATTATAAGTATATTTCATACAACGACCTTTATTTAGATGTGCTTGCCAATCCTGACCATTATACGGTTTGGTTCAAGAAAATAGTTGATAAAGTACAACTTCACATTTTACAATCAGAGACAAAATGATAAACGTAGCATTAGTTATTCTATCGTATTTTTTTATGGAGTTTGTGGCTTGGTCCAACCATAAATATGTTATGCATGGTTTTTTGTGGAAATGGCACAAAGATCATCACCGAAAAGATAATTTGCAAGGCTTACCTAAAAAAACCGAGGATAAACGCTTCGAAAAAAACGATTTGTTTTTTCTTGTATATGCAGTTCCTGCAATAGTATTAATGATTATCGGCTTTTCAATCAATTATTTGCCAATCGTATCTATTAGCATTGGCATAACGCTTTATGGTTTCACTTACTTTGCAATTCACGATATTATCATTCATCACCGAATAAAAATATCTTTCTTGAATATACAGCACAATTCTTTTATTGGAGCAGTTATAAGAGCTCACACAGCGCATCATAAACCCAAGAATAAAAAAGATTTTGATAATTATGGGTTGCTGATTTTTTCACCGCAATATTTTAAATCATAAATGAATTCACTGTATTTTATATTATTGCTAAGCTCTGTTGCAGTGCCACTTGGTTTAAGTTTCGACAAAAAACTACAGTTTTACAAGCAATGGAAATACTTGTTTCCCTCAATTATCATTGTGGCTGCATTGTATATTGCCGTAGATGTATACTTTACTAAAATAGGCGTGTGGGGCTTTAATGCACGTTATCATTGCAACTGCTTACTACTTGGGCTGCCTGTTGAGGAATGGCTTTTTTTTATGGTTATTCCGTATGCAAGTATTTTCTTGCATGACTCAATAGCTCTTTATTTCAACAAATTTCGGATAAAGCGAATAACAGCAAACATTCTGACGGTTATCCTCATTGTGCTTTCCGTATTGCTTCTGATTTTTAATATGGAGAAAGCATATACTGTGTATATATTAACCACGATAATAGTGGTTTTAATTCTATCGTTTTTCGATTCATCAGAAACCACCAATAGTTTTTATCCGATTTTTTTAATTATTCTATTGCCTTTTATAGCAGTAAACACCATCTTAACTGGCAGTTTTATCGACGAACCAGTTGTTTGGTACAACAATAGTGAAAATTTGGGAGTTCGCTTTCTAACCATTCCCATTGAAGACTTTGGCTATGCCTTGAGTTTACTATTATTCAATTTATTACTTCGAAATACACTGAAAACCAGGCTTGATAAATCATTATAACACCATCAATTGCCGTCCCATTTATGGGGCGGATAAATGGATGTTAAGTTGAATTGGCTTTAGCCAAATCAACTATTAATTTGGCTAAGACCCTGAACTATTTTGTCCACCCCATAAATGGGGTGGTAATTGAAAAAAATAGGCTTAACTAATTGCCATGGAATATAAAATTAGATTTTTAGTCAAAATAAATATGATAAAAAATAATATAATCAATTCTATTTTGAACTATAAAAAAGCGGTTAGTGCCTTTTTTATTGTTTTTTATCTGGTGGGTGTGGTTGGCACATTGTGGCCTTTTACTTCGCCTCTGTTTTTCAAATTAATACCCCTTGCCTTGTTGTTGAGTTTTACAGCACTTTTAATTTTTCACGAAGGTAAAGTGACTCGTAATGCAATTATTTGTTTTATCGTCATATACCTATTTTCCTTTTTCATTGAAGTAATTGGGGTGAATACCGGTTTGATTTTTGGACACTATGTCTATGGCAACAGCTTGGGAATTAAACTATTTAGCACCCCTTTAATGATTGGAATCAACTGGTTGTTTTTAGTTTACACTTCTGCAACAGTGATTGAACGTTTTAAAATGCCGGTTCTTGTGAAAATAGGATTAGCTTCAGCACTCATGTTGACTTATGATATCGTTCTGGAGCAAATTGCGCCAATGCTCAATATGTGGCATTGGGAAAATAGAGTTGTTCCTTTACAAAACTATTTAGTTTGGCTTGTACTGGCACTTTTGTTTCAGTCCTTGCTTAAAGTGTTGAACGTTAGTATTCAGAATAAGTTAGCACCGTTGATTTTATTCTGTCAGTTTTTGTTTTTTCTGCTTATACTCATTGTAAAAAGGCTGATACTATGATTTTAAAGGCAAAACATCACTTTTTGGTAGTTCCATTTTTTGAATGGTATTCCAGAAGCAGCATGAAAAAGCATTTCGGTACCATTGAGATGAATGGTAAGGCAGAAGATAAAAATTTACCGATTTTACTCATTTCAAATCATACGAGTTGGTGGGATGGATTTTGGGTAAATTATATCAACCAAAAACTGTTTCGACGCAAATTTCATTTTATGATGCTCGAAGAAAAACTTCGTAACTATTGGCTTTTCAACTATACAGGCGGTTTTTCTGTAAATAAAAAGTCAAGAGGCATTATAGAAACATTGGATTATACTTCTGAATTGTTATGTAATCCTGACAATTTGGTACTTCTATTTCCGCAAGGTGAGATACAAAGTATGCATACGCAAAACATTCAGTTTGAAAAGGGAATTGAGCGGATTCTGAGAAATAAAGAACACAATGTTCAAATCGTTTTTCTGGTCAATTTGGTCGATTATTTTTCGAATCGGAAACCGGGCATATATTTCTACCTTCAGGAATATACCGGCAATGCTATTGATATACAATCTATTCAGGATAGCTACAACTTGTTTTATGCCGAATCGATTGAGAAACAAAAAAATGTACAAAAATGATATATCTGGCCTGTTTTATATTCGCTTTTTCGGTCATTCAGCTTTTGGTTGCCCTTTCAAATTTATTGTTCAACGAAAAGCTAGAACAAGCTAATTGTAATTTTGAGGGTTTGGTTTCGGTTCTAATACCGGCAAGAAACGAGGAGAAAAACATTGGAAATTTGCTAAGTGATTTGCAAAAACAGGATTATGTAAATATTGAAATTATTGTATTTGATGACCAGTCGACTGACAATACAGCGAATATAGTTAATGAATTTACTGCAAACGATAAAAGAATAAAGCTCATACAAGCTGTTAGTTTGCCCGAAGGATGGCTGGGGAAAAACTATGGATGCTACAATCTTGCAAAACAGGCAAAAGGCGAATACATACTCTTTTTGGATGCTGATGTGCGGATACAAAATAATGTTATTTTAGATGCAATTGCACTTGCCGAAAAGCAGAAGCTTGGGTTACTATCCATATTCCCCCAACAACAAATGCTAAGCATGGGTGAACGATTAACGGTGCCCAATATGAATTATATATTACTGTCACTTTTGCCACTCGGTTTGGTATTAAAGTCGAAACTACCATCATTGGCAGCGGCTAATGGGCAGTTTATGTTATTTAATTCAAAAGTATATACCGAAATGAATCCACACGAAAAGTTTAAAAACAACAAAGTAGAAGATATTGAAATTGCACGTTATTTTAAAAAACAAAGTATTGCAGTTGCTTGTTTAAACGGTAATAACTCCATAAGTTGCAGAATGTATTCGGGCTTTGGCGAAGCAGTGAATGGTTTTTCTAAAAATGTAATTATTTTTTTTGGAAATTCATATTTTGCAGCTTCAATGTTTTGGCTAGTAACAAGCGTTGGTTTTATACCAATTTTTGTCAGTTTGGGCAATGCAATGTTGATATTTTACCTTTTCATTGTAATACTCACACGAATAATAATTTCTTTTGTCAGCAAACAAAATGTGCTATTGAATTGTCTATTTATTTTGCCTCAACAAATGACAATAGGATTGTTTATCTATAAAGCCATTGAAAATAAATTTAAAAAACAATTCGAATGGAAAGGCAGAAATATTTCATAGTACTCCTATTGCTTATTTTCAGTTTTACTTTTGTAAAAGCATCGAATAAGTCGGATATTTACAAGGCTTATATTGCTAACGATATGAACCAATGGAAGAAAGTGATGGATGAAATGAATCAACAAAAAGTGAAGAGTAACGATTTCAGATTGGAATTACTCAATTACCAGTATGGTTACATTGCCTGGTGTATTGATAATAAGAAGAAAGAGTGGGCTAAACTGTATATTCAATTGGGTGAAGCCAACATTGCGGTGCTCGAAAAATCAGGTCATATACCTTCAGTAGTGAATTCTTACAAATCAGCATTCTATGGTTACAAGATTGGACTAAACGTACTAAAAGCTCCTTTTATTGGACCTAAAAGTGTAGATTGTGCTAAGTTAGCGATTAAACAGGATGATAAAAATCCTTATGGGTATATTCAATATGCTAATGCGCAATACTATATGCCATCAGCTTTTGGTGGCTCAAAACAGGCGGCTTTAAAATATTATAGTAAGGCCGAAAAGCTTATGGAATTGAATCAAAATCAAATTAAAGAGGATTGGAATTATTTGGGAGTTTTGACAATGATAGCAAAAGCATATACCGATTTGAAGGATTATGAACATGCGAAAGCATACTGCGTCAAAATCTTAAACATTGAACCTGATTTTTTATGGGTTAAAAATAAGCTATTTCCGGAATTATTGAAAAAACAAACCACATAATATGAGTAAAAATGTATTGATAGTAGGTGCCGGACTTGGCGGATTGTCAACTGCTTTGCGCTTAGTAAAAAAAGGCTATAAAGTAGAAATAATTGAGAAAAATGCACAAGCGGGCGGAAGATTAAATCAGCTAAAAAAGGACGGGTTCACTTTTGATACAGGGCCCAGCTTTTTCAGCATGTCGTACGAGTTTAAAGAGTTTGCCAAAGACTGCAAAATTGAGTTGCCGTTTAAATATATAGAGCTTGATCCGCTGTATACGGTTAATTTTAGCGATAATCCACAAACTTTCTATCTGTATAAAGATATAAAAAAGTTGGCTGCGCAGTTTAAAGACATTGAACCTGATTTTGAGGAACGGATGAATAAATACCTTAAGAATTCCGGTGCTTTGTTTCACGATACCGTGGATTTGGTGATAAAAAACAATTTCGATTCTGTGTTTTCATACATTGTAACATTGATGCGTGTTAATCCAACACACATTCCTGTGCTATTCAGGTCTTTCTATCAGGAAGTGAAACGAAACTTTAATTCGAAAGAAGCAAGACAAATTGTATCGTTGGTGGCGTTTTTTCTCGGGCGTACTCCTTTTGACACCATGGCTATTTACACATTGCTTTCGTATACCGAATTTAAACACGACGGTTACTTTAATGTGGAAGGTGGAATGTATAAAATTACGGAAGGCATTGTTGCTGAATTGTTGAAGGAAAACGTGAAAATAACTTACAATACTGAAATAGTAGATTATATAGGAAATGGAAAAAAGTTAGAATATCTGATTGATTCAAAAGGCGAAAAATGGAGTTCCGATATTATTTTGGTGAATGGCGATGCTGCGGTTTTCAGAAACAGAGTATTTAAACGTGAAAAATACTCTCTCGAAAAGTTGGATAAAATGAACTGGACAATGGGTTACCTTACATTTTATATTGGACTGAAATGCAAGTTACCACAAGTGAACCACCACAATTATTATCTGGGGTCTAATTTTGAGGAATATGCAAATAATGTGTTGCAAAATCCCGATTCATTGCAAAAACCCTACTATTATGTAAATGTTCTTTCGAAACATAACTTGGAGTGCGCTCCCGAAGGTTACGAAAGTTTGTTCTTTGTTTGCCCGGTTCCTAATCTGCAACACAAACCAAACTGGGACGACAAAGATCAAATTGTAAAGAGTATCATAGCTGATTTTTCGAAACGAATAGATAAAGACATTGAACCCGAAATAATTTCAAAAACTATATACACTCCTCTTGAATGGCAGAGCCAGTTCAATCTACATCGTGGAAGTGGTTTAGGTTTGTCGCACAGCATGAATCAAATAGGTGCTTTTCGACCCTCAAATTTCGACGAGAAGTTCAGCAATGTTTATTATGTAGGGGCTTCAACAGTTCCGGGGGCGGGTTTGCCTATGGCCATTATTAGTTCCAAATTAGCATTTCAAAGGATTGTAAAACATAAATAAAATGCACTTATAATAATCTGCACTAATCTGGACAAAGTGAATAAATACTGTCTACGGTTAATAATAGCCCTATTTTTTTACTTAAATCACTTCTTGTGCCGTCGCCTCGTTTATTTACACTATATTGCCAAATAGTCTGACGATGAGTATTTAACTGACTTGGACAAAGTACTAAATAAAATGTTTTATTTAGAAAAAAATATGGAGGCACCTAATTATGGCAGCAGCAGGAAATAAAAAACCGAAGAAAACATCAAACGGTAAACACGTCAAACATGTTCCATCTTATCAAACAGAAACCACTTCAGCGGATGAGGACGATTTAAAGAAGAAGAGAAATTAATTCTTTTCGCAAACAAAATAAAAAGAGGAATGAAGTGCTATACTTCATTCCTCTTTTTATTGGTTGTGAAAGTTGTTGTTATTTTGGAAGTGTTCCACCGATTTTTTTCAAATAGTAATGAAACTTATGAAAACCTTCGGGTGGGGTTAACATAAAGATACATTGCTTACTTATTAGGTTAATTTTATTTTCATGACAAAGAGCAATGGCCTCTGCTGTTTCTGATTTTTGTTGGATCCATATATTCCTTATTCCCTTTTCAATTGCATGTTTTACTACCGCAGTAGTTTGAGAAGGCGATGTAAGAACGAGTAAATTGTTTACATTTTCTGGCAAATTACTTACAGAGATAAACTCATTCTTATCATTATTGCTGTCGTCAAAATTAGGGTTTATCAACTGAATGTTATAATTCATTTTGCGAAGATGTAGAATAACTGCAGCACTAAAACTTCGTTCATTTCGGGAAGCTCCTGCAATAGCGATGGTTTTGCAATTTAAGAAACCATTAATATTTTGTAATGATAGTTCTTTCATGACACTCTAAGATTGAATTGTATAGATGAATAGCTGTCACAAAAATACTGTTTTTAAATCTATGAAGCTAAAGCGTAAGCTAAATTTCTTACACTACCCTTGTTTCCTCCGACGGAATTTTATTGCAAAATCGTATGAAAATGAAAATAATGCGAGAAAGATAGAAGAGTGGAATCGATGTTGAAAACATTGAACTAATAATGGTGCGAGAGGAGACAACAAGGATATAAATTTAACACATTTTGCCAGCGTTCTAGTCCGTTTACGAAACTTTAACGATGTGTTCTGCTTTTTGCATTCCTTTTTATTCTATTTTTGCCGAAACTATTTGCATACTTATTTGTTTTAGGCACAAATGAAAAAACTATTTTCCATATTATTTGCTGCAATGATTTTTCTTTCGGGGATGCATCTATCGGTTGCTACGCATTTATGTGGTGGAGAAATTGCAGCAGTAAAGTTATCATTTACACATGAAAATGCTGGATGTGGAATGTGTGCAGTAGAGCAACTCCCGACAACTAATCAAAGCATTGAAAGCGAAAGTTGCTGCAAAGATCAAATGTCGTTTTTGGCTGTAGATAGTAATTACAGTCCATCTACTTTACAAATCCAACAACCTGTTCAAACACTTTTACAGGTTTTTGATATTCCCAATACTCTTGGAATTCTGTTCAACGATACGAATTCTACTACTAACGCAAATGTCCAGCCACCGGGTAACTATATTGCCAGCGCTGTCAGTCTCCCCGACATTTGTGTATTCCGTATTTAAAATGACTCTTAATCTGCCATTTGGCGGAGCTTTAAGATTGTGTTCCTTCATTTGAATAATATCATTTGAGGATTTACATCTATATTCCCACATCTCATTATCCCATTTAATTTTTATAAACTTGGTCTTTAGCCCCTTCAGGGGTTTGGGGTCATCTAAAAACAAACAAAATGAAAACTCTAAAATTCTTCATAGCCATTGTGGCTCTTACTATCTCTACAGTAACATTTGCAGCTGGTGCAACAAAAACAGAAACGATTAAAGTTTCAGGCAACTGCGAATTATGTCAATCGAAAATTGAAAAAGCCGCTAAAGTTCCCGGGATTACCAAAGCTAGCTGGAATCAAAAATCGAAAATTCTTACACTGGTTTACGATGCGTCGAAAGTAAAAGGCGATGATGTTCAAAAAAAGATTGCTGCCGTGGGATATGATACTCCTAAATTTAAAGCAACTGCTGCTGCTTATAATGCCTTGCCAAGTTGTTGTAAATACAGATGATTTGTTCACCACGTAGGTGAATAATATGAGTTGTCCGTTTTACGAACCCAATGAAAATCAGAAGCAGTTTATAAATCCAACTTTTGTTACGGTTTACTTTTAATTATATATCCTAATTGCAATGAAACTCTATGTGAAAAACATGGTTTGTCCCCGATGCATAACCGCAGTCGAAAAAACCATATCCGATATGGATATAAACCCTTTACAGGTTGTTCTGGGGGAAGTCACTGTTGAAAGGGAGTTGGACAATCACCAAACGGAGCAATTGAAACAGAAACTGGAATTGTTGGGTTTTGAGCTGTTGGATGATGCTTACAAGCAGCAAATAGAAAAAATAAAGTTGATTATTATCAATCATATTCATTATTTGAATGATGGTAGGTTTGTTTTTTCTGAACTGATTGCTGCCGAACTTCATAAGGAGTATTCGCAACTAAGTAAACTGTTCTCGGCCACTGAAGGCATTACTCTTGAGCATTTTGTCATTCTCCAAAAAACGGAGAAGGCGAAAGAATTGTTGGTGTATAATCAAATGAACCTGAGTGAGATTGCAGATGTGCTAGGCTATAGTAGTGTGGCACATTTGTCTTCTCAGTTCAAGAAAACTACCGGACTTACACCCACTCAGTTCAAAGCCCAAGGTATTCACCTCCGAAAGACCCTTGATGATTTATAACTTGCAATAGGATATAAATCGTTTCCATAATTGTATAACAGCACATGGCTGTTTGTTACGATCTTTGCATCATAAAATAAAACGTTATGATAAAGTCAGAAAACAATCAGGTTTATTTGCCACTGGAGAATGTTAAAAGTGAACATTGTGCTTTAATTGTGGACAATGGTTTGGCTAAAGTTGCCGGCATGTCGGCTCACAAGGTAGAACTCAATAATCATCGTGCCCTGATAGCGGGTGATGATGTGGTGGCACTCATCCCAAAAGCAGTTGAGCAAATTCGCAGTCTCGGTTACCAGGTTACTTCATTGAAAAAAGATTATCCAGTTTTAAATATGTCTTGTGCATCTTGTGCCAATAGTTCGCAGGAGATACTCCGGATGCAAGCGGGTATTCTTTCTGCATCGGTGAATTATGCTAACGGCATAGCCAATATTGAATACATTCCAACCATAACCAATGCGCAGAAATTAAAAGCTGCCTTGCAATCGGTGGGATATGATTTAATGATAGACGAAAGCAAAGTGGCAAAGGATTCATTGGAAGAAATTCATACCCGAAACTTCAAAAAGCTAAAACAAAGAACGATAAGTGCTGTTGCTCTGTCCATTCCGTTAGTGATCATTGCTATGACGCCGGTGTTGATGCGTCTGCCGTACGCCAATTACATTATGTGGGCATTGGCAACACCCGTTGTGATTTGGTTTGGAAAGCAATTCTTTATCGGAGCTTATAAACAAACGTTGCACCGATCGGCGAATATGGATACCTTGGTGGCTTTGAGTACCGGAGTAGCTTATTTGTTTAGTGTGTTTAATACTTTGTTCCCCGAATACTGGCACAGCAAGGGACTTCATGCTCACGTTTATTTTGAGACTTCGGCAGTGGTGATTGCCTTTATCCTTCTGGGTAAATTGCTCGAAGAGAAAGCAAAGGGGAATACTTCTTCGGCTCTGAAAAAGCTGATTGGCTTACAACCTAAAACGGTTACTGTGATGCAAGCAGACGGTGGTCAAATGGAAATGGCCATAGCCGGTTTACAAGTTGGCGATGTGTTGCTGGTAAAACCGGGTGAAAAAATAGCCGTTGATGGAGTTGTTGTTAGCGGTACATCTTTCGTCGATGAAAGCATGATTAGTGGTGAACCGGTTGCGGTGGAGAAATCAACCGATAGCAAGGTGTTTGCCGGAACTATCAATCAGAAAGGCAGTTTTCGGTTTAAAGCCCAAAAGGTAGGAAGCGATACGCTTTTGTCTCATATTATAAAAATGGTGCAGGAGGCTCAGGGCAGTAAAGCGCCGGTTCAAAAGCTGGTGGATAAGATAGCCGGGATATTTGTTCCTGTGGTTATGGGAGCGGCTCTGCTTAGTTTGGTGGTGTGGATTGTTTTTGGTGGCGAAAACGGTTTTACTCAAGGATTGTTGGCCATGGTTACGGTGTTGGTTATTGCCTGTCCGTGTGCGCTCGGTTTGGCAACTCCTACAGCCATTATGGTTGGGGTTGGTAAAGGAGCAGAACAGGGTGTCCTAATCAAAGATGCCGAGAGTCTGGAGCTGTCGAAAAACATTGATGTTATTATTTTGGATAAAACAGGAACAATAACAGAAGGCAAGCCAACAATTACTGATTTTAAGTGGTTTGAGCCGGAAACGAATGAGATAGCTAATATTTTGTACAGCATCGAAAAATCATCCGAACATCCTTTGGCCGATGCGATTGTTCAACACATGGGAAAAAACGTTGCATTTATTGATGCAATAAGTATTGAAAATAAAAGCGGACAAGGAATACAAGGTGTATATCAAAATAAGAAATACTTTGCAGGTAATGTGTCGCTGATAAATGAAAATGCTGTGTCGATAAATGCCGACGTGAATGCATGGGTGAATGAAAAACTGGAAAAAGCAAATACAGTAGTTTTGTTTAGTGATGAAACCAAGGTGCTGGCTGCGATGGCTATTTCCGATAAGATAAAAGAGAGTTCTGTTGCTGCGATAAAGCAATTGCGCAAAAATGGTATTGATGTCTACATGCTTACTGGAGATAATGAACAAACTGCAAAAGCAATAGCCCTACAAGTAGGTATTGAGCATTATAAAGCAGGGGTGTTACCGGCTCAGAAATCGGACTTTGTAAAAGCGCTGCAAGCTACAGGAAAAGTAGTGGCCATGGTGGGCGACGGCATAAACGATAGTACTGCATTGGCGCAGGCCAACGTGAGTATTGCCATGGGAAATGGAAGTGATATCGCGATGGATGTGGCTAAAATGACCATTATCTCGAGCGATTTGCTCAAAATAGTGAGTGCCATCAAACTCTCTAAACAAACCGTTGCTACCATAAAACAGAATCTGTTCTGGGCGTTTATCTATAATGTTATTGGTATTCCCATTGCTGCGGGGATTTTGTATCCATTTACAGGATTTTTATTAAACCCAATGATAGCCGGAGCTGCTATGGCGCTAAGTAGTGTAAGTGTAGTTTCGAACAGCTTACGGTTGAAGCGGAAGTAAAGAGGTAGAGATTTAAATGGAAAATGGAAAATGAAGAATGATGAAAAAAGACATTGACTCAGTAACTTCATAACTTCTAACTAAAGACATACGTTAACTTATTACTCTTATTTGCTTAGATAATTCAAGCAAAAATATGAATATATTAAAATTTAAAACAAGTATAAATTGTGCCGGCTGTTTAGCCAAAGTATCTCCTTTTTTGAATGCAGAACAAACTATTTAAAAATGGGAAGTGGATACTTCGGAGCCGGAAAAGATACTTACCGTAGAAACCGATGAGTCAAATGCAGATCGCGTGATGAGCATTGTAAAGAGTGCCGGTTTCAAAATAGAAAAAGTATAAACCTCAATAGTAAATATAACGTTGAAAAGTATAAATTCGAAATTATTATATGTTCAATAAACTCGTCAAATATTTTCTTGAGCACAGGCTGATTACCTTTATTTTTCTTATTGCCTTTGTGGTAATGGGAATTACGTATTCGCCTTTCAATTGGAAAACGGGGCTTATTCCCCGCGATCCGATTCCGGTGGATGCCATTCCGGATATTGGTGACAACCAACAAATTGTTTCTGCCGAATGGATGGGTCGCTCACCCAAAGATATACAAGATCAGATTAGCTATCCGCTTACTTCGGCTTTGCTCGGTATTCCGGGCGTAAAAACCATTCGGAGTACTTCTATGTTCGGCATGTCGTTTATCTACATTATTTTCAAAGATAATATCGAATTCTACTGGAGTCGGTCGCGCATTCTGGAAAAATTGAATTCGCTGCCTGCCGGAACATTGCCGCAAGGTGTTCAACCCTCTTTAGGTCCGGATGCTACGGCGCTTGGTCAGATTTTCTGGTACACGCTTGAAGGGCGTGACCCGAAAACAGGCAAACCCAATGGCGGTTGGAATCCGCAGGAATTGCGCACCATTCAGGATTTCTATGTAAAATACAGTCTGTCGGCTGCCGAAGGTGTTTCTGAAGTGGCTTCTGTAGGAGGTTTTACCAAGGAATATCAGGTGGATGTAAACCCCGAAGCTTTGAAAGCTTTTGGTGTTTCGGTGATGGATGTGATGAATGCTGTCCGCAAAAGCAACCTCGATATTGGTGCCGAAACCTTGGAGCTAAACAATGTGGAATACATTATCAGGGGTTTGGGTTATGTGAAAAGTCTGGATGATTTGGATAATTCGGTTGTTTCGGTGCAAAATAATATTCCCGTTCGGATTAAAGATGTGGCGCACACTTCCTTTGGTCCTGCTACTCGTCGCGGTGGACTAGACAAAGCCGGAAGCGAAGCCGTGGGAGCCGTGGTGGTAGCCCGGTATGGTTCTAACCCAATGGAAGTGATTGGCAATGTAAAAGCTAAAATCAAAGAAATAGAAGCCGGATTGCCGCAAAAAACCTTGCCCGATGGGACTGTATCCAAAGTAACCGTAGTGCCTTTTTACGATCGAACCGGTCTGATAAAGGAAACCATCGGAACGCTTGAATCGGCTCTTTCGCACGAAATACTGATTAGTATTATTGTCATTATTGTGTTGGTATTGAATCTTAGGGCTTCGGTTATTGTTGCTGGGTTGTTGCCGCTGGGTGTGTTGATGGCTTTTATTTTGATGCACTTTTTCCATGTGGATGCCAATATCGTGGCATTGTCTGGTATTGCCATTGCCATTGGGGTAATGGTGGATATTGGTATTGTGGATGTGGAGAATATTCTGCGACATCTGGAAATGCCAGAGAATAAAGGGATTCGTGGCAAAAAGTTGATGGATATCATTTATCTGGCCACAACCGAAGTGCGTGCTGCGGTGGTAACTTCCATTGCCACTACCATTGTCAGTTTCTTGCCGGTTTTTGCTATGGAAGCCGCCGAAGGAAAACTGTTCCACCCCTTAGCATTTACCAAAACATTCGCTTTATTGTCGGCCTTTATCCTTGGTATCGTGGTATTGCCCACTTTGGTGCATATCGTTTTTGATATACGCATGGATACGAAAAAGATTCGTCGCTATTTCAATGGTGCTTTAATCGCTGCCGGAGTATTGTTTGTTGCTGTTTGGCAGGTATGGCCTGCATTAGCATTGGTGGCTGTGGGGATAAATAACTTGCAGGATTACCGATGGTCTTCACCACGTAAAGAGTTTACAAATTATATCAATATTGCCATTACCGTGTTAGTGGCGCTGTATTATTTGTCGATGGAATGGTTGCCGCTGGGTGCTCACAACAGTTTACTCGTCAACTTCCTGTTTGTTGCGGGAATTGTTGCGGTTATTTTGGGTGCATTGATGACCATGGTACATTTTTACGAACCGATACTGCGTTGGGCATTAATTCATAAATGGAAATTTCTGCTTCTGCCCACATTTACTTTACTTTTTGGATTATTAGTGTGGCTGGGTTTTGATAAAGCACTAGGACCTGTGGCAACAGGTTTTGAAAAGCTAGGGTGGGAGGCTCCTGCAAAAGCATTCCCTGGAACGGGTAAAGAGTTTATGCCGTCGCTCAACGAAGGTTCGTACTTGTTGATGCCAACCAGTATGCCGCATTCGAGTATCGAGAAGAACCTGCAATATATCGAAACGCTGGACAAACGACTTGGCTCTATTCCCGAAGTGGAAGTGGCGGTCGGCAAATGGGGACGTGTGAATTCGGCGCTTGACCCTGCTCCGGTGCAGATGTTCGAAAATACCATCAATTATCGCCCCGAATATATTTTAAACGATGAAGGTCACCGCGAACGTTTCAAAGTGGATAAAGAAGGTGCCTTTCTATTGAAAAACGGAAAGACATTCAATACCCAAAAAGAAACTTTTAGGGCCATTCCTGCCGATAGTTTAATTCAGTCGGACAAAGGAGAATACTTCCGCCAGTGGCGAGAGCAGATTAAAAAACCGACTGATATCTGGAATGAAATCGTAAAAGTGACAGATATTCCAGGCTTAACTTCTGCTCCGAAGCTGCAACCGATAGAGACCCGATTGGTGATGCTTTCTACCGGAATGCGTGCGCCAATGGGTTTGAAAGTTTACGGACCGGATTTGGAATCGATAGAAAAAGCAGGAATGCAGTTCGAAAAAGCATTGAAACATGTTCCGTCAGTCAAAGGCTCGTCGGTGTTTTATGACCGTGCGGTGGGAGCACCTTATCTGGAAATAAAGCTCAATCGCAAAAATATGGCGCGTTATGGAATGACGGTAAGCGATGTGCAGGAAATTCTGCAAGTGGCTATGGGCGGCATGGCACTAAGTACTTCGGTGGAAGGGCGTGAACGTTTCCCTATGCGGGTACGGTATGCCCGTGAATTGAGAGATAATCCGGACGATATCAAGCGAATTTTGATTCCGGCCATGAACGGGACACAAATTCCATTGAGCGAACTGGCCGATATTAATTATACCCGCGGTGCGCAAATGATTAAGACCGAGAATACGTTTCTGGTAGGCTATGTCATTTTCGACAAAGTGGAAAGCAAAGCCGAAGTGGATGTAGTGAACGAAGCATCCAATATACTGAAGAAAAAGTTGGATTCGGGTGAATTAAAATTACCAACCGGCGTGACCTATAAATTTGCAGGAAACTACGAGAACGAGATTCGGGCTACCGAACGTTTGTCCATCGTTATTCCGATTAGTTTATTGCTGATTCTGCTCTTGTTGTACTTCCAGTTCAAAACGGTGACGGCTTCCTTTATCCATTTTTCGGGCGTTTTTGTGGCGTTTGCCGGCGGATTTATCATGCTGTGGCTCTACGGACAGGATTGGTTCCTAAACTTCTCCATTGCCGGAATGAACCTGCGCGATTTGTTTCAAATACACCCAATTAATCTGAGTGTAGCAGTCTGGGTAGGCTTTATCGCCTTGTTTGGAATTGCCACTAACGACGGTGTCATTATGGGAACGTATATCCATCAAGTGTTTGAAGACAAGAAACCCAAGACCGTACACGAAGTGCGTGAAGCGGTGATTGAAGCCGGTAAAAAGCGGGTGCGTCCGGCTATGATGACAACGGCTGTGGCGGTTATTGCTTTATTACCAGTGCTTACTTCTACCGGAAAAGGTGCGGATATTATGGTGCCCATGGCAATTCCTACTTTTGGGGGTATGATTATTCAGGTGATGACTATTTTCGTGGTGCCACTGTTTCAAGCTATGTGGAGGGAGAAGACATTGAAATAATTTTTGAAATACAATTGAAATATTGTGGAAATGCTTAGAAATATAATTGGAATAATTTGGAAATAACTATTTTTACAATTGGTTAATTACAATTAAATATTAAAATATATGAGTATGGAAAATAAGACAGTTATTACAATTAAGGATCTATAAGTTTATCAATTGTCGCGCAAACTTTCAACCATTGCCTGGGATATTTATTCTAAAATGACTTCTGAAGTAAAGAAAATTATTGGTGCCAATTTCTTAGAGCAACTGATTCAATAGGTGCTAATATTGCTGAAGGATATTCGAGATTCCATTATTTAGATAAAGTCAGATTTTATATAATGCACGAGCTTCACAATCCGAATCAACTGATCATTGGTTGGAACTATTGTTTGAACGAAGTAAAATAAACCAACATATCTTTGATGAATATAAATTGATTTCAAAAGACCTTCAGATAAAGTTGAATAACTTTATAAAGTTTACAAAAAATGAAAACGAAAAACCAAAATAAAAAAAGAATAAAAGTATTTCTAGCTATTTCAATCTATTTCAATTTATTTACATGTATTTCAGTTTATTCCCAATCTGATTCATTGATGAATTATCTTGAAATAGCAACAAAAAATAATCCAACGGTGCTTCAACGCTACAATGAATATCAGGCGGCCTTGCAAAAAGTGCCGCAGGTGGCCAGTTTGCCAGATCCCCAATTGGAAATGGGCGTTTTCCTGAGTCCGATGGAGGTGCTCAGTGGCAATCAGGTAGCGGATATCAAGTTGATGCAAATGTTTCCGTGGTTCGGTGTTATCAAAAATGCCAAGGACGAAATGAGCCTGATGGCTAAAGCCAAATACGAGACCTTGAGAGAAGCTAAGTTGCAGGTGTACTATGATGTGCAGCGTGCGTGGTTCGATTTGTACAAAGTCCGACAGAACATCCGTATTTTGGAGAAAAACCTTGAATTGCTGAAAACCATTGAACTATTGACCTTAGTAAAATACAGAACGGGATCATCGGGTGGGAGTGGAGGAGTTTTTGCGGGTAGTAATATGTCCGGTGGAAATGCTCCTGTAGCTTCCTCGGGCATGAATACCATGGGCGGCAGTGTTACCAGTCCTACAACTCAACCAACTGTTTATGCCGCTTCTTCCATGGGTTCACCTTCAGGAAGTACCGGACTGGGGGCCGTGTACCAAATTCAGATTGAAGCAAGCAGTTTGGAAGATAATATCGCCTCATTGAAAAATGAAGAGCAAGCCGCTATGGTACGCTTCAATAGTTTGTTGAACCGTTCGCCAAGAACGCAGGTTGCAGCGGTTGATGTGTTAGTAACCGAGCCCTTGGATATTGCTTATTTGTCGGTCAATGATTCGATGTTTACCCGAAATCCAATGTTGGGTATGTTGGCCTACGAGCAACAATCGCTCTCGGTGCGCGCTCGTATGCAGAAGCAAATGGGACTGCCCATGGTGGGAGCGGGGCTGAATTATACCCTTATCAATAAAAGCGAAATGTCTACTTCGCCCATGAATGGGCACGATATGATTATGCCTATGCTCACGGTGACTTTACCTATTTATAGGAAGAAATACAAAGCCATGCAAGCGGAAACTATTTTTTTGAAAACGGCTTCCGAGCAGAACTATCAGGCAACGGTCAATGCATTACAGTCCGAGTACTATCAGGCTTTGCAGCAGTACAACGATGCCGGACGACGCTTGAATTTGTACGACAGTCAAAGTCAGTTGGCTAAAAAGTCGCTGGATATTTCTATCAAAACTTTTTCATCCTCGGCTTCAAGTTTAAGTGATGTTTTACGCATTCGCCAGCAATTGCTCGAATATGAATTGAAACAGGTGGAGGCGCAGGTAGAATTTAATAAAGCAGAAGCACTCATTAAGAAATTAATAATTTATAATTAATAATTATAAGAGGTTCTCAATTTGCGTTGATTTGCGTAATTTGAGTTTAAAAAATAGACTTTATGAAAACAATATTTTCAAACAAATACGTCCGTTATGGACTTCTGGTTCTTGCCGGACTGTTCCTTGGCTGGTTGTTTTTCCATTCGCCCAAGGTGGTAGTGAAGGATGAACACAATCATTCAGCGGCAGAATCTAAAAAACAAATTTGGACTTGCTCCATGCATCCGCAAATAAGAGTAGATCATCCAGGTAAATGCCCTATCTGCGCTATGGATTTGATAACCGTTGCCGAAAGTGGAGGAACTAAAATCGATTCCAATGCAGTACATTTCAGTAAAGAAGCAGCCGAACTGGCCAATGTCGCAACGTCGATTGTCAGTCGTCAGAAACCAATGAAAGAAGTGCGGTTGTACGGAAAAGTGCAGGCCGACGAACGCTTGTTGCAAAATCAGGTGGCACATATTGGTGGTCGTATTGAAAAACTGTTGGTGAACTTTACGGGTGAGCCGGTTCACAAAGGACAGTTGCTGGCCATGATTTATTCGCCAGATTTAAT
Organism: Bacteroidales bacterium; assembly: GCA_038249445.1. Classification (GTDB taxonomy): domain Bacteria; phylum Bacteroidota; class Bacteroidia; order Bacteroidales; family Paludibacteraceae; genus Paludibacter. The sequence continues at coordinate 60,356 of JBBSDM010000002.1, forward strand.
CACGGCTCAGCAGGAATTAATAGAAGCTGCCAAAAGTAAACAAACCCAGCCCGAAATTTACCATGCAGCCATGGAAAAGCTGATGCAATGGATGCTGACCGACAGACAAATTGCTCAAATAGAAAAATTGGGAAAGGTAAAGACGAATTTCGAAGTATATTCCAATACCTCGGGAATCGTAACTGCCAGACGTGTCAATACCGGCGATCATGTGTCGGAAGGAAGCGTGTTGTACGATATCGCAAATCTTTCGAGTATTTGGGTGCTGTTTGATGCGTATGAAAGTGATTTGCCATTTCTCAAAGTAGGCAACAGCATTTCGTTTAGCTTGCAGGCATTGCCCGGCACAAAGTTCACTGCCAATATCCAGTTTATCGATCCGGTAATTGATCCGGTGAACCGTGTAGCCAAAGTACGCGTGGAAGTGCACAATGCTGGTGGAAAACTGAAGCCCGAAATGTTTGCAACCGGTGTGGTGAAAGCCAATCTGAACGAGTTTAAAGACAAACTGGTTATTCCACGGTCGGCTGTGTTGTGGACAGGCAAGCGGTCCATTGTGTATGTAAAACAGCCCGACACCCAAGAAATCAATTTCAAGATGCGCGAAATAGAGCTTGGCCCAATGCTTGGCAATAGTTATGTGGTACTTGGAGGTTTAAACCACGGCGAAGAGATAGTAACCGATGGAACATTCAGCGTAGATGCTGCGGCTCAACTGGGCGGAAAACCGAGTATGATGAATAGGTAGTTATTCATCTTACATTTACACTTCAATCGATTATTTTCAACCTTGTCATTTGACCGCTGACAAGGTTGAAGATTTTTTTGAAATGACTTTCGAAGGTAATGATTCTATTGAGGGAATATTATCGTGATTTATTTTCCGATACAGAACTTCCCAAAAATATTTCCAAGTATCTCGTCATTGGATATTTGCCCTGTGATCTCGCCCAGAAAATGCATGCACTCGCGTATGTCTTGCGATAGAAAATCGCCCGAAATGCCATTTTCTATCCCGTCAATCGCGCGGCAAATAGCCGAATGAGCATTTTGCAATGCTTCATAATGGCGTATATTGCTTACTACCACATCAGCAGATGTTATCTCGGGCAGTTGAGCCGCATTAAGTAGTGCCTTTTTAAGTCCTTCGGTATTGATACGCTCTCGCGCTGAAATATAGATTCGCTCACCTTCAAATTGCTCAAAAAGTAGGTTGAGTACTTCCCGTTCTTCTTCTGCTATTTTATCAATTTTATTGAATACCAATATCACTTTTTTGCCTGCCGACCGTTTTGAAATGCGCTCTGTAAGCCATTCGATATGTTCGGTAACCTGCGTACAATCAAGTATCCAAAGCACTATCGACGCCTGTTCTATTTTTTGATAGGTACGTTCGATACCCATACTTTCGATCTTGTCCTTCGTGTCGCGTATACCGGCCGTATCAATAAATCGGAAGGTAACTCCATTGATAATTACCGAGTCTTCTATCACGTCGCGCGTGGTGCCGTGAATATCCGATACAATGGCCTTTTCTTCGTTTAGCAATACGTTTAGCAGTGTTGACTTTCCAACATTTGTTTCGCCTACCAACGCCACCGGAATTCCGTTTTTCAATGCATTGCCGACTTTAAAACTATCTGATAAATGATCAATCACTTGTTCAATATCGGTAGCTAGTGCTTTCAGTTGGTTGCGATCGGCAAATTCCACATCTTCTTCGTTGAAATCTAGCTCTAGCTCTACTAACGACACAAAATTGAGTAACTGTGTGCGTAGTTTTATAAGTTCGGTAGAGAATCCACCTCGCATTTGGTTCATCGCCATGCGGTGCGAAGCCGCCGAAGTAGATGCAATCAGATCGGCCACTGCCTCGGCTTGCGATAAATCCATTTTGCCGTTTAAAAAGGCTCGTTGGGTAAATTCGCCCGGCTGAGCCAATTCGCAACCATTTTTGAGCAATAAATGCAATATTTGTTGTTGCACAAACACCGAACCGTGGCACGAAATTTCTACCACATCTTCGCCCGTGAATGAATGTGGCGCACGAAAAAAAGCTACGAGTACTTCATCGATCGTTTCACCTTTTGCATCGACAATGCTGCCAAAATTTACTGTGTTAGCTGCTTGTTCCAAAAGCGAAATGGACTTTTTTTTCGGTTTGAAGATATGTTTACAGTTGTTTATCGCATCTTTCCCCGATACTCTGACGACGGCTATTCCTCCCATTCCGGGGGCAGTCGATATGGCGGTGATTGTGGTTGTTGAATTCATATTTAATCTGGTTTAGTTTATAAAGCCTTCAAGATAAACTTCATTTTCAATGGATATTTTGGACGAAATGATTTTGGCAGGAATTCTACCAACAGTTACATTGTCAGGTATATAGGAGTTTACTACTGCATTGGCTCCTATAGCCACGTTGTTACCTATGCTAATATTGCCAAATAACTTAGCTCCCAGACCAATGTACACGTTATCGCCAATTTTGGGAGCTTCATTATCCTAGCCAATAGAAGTAGAAGGATGTATCCGGCAATTTTCACCTATTTGGGATTGTCGGCTAACAACTAAAGTACCATAATGTACAATACAAAGTCCTGCACCAAATACATTTTTCGGTATTGAGAACCCCAACCGAATTGCTAATCTATGATTCATTACTTCCAACATAAACCGATAGATATTGCAGAATATATTCCTGTTCCGAACATTATGAAGGTATTCAATTTTCCGTAGCCGACATTGAAATCTTACAACATCCATCCACCAATAATTATAAAACGATAGTTTAGTCAGCCTATAAACTTTTAAATCACGTTCCATATAGTACTTGTGGGATGACTTATCGGTAATCATTATTGGCAAATTTGTGAAATGTAGTTTGTCTTAATTCTTATTTCTCTATGTTATCAAAACCGTTTAAATTCTGTCCAATACTGTTGTTACAAGCTTTTCGATATAAGGTTTGTAATCAGTGTTGGCAGCTTCCACACGGCGGTTGGCTATAATGCAACAAACCGTCATGGCTTTGTGTCCCATTAATTTTGCAAGTCCAGCAATGGCAGAGCCTTCCATTTCATAGTTGGTGATTTTATATTTTCCAAAGCGGAATTTCTCTATTTTATCATTAATCGCCATATCAGCCAAGTCTATTCTCAATACGCGTCCCTGTGGGCCGTAAAATCCATTTGCCGATATCGTTGTGCCCAGTAGCATGTCATCTTTAGCAATTCGCTTCACCAGTTCCTCGTCAGCATCTACCACATAAGGCGCAGCCCATTGTGGGTGCCAGTTTAACTGCTCTTTCATCGATGCCTCAAACTCCAAATCACTGACAGAATCGCGCCCCGCATAAAAATTCAACATGCCATCAAACCCAATTGATTTCTCGGAAATAAGAAAGCTACCAAGTGGAATCTCCGGTTGCATACCACCGGAAGTCCCAATACGGATTATGGTCAATTGACGAAACTCTTTCTTTTCAGTACGCGTTTCTAAATCGATATTGGATAATGCATCCAATTCATTCATCACGATATCGATATTATCCGTGCCAATACCGGTTGAAATTACGGAAATGCGTTTTCCTTTGTACGTTCCTGTTATCGTGTTAAACTCACGGCTCGAAACTGAACATTCTTGTGTGTCAAAGTAAGCAGCCACCAAAGCTACTCTACCCGGATCACCCACCAAAATTACATTGTCGGCAAGTTGTTCCGGTTTCAAGTGCAGATGGAAAATACTTCCATCGCTATTAATAATTAATTCTGATGCAGGGAAATGTTTCATGATAATCTGTGTGTTAATGTAGTTACTTTGGAAACGGTGAAAGTAGACAAATATACACTTTTTTAATCCATTTTGCAAGTTAGGAGAAGAGATTAGGGGATAATTTGCGGCTAGTATAGATAAATTGAAAATTCTTTCTGAAAATGTCTTTTTACCAATTTCGTCTTAGTCTTTCAACTCGTCAATGCATTTTTTTATAAAATCGAACCGCTCATAATCTTTGTGCAATAAGTTCGCATTCCAAAAAATCAAATCTATATCGATAGGAATAACACCATCTGTTTTACTTGCGGAGGTTCTACCCATTTCTTTTTCGATTTCTTTGAAGATTAACTTTGTTTCTTCAGCCGTTTCTTCCGATAGTATTCTGAGTGCCATATTTTGGAAATTGCCTATGTAATATTTCCCATATGGTTCTGTTTCAACCAATGAGCTTTGTTTCTCAATTTCAAAGAATTGAGAAAGCTTCTCTATTGCCAGTTCAATATTTTTTTCAGCATAAGCGTTACTTCCTAACATTACCAGTGCTGCGTTCATAAAGTATCGTTTTTATTGATAAAACATTTTTCTTGCGCAAAAGTTGATATAGGTTTCTAAGATGTTGATTAAAACTTAGTGCAAAATTAAACAAAAAAGCCGAAGAGATGATCTTCGGCTTATAAATTTTACATATTATAATTTCTTAATAACGATAGTCTTTCAATTGTTCTTGAAGTCTTTTGCGAGCTAAAAAGATACGACTTTTTACAGTCCCAATAGGCAAGTTCATTGTTTGGGCTATTTCTTCGTACTTAAACCCTTGAATGTGCATTGTAAATGGAACACGATATTCATCGGTAAAAGAAGCAATACTATTGGTAATTTCACCAATTGCGTAAGAACCTTCTGGGCTGTCGAAGCCCGAATTTTGAGGCAGGTTAAGATGATGTAAATCTTCTGTTCTGTCTACCACTGTTTGGTTGCGTACAATTTTGCGATAGTTGTTTATGAAGATGTTCTTCATAATGGTCAATACCCAACCTTTAAAGTTTACATTGTCGACAAATTTTTCTTGATTGTCTAATACCTTCAGCGTAGTTTCTTGTAATAAATCTTCTGCGTCGTCGCGATTTAATGTTAGCGAGAATGCAAAATTTCGCATATTACTTTGTAGCGCTACCAATTCATTTTCAAAGTGAACGTTTTTCATACCTTTTTGTTTTATGTGTGAATTAATAATTCCTAGTGAACGACACTAGGCTTGTTACCTACTAAAACGAATTCCTGTTGAAAAATATTTCTGAAATAGAAACGAGTAAATGATTGTCAGTTGTCTATACTGAAGAATGAAAAACAAAGATCTCTATCTAAAATATTTAGTTCTAGATTTCACTTGCAAATATAGTTGATATTTTGAGATAACAAACTATTGAATATGCGTTTTATTAACGAAATGGGCATTATTTATATATATTTCACATTTGTAATCATTCCAAAGTGCATTTATGTCCATTCAACGCTGACTTTAATTAAATTTTAGGTTGAAAAATATATAAAAAATATTTTTCATATGATTGAATATATAACATATTAAAAATTCGATAATAAAATTTATCATTTTATTATCGAATTCATTTTTAAATATTGAAAAATGCTATCAGATTTGGGTGCTGAACTTTCCGGCTTTTATACATGTTTTTCAGCACAATAAGATGATCTTACAAGTGGTGCACTTTCTACAATCCTGAATCCTTTTTTTAATCCTATTTGCTTGTATTCTTCGAATTTAGAGGGAGTTATGTATTCTTTTACAGAGATGTTATGTCGTGATGGTTGCATGTATTGGCCGATAGTCAATACAGAGCATCCATTTTTCAAAGCATCATCCATTAGAGTAAGAATTTCCTCTTCAGATTCACCAAGTCCGAGCATAATTCCTGTCTTTGCTACTACAGATTTTGAAGCAATATGAGCTAAAACACTCAAGCTTGTATCGTATTTTGCCTTAGTGCGAATTCCAGGTGTCAGGCTTCGAACAGTTTCTAAATTATGAGAAATAATATCAGGTCTTTCAGCAATAATAATATCTATTAGTCCTGTTCGTCCATCAAAGTCGGGTATTAATACCTCCAGTGTGGTGCTTGGATTTACGGTTTTTATGGCTCGTATTGTTTTGGCCCAATGTGTTGCTCCACCATCGGCTAAATCGTCACGGTCGACTGATGTTACAACGGCATGTTTGAGGTTCATTAACTTAATTGATTCGGCTACTTTTCCAGGTTCATAAGAGTCAATTGCAAGTGGGTGTCCACTAATCACATTGCAGAAAGCGCAAGAACGGGTACAGATTTCGCCTAAAATCATAAAGGTAGCTGTTCCTTTATTCCAACATTCACTCATGTTAGGGCATTTGCCACTTGTGCAAATGGTGTGTAACCCGTGTTCTTTTACTATGTTATGTACATGTACAAATTGCGGGTTTGTTTGTAGTTTGGTTTTCAACCAATCTGGTTTGCGGAGATATGTCATTTTAGTTGTTTTATAGATTTGAGATGCAAAGGTAATAAGAAGATTGTAAGTAGATAAGAATTTCCCAAACAAAAAAACGCTGCAAGTTTTAGCTTACAGCGGGTTTTTGTTGCCCATGGGCAAATATGTTTTAGTCTTATATCCCGAAACTAAATAGGGCAATCTGATTGTAGATAGTACTAATCAGACCTACTACCAATATGCCAACTGTACAAAGTACAAAACTAATTTTAGCAGGTACATCGCTTGTTACTGTTTCGATTGGAGCTTCATTAGCATTAATAAACATCGCTTTTACCACCAACAAATAGTAGTAAAGTGAGATGATAGTATTCAACAATGCTATGAAAACTAATACGTAGAATCCTTGTTGAGCTGCGGCTGAGAAGATAAAGTACTTGCTGAAGAATCCGGCAAATGGGGGAATACCTGCTAATGAGAATAAGGCAATCATCATCACAAAACTTAACTTTGGATTGGTTTGATAAAGACCATCATAATCAGAGATCAAAATCTTTTTACTTTTTTGTTCAATAACCGAAATTACACCGAAAGCAGCAAGGTTGGAGAACATGTACACGAGCACAAAATAAACCAAAGAAGCCATACCTAAAGCAGTTCCGCTTATGATAGCAAGGAGAATGTAACCAGCTTGCGAGATAGACGAGAATGCTAAGAAACGTTTCAGATTTTGTTGACGGATCGCAAACAAGTTGGCAATTGTAATACTCACCACTGCTAGTCCGTACAAAATAGGTTGCCAATCGGCAATAATGTGAACAAAGACTTTTACCAGTAAAGTGAACAGCACAAATACCGCTGCACCTTTTGAAATTACAGAAAGGTAAGAGGTAATATTTGTCTGTGCACCTTCGTAAACGTCTGGAGTCCAAAGATGGAAAGGAACCAACGAAATTTTAAAGAACAATCCAACAGAGAAAAGCACAAATGCTAATAGTTGAAGTGGAGTACCTGTAAAAAGTGGTGCAATATCATTAAAGTACAAGGTGCCTGTTGTTCCGTAAATTAACGACATGCCAAACAGCGAAATGCTTGACGCAAAAACAGCAGAAAGAATATATTTTGCACCTGCTTCGGCCGATTTCTTATTGTATTTATCAAAAGCAACCAGTGTAGCCATTGGGATAGAAGCTGTTTCAAGTCCGATGAAGAACATAAGGAAGTTTCCTGCTGATATCATAAAGTACATTCCTAGCAATGTAGAAAAGGTCAGGAAATAGAATTCACCACGTTTGATACGGTTAGTATCTTCATTCAAGAACTTGTGTGCTTGAAGTAAAATGATTAAAGTTCCAATATTGAGAATGGTTTTTACGTACGTTTGCATTGGTACATATTGGAACATGCCACCAGCTACATCAAATGCTTCGCATGGTACGCAATTGAGCAAAGTGTGCACAGCAAATAACACCAAAGCTATTGGTTGAAAATACCGAAGTGCTTTTTCGCTGGCAAATATGTCGTAAACCAAAAGGAAAACCATCACTGCCAAGAGCGAAAACTCTTCTCTCATTTGTAAAAAACTACTGTAATCCATATTTTTGTCTTTAGTCTTCAGTCTCTGGTCTCCAGGCAACTGTCTTATGTGAATTTATTTTTTATAAACTTGGTCTTGAAGTCCCCTGAAGGGGACTTTAGGGTTTCTACTTGGCTAATTGTGTAATAACCGGTATCACACTGTCGCTAATCATGCTCGAGATCCAGAATGGCGCTGACCCAACTGCAAAAATAGCTGCGATAAGAGTTACTACCGAAAGACGTTCGTACCATGTAGCAGGATCTAAATGTTCATGATTTTTGTCTTGAATAGCACCATAAAGAATTTTACCTACAACACGCAAGATATAAACTGCTGTGATTACAATCGATGTACAAGCCATGATGGTTAAAACGCGGTGGAATGTGTCTGTTTCTTGAAATGCTCCAACAAAAATGGTCATTTCGGCAACAAAACCACTCAAACTCGGCAAGCCCAATGAAGCCAAACCGGCAATTACATAACTCACACCAAAGAAAGGAATCACTTTCATCAATCCACCCATTTCGGTGATAAGACGAGTATGTGTTCTTCCGTATATCATTCCAATTAATGCGAAGAAGAGTGCAGTCATCAGACCATGCGATAACATTTGCATTACCGCACCTGTCATAGCTGTTTGGTTCAACATTAAGATTGCGAAAAGTACTAACCCACAGTGACTAACAGAAGAATAGGCGTTGATATATTTTAAGTCAGTTTGAACAATGGCAGAGAATGCGCCATATACAACGCTAATACCGGTAAGAATAAGGAAAATCCATGATAATTCTTGTGCAGCTTGTGGCATTAGGTAAATAGCAACGCGGAAACAACCGTAACCCCCTAACTTCATTAATACTCCTGCGTGAAGCATAGATACTGCGGTAGGAGCGGAGGCATGACCGTCGGGAGACCATGTGTGGAAAGGGAACATGGCGCCTAACACTCCAAACCCAATAAATGTAAGTGGGAAAAGATAGTATTGTGCCTGAATTGGAATGTTTGTTTTTACAATTTCTAAAATATTCATGCTGGTAGCGCCCGATTGGTAGTAAATACCTAAGATTCCTACAAGCAAAAGAGCCGAACCACCCATAAGCATAAGGGTAAGCTTCATAGCACCGTATTCTTTTTTACCACTTCCCCAAACCCCGATAAGCAAATACATTGGGATCAAGGCTATCTCGTAGTACATAAACATGGTAAACAAATCTATGGAAATGAAAAAACCATATACTCCGATGGATAAAAGACTGTACCATAAGAAAAATTCTTTTGGTAGTGGATCAATTTTCCATGAAGCAAATACACCAGTGAAAACAATGATAGAGGAAAGTAACAGCATGGCTACCGAAATTCCATCTATACCTACTGAATAGTGAATATTGAACGGAGCATACCAAACTGTGTCGGCAGTGAAAAGCATCGTGGCTACATTACCTGCTGCACGTTCTGTAAGGTACATATAGGTTACTACGGCCGACATGATTACTAAAAGAATAGCTCCTGTAGCCATAATAAACTGAATTTGCTTTCTGCTTTTAGAAACAAATAAGCCTATCATCATTAAAGCTGGTATGAGAACGAATAAGGATAAAAAGTTCATATCTGAATATTTAATAAATCGTTGAACTGTTGAATTATGTTAAGTGATTTGAGTTGTCTACTCGTTTAATGAATAAAGTAAACCAATCCTGCAATTAAAAGTGTTCCTAATAAGAAAACATATGCATATTGTTGTACCTGACCCGATTGCAGACTTTTAATTCTGGTTGAAGTCCATTGGGTAACTCCTCCAAAGCCATCCATTGTAGCATCGATAACGTGACGGTCGAACCAAGCAATTGGAGTGGATATCAAATTGAAAATAATTTTCTTCGTGATAAAAAGATACACTTCATCAACATAAAAACGATTGCTTGCTGCTTTGTGTAGTCCAGCAAAAGTAGTTGCCAGTTTCTTTGGAGCTTCACTTTCTTTTCGGTACATGATGGTTGCCAATGCGATAGACAAAATAGCTACGCCAACGCTTATTCCTGCAACAGTATAGTCTAAATGAATATCGTAATTAGCTAAATCGCTGGTTACAAAATGTCCAAAAGGAATAAATCCAGCTACTAAAGTTACACCTGCTAAGAAAACCAATGGGAATGCCATTGCAAAAGGCGATTCGTGTGGTGTATGAGCATGTTTTTGTTCTTTGCCCCAGAATATATTGAAATATAGACGGAACATATAAAATGCGGTCAAACCGGCTATGAAAGTCATTACAGCTCCCATGTATGGGCTGAATTCATAGCAAGCTGAAAGAATCTCGTCCTTACTGAAGAAGCCTGAGAATGGAGGAATACCTGCGATTGCCAAACATGCAATCAAGAATGTCCAGTTAGTGATGGGCATATATTTTCGAAGTCCACCCATGTGGTTCATTTCATTACTGTGTACAGCGTGAATAACTGAACCGGCTCCAAGGAACAGCAATGCTTTGAACATTGCGTGAGTAAACAAGTGGAACATAGAAGCCATATATCCAAGGCCTTCGTGACTACCGTAACCCGATACACCAAGTGCCACCATCATAAACCCAATTTGAGAAATGGTAGAGAATGCCAATACACGTTTTATATCTGTTTGAACACAAGCGATTACTGCTGCAAATAGCGATGTAAACGCACCAACATAGGCTATACCATGCAAAACGTCAGGTGCGTAAAACTCGTAAACAGGGAATAGACGAGCTACTAAATATACACCAGCAACAACCATAGTAGCAGCATGAATTAATGCAGAAACTGGTGTTGGACCTTCCATTGCGTCTGGTAACCAGATATGTAAAGGGAACATGGCCGATTTACCGGCACCTCCAATAAAAATCAGACCCATTGCCCAGCTCATTACAGAGACTCCCATAAATGAAACTCCTACTGTGCTGGCAAAAATACTTGCATTGCCCGAGGTCAGAACGCCAAAATCGAAAGTTTTAGTATAGAAAGAAAGGAATAAAATACCTACTAGAAAACCTAAATCGGCAAAACGAGTAACGATAAACGCTTTTTTCGAAGCCGCCACTGCCGATGGTTTTGTGTAATAAAATCCGATTAATAGATAAGACGAAACACCCACTAATTCCCAGAAAAGGTACATTTGAAAGATATTGGTAGCAATTACCAATCCCAACATTGAAAAGGTGAAGAGTGAAAGGAACGCATAATAACGTTGGAATCCTTTTTCACCATGCATGTAGCTCAAACTGTAAATATTTACCATCAACGATACCGTAGTGATTACCACCAACATCATTACTGAGATCGGATCCAGTAAAATGCCCAGGTCGATATGTAAGTACTGAGTGAAGCGAATCCATTCAACATGCAATGGAATTAATTTTTCGTAAACACCATTGATTTTGTGGAACGAAAAATACTCGAATGCGGTGATGTATGAAAGTACCGTGATAATGCCCAGTACAGTAGTACCAATTATTCCGGCCACCTGTGGCTTCCATTTCGAATCCATTAGTCCCAAAACAATGAAACTAATTAGGGGAAGTAAAACGATTAATAATGTATATTGCATATTCTGTAATTATAAATTATGAATTATTAATTGTAAATTAATAAAACTATTCTTTCATCTCGTCTAATTCACCTACTTCAACAGAGGTCAAATTACGATAAATATTAATAATAATGGCGATTGCTACGGCTGTTTCGCAAGCTGCAATTGCTATGGCAAAAAGCGTGAAGAAGAAACCTTCCATGTGCCCAGGATACAGGTAGCGGTTGAAAACTACAAAGTTGATGTCAGCAGCATTTAGCATCAATTCTATTGATACTAAAATCATTAGTAAGCTTTTTCGTGATAAAAAGCCATACACTCCAGCAAAAAACATAATCAGACTTACGCCCAGATATGCTTCCATTGGTACTGGATTTGAAAAAAAGTTTATAAATAAATCACCCATATATTTTTAGTTGATTGTTGATAGTTATTAGTTGACAGTTGACTGCAATTAACTCGTTTACTTTTCTACTTGTTTACTCGTTTTTATCTTTTACGTGCAATCATAATAGCACCTACAATACAAGCTAAGAGCAGTACGCTGATAAATTCGAAAGGAAGCAAGTATTGGTATTTATCTGTTCCCATCAAGGTAAGCCCAATGTCCTGAATTTTTTGCTCGGCGGGAGTAACTAGTGTATATATTTTGTTCACATTCCAATAAATAATGTGTCCGCAGAATGCCAAACCAGCAAGCGAAGTGATACCTGCTGCAATGCGTCGATCTTTGCGCTCAGCCTTTACATTTTCACCTGGCCGGTTGGTGAGGAGAATGGCAAAAATAAATAACACCATCACACCACCCGCATATACTGCAATTTGAACAGCAAAAAGGTAATGATATCCTAACAATAAATATAATCCTGCAGTACCCAACAATACAAAAAGTAAATAGGTTGCTGAACGAATAATGCGTTTAGAAGTAACCGCCATTACAGAGAAAACAGCAATCATTGCCGCTAAGATGAAAAATATAATTTGTTGTGCCATATGACCCCAAGCCCCCAAAAAGGGATGTTGATTAGTTAGAATTATGAAATTATATACGATATTGAAACTTCCTGAAAACCGAACGCTTATTCTCCTTTAGGAGCTATAGGTTCTTTCTTTTTCTCTCTCATTTTGGAACCTTCGTGATTTAATGTTTGAACCAGTTTGCTACGAGTAAATACTGCGTTTTCGAACTGATTGTTGAATTTGATAGCATCCGAAGGACAAGTGATAACGCAGAGATTACAAAAAGTACACATTCCTAAATCCCAAGTGTATGTGTCAAGAATCTTTTTCTTTTTGCCATCTTCTGTTTCAATCATTTTTGAAACAACCGAAATTGTGCCGTTCGGGCAGTTCATTTGGCAAATACCACAAGTTGTACAAGCGTGTTCGTTATTTTCGTCGTGTGGCATGGTCAATTCACAGCGAAAGCGATCTGAAATAACTAAGGTGTCACGGTTCTCAGGGTATTGTTGTGTTACTTTTTTTGTCCACAACTCCTTCCAGGTAACGCTCATGCCAACGAGCAATGACTTGATACCAGTGAATAAACCTTTAAAATAATTTACTATAGATTCCATTTTGTATAATGTCTTTTCAATGTGATAATATGAAAATTACTTACTTACTTCTTAGCTTCTTTTATTAGAATAAACTTGGAAATAAGTCAGTCAATGTTAAACCCGATAAAACAAGTATTACCATTACCAGAATGTTTACCAAATTGATTGGTAATAGATATTTCCATTCGAGGTTCAATAATTGATCGATACGTAAACGTGGGAATGACCAACGAACCCATAAGCTTAAGAAGATTAATACTGCTGTTTTTCCGAAGAACCAAGCATACGAAGGAATGTACCACATTATTTGGTTGAAAGCATCTAAACCATGAATTTGAATTGGCATCCAACCACCCAAAAATACGGTTGTGGCAATAGAAGCAATAATAAACATGTTTAAGTATTCAGCTAGATAGAAAAATCCAAATTGTAATCCTGAGTATTCGGTGTGGTAACCGGCTGTTAGTTCCGATTCAGCTTCCGGTAAATCGAAAGGTCCACGATTGGTTTCAGCATGCCCAGAAATCAAGTAGATGACAAATGCTATTATGGATGAAATGTGACCGTTAAAGATATTCCAGCAAAACTCCTGTTTAGCAATCATTTCCGAAAACGACATTGTGCCAGTCAAAACAACGATAGTCATTAACGCAAATCCGGCAGATAGTTCGTAGCTTACAAATTGAGCTCCACTTCGCATTGCACCAATCATCGAATATTTGTTGTTACTAGACCATCCGGCCAAAAGTACACCAATAATTCCAAGTGAAGATACTGCCGTAACGTAAAGCACACCAATGTTGAAATCTACTGCGTGCAACATTTTTCCAAAAGGAATAGCTCCAAAAGTTAACATCGAAGCCACAATCATAAAGAATGGTGCTGCGTAAAAAAGGAATTTATCTACATTGTTGATATGAATAATCTCTTTCAATAAGATCTTTACCATATCGGCAACGCTTTGGAAAATACCAAATTTGCCTACACGATTTGGTCCGAAACGCGCTTGGAAAAAGGCGGTAATTTTACGTTCGGCATAAATAAGAATCAACGCAATTACTGCATAAGCAGTCAAGAAGGCAACGGCCACAATAACAAACTCAATTAAGTTTGCCCAAACCTCAGGCATATTAGCTTTAAGAGTAGTGTCTAGCCAGCCTAAGAGTTTTGTAAATTCTAATGGTTGTGAATAATTTGACAACATATATTTTGTTTTCTAATGTCACCGATTTACAGTTGCCTGCACTCGGTCTTGATTTTATATAGTTTTCTGCTCTGAAATCTTTAGTTATACTGCCATTGGGCAGCTAACCGTTTATCTGTCAATATCAGGAATTACGTAGTCCATCGAACCACCAATGCCGATAAAGTCGGATATTTTTTCGTTTTTACAAATCAACGGCATTGCTGAAACCAAAGCCATTGAAGGTGAACGGAATTTCATGCGGAAAGGAGTTTTGTCACCACGGCTTTCGATATAAACTCCAAATTCACCTCTACAAGCCTCAATACGTTGAAAATATTCTCCTACTGGAAGTTTGATAATCGCTTTTGTTTTAGTCAGCACTTCGCCTTCCGGAATATTGTCAATCAATTGTTCAATAATGTGTAATGATTCTTCAATCTCATCCAAACGGTTCATGTAGCGTGCATACGAGTCTCCTTCGGTACGAATAATTTCCTTGAAATCAACCTTGCTATACATCGAGTACGGTTGATGTTTACGAATATCGCACGACCAACCCGAACCACGACCAGCAGGGCCGGTTACAGCGTAGGAGATAGCATCTTCTTTAGACATAACACCGATTCCAATCATACGTCCCAATGCAATCACATTGTGAGAGAAGAAACGGTCGTATTCAACCAGTTTCTCACGCATGTAAGGGATAAATGATTTTACATCTTTCTGAAAATCATCATAAATGTCGAACATAACACCACCAATCACATTTTGATTGATAATTAAACGTCCACCACATGTTTTTTCGAAAATATGAAGAATAATTTCACGTTCACGCATTCCATAAATAAAGGCAGTAGTGGCACCCAAATCGTTGGTTTGACATGCCCATGCCAATAAGTGAGAGTCGATACGATTCAACTCATCCATGATGGTACGGATATACTGTGCACGTTCTGGTACTTCTATTTCAGCAGCTTTTTCCACACACATGCACAAGGCATGACGGTTGATGTTGGCTGAAAGATAATCCAGACGGTCTGTGAAGTGAAGTATTTGTGGGTAAGTGAGATTTTCGCTAAGTTTTTCAATTCCACGATGGATATATCCACTGTGAACATCAATTTTCCTTACAATCTCACCATCTAATGAGGTACGAAAGTGCATTACACCGTGTGTAGAAGGATGCTGAGGCCCGATATTGATTATATAATCATCCTTACCAAATATATCCACAGTTTCTTCTACTAACTTCCCATCCACTTCCATGATGCGTGGAGCGATGTCAATTATTTTTTTACTCTCCAGCGATAGTTTATTTAACTCAGGATTGGCATCGTAGTCTTTGCGCAATGGATAACCTACCCAATCGCTATTCAGGAAGAACTTACGCATATCCGGATTATTGATAAACCGAATGCCCAACAACGCATAAACTTCGCGCTCGTTGAAATGTGCGGTTTCGAATAGATCAGTAACTGTGTATAGCAAAGGGTTTTCTCTGTCGGTAGTTCCTGTTTTCAAAACCAGTTCTTTCGAAAGGTCTGTTGACGAAGAAAGAAGGTAAATTACACCTAATTTTTCGCCCCAATCCATTCCAATCAATTTTACCAACATATCAAAAGGCAAAGTGCTGTTATCGCGCAATGTTTTAGCTAATTGGTGCAGTTTGTTTGGTTCTACTGTAACCGTAAGAATTTTTTTATCTTCAATTAGGGCTTCAGGTACAGTATTTAGAATTACCTTTTTTATGTTTTCCATTTCTTTATTTGTCGTCTAATGTCTAAAGTTAAATGTCTTACTCTTTCTTAAATTGTCATAAATAGGAATGTTATTGATAACGCCGTAGTCATTTATCTCTTTTTGTTCCCTAAGAATTTTTCCAATTTAATTTTGCGTTGCAATTGCATTAAACCGTAAAATAGCGACTCAGGGCGGGGAGGGCAACCCGGAATATAAACATCTACCGGAATAATTTGATCAACGCCGTTCACCACATGGTACGAATTTACAAATGGACCTCCAGAAATAGCGCATGCACCCATTGCAATTACATATTTTGGTTCTGCCATTTGGTCGTAAACACGCTTAATAAGCGGTGCCATTTTATGAACCATTGTGCCCGCTACAATCATTAAATCTGCTTGGCGTGGACTGTTACGTGTAACCTCCATACCAAAACGAGAAATGTCGTGGTGAGCAGCTGCAGTAGACATGAACTCAATACCACAACAACTTGTAGCATATATTAATGGCCATATTGAATTAGAACGTCCCCAATTAATCATTTCGTCAATCTTGCTTAACACAACATTCACTCCATTGGCTTCAAGTTCTTTCAAATAGCCTTCAAGGTATTCATTATCATTAAATTCTGATGATGGGATTCCTTTTATGTTGATATTTTTTACATCCATTTCAATACTCCTTTCTTCCAAGCATAGGCTAAGCCCAGACCCAGAATAACTATGAAAAATATTATACTATACAATCCTTGAATCCCTAAATTGCGTACAACTGTAGCCCAAGGGAAAAGGAAAATTGCTTCCACATCAAACATCAAATAGAGGATAGCATAAAGGTAATATCCTACCTTAAACTGCATCCAAGATGTACCATGTGTTGGAATTCCACATTCGTATGGTTCACCTTTTTGAAGATTAAATGATGATGGAGCTAATAAAATGGCTATGCCTAAACCGGCGATAACCAACGTTAGTCCTGTAAGTAGAACTACTAGAAATAGCGATAAACTGCTCATATATAATGAATGAATTTAATTTGCCTAAAAAACGGTGCAAAGGAACAACTTTTTTTTCTAACTACAGACTTTTTTCGGGTTAAAATCCATTCAGAAGCCAGTCTCCGTATTTTTGTAATCTCGAGGTTGCAATTGGATTAAAATGTTTAGAGCCAGATAACTATATTTTTTAAACCAAACAAGTGTTAATCGAAATTATATTATATTATGCTATATTAATGTTTAAAGGTGAACTTTTTGTCGGTTTGTAAGTCGGATAATGTAATGATAGTTCAGTCTAAAATTAGATGTTCAGTGTGACTTTTGAAAAATAAAGCTAAACAACTGTTGTCAATAAAAGACACTCGCTGTTTAGCTTTATTTTTTTTTATAATGGTTTATTCGAATACTATAATATGTCAGATTCTTCTTCAAGTTGACTAACATTTTTGCTGCTTTTTGTTATCTGCCAATGATATGCCCAACAGGTAGTTCCAAAATAAATAAATGTTTGTATCCACAAACTGACGTATTCGAAAGAAATATGATATAAATCAGCTCCAAGTGTATTGATTTTAATATAGCCCTGAACTCCTGTCGTGGATGGAAATATCCACGCAAATGCTCTCCAGAATCCGTTGATGTTGGATTGTGGCCATGATACTCCGCTCAAAAATAGAAGAATAAGTGTCATAAACATAAAAATCACCATTCCTGTTTCACGATGTGGAAGAAACACAGATACGGTCATGGAGAAGAAAATAGTCGCCAAAAGAAAGGGTACCATTAGCATCATAACATCCCACGGAATTCCAATGTGCGGTAAATTAAATAGTCTGGGGGTGATGGACAAAATGAAAAACGACCAGGCGGCATACAATGTAAAGTAGCATATACTTTTACCGATTATTACTCTCAACGTGCCACCTCTGTGAACTGTAGAACTTACAAGAACATGAAATCTGTTTTCACCGCGCGAAGTGCCAGCAATCATACCAATGCCGAGAAAAAGAGTTTGAAAGATGATAAGAATAAGAATTGCAGGCATTAAAAAGCTTGCAAAACCGGCGCCTTCATTGTACAATATAACGCCATTATAAGGAATCGGACTAGAGATAATTGTAGCCGACTGTCCGGTTATGCCGTTTGCATTTAAGCATTCTATTTGAATCTCATTACTCATTGCTAAAATACAATTGCTACAGGCCTGATTTATAATTCGATAGTACATAAAACTGCTAATGTCGCAATAAATAGATACTGTTGTTTGCTCTCCTCTGGCTAATTTTTTGCTAAAGTCTGAAGGAATATATACCACACCGTGAATTTTTTTGTTAATGTAAGCATCTTTAGCTTCTGCCAATGTGCTGAATCTGCTTTCTATTTCTACGTTTTGTGTGGCGTCGATATGTCTCAATAATTCTCTGGATTGCCCGCTTCGCGAGCAATCCACTGCCGCAATCGGCACATCTATCAATGTCTCGTTTTTATAGAGGCTACAATAAAGTATGGGGTAAGCGAGTGGCGCCAATACCAACATGATGACTACACCACGATCTTTAAATAGTGTTTGGAATTCTATTTTTAGCACATTTAACGTGTCTTTAAATATAGAGACAATTTTTCTGCGCTTCGTCAATTTTGTTGGAATACTCATTATTAAACTTATTTAGTTGGGTAGTTTTGACTTATTGCCGCATTTTTTAGACGAAAGAAGACAAACAGTGGCAAAATCATAAATGAAAGCATGGCGATATATGAAATAAATGAATGGTGAATCTTAGCTCCATTTAGAGCTTGGTCTACATATATGTTGAAATAATGATGTATAGGAAATAAATCGCTTAGGATTCGTGTTCCTGCTGGCATTTGCTCAATAGGAAATGTTGAACCTGCAAATGTAATTCCTAGTGTTCCAAAGAGTCCTGCAAATGTTACCCCATCGCGCAATACTGGTGTAATTCCTATAAAAAGTATTCCTACAGATTGCGACGATAGAACTAATAAGAAGGTAGCCAAAAACAACCAACCAATGCTCGAATTTAACGGATATCGCATGTATTTGTAAAGAAGGATATTACCTATAAATCCAAAAATTGTGAAGATGACTGTGTAAGGCAATAATTTTCCTATTAATGCTGGGAACATTGAATTACCAGAGTTTGAGAGCCATTCTCGGGTAGTGCGTTCTTTGTACTCTACACCAATTGGGAAGACAGTCATCATTAGCACCATTATTTGTAGCATGCCTGGTAAAATTACATTTAGTAGGTAGGTGCCATAATTTGCCCAAGGGTTTCCAATCAAGTGTGTGTCCATGACAATAGGTTGAATAATCCCTTTTATTCTGGTTTCGTCTAATCCTTTTGCGCGTAATATTTTTCGTTGCATTCCTATCGATGTTGCAACACTCATATAAGTTATATCCTTTGCAATGAGCGAACCTGCTATTAGATAACCATCGTTTATATAAAAGGTAATTGGAGGTCGCTTGTTATAGATGACATCATTTGAAAAATGGTGTTTGATTTCGACGAATGCATAAATATTTCCCAGTTGCATCTCTTCACGTGCTTCCTTATGACTGTTCAATCGCATCACTATTTTTACTTGTTGCGTAGATTCTAAATTCCGCACAAACTGACGTGATAAAGATGAATTGTCTAGGTCTACCACGCCAATAGGCATTTTGTTTGGTTGACCTTCGTTGAAAAAAGTCAAAAAGAATAC
The DNA here is from genome assembly GCA_038249445.1 of Bacteroidales bacterium. Classification (GTDB taxonomy): domain Bacteria; phylum Bacteroidota; class Bacteroidia; order Bacteroidales; family Paludibacteraceae; genus Paludibacter. Next base: position 79,966 of record JBBSDM010000002.1, read on the forward strand.
ATAACAAAATGTCATTATAATAAAGGTCGAAATGAAATAGATAGGTCGACCGACCATTCGTTTCAGTTCTCGCTTTAGTGCAGCTGTTAATTCTGTAAAAAATATGTTTGACATGTTGTTTGTGTTGACTGTTTATTTAGAGAAGATTAGTTCGACTTATTTAATAGTTTCTTCAAACAATGCTGTCATTCCGGGACGTAGATTCACAACTTTAGATGTTGGACGTGCTCTCACTTCGAATGTTTTTACATCAAACTGACCGGTAGTTTTAGTTGCTTTCCATGTGGCGTACGAAGCCAGTGCTTTAATGTAGTTTACCTTTACTTCTACAATTTGATTACTCAAAGCAGGAACTTTTACACTGAATTTTTTACCCATTTTGAGTTCGCCAAGTAAATCTTCGCGGACATTAAAAGTAAACCAAATGTCGTTTAGGTCTACAATGCTCATTATTGGTGCACCTGCACCTACCAATTCACCTTTTTTTGGATATACATCTGTTACTTCGCCATCAATAGGAGCAGTAAGTGTTATTTCATTGAAATACGATTTTACTTCGTTTACAGCGCCCCTAGCTCTATCCACCAAGGCTAGCGCAGCTTCTTTGTCTGCACTTTCGGCTCCATTTCTAGCCATGTCGTATTGTGATTTTGCGGCATTAGCAGTGGCCACGGCAGCTTTGTATTGCGCTTCGGCTTCGTCGCGTTTTTGTGCGGTTACTACTCCTTTGTCAAACAAACGTTGAACTCGGTCGTACGATTTCTTTGAAATATCTACACCAACTTGCGTTTTTTGCCACATTTCGAAAGCACCCATAATCTGCTCTTTACGTGCCCCCTTTATCGCTTTTTTGTTTTGTGCTTGTGCCGCATTTTCGGCGGCGTTAGCCTGTTCCAGTTTGGCCGATAGTTCAGGACTGTCAATTGTTACCAATGTGTCACCCGCATTTACATGCGAACCCTCTTCTACGTTAAATTGATGAACACGTCCCGTTATTTTTCCTGAAATACGTATTTCAGAAGCATCTGCTTCTCCTTGAATAATGATACGCTCCGGACGGTTTATGATTAAACCGACAATGAATATTAAAATCACTACTGTTATTAATGCTATTAAGCCAGTTCTTAAATCTTTATTCTTTTTTTTCATTGTAGTGTATTTGTAAGTTTATTTATTTGTGTTGTTCAATACTGGAGCTTTCAGAGTCCCCAGTGATTTCTCAAGGTATAAATTGCAGAGTTTTACGTCGATATTTGCATCAATATTTTCTGATTTGGCCGATAGCCATGCCGTTTGCGCGCCGAGTAAATCGGTTGAGGTGATAACGCCAGCTTCGAATCCTTCTATTGCGTAGCGAAGATTTTCTTCAGCTTGTGCAATGTTATGCTCTGTAGCACTTCGTTTTTTCTGACTTTCGGCTACCTTGTAAGATGACTGTTTTATTTGAAGTTTCATTTTTTCTGAAATTTCTTCCACATGTAGCGTTGCTATTTTGTGTTGAAACTTGGCTGCATTTAGTGTGTGAAATCTGTCACCGAAATGAAATAACGGTATGTTAGCAACAAGCCCGAACGTGAACATTCCACCTATTTTATTTTCATAACCATTATACGAGTTAGGATTTGAAAATAAATAATTCCCAGTCAGTCCAATGTTTGGCATAAATCGCGATAGCATAATTCTTTCATTCGAAATGGCCATTTTTTCTACTTGTTTCAATGCTGCAATTTCTGGACGGTTCGAAATGGCTTCTTCAACCGGAATTATTTTTGTAATAGTAGTTTCAGATAACAAATCTGTATCACTTAATTTATATGTTTCGTCCAATGGAATGCCGCATAATTCGTTCAATGCCATCCGCGATAGGTTTAAACCATTTTCGGCTTTAGTTAGTGCAATCTCAGCTTCGTTTAGTTTTACTTTTATTTTAAGGGCTTCCGATTTTGTTGCAACTCCTTCTTCAATCATAATACCTACGTCAGAATCTACTTTTGCAATCAAACTACGATATTCGCCTGCCAATGCTACCTTGTTTTCCACCGATACAATCCGCCAATAAGCTTCATCTACTTCTAGTAGTAATTCGGTTACTTTGGTGTCTTTTTGTGCAACAGCTAAATTTTCTCCATATTTTGCTAAATGATACAGCTCCAATATTTTCCCACCCATGAAAATTGGTTGCACAAATCCAATGGAACCAACAAAAATATTTTTAATATCTAACTCCAGTGCTTCTTTGGGGAGTAGTGCGTAGCTTTTCCATTGAATTTTTTCTGGATTTGTCTTCGGATTAAATGGTTGATTATTTGCATCTAGCGGAACTAGTTGTCCGTTGTCCATTTTCCACCCATTAGAAACGTGACTTGGTAAAAAACCAAAACTGCCATCTGCCATTTTAGTCCCTATTGGCAAGAGGGCATCCTCAGACAGCATGGAGATGTTCTTTTGGTTCCATGTGTAAGCGCCATTCGCCGAGAAATTTGGTAGAAACTGGGTAAATGCTGCTTTTTTCAACTCTTTAGCTGCCGATATGCTTTCTACCGCCATTTGCAAACTTTTGTTATGGGTCAGTGCCATTTGTCTGCATTCTGCTAATTGTAATACTTTCTGAGAAAAAATGGGAAAGCATACAATAAAGCTTAATGCTGTTAGAATGATTTTTTTCATACCTTTTTTTATATTTATATATTATGTTGATTAAACAATAGTTGTATATGCAACTATATGTTTAAAAAAAATTAATACAAGTTTTTTATGATTTTCTTTAAAACAGTTCTTACGATATTTAATTCTTCTGTGGATATGTCACTCAACGTTTTCGAAGCAATGGTATTTACAATCTCTGTGGCTTTAATCTCTAATGCATTGCCGGTTTCTGTCAAATGAATAAGATTGATTCTTCTGTCGTAATGATCAGAAACACGCGTTACCAAATTTGCATTTTCCAATTTATCTATTAGCCGTGTCATGCTCGGTTTGTCTTTAGAGGTCAACTTGCACAACGCCTGTTGTGTTACTTTGTCCTTCTGCCATAAGCATGCAAGTACTGACCATTGCTCGGTGGTTATTTCTATTCCCTGGTTTGAGAACGCACGCAGAAAGGTTCTATTGATGGCTGATGATATCTTGCCGGTCAATATACTAAATACTTCATCGTTATGTAATTCGGTCATAATAGTTCGTTTGTATATAGTTGTTTAAACAACAGTGCAAAATTAGAACTTTTATTCCAAAATTTATAGTTTTGGTTTGAAGTTTAACTAAAATCAACACAATAAATATTTAATACGCTGTATATAAAGTGTATACTATCTATTTTTTATCTACTATTTTGATTTTTTTTTATTATGTTTTTATATTTGGCTTATTACTAAATTCTAATTAAGCTTTTTTATTGATAAAGATGTTGTTAAATGACTTGAGTTTGTGAATGAATTGATTATATTTGTGGTCACTAAGCAGAAAAATGAAATAATACTACACTATCAATCAATAAATCTTAATTAATTCAATCTAGGATGTGTTGATAACTAGACAGTTGGGTTAATTTATAAATAAAAATCACAAAAATGATAGTAAATAATTTTTTTGTTGCTATTTTTGCACTCGTTTTTGTAAAATGATACTAAAAGTGAATAATTATAAGAAGAATTTTTCCAATATATTTAAGACTTTCATCTGATAAATTTTAATTATCTGCGTTTTAAATTTGTAGATAATCATTATATTAGAAGAAATAATGAAACCTGTAATTTAGAAGAAGTAAATATTGAATTATTAAATCAAAAAAATCAAATAATCAAAAAATTAAAAAAAACGTTATGGAAAACAAACAAAAACAACCAAAAAAAAGTAAACAATTTACTGGTATTAAATCATCAGGTTTAGTTATGCTAGCTTGCCTTGTACTTGCTGTATGTATTTACAAATTTGTGTTAGGCAACCCTGCAAACTTCGTTGCTGGCGATCCAAATAATCACCCTCTTGAAGGAAACTTCTTTGGTTTGATTTACAAAGGTGGTATTATCGTACCAATCATTCAAACTTTATTACTTACAGTTTTAGCATTAAGTGTTGAGCGTTTCTTTGCTATCAGAGCAGCTCAAGGTAAAGGTAAATTAGTAAAATTTGTTGCTGAAGTAAAATTGGCTTTATCAAAAGGTGATATTAAAGGAGCTACTGTATTGTGCGAAAAACAACAAGGTTCTGTTGCTAACGTTGTAGGATCAACATTAATCAAATATTCTGAAGTAGAAGAAGACAAAACTTTATCCAAAGAACAACAAGTTCTTGCTATCCAAAAAGAAGTTGAAGAAGCTACTGCATTAGAATTGCCTATGTTGAGCCAAAATCTTCCAATCATTGCTACAATTGTAACTTTAGGAACTTTGATGGGTCTTCTTGGTACGGTAATCGGTATGATCAAATCATTTGCTGCTCTTTCAGGTGGTGGTGGTACTGACTCAGTAGCTCTATCTGCAGGTATTTCTGAAGCTTTGATTAACACTGCGTTTGGTATTGCTACAGGTGCTTTAGCCGTTGTTTCTTATAATTATTTTACTAGCAAAATTGATTCAATCACTTATTGCATTGACGAAGTAGGTTTTTCTATCGTTCAAACATTTGCTGCATCTCACAAGTAATCATTCCTGTAAAAAATAAAATGCTATGTCTAAAGTAAAAGTAGCAAGGAAGAGTACTCTTATCGATATGACAGCGATGAGTGATGTTACTGTATTACTGCTCACTTTTTTCATGTTAACGTCTACGTTCGTGAAAAAAGAGCCCGTACAAGTAGCAACACCTGCGTCTGTGTCCGAAATCAAAATACCCGATACTAATATCCTACAGATATTAATTGATCCAATGGGAAAGGTATTTATGAGTTTGGATAAGCAAGCCGATATGGTAGAAACCTTGAATAAAGTGAGTGGTGAATTAGGTATGTCTTTTACTCCGGAAGAAATTAAAACATTTAAATTGCAAAAGACTTTTGGAGTTCCAATGAAAAGCATGAAGGCTTTTTTAGCCTTGAAGCCAGAAAAACAGGACGAAATCCTTAAGGATTATGGTATACCTACCGATAGCACAGATAATCAATTTAAAGCTTGGGTTAGATGCGCTCGTGCAACAAATCCGGATTTGAGAATTGCGATTAAAGCGGATTCTAAAACGCCTTATAAAGTAATTAAAGATGTGATGAATTCTCTTCAAGATTTGAGAGAAAACAGATATAATCTTATTACGTCTTTGAAAAAAGAATCTGCTAATTAATATATAAAAAATAATATGGCTGAATTACAAACAAACGAAGGCGGCGGAAAGAAAAAAGGTGGCGGCAGCAAACAGAAAAAAATGAGTGTTCACGTGGATTTTACTCCCATGGTGGATATGAATATGTTGCTGATTACATTCTTTATGCTGTGTACATCGTTGAGCAAGCCTCAAACGATGGAGATAAATATGCCAAGTAATGATGACAAAATCAAAACTGAAGACAGAACCAAAGTAAAACAGTCTCAAGCTATAACTTTGGTACTATCTGGTGGAGATTCAATATTCTACTACACAGGACAACCCGATTATAAAGACTATAATTCTTTGAAATTGAGTTCATACAAACCCAGTGGAATAAGAACATTATTATTGTCACGAAATACTGAAGCTGTTTCAAAAATAAATGTTTTGAAACAAAAGAAACTTGAACTTAAAATTTCTCAAAAGGATTTTACGGATCAGGTGGCGGAAATTAAAAATGGTAAGAACACACCTGTTGTTATTATTAAAGCAGCTGATAAGGCAACGTATATGAATCTTATCGATGCACTTGATGAAATGCAAATTTGCAATATCGGAAAGTACGTTATTGATAAGATTACTCCTGCCGAATTGTTCTTGCTCAAAAATCGCGAGAAGAAGGGTGCTCTCACACAAAACAGTGATGCTAAGTTAAATCCTTAAAAACTAGAAGAAAATGGGAAAAATAGATTTAACTTCTTTGGAATGGCGTGAACTCGTATTTCAAGGTAAAAACAAAGCGTATGGTGCTTATCAATTGCGTGGCGACTCCAATAAAAGACATAATCTTGCAATGATTATTGTTACTGTTGTAGCCCTTATCGCGTTTAGTGTACCAAAACTTGTTGAGATAATGGAAAAATCCAAGCTGAAAGAAACTAATGTTGAAGTAATGAAAATGTCAACTTTAGAAAAAGCCGAGGTGAAAAATGACATCAAAAAAGTAGAACCAGTTGAGCCTCCTCCACCGTTGAAGAGCTCTATCAAGTTTGTTGCACCAGTAATTGCAAAAGACGAGGAAGTAACTGAAAAGGACGAAATGAAGAGTCAGGAAGAACTTACTAAAGCGAATGTTGCGATTTCGGTGGCTGATGTTAAGGGAGTTTCCGGCGGAACTGTGGATATTGCTGACGTAAAAGCTGCAGTTACTGAAGTTGAACCAGAAAAAATTTGGGACGTTATCGAACAGATGCCTTCTTTTCCTGGTGGTGATGGTGAATTAATGGCTACGTTAAGTAAGAACATTAAATATCCGGTTATCGCTCAAGAAAATGGTATTGAAGGTAAAGTAATTTTAGGATTCGTTGTTACCAAAACAGGTGCAATTTCTGATGTTACTGTTTTACGTTCACTTGACTCTTCTTGTGATAAAGAAGCCATCCGTGTTGTAAAATTACTTCCAAAATGGATTCCGGGTAAACAAAATGGAGAAAATGTAAATGTTAGATATACATTACCTGTAGTATTTAGATTACAACAATAGTATGAAAAGTTTAAAGTTTTTATCTCCTATTATATTGGCACTGTTTTTGTTTTCTTGTGAGACAAAGAATAAAGATGGCAAAACTGATACTTTGACAACCGGTGTAATAAAGATTGCGGTTGACGAAAGTTTTAAACCCATCATTCAAGAAGAATTGGATGTGTTTGAAGCACAGTTTCCAAAAGCAGGTATTGTTCCTGTGTATACAAACGAGGTAGAAGCAATAAATAGCTTATTGAAGGATAGTGTGCGAGTAAGTATTGTTACTCGCCCACTTTCTTCGAAAGAAGAAAGTTTTTTAAAAGGTAAAAGTTTTTCACCTCATACATACAAACTGGCAATAGATGCTATAGCACTCATTGTAAATAATCAGAATACTGATTCATTAATTTGTGTGAGTGATTTAAGGAAGATTCTTACTGGCGAAGTGACTAATTGGAAAGATATCTATCCAACATCTAAACTAGGGAAATTTAAAGTTGTATTTGATAATCCAAATTCCAGTACAATTAGATATGCAATCGATTCAATTTGTAATGGAAAACCGTTATCAAAAGATCTAAATGCACAAACTACGAATTTAGAGGTTATTGATTTTGTGTCTCGAACTCCCAATGCTATTGGGGTAATTGGAGTAAATTGGTTGGGCGATCGCAAGGATACAGCTAATTTATCTTTCAAGAGCGCGATAAAGGTAATGGCGGTAAGTAGAGGAACTACTGCAACAATTGAAAATAGTTATAAACCATTTCAGGCTTATTTATTCTATGATTATTATCCGCTAACAAGAAGTGTTTATATAATATTAAACGATCCAAGAGGAACATTACCAACTGGTTTGTCTACATTTTTGACCTCAGACCGCGGTCAACGCATAATATTAAAATCGGGTCTTGTTCCCGCTACTCAACCAATTCGAATCGTCAATGTAAAAGACGAACAGTAATTAACGATTATAAATTCATGCTACAATGAAACGTATCTTTTATTCCTTATCATTTATTTTTACTATGTGTTTTGTAGTAAATATCTCTTCAGCAAATATTGCTACTACACATGGAATTGCATATTATAATGCAGGTTTTCCTGAGATTGCCAAATCTCTGCTACTTGATGAACTGAATACGAGTAAGGAAAATCATGCAGATGTTTGTTATTATTTAGGTAACATCTACTTTGTGGAAAATAAATTGGACTCAGCTTCTTTGTATTTTAATAAAGGGCTGGTGGCTGATCCATTGAACTCCTTAAATACAGTAGGTTTGTCTATGCTTAAGGTTAAATCAAATCCCCAAGTTGCTGAAGTTGAAATTAATAATTCCCTAAAGGCAAAGAACAATAAAGGTAATGTTGACCTTATAATTGCTGCTGGACGAGCGTTTTTAGTGAACGGTGCGTTTGATAAGGCTGTATTTTATCAAGAACAAGCAAAAAAAATTAAACCTAAATATGCACCAGTATATGTGCTGTTAGGTGATATAGAGTTAGCGAAAGCTAATACCGGTGGTGCATGTAGTAACTACGAAATGGCTATTTATTATGATGATGCTTGTAAAGAAGCATATATTAAATACGCTCGTGCCTATAAAAATGTAAATACGACATTGGCTATTGATAAATTGAATGTTTTGAAACTAAAGGATCCTTCATTCCTTTTAGTGGATCGGGAATTGGCCGACATTTATTATTCAACAAACAATTTTGCAAAAGCTGCCGAATTATATGGTAATTATTTAAAGACAGGAAATTCGAATATTCTTGATTTGACTAAATATACTACAACATTATTTTTTAATAAAGATTATGCAAAATCATTGGAAGTTGCAAAGATAGGTTTAATGAAGGCACCCAGAAATTCGGCTTTTAATAGATTGGCTATGTATAACAATGTAGCATTGGAGAATTACGATGAAGCACTCGTTGCTGCAGATTTATTTTTCAATAAATCTGAAAAACCAGAGATTTCTTATTATGATTATACTTATTATGGGCAAGCGTTAAGAAATACTAAACAATATGATTTAGCCATTACTCAATTCGAAAAAGCTTTAAAAGTTGATTCTTCACAAGTAGGGTTTATGAAAGAAATTTCTGATATGTATGCGGAAAAACATGATACTTTAAGTGCAATTAAAGCATATGAAAAATATATGAGCTTGTTGAAAATTAACAAACAAGATGCTTCAAGTATTTTAAATTTAGGTAAATTATACTATGGTTTAGGAAATTCGACAACAGATGTAAATAAAAAAACTGCTTTACTGAAAGCAGATAGCTTGTTTACGATTGTAGCTTCAATAGAACCTGATAATTATCTTGGTAATTTCTACCGTGGTCAAGTAAATTCAGCACTCGATCCAGAAACAACTTTAGGGTTAGCAAAGCCATTTTTTGAACAAACTGCTACTTTCCTTGAAGGAAAAACAGATGCTGTAAGATATAATTCTGTTTTGACTACTTGTTATAGCTATTTAGGTATTTATTACTTTAAATCAAATGCAAACGCACAAGCAATACAATACTGGAATAAAGTATTGGCAATTGACCCAAATAATGCTCTAGCAAAGAAAGTAATTGAAGCCATTAAAAATCCAGCAAAACCTACCAAAGGGAAAAAATAAGTTTTAAGTATTTGTATAAAACAAGAGAAGTAGAAGAAATTCTACTTCTTTTTTTTATAATGCATTCTTTCTGTCTTATTATTACTAATTTTGTCAGAGTATTAATGCCATAATTAAAGTTTTGTTATTTTTTATCTTATGCAACACTTAGAAATACAATCAGTAAAGCAACGATTCGGTATAATTGGAACATCAGAATTGCTGAATAGGGCAATTGATATAGCTGTTCAAGTGGCACCGACAGATCTTTCGGTGCTGATAACAGGTGAAAGTGGGGTGGGTAAGGAGAATTTTCCTCAGATTATTCATCAATACAGCCACCGAAAACATGGACCATACATTGCCGTAAACTGTGGTGCCATTCCTGAGGGAACTATAGATTCAGAATTGTTTGGACATGAAAAAGGTTCATTCACTGGGGCAACAGCAGATAGAAAGGGATATTTTGAAGTTGCTGATGGTGGTACTATCTTTCTGGATGAAGTCGGTGAATTGCCACTTTCTACTCAGGTAAGATTATTGCGAGTATTGGAAGCAGGTGAATTTATCAAAGTAGGTTCTTCTAAGACACAAAAAACAAATGTTCGGGTAGTGGCTGCAACGAATTTAAATATGGTGCAGGCAACACGGGACGGTAAGTTTAGAGAAGACTTATTTTACCGGTTGAATACAGTGCCAATTGCCGTTCCTGCACTGCGGGAGCGCAAAGACGATATTGTATTACTGTTTAGAAAATTTGCTTCAGACTTTGCTGAGAAATACAGAATGCCTTCTATAAAGCTGACAGAAGACGCCAAAATACTTTTGTCGAATTATTATTGGAATGGTAATGTTCGTCAATTGAAAAATATAACGGAGCAAATATCTGTTATTGAGCAACAACGCGAAATATCGGCACAGATTCTTCGTTCTTATTTACCAAAGGATGATATAGAGCGGTTGCCGGCCTTGTTTACTGGCTCTGGGCGCGAACATAAATCGTTTAACAGCGAACGGGAAATATTGTATCAGGTGTTATTTGATATGAAAAAAGACATGAACGATTTAAAAAAACTTGTTCATGAAATTATGAATGGTCAACATTCCGAAATACGGACTGAGGAGGTTTTGTATCCGTCCAGTATTCTAGCTCATGGTGACGCAAGAATTACCCCCGCAGGAACTAATGTTGACTTCAAATCCGATCTGTCTACCCTGGAGGTGAAAAAATATAACAATATTGAAGATGAAGAGTCTTTTCAAGTGGCGGAAGAGTATCATGACGTGGATGCTCAGGCACCACTGACTTTAGAAGATATGGAGCGGCAAATGATAAAAAAAACGCTGGAAAAGCACAGAGGGAAACGCAAAACAGCAGCCGATGAGCTTGAAATATCCGAACGAACACTTTATCGCAAGATTAAAGAATATGGAATTGAATGACAGTAGGTTGCTCCCGAATTATTAAATAGTATATTAAACTAAATGAACACAACCACAAAAAGTAAATTTAAAATTGAGTTTCTAATCGTATTGGTTATGCTGTCGCTGATAGTTGTTTCTTGTTCTATTTCGTACAAGTTCAATGGGGCATCGATAGACTATGCTAAGACGAAAACTATTTCGATTGTCGACTTTCCAAATACGGCTGAGTTGGTGTATCCTCCATTAACACAGGTGTTTGGCGAGGGACTTCGTGATGTCTATAGCAAGCAAACGCGATTGCAGATGGTAAAAAAAGGTGGCGATTTACATATTGAAGGTGAAATTACCGGATATCAATTGACTCCAATGGCAATCGGGACTGATTCGTATGCGGCTGAAACTAAACTGACTTTAACAGTAAAGGTGCGTTTTACAAACAATAAAAATCCGGATGACGATTTTGAAAAAAGTTATTCAGCATCTCAAATTTTTCCTAGTACAACCATGTTGACTGCGGTTCAGGCAGATTTGGCAAAAACAATGGTTGCAGATATTGTTGATAATATTTACAACGATACGGTAGCAAAGTGGTAATTATTAATTATAACGATATCAACACGTTTTTAAAATATCGATTATCAACTTATGACTCATGACGCATTCATTTCTCTTGTTAAGCAACCTGAAAGTGTAGCCGCTCAGCAGGTGTCCGATTTGAAGGAAATGGTTGAACGATTCCCTTATTTTGTGCCTTCACGGATCTTATTGGCGAAGTCCTTACAATTATCGAATAGTATTCACTTCGATGCTAATTTGAAAACTACGACTGTGTTTGTTCCTAGTCGTCGGTGGTTGTATTATTATTTTCATCCTGAAAAAATGCTCTCAGTAGAGCCTTACCGTCGAGAAAAAAACACTAAATCCGGAGGTGATTATTTTGATATGCTGAATGTTGTCGAATCGAAAGGTGGTGATACGAGACAATCGCTCAAAAATTTGGCCGATAAACTCAAATCAGCACGTTCATTGGTTACTATTCCTACCGTTCCGTTGAAAATTCTGAACAACAAAGATTCAGTTGATGTTGATACGGCCATTTCTACGATAGAAATATGCAGAAATGAAGTTGAAGTTGTTCCAGCAATTTCGACATATGAACCGACTCCTCAGAATTTGGAATTTACGGAAGATAATGCCAAAAAATTAATTTTTGAACGAAAATACAATGAAGCGATTGTCATTTTGAGGGGATTAAATTTGAATAATCCGAAAAAAAGTGTTTACTTTGCAGACCAAATTCGATTTTTGGAAAAAGTTGTATCAAATTCAAAAAAATAAAACTTATTATGTACGTTCTACTTACTATTTTAATTGTTATTGCTTCAGTATTGCTCACTTTGTTAGTGTTGGTTCAAAACTCAAAAGGTGGAGGGTTATCAGCTGGTTTCTCTTCTTCTAACCAAATTATGGGTGTTCGCAAAACTACAGATTTTCTCGAAAAAGCCACTTGGGGATTGGTTGCTTTTGTTGTAGTACTTTCAGTTGCAACAGTTGCTTTCAATAACAAAAAAGAGGCTACTACAAATCAATCTGAAATTAGTGATCAAGCTCAGCAAGCTAAAAAGGCGGAACCGGGAGTAGTAGCTCCAAACTTTGGTGAAACTCCGGAAGCTAGTAAAGCACCAGCAACTCCAGCTAAAAAATAGTATTTTGAAAATATAAATGGAGCGTATCAAAATTATATTTGATACGCTTTCTTTTTATATGAAGTTTTGTTCAAAATCAATGTAAAAAATGAATTTTATTGATTTAATTGATTATGCTGGGACGTTTGCATTTGCCATAAGTGGTATTCGTTTGGCTTCGGCAAAGCGTTTCGATTGGTTTGGTGCCTATGTGGTGGGATTAGTTACTGCTATCGGAGGTGGAACTCTGAGAGATTTATTGTTGGATGTTACACCGTTTTGGATGTTGCAGCCTTCTTATCTTGTTGTTACAGGATTTGCACTTGTTTTTGTGATTCTACTCGGAAAGCAAGTGATTCGGCTTACAAATACTTTTTTTATTTTCGATGCCATCGGTTTAGGATTGTTTGTGGTAGTTGGGATTGAAAAAAGTCTGGCAGCACATTTTCCTTTTTGGGTGGCAATAATGATGGGCATGATTACCGGTTCGGCCGGTGGTATTACGCGTGATATATTTATAAACGAAGAACCACTTATTTTCAGAAAAGATATTTACGCTTTGGCCTGCGTAGTGGGTGGGTTGGTGTATTTGCTATGTTTCAAAATAGGAATTATGCCAGTGTTGATGCAGATATTTTGCGCAGCATCTGTAATAATAACCAGAGTTTTGGCTGTGAAATATCATATCAGTTTGCCTGTGTTGAAAGGGCATGATGATCAAACGCCTTCGAAAATTTTATAATTTGATTAGTGAAATAGAAGAATATGCTTCAAATAGATGATACCATAATAAGTCTGGATCTGCTGGATCAGCGCTTTGTTTGCGATTTAAATACCTGTAAAGGAATCTGTTGTATAGAGGGTGATGATGGAGCACCGCTTGAAGAAGATGAGGTGAAGATAATTGAAGAATTGCTTCCAATAATATGGGATGACTTAACCGACAAATCGAAACAGGTAATCAAAAAACAGGGTGTTTCGTATATCGATTCAGACGGTGAACCTGTTACTTCGATTGTAAATGGTGACGAATGTGTTTTCACTTATACCGATGAACAAGGCCAGTGTAAATGTGCTATAGAAAAAGCTTACCGCGAAGGAAAAACGGATTTCTATAAGCCAATTTCTTGCCATTTATACCCTGTACGTTTGCAACAATACGATAGCTATACAGCTGTAAACTATCATCATTGGAGTGTGTGTGACTGCGCACGTACATTGGGTGGTAAGGTAGGAGTGCCGGTGTATCAGTTCTTGAAAGAGCCATTGATACGCAAGTTTGGAAAGGAATGGTTCGAACAATTGGAAATTGCCGACGAAGAATTGAAATACAGGAAATAATATGGCAACTATCAAAAGTGTAAAGGTTGAAATTGTCACCATTGGCGATGAGATCCTGATTGGGCAAATTGTAGATACAAATTCTGCATGGATGGCTATTGAGCTGAATAAGGCAGGGTTGGAACTTGCTCAGATAACGTCGGTACATGACGATGCAAATCATATCATAGAAGCCCTAAAAATGGCTCTTAATCGCTCTGACGTAGTACTTTTTACGGGTGGAATTGGGCCGACGAATGATGATATTACGAAGCAGACCCTGTGTTCGTATTTTGATTCTAAGTTGGTGTTTGATAATTCAGTTTATAAGAATATTGAACGTCTGTTTGCTAACCGGCCAAATTACAAAATGAATGAGTTGACCAAAGCACAGGCAATGGTTCCAGAGAAATGTACGGTTATTCAAAATGAGGTTGGTACTGCTCCGGTAACCTGGTTCGATAAGGATGGAAAAGTAGTCGTTTCGATGCCTGGGGTTCCTTACGAAATGAAACGTGCAATGAGTACTGAGATTATACCGCGTATTCAAAAACAGTTTGAAACACCAGTTATAATTCACAAAACAGTTCAGGTTTACGGTTATACGGAATCTGCGCTTGCGTTAAAAATATCCGATTGGGAAAGTAATTTGCCTGAATACACCCATTTGGCTTATTTGCCAAACTCGGGCGTGGTTAAGTTGAGACTGAGTGGTTTTCAGGATAATTTATTGGCGTTGGAATTTGTAATGAATCAGCAAATGGATTTGCTGAGCCAATTGCTTGGAAATGCAATTGTTGCTAATGAGGATATACTTATTGAGCAGTTGCTTGGTAACTTATTAATGGCGAATGGTAAAACTGTAGCAACTGCCGAGAGTTGTACGGGTGGAAATATAGCCCATGTTTTTACATCATTGCCGGGAAGTTCAACTTTTTTTAAGGGTGCTGTGGTGGCTTATGCCAACCAGGTAAAGGAAAATGTATTACAGGTAAATGCTGATGATTTAGCGGCTTTTGGCGCAGTAAGTCAGCAAGTAGTAGAGCAGATGGCTGTAGGTGTACGTAAGTTGCTGAAAACGGATGTTGCCATTGCGACCTCCGGGATAGCCGGTCCTTACGGTGGCAACGACGAAAAGCCTATTGGAACTACTTGGATAGCAGTATGTTCTGCCGATACAATAGTGAGTAGAGAATTTCGATTTGGTACATTGCGTGAGCAAAATATTCTCCGTGCTACACAGGCTGCATTGCTTCTACTGAAAGAAATTATTTAGTGTAAATATAAATTATTCAGTCGTTTATGATGCTTTTAAGGGCTGATGAATATTATAATTAGAATTTAAAGAAATAAATCCTTGCATAATTCAAAAAGATAGTGTACTTTTGCACACTGTTTTTGAGAAAAAATGTAAACAATAAAAAGATATAGAAATGTCAAAGATTTGTCAAATTACCGGGAAAAAAGCTATGGTAGGAAACAACGTATCACACTCAAAACGTCGTACTAAGAGAACATTTGAGGTGAACTTGTTTACAAAAAAATTCTATTGGGTTGAACAAGATACTTGGGTTAGCTTAAAGGTTTCTGCTAATGGTTTACGCACCATTAACAAAGTTGGATTAGATGCTGCCATTAAAAAAGCGTCTGAAAAAGGGTATTTATACGCATAATTTAGGAGGAAAACTACAATGGCAAAAAAATCAAAAGAAGCAAGAGTCCAAGTGATTTTGGAATGCACAGAGCATAAAGAAAGCGGTATGCCTGGTACATCGCGTTATATTACTGTGAAAAACAGAAAAAACACACCAGCACGTATGGAATTGAAAAAATACAATTCAATTCTTAAAAGAGTAACTGTTCATAAAGAAATTAAATAAGATCTGAGTCATGGCTAAAAAAGCGGTAGCATCTCTCCAAAAAGGAGAAGGTCGTTCATTTGCAAAGGTTATCAAAATGGTGAAATCACCTAAAACCGGCGCATTTATGTTCCAAGAAGAAATTGTACACAACGATAAAGTGAAAGATTATTTCACAAAATAATTCGTTGTTCGTAAAAGAACTTCAAAACCCCATCATTTTAAAATGATGGGGTTTTTTTTTGCCGAATTAATTTTATCCAGTATTACCTCCTTTTAGGGATGTTCTTGCAAATTTAGGATAATACAACTTTAATGTTTTTCTTTGGTTTGTCAACTTGAATAAGTAAATTACATCGGTTTAACCTGAATCGTTGTTGCATTTTTACAGTTGGAACCATAAAATCAATGTGTTATTCTCAAAAATATAACAAGATTTCTTTCATTATTTTCAAAATGAAGGTTTTTTCATTGCCATAAGCTCAAAAAAAAAGTTTAATTTTGTAAGCTTGTTTTGTCAGTTGTGAATTGATTGGATGGTTAATTAGTCGATTGATACCCACGATGGACAAATTGAGATAACCAAGTGGAGTGAGTTGCATGTAGCCTGACTTTAAAAATAATGAGGCATAAATCTGGATGAGTAGCCGGTATACTAATTGGCTAATGAACTTATAACAAATAAACTAATATCTAAAATATGGGATTTTTTAATCTGTTTAGTAAAGAAAAAAAAGAAACACTGGATCAGGGATTATCGAAAACAAAAGAAAGTGTGTTTTCTAAATTAACTCGTGCTGTTGCCGGAAAATCAAAAGTTGATGATGAGGTGCTTGATAATCTGGAAGAAGTATTAATCACTTCGGATGTGGGTGTAGAGACGACTTTACGCATAATTGAACGAATAGAAAAACGGGTAGTTCAGGATAAATATGTAAACACTTCGGAGCTAAATGTAATTTTGAAAGAAGAAATTGCGGGCTTGCTTTCCGAAACAAATTCCGATTCAGCTGTTGATTTTGATGCTCCACTGCCTGCTACGCCTTATGTAATTATGGTGGTGGGTGTAAATGGCGTGGGCAAAACTACCACGATTGGTAAGCTGGCTTATCAATTTACCAAAGCGGGTAAAAAAGTATACTTAGGAGCAGCTGATACATTTCGTGCGGCAGCTGTGGAGCAGTTGGTTATTTGGGGTGAACGCACTGGTGTGACGGTTATAAAACAGAAGATGGGTTCCGACCCGGCAGCTGTGGCCTATGATACCATTGCTTCGGCCAAAGCAAATAATGCCGATGTGGTGATCATTGATACCGCAGGTCGTTTGCATAACAAAATTAACTTAATGAATGAGTTGACCAAAATTAAAAACGTAATGCAAAAGGTGGTGCTTGATGCGCCACACGAAGTGTTGTTGGTATTGGACGGCTCTACGGGTCAAAATGCTTTTGAACAAGCCAAGCAATTTACCAAAGCCACAGATGTAACGGCGTTGGCTATCACTAAACTGGATGGTACAGCCAAAGGCGGAGTAGTGATTGGCATCTCCGACCAGTTTAAAATTCCAGTTAAATATATCGGTTTGGGCGAAGGAATGGAACATTTGCAGATCTTTGATAGAGAGAAATTTGTTGAAACCTTGTTTGAGTAAGCGCAAAGCTCTGTGAAGTCTTGAGGAATTTACTTATTGAAGATAATTATAACTGAATTGGAAAATACTATTAAAAAAGGAATAGTTGATGTAATTACATTGGGCTGTTCGAAAAATCTTGTTGATTCGGAGCAGTTAATGCGCCAGTTTGATGTGTTGGGCTATGATGTAAGGCATGATGCCGAACATCCCAATGGAGATATTGTAATCATTAATACCTGCGGATTTATTGGTGACGCCAAAGAAGAGAGTATCAATACCATTTTGCAGTTTGCCGACTTGCGCAAACAGAAAAAGATACAAAAATTGTTTGTTATGGGATGTTTGTCCGAGCGCTATTTGAAAGAACTGCGCTCTGAAATGCCCGAAGTAGATAAGTTTTACGGTAAATTTAATTATAATGATATTCTTACTGATTTAGGTCAGGTTTACCGTGCTGATTTACGCTTGGAACGCACGCTGACAACACCTAATCATTATGCTTATATAAAAATTTCGGAAGGTTGCAATAGAACTTGTTCGTATTGTGCGATACCAATTATTACCGGGAAACATCGTTCGCGTACGATGGATGATATTGAAAATGAAGTGAAAGGGCTGGTGTCGAATGGAGTGCAAGAATTTCAACTGATTGCCCAGGACTTGTCGTATTACGGACAGGATCGTTATAAAGCCTCCAAATTAGCAGAGTTGACACAACGGCTTTCAGATATTCAGGGAGTGGAATGGTTGCGATTGCATTATGCTTTTCCGGCGCATTTTCCGTATGATTTATTGAAAGTAATGCGTGAACGTGACAATGTGTGTAATTATCTGGACATTGCCTTGCAGCATGTAAGCGATAATATGTTGACTAAAATGCGTCGCAATATTACTTCGGCACAGACCTATGAATTGATAGACAGACTCCGCACTGAGGTGCCTGATATTCATTTACGTACTACTTTACTACTCGGTCATTCGGGCGAAACAGAAGATGACGTAGAGGAGCTGAAAACGTTTATTCGCAAAGCGCGTTTTGAACGACTGGGTGCATTTCCTTTTTCTAATGAAGAAGGAACATACGCCTACAAGATGTTTAAAGATGATGTGCCAGAAGAGGTGAAACACCGACGGGTTGATGAAATTATGACCATTCAACAAGGTATTTCATCCGAAATCAATCAGTCTAAAGTAGGGAAGACCCTGAAAGTGATGATTGATAGGGTAGAGGATGAGTATTTTGTGGGAAGAACGGAATATGACTCGCCTGAAGTTGATCCAGAAGTTTTAATTCCTATCGCAACGCAAGGAGTGAAAAAAGGAGCATTTTATAACGCAAAAATTACAGGTTCTACCGACTTTGATTTGTACGGAGAATAAATATACATACTTAATGATGCAGGTGATCGTATTTTAAATATTTGTTTACTCGGCATTTTACTTCCTGTTTTGTTGAAACTAAAATCTTGTAACTAATTATGAATCACAAAGAATTAATTGCCAGCATGGCAGACAAAATGAATTCTCCCAAGTCCATTGTGGCCGATTTGTTGGAGAAGACCATTGAAACGTGCACAGAACTTTTAGCTGATGACAAAACAATTGGTTTTCAAAGTTTTGGTAACTTCGAAGTGCGCAAAAAGGAAGAGCGTCTTTCGGTGCACCCTTCCACCCAAAACCGAACATTGATTCCACCTAAATTGGTGGTGTATTTTAAGCAAAGCAATATTTTAAAAGAAAAACTTAAAGACCTTCCGCATCATGATTAAGGATAAAATTTCATCTCAAGAGATTATTGACCTCGTTTCTTCGAAAGCGTCGGTTAGTAAACGTGCTGCAGAAGAATTCCTGAAAGTGATGATTGCATCTATCGAAGAAGCTTTGATGGCTGGCGAAGTGGTAAAAATAAAAAACTTTGGTACCTTCAAACTTCAATGGAACGAGCCGCGCAAAAGTGTAAATGTTCATACTGGCGAAGATATCATTATTCCGGGCTATTCAAAAATAACTTTTGTGCCCGATGTAGTGCTGAAAAATGTGGTAAACGAACCGTTTGCACATTTGCAACCGGTAGTGTTGGATGGAGACAATAATGAAACGGATGAAGTGCCTGTTGATGAAGTGGCATTGGATCCATTGCGTGTATTAAATGAGCAGGCTGCTGATATAAAAGGGCTTTTGGCTGATATACAAGCTTTATCGCCAAAGAAAAAACAAATACTTGTTGAAGAAGAAGTTGTGCTGATAGACAAAGTGACGCCGGAACCGAAACGCATTGAAATACAGGATTACGACTTAACTTTACTGGATGCTGTAGAGACCTCTAAAGCGGAAAATCATGTTGAAGAGCCTGTACTAAAACCAGAGAATGAAGAAGTATTCGTTTCGCAGGAGGTTACTGAATTAAAGTCAGAAGTTTCTCCGGAAATTGATACCAAAATTGAACACGTAACGGCAGCCCTAGAGAAAGACGATATTATTTCCAGCTATGGTATTCCAAAATACGATGATGATGATGAGATTGAATCTGAACCAACTGCTTCGGAAGATTATGTTCCATCTTCATTTTTGGATCATCAAATATCGCTGAAGAAAAAGAGGAAATGGTTGATTCCTGTTGCCTCCTTGTTATTATTGTTAATTGTTTTGTTCGGTCTTTATTTTCTATTTCCTCCAGTGACCGGTTATATTGATCGTTCTTGGTCATCGTTGAGAAGTGCATCGACCGATGCTAAGCAGAACTTTTCCATGACTGAGATGTTCAACACGGTTTCGAAATGGGCAGAACCAAAGAAATCTGAACCCGAAGTGGTGGTGGTTCCAAAGCCAAAACAGATGATTGATTCGATTGTAGATGATAGCATTTCAACAATGATTCAGAATCCCACTATAAATCCTGTTGTCAAGTCGACAACCCAACCGCTGATTAAAACTGTTCCGGTAAAGAAAACGATTGATAGTCTGCAAATAATGCTTAATGGACCGCGGGTGTATAAAAAGTTTATTGGAAGTGAACGAATTAGTTCCGGCAGCAGATTGACCTTGATGGCGAAGAAATATTACAAGAAGTCGGATTTTTGGGTTTATATTTATGAGGCCAATAAAGCTAGTATTCCCAATCCTGATAATATTGCTGCCGGCACTTTAATTCAAATTCCGAAACTTGATGCCCGGTTAATTGATGCGTCGAATCCTAAATGTATCAAGAAAGCATTAGAATTGCATGATTTGTATGTCAAAAAGCGACAATGAGCGGTGGCCAGCAAAAAATAAAGACCTAGAATTCTAATTAATGAAAAAGTTCTGAAATAATGATAATTTCGGAACTTTTTTTTGTTCAAAAAATGTATAAATTTACTAGAAAAACAGGGTGTTTTACGCTACAATATTTATTAATCTAAAATGAGGTTAATAGATATTAAATGAGGGTATTAACACATTTTTTAGTGCTATATTTGCTACATAAATAAAAAGCAAAACTAATAAAAAGTAATATGATTCAATCTGTTGATATTCGGGAGCTTAATGAACGCATAGAAAAACAAAGTTCTTTTGTAGATGCGTTAACCATGGGAATGGACAAGGTTATTGTAGGCCAAAAGCATTTGGTAGAGTCTTTATTGATCGGATTATTATCTGATGGACATATCCTGTTAGAAGGTGTACCTGGTTTGGCTAAAACATTAGCAATAAAAACATTATCGGACTTGATTAAAGCCGATTTCAGTCGTATTCAATTTACGCCGGATCTTTTGCCTGCCGACGTTATTGGTACAATGATTTACAGTCAGAAGAAAGAAGAGTTCAGCATTAAAAAAGGACCCATCTTCGCCAATTTAGTGTTAGCGGACGAAATTAACCGTGCACCAGCTAAAGTTCAAAGTGCTTTGCTGGAAGCGATGCAAGAGCGTCAGGTAACCATTGGTCAAAACACTTATCCGTTAGAAGAGCCATTTTTGGTACTAGCAACTCAAAACCCAATTGAGCAAGAAGGAACCTATCCACTTCCAGAAGCGCAAGTGGATCGCTTTATGTTGAAAGTAATTATTAATTACCCAAACAAAGAGGAGGAAAAATTAATCATCCGCCAGAACTTGTTGAAACATAAACCGGAAATTCTTCCGATACTTTCTCCAGAAGATATTATCGAAGCCCGCGATGTGGTTCGTCAGGTTTATATCGACGAAAAAATTGAACGTTACATTGTAGACATTGTTTTTGCAACCCGTTTCCCTCAGGATTATGGTTTGGATGCTTTGAAGGAAATGATTTCGTTTGGAGCATCTCCGCGGGCATCTATCAATTTGGCTTTGGCTGCCCGTGCTTATGCATTTATCAAACGCAGAGGGTATGTAATTCCTGAAGATATTCGTGCGGTATGTTACGATGTGCTTCGTCACCGTATTGGTTTGAGTTATGAAGCTGAAGCTAATAATATGACTTCTGACGAAATTATTACTGAAATATTAAACACAGTTGAAGTGCCTTAATCAATTCATAATTAGTAATTCACAATTAATAATTAAAAGTTGAAACTGTGGAAACGAGTGAGTTAATAAAAAAAGTAAGGAGAATTGAAATAAAGACGCGTGGTTTGTCGAAGAATATCTTCGCAGGCGAGTATCACTCGGCTTTTAAAGGTCGTGGTATGACCTTTGCCGAGGTGCGCGAATACCAATATGGCGACGATATCCGTTCGGTAGACTGGAATGTTACCGCACGGTTTGGACATCCATACATCAAGGTGTTTGAAGAAGAACGTGAATTGACGGTAATGTTGTTGATTGACGTTTCTGGAAGTCGCGAGTTTGGTACGGTTACGCAGTTAAAGAAGGATATTTTTACCGAAGTGGCTGCTACTCTGGCGTTTTCCACTATTCAGAACAATGACAAAATTGGTGTTATCTTTTTCTCCGATAAAATTGAAAAGTTTATTCCTCCTAAAAAAGGCAAAAAACATGTTTTGCAGATTATCCGTGAATTATTAGACTTCCAACCCGAGAGCAATAAAACTGATATAGCTGGTGCTTTACGCTATTTTACCAATGCTATTAAAAAGAGTTCTACGGCTTTTGTTATATCAGATTTTATCGATACTAATTTTGAAAAGGATTTGACTATTGCCAATCGCAAACATGACATTGTGGCCTTGCAAGTGTACGATATCCGGGAAACAGAATTACCAAATGTAGGCCTCGTGAAACTCAAAGATGCCGAAACTGGCGAGCGTATCTGGGTTGATACGGCTGACAAACGACTGCGAACCAGTTATAAACACGCATGGGGTGAAGGGCAGTTGGCCTTACAAAAGACCTTCGTAAAATCAGGCGTTGATTCTGTGTCGATGAGCACTTCCGAAGATTATGTGCGTGCCTTGATGAAATTGTTTAAAATGAGAGCTTAAATAATAATTGACATTGGCAATTCAGAATTGAAAATTTGTATGAGAAAATTTCTATTATTGTTCCTAAGTATATTGATCTTTGCGAATTCGAACGTGTTTGCTCAGAAAATAACGGTGAATGCCCGCCTCGATTCCACAGTAATGTGGATAGGGAATCAGGCTCATTTGTCATTTGAAGTTACACAGCAGCCTAAACAGAAGGTGATAATGCCTTTTATTTCGGATAGCATTGTAAAAGGGTTGGATTTAGTGGAACCTGCTAAAGTCGATACTATTAAGTCTGCAAATGGGAGTGTGAAAGTTACACAACATTACCTCGTTACAGCCTTTAAAGATTCCATATTAAATATTCGATCGTTCCCCTTTGTGGTAGATGGTGATACCGTTTGGTCTCAACAGCTTTCTATTAAGATTATACAACCGTTTAAGGTTGATACTGCTGCAAGTTCTGTTGCCGACATAAAATCGGTTTATGAGCCAAAGTTCGACTGGGTCGCTCTTATACAAATTATTCTTTTGGTATTGGTAATTCTTGCGCTATTAGTAGTTCTGTTTATCTATATTAGAAAGTACTGGCAGAAAAAACCTATTTTCGAGAAATCGCCCGAGCCAACTCTGCCACCTTATATTATTGCTTTAAATCAATTGGATAAGATCAAAGCAGACAAAGCATGGAAACAAGGAAGAACGAAAGAATATCATACAGAACTTACTGACGTTATCCGAGAGTATATCGAACTAGTGTTTAGTATAAAAACCATGGAGATGACTTCAGAAGAAATTCTACATCAGTTTAGTGCTATGCGTAAGGAAGATAAAACAACCTATCTTAGCTTGCAGCAAATTCTGCTACTTGCAGATTTAGTGAAATTTGCAAAATGGAATCCTCTTCTCGAAGAACATGAATTGAGCTTGAAAAACGCATATTTGTTTGTGAACCAAACAAAAAAAACGGAGCAAGTAGTTCCTTTGGACGAAAAGTAAAAGGAAGTAAAAAGTGAATAACGAGAGCAGCTGTGCTTTCAATGTCAACTAATTATTGAGATTAATATCTAAAATCATTAAATTACGGCGATGACCTTTCATAACCCAGAATATTTATTTTTACTGCTGCTTTTACTACCAATTATTTTTTGGTATGTACGGGAAATGCACCATTCTGATGCTAGTTTACAAATATCATCTCTTCAAAAACTAGCTCAATTTCCTAAAAGTAAGCGAATAAAATTACGTCATATCCCATTTATTCTCAGAGTACTGGCTGTGACGTTTCTAATTATTGCGTTAGCGCGTCCACAAGCATCAAATAGTTGGCGCAGTGAGAACACCGAAGGTATTGATATCATGATAGCATTGGATTTATCGAGTACGATGTTAACCGAAGATTTGAAGCCCAACCGAATTGAGGCTTCAAAAGCGGTTGCTTCTGAATTTATCCTTTCTCGTCCAAATGATAATATCGGGTTAGTTGTTTTTGCCAGCGAGAGTTTTACACAATGTCCATTGACAAACGATCATGCAGTTTTAATCAATCTGTTCAATGGCGTTAAATACGGATTGATAGAAGATGGAACTGCTATTGGACTTGGTTTGGCAAATGCGATAAACAGAATTAAGGATAGTAAAGCTAAATCGAAAGTAATTATTTTGCTAACCGATGGTTCGAATAACAGAGGCGACATTGCACCGGTTACGGCTGCTGAAATTGCTAAAACATTTGGGATACGGGTTTATGCAATCGGCGTAGGTTCGCATGGAATTGTGAGTATGCCTATACAAACTCCAATGGGTATTCAGTATCAGCAAATGCAATCGGAATTTGATGAAAAAACCTTACAGGAAATTGCGTCTGTTACTGGTGGAAAATACTTTAGAGCAACCGATAATTCAAAACTTCGTAAGATTTACCAGGAAATTGACCAGCTAGAAAAAACGAAAATTAATGTGCGTGAGTATAGCAAGAAAAGTGAACAATTCTTCGTGTTTTGTTTGTTGGCTTTTGCCCTTTTGTTTGCCGAAGTTTTATTGCGCAATACGGTGTTAAGAAAGATTCCGTAAAAAACCAAGTAATTTTATTTGCTTTGAAACAAAGCTTGTAGTGGTCTAATTTTAGTTTTACAACTTATTAAGATCATTAACTAATTCAACTAATTATTATGTTTCGATTCGCACATCCAGAATATCTTTTTTTATTCTTACTAGTTCCAATATTAGTAGGTGTATTTATCTATACGAGCATTAAGAAACGTCGAAATTTAAAACAGTTTGGTAATCTTGAATTACTGTCAGGTTTAATGCCGAATGTGTCTTTTGTTCGTCCACAGCTAAAGTTTTACATGCAATTAGCTGCAATTGTTCTGTTGATAATTGTATTGGCTCAACCTCAATTTGGCACGAAGGTAGAGAATATAAAGCGTCAGGGTATTGAAGTAATGATTGCCATGGACGTATCTAACTCAATGATGGCGGAGGACGTTTTGCCAAGTAGGCTTGAAAATGCTAAACAAATTCTATCCAAGTTGGTAGATAATATGTCGAACGATAAAGTTGGTTTGGTGGTTTTTGCAGGTGATGCATATACTCAATTGCCAATAACGGCGGATTATGTGTCGGCCAAGATGTTTCTATCATCTATTTCTCCTCAATTAGTCCCACGTCAGGGAACTGCTATCGGTAGTGCTATTGATTTGGCTATAAAATCGTTTGGAACAAAAAGTAAAGCTGGACGTTCTATAATAGTAATTACAGATGGTGAAAATCATGAAGATGATGCCGTTGGAGCCGCAAAGTTAGCCGCCGAAAATGATATAACTGTACATGTAATCGGAATGGGAAGACCCGAAGGTTCACCAATTCCTGTACCCGGAACAATTAGTTTCTGGAAAGATAAGGATGGAAATGTGGTTGTTTCAAAGTTAAACGAAGGAATGTGTAAAAAAATAGCTGAAGCCGGAAAAGGAATTTATGTCAGAGCTGATAATACCAGTAACGCTTACCGGCTCGTAAACAAAGAACTCGACACGTTGGCCAAATCGGATATAAAAACAAGTGTGTTTTCGGATTATAACGAACAGTTTCAGTCTTTTGCCATGTTGGCATTGCTGCTTTTAGTCATTGATTTTTTTGTATTTGACCGTGTTAATAAACGATTGAGCAGATACAAGATATTTGATTTTAAAGACAAAGTAATTAAGAATAAATAATCTACAAGTTACATTTCAATTGATGAAAAAAAAAGAATATATATTGTTGATGTTTTTAATCTCGCTCTCGGCAGTGGCACAAAAGGAAAGTGGCAATGTGAGAGAGGGAAATAAATTGTATAAGTCTTCTAAATATACTGATGCCGAGATTGCTTATCGTAAAGGGCTATTGCAAAACCCCAAGTCGTTTGAAGCAAATTTTAATCTTGGCAATGCTTTGTATAAACAAAAAAAATATCCAGAGGCACTTGAACAATATAATAACACGGTAGCTTTACACCCTTTTGAAAAAGCTAAAGTTGCTGCTGCATTCCACAATATTGGTAACTCATTCCTTTCGGATATGAAATATGATGAAGCAATAAAATCATACGAAAAGGCGTTGAAGAATAACCCAAAAGATAACGATACGCGATATAATCTGGCTTATGCACAAGCTCAGCTTAAAAAGCAGCAAGAAAAGGATAAGAACAAAGATAAAAACAAAAAAGACGATAAACAAGATCAAAAGAAACCGGATCCAAAACCAAAGGAACAACCTCAGCAACCCAAACCGCAACCACAATCGCAGCAACCTCAAATGTCGAAACAAAATGCACAACAGATATTAGATGCATTGCAGCAAGACGAGAAAAATGCACAGGATAAAGCCAAAAAACAGCAAGTAAGAGGTACGAAAAAATCAGAGAGAGATTGGTAGGGTTCAGTAATTTACTCACAATAAATAGATTTCAAGAAAATATATGAGACGCAGATTAATCATTTTATCACTTTCACTTTTGGTTCTTAATACGTTGATGGTTCGAGCAGACGAACCGGTGCGTTTTAGTGCACAGGCACCATCTGCTGTTGCCATGGATAATCCTTTTCAGTTGGTTTATTCAATTAATTCTTCTGGTAAAGACTTGCGTGTGCCCGAAATTAATAATTTTGAAGTTTTAGCAGGGCCTTTTGAGTCACACAGTTCCAGTATTCAAATAATTAACGGAAGACAAACGTCTTCTGTTTCAATATCATATACCTACACTCTGCAAGCAAAAAAAACAGGTACATTTACTATCCCAGCAGCTAGTATGTTGGTTGATAATAAGCGAGTTACTTCCAATGCTGTTAGTATAAAAGTATTGCCAGCCGATGCCAATGCCAATTCGAGCCGATCGCAATCCGCTTCATCATCAAGGGGAGGACAAGCCATCTCGAATGACAATATCTTTGTTAGGGCTATCGTTTCTAAACCCAATGTGTACGAGCAAGAAGCTGTACTGGTTACTTATAAATTGTACACAACTCTTGATGTAATTCAATGTCCACCAACGAAATTCCCCGATTTCAATGGCTTCATGAAACAAGAAATTGAACTGCCAAAAAATAGGCAATTTACACTGGAAAACTATAATGGAAAGAATTACACATCGGTAGTTTTATTCCAATATCTTTTATATCCGCAGCGTTCGGGAGTTATTTCAATTGATAAGGCTGAATTTGAGGCCGTTATTCAGATGAGGAACAGAGCAGCTGCTCGTAGTATTTTCGATGATTTTTTCGAATCTACTACTAATGTTTCGAAAAAAATATCGGCTCCTGCAACCAGAGTTACTGTTAATGCATTGCCGACGAATAAACCAGCGTCATTTAGTGGTACGGTAGGTAGGTTTAGTATTGATTCAAAAATTTCAACTACACAAATTAAGGCCAATGAGGCTGTAACGCTTAGGATAGGTATTATTGGTGCAGGTAATATGAAATTGATTAAAAATCCGGAGATTAAATTTCCAGAAGGTTTTGAACAATATGACCCTAAAGTAACGAATAATTTCAAAACAACGAGCACGGGTGTAAGTGGAAGTAAGACCATTGAATTCATGTTTATTCCCCGTCATTCAGGTAAATTCGAAATTCCTTCAGCGGAGTTTTCATACTTCGATGTAAATGAGAGAACTTACAAAACTTTGCGTACACTGGCCTATAAACTCGAAGTTCTGAAAGGCTCAGGAGCAGAAGGTCCTACAGTGGTGGGTAATTATGTTGATAAGGAAGATGTAAAGCAACTTGGAAAAGATGTTCGGTATATTCAAACTAATGATATAAAACTATCAAAAGAAGAAAATCCGATTTACGGTACACTTTCTTGTTGGTTAATGTACCTGATTCCGCTGCTTATCTCATTGATTCTATTTATATTTTTCCGTAAGCAAGCTATGGAAAATGCAGATATGGATTTGGTAAAAAATAAGAAAGCCAATAAGATAGCGCAAAAACGGTTGAAGCTAGCTCAAAGATTATTGAAAGAAGGTAAAAAGGACTCTTTCTACGAAGAAATTCTGAAGGCAGTTTGGGCTTATTTAAGTCATAAATTATCTATACCGGTAGCTTCACTCACAAAAGAAAAAGTGGGCGATGAATTGTTGAAAAAAGGCGTTGATGCACCGGTTCTAAATCAGTTGAATCAAATTCTGAATACTTGCGAATTTGCTCGCTATGCACCCAATTCAGGTCAGCAGGAAATGGGTAATCTTTATGATGATACCATTCAGGTGATAAGTCATTTAGAAGAAGTTGTTAAGAAATAATAAACGCAATTGTAAGTCAAAGTATATGAAACGTATAGCATTGTTTTTAGTTTTAATTTTGTGTTTTTTTACTTCTGCTTTTGCTCAAAGTGGCGCTATAAAAACCGCCAATGATTTGTATGTAAAAGGTAATTTTGCAGAAGCAGCAAAACAATACGAAAAAATTCTTTCGACAGAAGGGGTAGCACCAGAGTTGTACTATAATTTGGGGAATTCCTATTTTAAATCAAACGAATTAGGACTGTCTATTCTGAATTACGAGCGGGCTTTGCGGTTAGCTCCTGGGTTCGATGATGCTCGTTTTAACTTGGAAATGGCTCAATTAAAAGTGGTCGATAATATTGTACAAACCCCGACTTTCTTTTTGGGTCGCTGGATTACTAATTTTATAAAATTAATGACGTCGAACGGTTGGTTGATAATGAGTGTCATTGCGTTTATTTTTTGTTTAATAGCTGTATTTTTGTTTGTTTTGGGCTCTACACGTTATGTTCGGAAGATGGCATTCTATTTTGGCACAATCCTTTTTGGAGTGAGTTTGCTGACCTTTGTTTTTGCAGGCGTAAGGAATGACCAAATGAAGAAGCACAACTATGCAATTATAATGACAGGAGTAGTGACTATTAAAGGTTCTCCGGATAAAAGCGGTACGGATTTATTTCAGCTGCACGAAGGAACAAAAGTAAGCCTAAAAAGCACCTTGGGCAATTGGGTTGAAATAAAGCTAGGAAATGGAAGCATTGGCTGGGTTGAAAAGGATAATATTGTAAAGATTTAATGCCGAAAAATATAAGTTTATCCTTCACTGGTTTAATGTATTAAACAATTACAAACAACAGTCAATGAATTTTTTCGAATCGCTTTTATTTTGGGATAAGCATTTGTTTCTAGCAATAAACGGATGTAATTCGTCATTTTGGGATGGAGTAATGTTTGCTATAAGCGCTAAATTTACCTGGGTTCCTCTCTATATTGCGGTTTTAATTGTTATTATAAAAAATTGGAAACGGGAATCTATTTGGTTGATAATAGCACTTGTAAGTTGTATTGTTATTTCAGATCAAATTTCTTCCGGTTTAATAAAAGAACTGGTACAACGGCTTCGTCCTTCTCATGCTTTAGAACTGAAGAATATGGTTCATTTGGTGAATGGATATAGCGGAGGTCAGTTTGGTTTTGTATCGTCGCATGCAGCCAATTCGTTTGGGTTCGCATTGCTTTCAGCTACTCTCTTTCGAAACAAAAAGTATACAAGTTGTATTTTTGGGTGGGCGCTTTTGGTTTCTTATTCGCGGATTTATTTGGGTGTGCATTACCCATTAGATGTACTTGGTGGTGCGTTGGTAGGTATTTTGGGTGCACTGGCATGTTATTATGCAATTGTCAAATTGCGACCTTCACTTCTTACACCTCATAACGATTATTCGATTGTAGAAAAACCGAAAGCTATTCTTCCCTTATTAGTTTTTGGACTAAGTATCGTTGGAATTATAATTTACAGTCTGTTTCTTTTTTAAACTTGAAGTCTAGCGATTATTGAAGAAATTTTAGGGTTGAAAACTCCAAAAATCGTTTAAAACTTTGGTGTCGTTATCTCCAAAGCCGATATATCCTTTGCCATTAATTGTAAATGAAATGGAGTTTTCACGTCCTTCGGCGGGTAAATTTCCCCTTTCGTACCATACATTTCGGGTAATGTCGTATTCCAGTATATCCGATTTCACATTACCACCTGTTTCGGTGCCTCCGAAATGTCTACCAGTAGCAACAAAAATACGCTTGTTCACAGCTAAACTGACAGCATTTTCACGACCATCGTCGGGCATTGACTTCCGCTTTTTCCATAAATCATTGACAGGAAAGTATTCCCACCAGTCTGTTTCGCTTAATGTTCTGTAACCGGTGCCAAAAAATATGTGTTCTCCATTAGAACAAGCAACGGCAGATGCTCTGTGTACACCCTCAAAGTCCTTTATTTCCACCCATTTGTTTTGCGATGGGATATACTTCCAAAACTCTTTCGAAAAATAGGAATTGTCAAAGCCCGAACCAACGTAAACAGAGTGATTGTATGTAAAACTGACACAGGCATTTGAAGCCTTGCTGGGAAAATCTGCTTTTCTAGTCCATCTATCATTTTTTGCATCGTACATCCAAAAGTCAGATAAAACTCCACCGGAGTATGCACTTGTATTTCTTCTGAAACCAAGTCCAACGTATGCTGTGTCGTTGAGTACTACAGCCATTGCTTTTACGCGTCCAATACCTGGGAATGCTGCTTTTTTTGTCCAGTTATCACCTGCCGGGTCATATTGCCAGCAATCCTTTAAAGAATCATTATATTCAGCGTTTCTACCCAATGTTACATAGGCTTTCCCGTCGATAACAAAAGCTACTGATGAAGCTCTGCCTATTCCCGGCATGGAGGTTTTTTTATCAAATATGATATTGGGATATGGTGAATCAGCAGCATTATTGCAGCTGATTAAAACAATCAGAAGAGAAATCAAGGTAATAGGTTTGATGAAATGCATAAAACAGTGTTTAAATTAGTCGGAATAATTGTTGATTTTATATTCTTACTTCTACACCTTTTTCTTTCAAAAAGGATTTTAGTTCGGGAATTCCAATTTCTTTATAGTGAAAAATGCTAGCAGCAAGTGCAGCGTCGGCTTTCCCTACGCCAAACACATCCACAAAGTGATCCATTGTTCCCGCACCACCACTGGCAATAACCGGTACGTTTACCGCTTCTGAAACTGCACGGGTAATATCGAGCGCAAAACCATCTTTTGTGCCATCATTGTTCATCGAAGTAAGTAAAATTTCTCCGGCACCCAATACCACTGCTTTTTTTGCCCATTCTACGGTGCGGATATCTGTTGGGATGCGACCGCCATTGAGGAATACAAACCATTCGCCATTAATAAATTTTGTGTCGATAGCAAGTACAACGCACTGACTACCAAATTGGCTGGCTAAATCGCTGATAAGTTGTGGATTACGAACCGCTGATGTATTTACAGAAATTTTATCAGCACCACAGGCCAGTAAAACAGATACATCTTCAACGCACGAAATGCCTCCGCCCACTGTAAAAGGTATATTGATATGCTTTGCAATGCGGGTAACAAGTTCCGACAGTGTTTTACGTTTTTCGTTGGTGGCTGTAATATCAAGAAAGACTAGTTCGTCTGCTCCCATTTGAGCGTACATTGCTCCAAGTTCCACGGGATCACCCACATCGGTGATATTCTCGAAATTAATTCCTTTTACTGTTTGTCCGTTTTTAATATCTAGGCACGGTATGATTCGTTTAGCTAACATCTTAGTTACGATTTGATTAGTATAAAATTTAGAAATGTAATGCCTTCAAAGCAGATTTATCCTCGTTCCACTCTCCTAACGATACTGGTTGAATGGTGTTAACCAATGATTTTTCAAAAGCCCTTTCAACACGTATATAATTGTTGGTAAAGCCCACCATGTTATCATCCTTTTGTCTGCTTTCCCAAAGTACGAGTTCTGTTTTACCGATTTGTTTCTCGTAAAACAGTTTCGTTTTTTCATCTGATAGTACATGCAATGCATCACTTCTTCGTTTGCGCTCAGAAATTGAAACCGTGTGCTCAATCTCCAGCATTTTAGTTCCTGCCCGTTCGGAGTAACTAAAAACATGCAGTTGAGAAATATCTAAGCTTCGAATAAATGTTTTCGCTTGTTCAAATAATTCGTAAGTTTCACCTTTCACACCCACAATCACATCCACGCCAATAAAGGCATCAGGCATTAGTTTTTTGATGGTGTCTACTTTATTAGTGAAAAGTTCAGTGGTATAGCGTCGTTTCATTAATTGCAATACTTCATTTGATCCTGATTGTAAAGGGATATGGAAATGCGGCATGAAATGTTTGCTTTTTGACACGAATTCAATTAATTCATCTGTCAGTAGATTTGGTTCGATGGACGAAATTCGAAAACGAATTTCATGAGGAAGCACGTCCAATACTTTTACCAAATCGAAGAAGGTTTCGCCTGTCGACTTACCAAAATCACCGGTGTTAATGCCTGTAAGAACAATTTCCTTTGCTCCTTCGGTGATGGCCTGAACAGCCATTGCTGCCGTGTCGGTAATTGTTGCATTTCGACTCCGTCCACGCGCAAAAGGGATGGTGCAATAGGTGCAATAATAATCGCAGCCATCCTGCACTTTTAGAAAATAACGCGTGCGATCATCTCGGGAACAGGATGGTTTGAAATCTTTTACGTCCTGAATGCGAATACGATGTATTTCACCATTCTTTTCGTTGTCAAGTAGTGTCAAATATTCGAGGATGCTGAATTTTTCGTTTGCACCAAGTACTAAGTCAACACCTTGTATTGTAGCTATTTCTTCGGGTTTTAATTGAGCGTAACAACCTGTGACCACCATAATGGCGTTGGGGTGTTGACGGTTTAATCTGTTTATGGCCTGCCGGCATTTATGATCGGCAGTGTCTGTTACCGAGCAGGTGTTTATTATGCACACATCAGCTTGCTCACCGGCTTTTGCTTTCACGAATCCCTCATCACTCAATTGTTTTCCAATGGCCGACGTTTCGGCAAAATTCAACTTACAACCCAGGGTGTGAAAAGCTACTTTTTTATTATTAAATAATGTATTATCAATCATTTTAGAGGGGACAAATTTACCAGTGCAAAGGTAGTAAAAAAAAAGAATAACCGATTTAATGGTATTTTTAGTTGTGCAATAAACGTGTGATGATGAGTAGTTGTTTCCTCTTCTAGTGAATATTATGTGTTTAATCATCAAATATTGAACAGAAGATTTTTTGTTTTTGTACAATGTTGTAACTTATTTTTCAAAAATAGTTGTAGATGCAAAATAATTAACTATTTTTGTAGGCGCAAATAATTTCTTTTACTAAAACGTAAAATCAACTGTAGCAATTTTAAAAACCTATTATATAAATTAAATTAATGATGAGAACCAGCTTTTTAAAAATTTATTTTTTACTTTTCGTGTCCTTTCTGTCTATATCTGTTTACGCTCAAGATGAGCGGGCACAAATTCCACCTATCTTACAAAAAGCCTATTTTGAAGTAAATATCGGTTCTATCAATTACGATTTTACTCAGTTTCAGCCTGAAGCCGGTTTTTCATTTCAATCGCTTCAAGTACCTCATCCTGCTGTGCGTTTGGTATTGTTTGGGTATGAGTTTAATAAATATTTATCGGCACAACTAACTTATATGCGCCCGGTTAGCTGGGTGAAGTACAAATATAAGAAAGATGCAGATGTTACAGGAGAAATTAATCAAAGAACAATATGGATGAATGTAGGCGGATTAACCTTGAAACCACAATTACCTTTTAATGATCGTTTTGCGGTTTATGGAGAAGCGGGTTTAGGAATAATTACTCGAAGTGGATTTAACGATGGCATCACCGGAAAACCGGTAATTGCAAATGCTAATTATGCTACGTTTTTATTTGGTGGAGGATTGAAATACAATATAAATAAAAGTATGGCTTTACAAATAAGCACTGCTTATTCGCCTGCTAAAAAGTCTGAAAAACAGCCTTCAACATCATTTGTTGCTGCGGGATTTTCGTACAGACTTCAAAAAGTTTCCGACAAAAAGCTGGCTGAGGCTGCCGAAGTTGGGTACATTCATCCAAAATACATGTTGCAAATTGGGTTTTCGAGTAACGTGCTAGGTTATGGAGTAAATAACTTTGTATCAAGCGATAAATTTCCCATTTTCTGGGGTGGTGAAGCAGAAATCTATCAAGGCTTATCGCTGACTTATCAGCAGAATATATTTCATACAGCAAAAGTTTTTTCACTCGATTGGGGAGTGAGTTCATCTTATTGGCAAAGTAAGGGAAAAGGCACTGGTTTGAGCAACCCCAATAAACAAGACTTTTTTACATTATCTATTTTCCCGGTTGTCCGTTTCACGGTTTTACATACCAAGCCTTTTGATGCTTACTTTTATTATTCATTAGCCGGGCCAACTTATATTTCCAAAATTATGATTGATGGACAAGATACCGGTAAACATTTCACTTTTCAGGATAATATGGGTACCGGAATTTATTTTGGAGAAAAGAGGAATCTGAATGCAGAAATAATGATAGGGCACTATTCTAATGGAAACTTGTTTCCTCATAATGATGCTGTAAAAGTTCCATTAACCCTAAAAATAGGATATAATCTGAAGTAATCTATATGTCAATAAATAAAAATCTAACCTAAATTGTGAAGCTATGTTAGTAAAAACTTTTGGAGCAGCCGTTCAGGGAATAAATGCTACTATTGTAACCATTGAAGTTAATGTAAGTCAGGGAATACGCTTTATGCATGTGGGATTGCCCGACAATGCGGTAAAAGAGAGTCACGAGCGTATTGCTTCTGCATTGGAATATACGGGAAATAAGTTGCCTCGTAAGCAAATTGTTATCAACATGGCACCTGCCGATATACGCAAAGAAGGTTCGGCATACGATTTAGCTCTAGCTATTGGTATAATGGCTGCTTCTGATAGTTTGAAGTCGGATGAGCTGGAGAAATATGTGATTATGGGTGAATTGTCGCTGGATGGCGGTTTGCAGCCAATCAAAGGAATTTTGCCCATCGCCATCAAAGCACGTGAGGAAGGCTTTAAAGGTTTTATACTTCCTAAGCAGAATGCGCGTGAGGCAGCTGTTGTCAATAACTTGGATGTGTATGGAGTTGAAAGTATTACCGAGGTAATAGATTTTTTCAATGGTCAGTCAAAGCTGGAACCTACGATTGTAAATACACGCGAGGAGTTTTTTAGTAATATAAATCATCTGGAGATAAATTTTTCGGATGTAAAAGGGCAGGAGAGTGTTAAGCGTGCGTTGGAGGTTTCAGCTGCCGGCGGGCATAATATTATTATGGTTGGCCCTCCTGGTGCAGGAAAGTCTATGCTGGCTAAAAGGTTACCAACTATTTTGCCGCCATTGTCGCTACAAGAAGCATTAGAAACGACCAAAATTCATTCTGTTGTAGGAAATATCGATAGTAATACATCACTTATCTCGCAACGTCCATTTCGCAGTCCGCATCATACTATTTCCGATGTGGCACTTGTTGGTGGAGGTGCCTTTCCTCAGCCCGGTGAAATATCACTGGCGCACAATGGAGTACTTTTCCTAGATGAACTTCCAGAATTCAAAAGAACCGTGCTAGAGGTTATGCGTCAACCACTTGAAGATCGTAAAATTTGTATTTCGCGCGCTAAATTCTCAATTGAATATCCCGCCAGTTTTATGTTAGTGGCTTCGATGAATCCATGCCCCTGTGGATATTATAACCACCCCGATCGCGAGTGCGTGTGCGGCCCTGGTATGGTTCAAAAATACCTTAGCCGTATTTCGGGTCCGTTGCTCGATAGAATTGATATCCACATTGAAATTGTGCCGGTTCCTTTTGAGAAGTTGGCTGACATGAAAGATTCCGAGACGAGTGAAGCGGTTCGTGAACGAGTTATACGTGCTCGCGAAATTCAAGAGCAAAGATTTAAAGAAATTGATGGGGTGTATTGCAATGCCCAAATGTCGTCCAAACAACAACGCACATTTGCACTGCCAGATAAAGCCGGTTCTGAGTTGTTGAAAAATGCTATGCAACGTCTCAATTTATCAGCACGCGCCTATGATCGTATTATTAAAGTTGCGAGGACTATTGCCGACCTTGATGATTCGGAACACATACTCTCCAACCACATTGCTGAAGCAATTAACTATAGAAACCTCGATAGAGAAGGTTGGGCCGGGTGATGTTTCTATTTTATACTTGTTGTTTATTAAAGTTAAAATTTATCTCAACTGTATGTGACAGGCACTCTCCTATTCTGTTTTGGACTAATTGAACAAAGGGAATGGCTCAATGCAATCGATTTCTATACATATGTTTATTCTTTTATCATATTTTATTCAAAATTATTATTTATTTAATTATATTTGTAACGTTGTATTTAACTGACGGTGGTGCATTTTGCTGGTTTGCCAATAGTTTTATAGTATTTCTTACTATATCTATCTAAAAAGATCCCGGTTTGGTAATGAACGAGTGCAAAAATAGCCAGTTATTATTAATCTTTAATATTCTAACAGATTATTTTTTAAACATAATTATATAAGTTTTGTTATTGAAATAATGGTTGAACAGTTATGTCTCAATTTACTAATATTAAAATTAAAAACAAATGAAAAAAAAGAGTCTATTATTAGTTGGCTTATTGTCAATGGTCTTGTTTGCAGGTGCTCAAACGGCCGATCAGAAAGTTGCCGTCGGTTTGTATGTAGGAAAGAATGAATACAAAGGAGATTTGGGAAATGCAATCTTCAATTATTCTCAAGTTCCGTATGTATTTGGTGGTTTGTCTTTAGCGACTTATATCTCACCTTCTTTCGATTTAAGCCTTCAGGGTAATTATGGTGATTATGGTTTCTTTCGCAATAATCTAGCTAATGGTTCTATTAGTCCCGCAGGTAATCTTAGTGGCAGAATGTTTGGAATAAAGTATGAGGGAACTTTGTCTTTGCATTACAAATTTAATAATGGTTATTTCTTAAGCAAAGATGCTAAATTATCTCCATTTTTAGAAGCTGGTTTTGGTTTAGCAGGCTATTCTGTTAAAGATCAGGGTGGTGTGTCCAATGCAACCAGAATGAATACTACTGGAACTGATTTTATTGTGCCACTCGGCGCTGGATTGAAGTATCAGTTTACTAAGAATTTTGCGGTTCAATATAAATTCGTGTATAATATTACAAATCAAGACAAACGTGATTTCATTGTTAAAAACGAAAATAATGAAGCGTTTGTTGAACATTCTCTTGGTATAATACTTTCTTTTGGTACACCTAAAGATGCAGACAAAGATGGTGTGCCTGATAAATTGGATAAATGTCCTGATACCCCAAAAGGTGTTGCTGTTGATGCATTGGGTTGCCCAATTGATATTGATGGTGATGGTGTAGCTGATTATTTGGATAAATGCCCCGATACTCCTGCCGGAGCAAAGGTTGATGCAACTGGTTGTCCGTTAGATACTGATGGTGACGTTGTAGCTGATTATTTAGATAAATGTCCTTCTACTCCTGCTGGTGTAAAAGTTGATGTATCTGGTTGTCCAATCGATTCAGATGGTGATGGTGTAGCTGATTATCTTGATAAATGTCCTTCTACTCCTAAAGGAACTAAAGTAAATAGTGCTGGTTGTCCATTGGATTCAGATGGTGATGGTGTTGCTGATGCGCAAGACAAATGTCCTGGTACCCCTAAAGGTGTAAAAGTTGATGCAAATGGTTGTCCGTTAGATTCTGATGGTGATGGTGTTGCTGATTATTTGGATAAATGTCCAGATGTACTTGGCATAGCTGTTAATAAAGGT
This sequence comes from Bacteroidales bacterium, assembly GCA_038249445.1. GTDB lineage: Bacteria > Bacteroidota > Bacteroidia > Bacteroidales > Paludibacteraceae > Paludibacter. Next base: position 117,878 of record JBBSDM010000002.1, read on the forward strand.
TGTCCGGAAGTAAAAGCAGAAACAAAGAAAATTTTTGCTCAGGCTTTACAAGGAATTCAATTTGAAACATCAAAAGATGTAATCAAAAAATCGTCTAATTCGATATTGGATAAAGTGATAAAGGTAATGAAAGAAAATCCTTCTTATAACCTCGAAATTAATGGACATTCAGATATTACCGGTATTACTTCAAAGAACTTGATTTTGTCGCAAAAACGTGCCGATGCAGTGAAAGCCTATTTGACTAAAGGTGGCGTTGATGCTGATAAACTTACTGCTAAAGGATTTGGACAAACAGTTCCGGTAGCTGATAATGCAACCTCAGCTGGAAGGGCTAAAAACAGAAGAGTAGAGTTTAAAGTAAACTTCTAATCTTGAAATTGTAAAATCAAGTCTCCGTTAATTTAATTGAATTGATGGGGACTTTTTTTTATCAGAGTAAATTGATTTGTAAAGAAAACGCCATCTCGAGAATTTTTGAAATGGCGTAGTCTTTTATAACGAATCGAATGCTTATTCCCAGTCGCTAGTGGGTCTGCAAATACATACCAAATTGCGATCTCCAAATGCATTATCTACTCGAGCCACATTTATCCAGAACTTATTTTCAGCAACCCATTTGGTTGGATAAGCAGCTTTTGCTCTGCTGTAAGGGTGATTCCAATCGTCCGATACAATTGAATATTCGGGGTGAGGAGCGTTTAATAATACATTGTCGTTTACATCGGCAATCCCGTTTTCTATCTCTTTAATTTCATCGTAAATTTGAAGCATTGTTTCAGCAAAACGATCTAATTCAGCCAACGATTCACTTTCGGTGGGTTCAATCATTAATGTGCCATGCACAGGAAACGACAGCGTGGGAGCGTGGAAGCCATAATCCATCAATCGTTTAGCAATATCAGTTTCGGTTACGCCGGATGCGGCTTTGAAGTTGCGAGCTTCAAGGATTAACTCGTGTCCAACCCGTCCATTTTCACCAGTGTATAAAACGCCATAACTATCTTTCAATTTTGCAGCCAGATAATTGGCATTCAAAATAGCTATTTTGGTGGCCTGTTTTAAACCCTCTTCACCCAACATGCGAATGTATCCGTAGGTGATGGGCAGCACGCTTGCACTTCCATTTGGGGCAGAAGAAACAGTGTTTTCTCCATTTGTTTTACTTGGCAAAAAAGGAATTAAATGTTCAGCCACGCAAATGGGTCCTACGCCGGGACCACCACCACCATGAGGAATGGCAAATGTTTTGTGTAAATTTAAATGACACACATCTGCACCTATCGTTCCCGGGTTGGTTAAGCCTACCTGCGCATTCATATTGGCACCATCCATATAAACCTGTCCACCATTCTCGTGAATAATTTCGCACATGTCTTTTATGTGCGCTTCGAAAATGCCGTGAGTAGACGGATAGGTAATCATACAGCCTGCAAGCTTTACTTTGTTAGCTTCTGCTTTTTCTTTCCAGTCAGCCAGATCGGTATTGCCACCTTCGTCGCATTTTACCACTACGATTTCAAAACCGGCCTGATGAGCCGAAGCAGGGTTGGTGCCGTGAGCCGAAGCGGGAATTAGTACCGTATTTCGTTGTGTCTCACCACGCGATTTAAAATATGATCGTAGCGTCATTAATCCTGCATATTCCCCAGCGGCACCCGAATTTGGTTGCAAGCTACAGGCAGCGAAGCCCGTTATCGCTGTCAGATATTTTTCTAATTCTTCAATCAGTTCGTTGTATCCTTCGGTTTGATTGGCGGGTGCAAGTGGGTGCATTCCAACAAATTCCGCACGACTAAGTGGTAGCAATTCCGAGGCAGCGTTCAGTTTCATTGTACACGAACCTAATGAAATCATTGAATGTGTAAGTGAGATATCTCTGCGTTCTAATTTTTTGATATAGCGCATCATTTCTGTTTCGCTATGGTACTTTGTAAATACTTCGCTTGTCAAGTAAGCTGATGTTCGTTCCATACTTTCGTCAAACGATTTTAGTTCTTCCAAATCTTCCTCGTCGGCATAAACTGCTGAATTTTCTGTCGCTGTAGCCAGTATTTCAATCAAGGTGTTTACATCGTTTAGATCGGTTGTTTCGTCAATGCTGAGCCCAATTTCACCTGTTTCGAAATAGTGGAAATTTACTTCATATTCTAACGCAAGTGATTTTAAATCTTCAATCAAAACTTCCTCAGGTAAACTGATTTTCAGTGTGTCGAAAAAGTTTGCATTCTCCTGCGAATAACCATAGACTGGTAAAATTTCATTAATGTAAGTAGCAATGGTATGAATACGTAGCGAAATTGATTTTACACCTTGTGCGCCATGGTATACCGTATAAAAACCGGCCATGGTAGCCAGTAAAGCTTGCGCAGTACAGATATTAGATGTCGCTTTTTCGCGTTTTATGTGTTGTTCGCGGGTCTGCAAAGCCATGCGTAAAGCCGTTTTGCCATTCACGTCCTTGCTTATCCCAATAATTCTACCGGGTAAATCGCGTTTGAATTCTTCTCTGGTGGCAAAATAAGCAGCCGATGGACCACCAAATCCCATTGGAATCCCCCAACGTTGTGTAGACCCGAAAGCTATGTCGGCGCCCCATTCGCCAGGAGGTGTGAGTAGCGCCAAGCTTAATATATCAGCAGCAACTGCTACTTTGCAACCAACTGCATGAGCTTCAGCTACAAATTCGGCATAATCTTCAATGCTCCCGTTTGAGTTTGGATATTGAATAATTGCACCGTAATGTTTATCTGTAAATCGAAAGTTTGAGTAATCGCCAACTTCCAATTGAATACCTTGAGCTTCGGCACGTGTATCAAGTACAGCTAATGTGGAAGCAAAAGTATTTTTGTCAACAAAAAGAATATTAGCGTTGGCTTTTACCTGATCACGACTGCGAAGATTGAGCATCATTGTAGCAGATTCGGCAGCAGCTGTTGCTTCGTCCAACAATGATGCGTTAGCCATTGGTAGTCCTGTAAAATCGCTTACTGCTGTCTGAAAATTCAATAAAGCTTCCAACCGTCCTTGTGAAATCTCGGCTTGGTAGGGTGTGTAAGAAGTATACCACGAAGGGTTTTCGAACACATTACGTTGTATAACCGCAGGTGTGCAGGTATCAAACCAACCCTGACCAATATATGTAGTGAATAGTTGATTTTTAGACGCTATTTCTGTAATATGCTCGGCATATTGTCGCTCGGTAAGTGCTTCGGGCAATTCAATATCGTTGGTTAAACGAATGGCTGCTGGGATGGTTTGTTCAATCAGTTCATCCAGCGTATTAACGCCAATAGTTTGAAGCATTTTTACTTCATCTTGTTCTGAAATGCCTATGTGGCGGGCTTGAAGTAAGTTTTTCATAACGGAAATTAGTTTGTTTTTTTGTGCCCCAAAATTACTTTAATCTTTTGTAAAATGACTATTAATCAGTGAAAAGATATCAACAAAGATGTAGTTTTTTCTGTTGGTTTCAACCTGTTACTTTTCAGTGAAATAAGTGATAATTGATTGCTAAAACCAATTGGATTTAATCAGTTTTTAAAACTGATATTAAACCAATTGAATACTTGATTGTTTATAACGGTATAAATTTTAAATCAACTAACAATGCTTCGTGATATTCGTAAACAATATGAATTTTCGGCTTTGAATGAAGAAAGTATTCATTTAAACCCTTTCGATCAGTTTCAAATATGGATGCAAGAAGCCATTGAAAGTGATCAACTTGAACCTACAGCAATGGTTCTTTCAACAGTAGATAAATTGTTACAGGTACATTCGCGAGTGGTTTTACTCAAAGAGTTTAGTTCGGCAGGCTTTATTTTTTATACTAACTACGAAGGTCATAAAGCGCAACAAATAGCGCAGAATAATAAGGTCTCTCTAGTGTTTTTCTGGCCAACGCTAGAGCGGCAGATACGGATTGAGGGGGTGGCCGAAAAAATAGATGAGAAATTATCCACCGACTATTTTAATTCGCGACCGCTTGATAGTCAGTTAGGTGCGTGGGCTTCTCCACAGAGTAAAGTTATTTCGTCACACGATTTCCTAGAAGAACAATTTCAGGCTTATCAGTCTAAATTTGGCACCAACGTTCCCAAACCTCCGCACTGGGGTGGTTTTAGTGTAAAACCTACTGCTTTTGAATTTTGGCAAGGACGCACTAACCGTCTGCACGACAGGTTGTTTTATTGTTTCGATGATGGTGCTTGGACAATATCAAGACTGGCACCATAATAACCAGTATTTCAATGTTTTTTGGAGATGAATAGATGTAAATTCCCGAATATAAATGAGTTTAATGTTTATTGGCAATTAAAGAGTATCTTTGTACCTGCTTATTAAACAGATAATAGAAATGAATTTTACGGAATTAAATCTCAATGCTCCTTTAGTTAATGCATTGAACGACTTAGGAATAACTGAAACTACAACCATACAAGAAAAAGCTTATCCTATTATTATGTCTGGTAAAGATGTAGTAGGAATAGCTCAAACAGGTACCGGAAAAACCATAGCGTATCTCCTTCCTTGCTTGCGTCAATGGAAATTTACCAAAGAAAGACATCCTCAAATTTTAGTAGTTGTTCCTACCCGTGAACTAGTAGTTCAAGTAGTTGAGCAGGTAGAGAAACTTACCACTTACATGAATTTAAGGGTGGTAGGTGTTTTTGGGGGCGTGAATATGATTCGTCAAACACCCTTGCTTATGGAAGGTGTGGACGTGTTGGTTGCTACTCCCGGTCGTTTATTGGATTTTACATTGAATGGATCATTGAAATTAAAATCTATCAAACGATTTATTATTGATGAAGTAGACGAAATGTTGAACCTTGGTTTTCGTCCTCAGCTTATTCGCGTTATCGATTTATTGCCAACAAAACGTCAAAACCTCATGTTTTCGGCCACTATCTCCGAAGATTTGAAAGATTTAGTTCATGATTTTTTTGTTGAACCGATTGAAATAGAGGCGGCTCCAACTGGAACACCTTTAGAAAAAATCAAACAAATCGGTTTCAAAGTGCCGAACTTTTTTACCAAAGTCAATCTTTTAGAATTCTTGATGGAAACAAATCCTGAGTTTTCGAAAGTACTTGTTTTTACCTCAACAAAAAAACTGGCCGATGCGCTTTACCATGAGTTAGAACCTAAGTTTGTTGGTCAAATTGGATTAATTCACTCCAATAAATCTCAGAATAATCGTTTCGAATCATTGAATAATTTCAAAGCGGGCCTGGATAGAATGCTCATTGCCACGGATATTGTAGCCCGTGGGTTAGATATCTCCGATGTTTCGCATGTGGTCAATTTTGATGTTCCAGAGGTAGCCGAAAACTACATGCATCGCATTGGACGTACTGGTAGAGCTGACAAAAACGGTGTAGCCATCACTTTTATCACTAAAGCGGATACTGAATTCAGAACCTCCATCGAAGAATTGATGAATAAGAAGATTCCTATCGTAAAAATGCCACAAGAGGTTGAAGTTTCAGTCATATTGACGGATGATGAGCTGCCTCAAGTGAAGATGAAAAATACACTTGTAAGTTTGCCGAAAAAAGAAGAGGGTGGTGCGGCTTTTCACGAGAAAAAGGGCAAAAACCTGAAAGTAAACATGAAGGTGAGGCGCACCGAAGCCATGAAAATAAAATATAAAAAGCCCAAAACAAGGGGGCAAAAGAAAACGAAATAACTTTTTACTATTTTTTTTAAACATGGAAAGATACAAATCAAAATGTATTTTTCCCTGTTTTATTTTCAAGTGATTGTATATGAAACAAATTAGCTTACTTGAACATTATTTTATGTTTTGTTGTTTCATTATTTAAAGCCTCATTTACATCTAAAGCCTAAATATTAGCTATTTGATGTTGGTGGAAGCAAATTTAATATAAACTTAAAATTAGAAGAATATGAAAAAAAAATTACTAAGTGTTATACTTGTGTTTTGTTCAGTCACACTTGTATCAGCT
>JBBSDM010000003.1:0-105654 GCA_038249445.1 Bacteroidales bacterium
GTATATTTTATTCAGCTCAGGAATTGCTTTGTTACAAGGCTTGCACCATGTAGCCCAAAAATCGATAAGAGTCAGTTTTTCGCCCTTTAACTCATTAAAACTACGGCTTTTGTTTTCAAGATCCTTAAATTCAAAATTTTTCACATTTTGTGCTGTTGTTCCAAAATATGCAAATAAAATACATGCTATAACAATTGTTGCTCTCATAAAAGTGTTGTATTTAAACGGCTAATTGTAATTTTATTTAGCCAAGAGCTCGATTACTTTAGCTTTGGCAGTTGCAACATCTGTAGCTGCTCCTTGTGTTCCATTGAACGCAATTTTACCTGCTTTGTCAATTACTACAATTCTGTCGTAAGTAGTTTTATAATTAGTAGCCACTCCAGCAGCATTCATCAGTAAAGGGAATGTAACATTGGTTGCTGTTTTAAAGGCTTGAACAGCGGCGGTGTTTCCATTCCATTGATCCAGACCAAGAACCATATAATTGGTCTCAGACGCAAAAGGTGTTACCAACATGCTTTGCACGCTAGGAGCAGCAGCTTTGCACGAAGGACAGCTACTGCCTAAGAAAAAAAGTACAATTACTTTATTGCTGAAATTTGAAAGGCTTACATCAACCCCATCTAATGATTTTAGTGTAAATGCAGGAGCGCTTTCGCCCATGGATATTGGGTCTTTGATGTCTACTTTTTGGGTGCATGCTAAAAGTGTGAGCGTTGAAATTAGTATAGTAAAAATAATTTTTTTATTTATAACTAAAATCAATTTGAAGATTTGTTTTATATTTTTTTTCATACATTTATGTTTTAAATTGTTTATGATGAAACAAAAATTGAGTGAGAAAGTTGTATTAGAGATGGATATATTTTCTTAAATTATAGCCTAATTTGGTATTTTAAAGTTTTAATGGAATTTTCTTGTAATCACTTGACCCTGTTTCATGCCAGCAACTTCGTCTCCGATTAAGGTTATTTAATTTTTTCATTATAGTTTATGCATTCTAAATTTTTTTTTCAAAGTCTATTCTATTGCCCTGTGGTTAGTTAAAGTCTCAGCAATGCATCAATATTTTTCCGATAACTGTATTTGCAGACGATGTGCTGATGTGTAAAGTTGACGGGTGGAGTTATACAGGCGATGTGATGTACAATTCAGTATTTGCTAATAATTTTGTACCTTTGATGCCGAAATTTTTTTTAATATGCATTCACGAAATTTCTTATTATTTTCCGCCCTTTCTCTATTATTGTTGGGGCTTTTCCTGGCCGATTTGGTGTGGGGAAGTATTCGCATACCAGTGGGTGATGTGCTGTCGGTGTTTGGTGGCAATCGGTCGAATATGATCAACTCGGAGATATTGATGAATTTCCGTTTGCCTAAGGCCATTACGGCTGTGTTGGCTGGAGCTTCATTATCGGTAGCGGGTTTAATGATGCAAACCTTGTTCCGCAATCCATTGGCCGACCCTTATATTTTGGGGGTTAGCTCAGGGGCTAGCCTGGGTGTGGCATTGGTAATGATGGCAGCGGGGCTTTTGCCTATTGCATTTGTAACCAGCGGCTGGGCGTTAATAGCAGCAGCCATTATTGGGGCTTCGGTAGTATTAGTGCTAGTGGTGGGTGTTTCGTTTAAGGTAAACAATGCTGTGTCGTTACTTATAGTCGGCATTATGTTTGGCACCATTGCCAGTTCATTCGTCAGCGTGTTGCAAAATTTCAGTAATCCTGATGCTATAAAGTTGTTCGTAATGTGGACTTTTGGTAGTCTCAGTGCAGTGACATGGAGTTACATGGCTGTTCTATTACCGGTAGTAATTCTTGGATTAGGCTTGGCCTTTTATCTTCAAAAAAAACTTGATGGATTGTTACTTGGCGAAAATTATGCCCGTGGTTTAGGTATTCCCATCACCAAAACACGCTTTATTATTGTACTTGCCACAGGACTTTTGGCGGGTGGAATAACAGCTTTTACCGGACCTATTGCCTTTGTAGGTGTTGCCATTCCTCACATTGCCCGTGGGGTATTTCGCACTTCGTTGCACAAAGTTTTGTTGCCGGCATGTGTGCTGTTGGGTGCGTCGTTGTTGCTTGTTTGTGATATTATTTCGCAATTGCCAACCTACACCTTGCCGATTAATACCATAAGTGCTCTGTTTGGGGCACCCATCATTATTTGGATAATATTAAAAAGAAAATAATATTTATCAACCGATGTCAGAATCCTTCGGACTGCTGACAGGGTTGATTATATAGAAGAACAACTCTGACTGCGGTTGAAAACCCATTCAGCAAAATTGATTGGTTTAGGCGAAGAATATTCTAATTGACAGTTTATAAACAGGTTTAATTAATGTGTTTGTCAACTGCTAACAGAATCCTTCGGACTGCTAACAGGGTTGATTAGATAGAAAAACAACTCTGAATGCGGTCGAAGATCCGATCAGAAGTTAAAGAAATGAAAGTATAATGTCAATTCTATCCACACATAACTTATCTATCGGATATTCTAAAAATGGAAAAGCCGATACAATTCAATCTGACCTGCAACTGAAATTGCGTGCCGGCGAACTGGTGTGCCTAATTGGACCCAATGGAAGCGGCAAGTCAACTTTGTTGCGCACCCTTGCCGGTTTACAAAAACCCTTGCAGGGCAAAACTTTTATAGACAGCGCCGAAACTGCCAAGCTTTCGCAGCACGAAAAAGCTTTGCTCATTGCATTGGTGCTGACGGAACGTGTGGATATTGAAAATGCAACAGTATATAATATTGTGTCGCTTGGTCGGCACCCGCATAGTAGCTGGTGGGGAAATGTGAGTGAAGAGGAAGATGCGTTTATCCATGAAGTGATTGCCATGGTGCATTTGGAGCACAAGGCGCATAGTTTTTTGAGCGAACTGTCCGATGGCGAACGGCAGCGCGCCATGATAGCCAAAGCATTGGCACAGGATACGCCAATTATCTTACTGGATGAGCCCACGGCGCATCTCGATTTGCCCAGCCGGGTTGAAATCATGCTGTTGCTTCATAAACTAGCGCACAAAACCCAAAAAGCAATACTTCTATCAACGCACGAACTGGATCTGGCATTACAAGCCGCCGATCGTATTTGGCTCATCAGTTCCAAACATGGTGTGGAATGTGGTGTTCCTGAAGACTTGGTGTTCAATGGTAGTTTTAATCGTGCTTTTGAGAGCAAAGCTTACTATTTTAATGCTGCCAACGGTAATTTTTCAATGAATTATCCGATGACAAAAAGTGTATGGGTGTCGGGGGATAAAACGAGAATGTATTGGACGTTAAGAGCCTTGGCTCGTGCCGGATGTATGGTAGAACAAAATGCCAAAGTACATATCCTTGTTACAGAAACCGGGTGGCAAATGAATGACGTGGATATTTCGACTATTGAAGAATTGCTGAATAAACTTAATGACTTGTAGTGAATAAATCATACTTGTAACTACTTAACCACCTGCATGAATAAAAAATTTATATATACATTTCTACTTCTACTTTTCACGTTAACTCTAGCTGCGCAAACGAAGATGCGCATTTACGGCTATATTATCGACCCGAATAACAAAGGCATCGAATTGGCAAATGTATATATCGAAAGTTCCAAAACAAGAACTTCTTCCAATCAAAACGGATACTATGAACTAACTGTCCAATTGAAAGATTCGGCTGTACTTGTATATTCCCGAATTGGCTATCGCACCATTAGGCATACAATTCATGCAGACAAAAAAGTTCTTCAGATATCGGTAGAACTCCCAGCTATGAACACCGAAATAGGTGAAGTAAATGTCATAGGACAGCGTCGGCAGACTTCCACTCTCGATGGAACATATGTTACTAATCATCGATATATACCCTCGGTTAATGGCGGTATTGAGTCACTCCTGATTACTTTTGCGGGTGTTAGTTCGAGCAATGAACTGAGTTCGCAATACAATGTGCGTGGTGGTAATTTCGACGAGAATATTGTGTATGTAAATGGTATTGAAGTGTACCGACCATTATTGGTACGAGCTGGACAACAAGAGGGTTTGAGCTTTATCAATCCAGATATGGTAAAGAATGTGGCTTTCTCTGCCGGTGGTTTTGATGCAAAATATGGTGATAAAATGTCGTCGGTGTTAGATATAAACTATAAAAAGCTAACCGAATTTGAAGCAACTGCTACGCTTAGCTTGCTTGGTGCTTCTGTATATCTGGGTACAGCCAATAAACGGTTCACCCAAATGCATGGTATTCGCTACAAAACAGCTGCTTCTTTGCTGGGCACTCTGGATACAAAAGGCGAATACAAGCCCGCATTCTTTGATTATCAAACCTATCTCACTTACCAATTGAAACCCAAGTGGGATGTTACTTTTTTGGGTAATTTTTCACAAAACTCCTACCATTTTAAACCTCAGGATAGAGAAACTTCGTTCGGAACCTACACTACTGTGCGCAAGTTGAAAGTATATTTCGAAGGACAGGAAAAAGACTTATTTCGTACGGCTTTTGGAGCTTTTACGTTTAATTATAAGCCTGCTGACAGAGTAAAGTTGAGTTTGTTGGCATCGGCTTTTCATACCAACGAGAGTGAAAACTACGATATTTTGGGCGAATATGTGCTGAGTGATGTACAAACCGAACTTGATCCTGAAGCTGAAACCGGTGAAGCGTTGGGCGTGGGAAAATTCCTACAACATGCGCGTAACACCTTAAATGCCAATGTTGCTAATGTTGCGCATTTGGGCGAATATGATGCAAATGCTCATAAAATGCGTTGGGGGTTGGCACTTCAAAACGAAATTATTCATGATGAAATTAGTGAGTGGGAGTGGCGCGATTCAGTAGGCTATTCGCTTCCATCTAGCGATAGTCAGGTGAATCTGTATTATAATATGAAGTCTTCGAATAGGCTTTCTACTTGGCGCACCACAGCTTTTTTTCAAGACACTTATAAATGGAGTTCTAACGCAGGTTTGTTCTCGGTAACCGGTGGTTTGAGAGCAAATTATTGGACGTTTAATAATGAGTTATTAGTGAGTCCGCGCGTTGCCATTTCATTTTTACCTGCATCGAAACACGATTTTAGTTTCCGTTTTGCTACCGGCGTGTATTATCAAGCTCCTTTTTATAAGGAAATTCGCGATACAATAACCGACGCATTGGGCAATGTGAATATTAGCTTGAACAAAAATATCAAAGCGCAACGCTCCTTGCATTTTGTCCTTGGTGGCGATAATTATTTTCGCGCGTGGGGACGCCCGTTCAAATTTACTACCGAAACATATTTAAAAGTGATGGATCAAGTCGTCTCTTATTCGGTAGATAATGTGCGCATTTTATATTCTGGAAAAAACGATGCAAAGACTTATACAGTTGGTGTTGATTTCAAGCTGTTTGGGGAGCTAGTTCCAGGAACTGATTCATGGATTAATCTTTCGTTGATGAATTCAAAGCAGGATATTATTGGCGACTCCTATGAGGATAAAACCTACGATTATGATGGAAATCTTATTTCAACAAAGATTGTTCAACCCAAATGGGTGGCTAGTCCGAGTGAGCAGCGTTTTGCTTTTTCGATGTTGATGCAGGATTATTTTCCAAATAATCCAAAGTATAAATTGCAATTAAAGTTTATCTGGTCGGATGGTTTGCCATTTGGACCTCCCCGCAATGTGCAATATCGAAGTGCTTTTCGAACACCACTTTATCGTCGTGTGGATATCGGAGTCTCTCGCATGTTGGTGAGTGCTACCGATCATTTGATGAATAAACACATGATGAAGCATGTGAAAAGTATATGGCTCAATTTAGAAGTTTTCAATTTGTTGGGCTTCAAAAATGTAAATTCTTATTATTGGGTAACAGATATTTATAATCATCAAATGGCTGTTCCTAATTACCTTACCGGTCGTCAGTTGAATTTTAAAATAATGGTAGATTTGAAGTAGTTTTTGGTCATTAGTTGCCGCTTTGTATCCTGATAATAATTATTATTGTATTCTCTTAAAAATTTAGCTATTTATTACACACACACACCACACCCGTCATGTTGCTTTATATCCTATCCACTAACTTTCAACTTGTAAGCTAATTCCTTTTTTAATCGGGTAAATTTCGCTAATTTTGCAGCAATAATTCGAATTACTTATTTCAGAAGGTTGACAATAGATCTATTTTTTTGTTGCTGCCGACTGATAACTGCTAACTGAAAATGCCACACACATCGCAACGCGGGCAATCAATGCCCGAATCGCCTATTCGTAAATTAGTACCTCTTGCCGATAAAGCTAAGGCTCGCGGTATTAAAGTGTATCATCTCAATATCGGCCAACCCGATTTGAAAACTCCACAGGTGGCCTTGGATGCGATTAGAAATATTGATCGTACCGTGTTGGAGTACAGCCCAAGTGATGGAATAAAAAGTCTTAGAACAAAACTGGCGGCCTATTATCATACCTTTAATATCGACGTTACAGAAGAAGATATAATCGTTACTACTGGAGGTTCGGAAGCTGTGAATTTTGCGTTCATGAGCTGCCTTGATCCGGGAGATGAAATTATTGTTCCCGAACCTGCTTATGCCAACTACACTGCCTTTGCTATCGCTGCTGGTGCTGTTGTAAAGCCAGTTGTTTCTTCCATCGAAGAAGGATTTGCATTGCCTCATGTTGATAAATTTGAAGAGCTTATCACGCCTAAAACTAAAGGAATTCTAATCTGCAACCCGAATAATCCAACTGGATATTTATATACCCGGACGGAGATGAACAAAATTCGCGATTTGGTAAAAAAATACGATTTGTACTTGTTTTCCGACGAAGTTTATCGGGAATTCTGTTACACTGGTGCACCCTATATTTCGGCTTTTCATTTGGATGGAATTGAGGAGAATGTGGTTCTTATTGATTCTGTGTCAAAGCGGTATAGTATGACCGGTGTTCGTATTGGAGCATTGGTAACTAAAAATAAAGAAGTTCGAAAAAACGTGATGAAGTTTTGTCAGGCTCGTTTAAGTCCGCCATTATTAGGTCAAATAGCTTCCGAAGCAGCTATGGACACTTCCTCGGAATACATGTTAGAAATGTACAATGAATATGTAGAACGTCGTAAATTTTTAATAGATGGTCTGAATCGTATTCCCGGTGTATATTCTCCCATTCCAATGGGTGCTTTCTACACGGTAGCTCGTTTGCCGGTTGATGATGCCGACAAGTTTTGTGCATGGTTGCTTTCCGATTTTGAATACGAAGGCTACACGGTGATGATGGCTCCTGCTTCCGGTTTTTATACTATTGAAGGGTATGGAAAAGATGAAGTCCGTATTGCGTATGTATTAGACAAAGAAGATTTAAAGCATGCTCTGATTGTTCTGGGTAAAGCGTTGCAAGCTTATCCGGGAAAAACAATGTAATTGGTAACTGGCCGATTAGTTAATTAGTTTATTGGTATGGACATTTTGCGGATAATAAGTTTGTTTCTCTTGAAAAATAGATTTCGATGATAAATAATTTTGAGGAATTATAAGTTTGGAAAGAGTGTCGAAATTTGAGAAAATATATATCTGTAATTTTGAAGTCTTTCTCTACTGAAGAAAAATACAGACTCATAAACCAACTGTTTTGTGCAAGTCGGTCAATAACTGCAACTATTGCTGAGGGTCATGGAAGGTTTCATTTTCAAGAGAATATTCAATTTTGTCGACAAGCTCGCGGATCTCTTACTGAAACGTTAGAGCATATGATTTGTGCTTTTGACGAGGAGTATATTTCTGCTGAGCAACTTAGTTATTTTAGATCTCAATATACTTCATGTCTTCGACTGCTAAATGGATATGTTGCTTATTTTTAAAAAAATGAAACTAAACGAAGTCGTTAAATAATTGAGTTGTTACCCAATTACCCAATCTCCACTAAACCATTCCATAATTAACCATGGTTGAATATTTTATAGCTAAACGCATCCATTTTCAGCAGGGCAAGAAGAATGTTTCTCGTCCTGCTGTACGTATTGCTACTATTGGTATTGCTCTAGGATTGGCTGTGATGATTATTTCTGTAGCGGTAGTCATTGGGTTTAAAAACGAAATACGGAACAAAACGATTGGCTTTGGAGGACATATTCAAATCACCAATTTCGACAATAATAATACCTATGCGATGAACCCGATCAAGGCCGACAAAGCTTTGATAAAGAAAATTGCCTCAATAGATGGCGTTCGACATGTGGAAAAATTTGCCACAAAACCGGGCATCATTAAAACAGACTCGGAGTTTCAGGGGGTTGTTATCAAAGGTGTTGATGCAGATTTCGACTGGGACTTTTTTAAATCCAATTTGATTGAAGGACGTATTATTGATGTTTCTCATTCTACAGCCAGTAAGGAGGTTGTTTTGTCGAAATATATGGCTAATCTACTCAGTTTAAAATTGGGCGATAGCTTTTTTACTTATTTTATACAAGATCAGGTTCGTGCCCGTAAATTCAAAATTGTTGGCATTTATTCTACCAATTTTATTGAGTACGATAAATTATTTCTTATTGCCGATATGCGGCAAGTGCAGACTTTGAACGACTGGGACAAAGATTCTTTTAGCGGATTGGAAGTTTTGATTTCCAACTTTGATAGAATTGATGAGGTTGGCGATGCAGTTTACGATGCTACTGCTAATAAATTCAACGATAAAGGTGCGGCTTATTCAACTCAAACCATTAAACAAATTAATCCTCAGATATTCAGTTGGCTCGATTTGCTGGATATGAATGTTTGGGTGATTTTATTTTTAATGCTCGCTGTTTCCGGTTTTAATATGATTTCGGGTTTACTTATCCTAATTTTGGAACGCACCAATATGATTGGAATACTGAAATCGATAGGTGCAACCAATTGGTCGGTGCGTAAAATATTTTTGTATCACTCTTTTTTTCTTATTGGTAAAGGCATGTTGTGGGGCAATCTTATCGGTCTTTCGCTCTGTGGCATACAGTATTTTACAGGTATTGTTCCCCTCGATCCTGAAGCGTATTATGTCGCTACTGTTCCCATTTACTTCAACTGGTTGTATATCATTTTACTTAATGTTGGCGTCTTGATTGCTTCGTTGATTATGATGATTGGCCCTTCCTATTTGATTACTAAGATCAATCCTGCCAAAATAATCAGATACGAGTAAAACTGATAGTTTGTAGTTTCTTCCTTTTCAACAGTATTTCAACCCGATTTAAAGAAAAAAACGTTGCTGATGTTGAGAGGTTTTGTCTAAAATTCATATCAGAAACCTTTAATGACTCTTTTTTGCCTACTAGTTAAATGTTATATTATGTTTATATTTAGTTCATGTATGTTATATAAAGTTAACTGATAGGTTATTTTATTTTGTAACATAACTGCATGTTAAAGTATTTTCCAGTTTTCTTGCTAAAACGAAAAATTCGATAGTCGTTCTAATTACTACAAATAAAAGCAATCAACAAATAATTCTATTTGTTGATTGCTTTTATTTGTTTCTATTGCTATTCATAGAAATTTTACTTTATACTTTGAAATCAGATGTTTCGGTTTTTTTTATTTTTTTTGATGTTGTGGAACTTTTTAAGGTGGATGCTGTAATTATTTTTTTCATTTTGTCGTAATTATTATTACAATTAGTTGTATTACAGGTAGCTGTACATTATTTTTAGTACTTCCATATTTTGGAAAACTTAATTTTTTTGTTGTATATTTGTGATGGTAACAATGAAATTTATGTTGAGTTTCTTTCTCTTTTTGAAAATTGACAACATGGCAAAGCTTAGGAACTGTCTAGTAGTTACTAATTTGTAAAGTGGAACATAATTACCTCAAGTTGTATTAATGATCGTTTATGTTTAAGCTTCATTTATTTAAGTAGATTTAAATAAATAAAATAGGATGAATGTATGAAACCAGAAGTTGAAAATTTATCAATTTTTTTTAAAGTTAGCCCTAATTTGGAAAGCTCTATTTCTAGTATGTCCGAATTAGAATTAATAGAACTCAATGAAATTGTAGAACATGAACCTCTGTTCGACAATGGAAATAATACGAGTGCTCTGGATTTGAATTGTTCAAATTCTGAGTCTAGAAATTTTATTGTCTATTCGGAGAAAACTCTTCGGGAGTATAATATTGAAATAATTACGAATTACTTGCTGAAATATAATCTGAACGTAGTGAAGGTTGCCGAAAAACTGGACATAGGTAAATCAACTATTTACAATATGATTAAAAGTGGTGAGATAACTTTAAATAAATAAATATGGAAGCATTTTATTCTGTTTACTTTGACGAATTTGTTGAAAACCTAAAACAAATTGAGAATAATATTATGATGAAGTCGGCTCTGATTTTGATGACCGATGATGAGCGTTTTACTCCTAAGCTTGTAGAGCCGATTCTGCAAACATTTTCCAAGACGATTATCGGTGGAGTTTTTTCAGAAATAATCGTACGCACTCAAATTAAATCTAAGGGTGTGCTATTGATTCCGTTGGCTTTTGATTTGAAAAGTCAGGTTTTTAACTTCGATGACGAAGTTGGTTATCAGTCCGAGTTGGAAAGAACTTATTCAGCAGACTTGCCCGAAAGTGGAAGCGTGATTATTTTTACAGACGCCTTTGTAAACGGCAAAAATCAATTTATTGAGAGTATATATGATTTCTTCGGAAATGAATTTAACTTTATTGGAGCAGGCTGTGGAACAACTTCTTTTAAATCTTCAAAAAATGTGGTGCATAATACTGGAATGCATTCCAATTCAGCGGTAGTGGGGTTGACCAACGAATGTTTTTCAATTGGTATTGCACATGGTTGGACTCCGATAACCCCGCCCATGAAAGCTAGTGAAGTTGAATTTAATACAATAAAATCTATCAATTGGGAACCGGCGTTTGATGTTTATAAGCGGGAAGTTGAAGAGCATTCGGGTCTAATTTTTGACCAGAATAATTTTACTGAAATTGCTAAATCATATCCTATCGGATTAATAAAAATTGATGGCGAGACCGTTATTCGTGATCCATTTATGGTGACAGATCAGACGATTCATTTTTTGGATTCAATTGACAATGGACAGTATTTTTCGATTATGCATGGCAATGTTGCATCGCTGTTGGCAGGAGCCAGTGAGGCAAATCAAAAATGTATGACTACTTTTGATGCTGGCGACGATAATGGTTACTTGTTCTGCATTGACTGTTCTTCGCGAGCGAAATTCTTGAACGGTATGTTTGCCGAGGAATTAAAAGAAATAAGTGGAAACCAAACTTTGTATGGTGCACTAACCTTTGGTGAAATTGCAAATGTTGGTGATTCGTTTCTGGAAATATACAATAAAACCGTAATTGTTGCAAAATGGAAATGATAAATAATTTAAAATCAGAGGCACTTCTCGAATTGATATTTTTTGCAGGGTCAAAAGGTACCGAAGATGATGTGATTAATACTGTATTGCCCGTCTATTTGCGCAAGTTGAACTGCTTCATGGCCGGTGTAATTAAAATTGAGAAAACGGGATTAACAAATAAGCTAATACTACCATTTGCATTTAAAAATAATGCAGTGTTAGATTACCTTAGGACTTATATTGAGAACTCGGATAATGAAAACAAAAAAGAAAAAGGTTGTTGTGAAATAGTACAAGGCGACAATTACTTTTACATTTATCGTTTGGCAGAATATGGCTATTTGATTTTGGGACGAAAAAATCCATTTAGTCTTCTTTTTAAAAATGAGTTTCGAAATATTGTTGATTTTTTAGGTAAAGTAATTACACAGGCCGTCGACGATGAATTAAGGCGTATAGCAGAGAATAAATTGTCTGAAGAACGTCGACTTTTGAGAACTATCATTGATAATATTCCTATTAGTATATATGCAAAAGACTTATTTTATAAAAAGACATTAGCCAATAAATCTGAACTGAAACATTTGGGAGTAGAATCAGAATCAGAAGTGTTGGGCAAAACTGATAGTGATATTTTTGGTGAGAGCATTGCAGCTAATACTTTGATCGAAGATCAGCAAGTTATTTGTGATGGCAAGTCTATTTTGAGCGAATTAAAGCCTATGGACGATGATACATGGGCGCTAATATCTAAGTTGCCGTTGAGAAATGAGAATGAGCAAATAGTGGGTATGGTTGGCATTAGTATCGATTATACCGAAAGAAAAAAGACTCAAGAGCAACTTACTATTTTCTTAAATTTATTCGATAATATCTCTGATGCTGTACAGGTTATTACCGAAGAAGGGCAACTTTTTTATTTGAATAAAGTTGCAGGAGAAGTGTTGGGAATTGATCCTGCACAAGTTGGCGAATTTGATGTTACCGATTACCTTAATCACTTCCCAACAATGGAAGATTGGGCGAAACATGTAGTGATTTTAAAAGTAGAGGATCACCTTACTATTGAACGACTCTATATGAATATCATTACTAAAGTCGCAATTCCAGTTGAGGTAACTGTAAAGTATATATTTTTAAATGGTAAAGGTTTTGTTGTAGCGAATTCGAGAGATATAACTGAGCGGAAAAGAACCGAAAATGAATTGAGGGCAAGTGAGGAACGTAAGGCTTCGCTGATATCAAGTATTAGTGATTTAGTCTTTGTATTAGATAATGACTTAAAATTTGTTGAATATCATATACCCTCCGGTACAGCCATATTTTTTAATCTGGAGAGATATCTGGGTAAGAAAGTTCCTGATATGGAAATCTCTCAACCTTCGAAAGCTAAGATTGAGGTGGTTCTAAGTTTTTGTTTGCAAAATAAAAGTTTTAGTAAAGCCGAAATATATTTTGACACACCTACTGGGCGATTGTGGTACGACTTGCACGCCACTATTTTGAAAGGTCAGAATGGATTAACGGATGGCGTTACATGCGTTGCCCGGGATATCACTTATCGGAAACAACGCGAAGAGTTAATTAGGCAACATCTAAAGTTACAGGATATACTAATTAAAATATCTAGTACCTATATAAACATCGAATTGGATAAAGTTGAAGCAACCATTCAAAATTCACTACAGGAACTGGCAGAATTTGTAGGTGCCGACAGAGCTTATATTTTTGATTATGATTTTAACAATGAAACCACTTCCAATACGTACGAGTGGTGTGCCGATGGTATTGAACCTGAAATAGAGCAACTACAAAATGTGTCATTGGATAGACGTTCCAATTTTTTAAGTAAACATCTAAAAAGAGAGGAGTTTTATGTGTCGGATGTTAGTAAGTTAGATTATAAATCCACAGAACTGAGGGAGATCCTGGAAGCACAATCACTTAAAAGCGTTATCTCTTTACCCATGCAAAATGGGGATGAACTGTTAGGATTTATAGGTTTCGACTCCATCAAACAGGTGCATTCATATACAGATAAAGAAAAAACTTTGCTCGAAGTTTTCTCTCAAATGCTTGTGAATGTAATAGAACGAAAGAGACATGATGGACTTTTAGTCCGCCAAGAAGAAAAGTATCGGAATATTATTACGAATATGAATTTAGGAATAATAGAGGTCGATGAAGAAGAAAATATTCTTTATGCTAATCAAAGTTTTTGCGATATTTCGGGATATGACCAAGATGAAATTAAAAAATTGAAAGCAACTCGTTTTTTGCATTCATCGGATAATGAAGTCGGTTTGCAAGAAAAGAATCAATTAAGAGGAAATGGCGTTTCTACCGGTTACGAGTTAGCTGTGAAAAATAAGCAAGGAGATCCTCGTTGGTGGTTTGTGAGTGATGCCCCAAATTATAACGACAAAAATGAGCATGTTGGTTCAATAGGTATTCACTTAGACATCACCGAGCAAAAAAATCTGGAAAAAGAACTCGAACAGGCCATTATCGTTGCCGAAGAAGCTTCGAAAGCCAAGGAAGTGTTTCTGGCCAATATGAGTCACGAAATTAGAACACCGCTTAATGTAATTACAGGGATGATTCGTGAGTTAGGAAAAGATCAACTTACTGATAAGCAACGGAAATATGTGTCTCATTCAGAGACAGCCGCTTATCATTTACTTACCATAGTGAATAATATTTTGGATATGTCCAAAATTGAGGCAGGTGAATTTAAACTCGAAAATAAGGATTTTAGTATTTCGTCTGTCGCTTCTGATGTAAGGAGTATTCTTTATTCAAAAGCTCAGGAGAAAGGTCTTGACCTTCGAATTGTAGAGTCTCCGGAAATTAAAAAAACGCTGATTGGTGATGCGGGTCGCTTACGTCAGATATTCATAAACTTAATGGGTAATTCGTTGAAATTTACCGAACGTGGATTTGTAGAACTTAAAATATCTGTGATAAGAACTACTAAAGATAATCAACGGTTACTTTTTGAAGTAAATGATTCGGGAATAGGGATGAGTGAACCGTTTATGAAGAAACTATTCGATAAATTTTCGCAGGAAGAAGGTGCTGCCAACAGGAGGTTCGAAGGAACCGGTTTAGGAATGAGTATCACCAGAGAACTAGTTCAATTAATGGGCACAGATATCGTTGCTAGGAGCCAAAAAGGCAATGGAACACAAATTTTATTTGAATTAGACTTCCCAATCGGATTACAAAATAATCTTATTACTAAAACAGATAAAGCATCTAAAAACTGCTTCGAAGGCACTAGAGTGTTGCTTGTTGAAGACAATGAAATGAATCGTTTTATTGCGGTACAGAGCCTTGACTTTGTTGGCTGTGCTGTAACAGAAGCCGAAAACGGATTGGTAGCCATTGATATATTAAAATCAGAGAGTTTTGATATTGTGCTGATGGATATACAGATGCCTGAAATGGATGGTGTTGAGGCAACGAAATTTATTCGTACGAATCTTAGTAATGAAATACCAATTATTGCACTTACGGCGAATGCATTTAAACATGATATAGATTTATATTTGTCAGTTGGAATGAACGATTATCTTGTTAAACCCTATCGTGAAGATGATTTGTATAGTAAAATTGGACTGTTTAAAAATTGGAATATGAACGTGGAAGATACAGCAGTTTTATCAAAAAAAATTCCGCTTTACAGTTTAGCGCAATTGCAGGAAATTGCAAAGGATGACGAAAGTTTTATCGACAACATGTTGCGTATGTTTATCAATGTGGCTAGTGAGGGAATTATCCAGTTTAAGGAGAATTTGGCTAACAACGACATTGAAAGTATTCGGAAATTGGCACATAAAATAAAACCCAATGTTCAAATCCTCGAAATTACAACACTCTCTGACAAAATTCTCCTACTCGAAAAGTTCGGTCTCGAGGATAATCCAACATTAGATTTGATCGTTTTAGTTCAGGAGGTAACAGAGATTTTACAATGTGTAATAGACGATATTAATATAAAATTGAGTTAATTTAAACGAATATGTTTTGTTTCAAATGGTTTTTTCATCGGAACAAATCTTAAATATATAAACGAAAGTGTATGATAAATGAGCTTTTGAATCAACAAAAAAGCATAAAAAAAAATGCAGGTCTTTTAGGAGTTAAAAATCTTGTTGCGATATCGATTTTGATATTGATGATTTGTTTTAGTGCGTTCTATGTTCGGTATACGTGGCTTGAAAGCAAGAATATAACTGCCAAAGAGGTTCTTAAGGAAGCACATGCTGCTGACGTGTTATTAAATAGCGAAACGCTAAGGCAATTGCATGGCGTGTCGGCTGATAATAAAACGGAGGCTTATAAAGAGTTGAAAATAAGATTGATGGCTTTAGTTGATATTTATTCCGAAGCTCGGTTTATTTACTTTTATACCCAAAATGAGGGGAAATTATACTTTATGGTCGATTCGGAATCTACTCAATCGAAAGATTGCTCACCAGCAGGGCAGGAGTATTCCGAAGAAGATCCGGAGGCGCGTATTCCTTTCGAAACGGGTAAGCCGCTTATAACCAAACCTACTACCGATCGTTGGGGGACATGGGTAAGTGTACTGGTGCCAATTAAAAATCAGTCAACGGGTAAAATTTATGCTGTGCTCGGCATCGATTATCCAGCCAATAAATGGTTGAATGATGCGAAACGTGCTGTTACCGAAACTTCGATTATTGTAGTTGCTTTTCTTCTACTTCTGATTGCTTTGTATGTAATTTTGAAGAAAAAATCCAGCCTCAATAGTCATAATATTGAGCGTGAAATCACTAATAAACACATGCTGGCATTAGTTGCAGCAGCAGATCAGATAGATGATATAATTGCCGTAAAAGATTTGGATCTGAGAGTTATTTCTGGAAATAGAGCTTTTGTAGATGTTGCCGGTAAAACGTCCATGTCGGATTTAATAGGAAAAACAGATGCAGAGATATATGGGATTTCGACAGATGTTGAACCTGTCAAAACATATATGAATGATGAACGTCACGCACAGACATTGGGTACTGGAGATTATATCGTCAGGGAAGAAAATTTGATTTTGCCTGATGGTCAGACTCGGATTTTATTAACGAAGAAATTTCCTGTTTACAACATAGATGGTAAGTTAATTTTTACAGGAAGTATATCTCGCGATATCACTGAACGCAAGAAGGCTGAGGTTGATCTAAAAAATTCGAAAGAGCTTGCCGAGGCTGCAAGTGTAGCTAAATCAGACTTTTTGTCTAACATGAGTCACGAAATTCGTACACCGCTTAATGGGGTAATTGGATTTACTGAGTTGCTCAGAAGTACTCCACTGAATAAAACTCAAAAGGAATACCTCGAAAATGCAATTGTTTCGGCCAATTCACTCTTGGGTGTTATTAGTGATATTTTGGATTTTTCTAAAATTGAGGCTGGCAAGTTGGATTTGGAGCTTGTAAAAACTGATATGGTGCAGTTAATGGAAAGTGCAACTGATATTATTAAGGTGCATGCAGCCAATAAAAAAATCGAATTACTCTTGAGTATTCAACCGGATATGCCGCGTTTCGCAATTGTAGATCCTATTCGACTCAAACAAATATTGGTGAATTTGATCAGCAATGCAGTAAAATTTACCCATAATGGGGAAGTGGAGCTGAGATTGTCTTTTGAAAAGAAAGATGAAAAGAAAGGTTTTTTCACTCTAGCTGTCCGTGATACTGGGATTGGAGTGAAAGATACAGATAAGGATAAACTTTTCAAAGCGTTTTCGCAAGCTGATACATCTACTACCCGGCGCTATGGTGGCACCGGTTTGGGTTTGATTATCTCAAATTCACTCGCCCACAAGATGGGAAGCCGTATTCAGTTTGAAAGTGAATATGGAAAAGGATCTAAATTTTTTTTTACTGTAGAAACTTCGTACGAAACGGCCGCAGAAGCTAGTTTAAAACAATCGAAGTTGATAAAAAGAGTGCTTGTTATTGATGATAATGCCAACAATAGAATGATTCTTGAACACACCTTTAAGCATTGGGGAATCGATTTTGTGGGCTGTGAAAGTGGACTCGCAGCAATTGATGTTTTAGATACTGCTGATCACTTCGATCTGATTATTGTAGACTATCATATGCCGGATATCGACGGCATTGAAACAATAAAACGTATCAGACAGGATAGCCGTTTTACAGCTGAAAAACAGTCGGTTATTATGTTGCATAGTTCGTCCGATGATATCGCAATACATGAAGCTGCCAGAGAGCTTGACATCCAGTTCTCACTCATAAAGCCGGTTAAATCTGATGAGCTCTATTGTTTTCTGCAAAATATTGAGATGCAACCGGAAGTTGATAAAAAAGCGTCAAATATACAAATAACAAATATGGCTGATAACATTATTCAATTAAATTCTGAGATTAAAATTATGATTGCTGAAGATAACAAGATGAACATGATTGTTATCAGCAAGATGTTGAAAAACATACTTCCAAACGCACAATTGTTCGAAGCTGGCAATGGAGAGGAAGCATTGGCTTTGTTGAATGATGTTGTCCCTGATTTGGTGCTGATGGATGTGCAGATGCCAATGATGGATGGAGTAGAGGCAACAAGAAGAATAAGAGCTAATACCACTCATCCCTCAGCAAATGTGCTTATTGTAGCGTTAACAGCCGGAGTGTCGAAAGAAGAAAAGGAAAACTGTTACAATGCGGGTATGAACTACTTTTTGTCGAAACCGATTGATAAAGACTTGCTTTATGAAACAATTGTAAAGTATTTTGATGTTACTATTATGCTAAATGAAGATTTACTTAAGAATGAAGTTGCCAGCGTAATCCATTTTGATAGAGCTAAAATGGCTTCGAAATTTGGAGACGATGCTGATGTGTTGAAGGTTCTATTGGAAGAGTCTGTTATCGAATTTCCGAAATATATTGATGAAATACGTCAGGCCATTTCAATAGATAGTAAACTCCAAATAAAAACTACTGCCCATACATTAAAAGGAAGTGCTTATAATATGGAGTTTTTGCAACTTGGAAATCTGGCGCTTGAGGTGGAACAGAACGTTGATAATCCTGAAGCCCTCAAAGTTTTGGCAATAAGTTTGGTGGACGAATGGAGCACTGTTCTTGAGCTTATTTCGTAGGTGGAAAACGTTTATCTTACAAATAAATAAGGCTTTCATCATTCCGATGAAAGCCTTATTTATTCTGTGCATAATTGTCTTTAATAGTTGTATGCTTACCTTTCTTTTATCGAGATTATTCAACAGTAGAAACCGAAATTGGAAGTTTGATTTTGAATTAATTGTAGAAATACAATACATTAAATATTCTTCGGACGAAACAAGATAGGAATAGTTCTCAATAAAATTTTAAAATCATACCATAGCGAATAGTTTGTAGCATATTCAACATCCAATTGTTTTTTTTCTTCTACTGACATTTGTTTAGCTCTACTTCGTTTTGTAACCTGCCATAGTCCTGTGATGCCAGCCGGTGCAAAAAATCTATCTGCCCATTGATCGGTTGTAAATTCTTCTGCCTCGAATATTGATAATGGCCTGTTGCCCACAATTGACATGTCGCCCTTAAGTACATTTATAAATTGAGGTAATTCATCAATATTTGTTTTTCTCATAAATTTACCTATTTTGGTAATGCGTGGGTCGTTAATTTCAACAGGTTGGTAATTGCCGAAGTTTTTAGAATCGGACTCCCAGTTTTCAAGCATTTTTGTAAACCTGCTTTTTTTTACTTTACCCTCTCCTTTGTTGTCGGAGCCTTTATACATGCTTCTGAATTTTAAAAATCCAAAAACGCAATATCCTGTACCTACTCGCGGTGAAGCGTAAAATGGGCTACCGCTAGACCCAATGAGAATCAAAATCATAATAATAAAAAAAAGTGGCGATAAAAGCAATAACATAAAGCTGGAAAACAAAATATCAAACGCTCTTTTCCAAATTGGAAGTTTAAATGTTTGAAGATTCTCAGTCTTTTTCTTGTTTAATGTATCGTAATTATCCCTTATAAATTCATATCGTTGAATCATATCAGCCGGGTCTGCATCAAAATCGAATACATCATTTGCACCACTTTTGATATAATCTATGCCAAAGTTATGCGCATTTTGTTTTATGATGAATAATATCACCTTGTGTTTTTTAAGACTCTCCTTCAGATTTTTGACAACCATCAAGTCGTTTCGGTTAGTTGATACTTCATAAATAACCAAATCGATATTCTCAACCGACTTAATAACATTTAATGTCTGATTGGTGACCGAAAGACTTTCAAAACTACTTTCATTTGTCAGCTTCTCAATTAAATTTATATTGTCCCCAATGTATATTCCTTTAATTCCCATATAATTATATTTTTATAGACATTCAATGCTTTTGACTTTCAGAGATGTTTTTTGAATCAATACTTTTAAATATTGCGTCAATGCGCGCCAGTAATTCTGCTGGGTTGTAGGGTTTTAGAAGATAATCATTTGCACCCATGTTTATGAGTTTTTCCCTTTGCTCGACATCGTCAATGCTTGATAGAAAAATAATTGGAATACTTTTTAAAGCACCACTTTTCTTTATTTGTTCTAAAAAACCTTCTCCACCTAACACGGGCATCATTAAGTCTGAAACAATTAAATCGGGGATATCGCCACTTTGCAAAATAGAAAGAGCTTCCAACCCATTTTCAGCACTTTCTACATCGTATTTATTCGATAAAATTGCTTTTGTTAGTCTTCTGAATTCACTTTTGTCGTCTAGTACTAAGATTTTTTTATTCATAATAGTTAGTTGATAGTTAACGATATTTTCAAGATTATAATGGTTTGTATATTGGAAGTTCTACAGTGAATGTTGTGCCTACTCCAATGGTGCTTTCCACACAGATAGAGCCTTTGTTCATTTTTACAAAATCTTTCACTAACATTAGTCCCAGTCCGGTTCCTTGCTCATTGGCAGTGCCGTTGCTTGTGAAATGCTGATTTTTTTCAAATATTGTATCAATAGCTTCTGCACTCATGCCTATACCCGAGTCTTGAACTGTTATTATAACATTATCTTCGGATTGTTTACCTTCAATAGAAATAGTTCCATTGTTTTTGGTGAACTTAATAGCATTCGAAATCAAATTGCGGAAAACGGTGTGTATAGTAACTTCATCGCAAAAGGCTTCGATTTGATTATCAATATTGATCGAAATAGTGATGCCTTTGTTTTGTGCATTTGCCTCCAGAAGCTGCGCACAATTATGGAGCAATACCGATATATTTGTTTGTTTCTGCTGAATGCTTTTAGTCGGATCCTGTGAACGGGTCCATTCTAAAAGGCTCGATAGTAATGTACTTGTATCTTTTGTTCTAATTTTTAGTTGATGAATAATGTCTTTAAAATCTTCACTGTTGGGCTGAATATAGCCTTGATCAATAGCATCGAGGGTTTGTAAAATGCCGGATAGTGGTGAACGAACATCATGGGCAATAATAGAATAGAGTTTATCCCGCGAACGGTTCATTTCTAAAATTGTACTTCGCGATTCGGCCAATTCGATATGATTTTTTATTCGCACATTTAATTCCTCACCTTTAAATGGTTTGGTGATGTAATCAACTCCTCCCGCAGCAAACCCTTCGAGTAAGTTTTCGGTGTGAACATTTGCAGTGAGAAAAATAATGGGAATTTCTTTCCATTTTTCTACTTTTTTTATTTCTCTACAGGCTTCATAACCATCCATTTCCGGCATCATTATATCCATAAGGATAAGCGACGGAATTTCAGTTGATAAAGATTCTATTCCCAATGCAGCACTTTCGGCAGAACTTGTTCTAAATCCAAAATTTTCAAGTGTTTTTGATGCCAACATTACATTCATTGGATTATCATCAATAACTAAAATAAGCTTGTTTTCAAATTTATTCATATTACCAGTTGTAGATTGAGATAATTAATTCATTTTCAGCAGAAAATTGGTTGAAAATTTCCAATATACATTTACACCTATCAAAATGCATTCTATTTTTTCTCATGACAAATATAAGAATTCTATATTTAAACAAATGTAATACTTTATTTAAAAATATGTAGAATAAATTACGATTTTATGTCGCAATAAGTGATTAATACTCATATTAAAATGGTTAAATTATACAGGTATTGTCGAAAATCACCTTTTTGAAGATAAATGGCTGATGGAAAGTGATACCAGCAAGTGCTAGTTTGCTGAATAGAACCCAAAGTATTCTTTCGTGTTTTGCTTGTTTTCTCATTTATAAATTCTTACTTTTGCAAATAAACGAAAATTAAATTATATCTATCCAATTCATTTTAGGGTTGGATGATTGCATATCAACTATGAAATCCCAGATTGAAGCCCTACGTCGCGAACTCGAACAGCATAATTATAACTATTATGTAAAGTCGGCACCTACCATTACTGATTTCGAGTTTGATGCTAAACTGAAGGAGCTGCAGGAGTTAGAAACTCAGTATCCCGAGTTTTTCGACACCAATTCGCCTACACAGCGGGTGGGAAGCGATATTGCCAGTGGTTTTAAACAAGTGATGCACGTGTATCCAATGCTTTCGCTTGGTAATACGTATTCGCTTGGCGAAGTGCAGGATTTCTACGAACGTGTTCGCAAAGGACTTAACGAAGATTTTGAATTAGTGAGCGAGTTGAAATATGATGGAACATCTATTTCACTAACCTACGAAGACGGAGCGTTGGTGCGTGCCGTAACCCGTGGAGATGGTGAAAAAGGCGATGATGTGACTGCCAATGTAAAGACAATCCGTAGTATTCCATTGCGATTGCAAGGAAACTACCCGGCTTTATTCGAAATTCGTGGAGAGATACTTTTGCCTTGGGCAGTGTTTGATGAACTGAATCGGGAACGTGAGCTGCAGGAAGAGCAACTTTTTGCCAATCCGCGCAATGCAGCTTCGGGTACGCTCAAGTTACAGAACTCTTCAGTTGTGGCCAGTCGCAAGTTAGATGCTTATTTTTACTACATGTTAGGCGAAAATTTACCCTCCGATTTGCATTCTGAAAATCTGAAAGCAGCACACGCGTGGGGCTTTAAAATTTCCGATGCAACGAGGGTATGCAAAACAGTAGATGAAGTCGCAGATTTTATCAATTACTGGGATCTGGAACGCAGAAATCTACCAGTTGCTACGGATGGAATTGTGTTGAAAGTCAATTCGCTGGGGCAGCAAAAAAACTTAGGATACACTGCTAAATCGCCCCGTTGGGCAATAGCTTATAAATTTCAGGCCGAGAAAGCTGTTACCCGTCTCAACACTGTTTCGTATCAGGTGGGCAGGACAGGAGCGGTAACGCCTGTTGCGAATCTTGATCCTGTTCAACTTTCGGGAACAACTGTGAAGCGGGCTTCATTACACAATGCCGATATTATTGCTGCACTTGATTTGCATGTTGGCGACATGGTTTTTGTGGAAAAAGGTGGTGAAATAATTCCGAAAATTACCGCGGTAGATAAAGAAGCGCGCTTTTTGATGGGAGATAAAGTTCAATTCGTTAAAAATTGTCCTGAGTGTGGAGCAGCATTGACTCGCTTCGAGGGTGAAGCAGCTCATTATTGTCCAAACGAAAATGCTTGCCCACCACAAATAAAAGGTAAAATGGAACATTTCGTGAGCCGAAAAGCCATGAATATTGACGGCTTAGGTGCTGAAACTATAAATCTGCTGTATCAGAATGGACTGTTAGGGAATATTGCGGATATTTATGCTTTAAAAATTCCTGATTTAATTATACTAGAACGCTTGGGATCAAAATCGGCTTACAATATTCAGGCTGGTTGCGAAAAATCTAAAGAAATTCCTTTTGAACGAGTTGTTTTTGCATTGGGCATTCGATTTGTAGGTGAAACTATTGCGAAAAAACTGGCTTTTGCATTGAAAAATATGGAAGCATTGGAGCGAGCTACTTTCGAGGAACTGATAACTATTGACGAAATTGGCGAGCGAATTGCGCAAAGTGTAATGGCTTATTTTGTCGATGAACAAAATATTGAAACATTGGGACGCCTCAAAGCGTTTGGATTACAAATGAGTTTGTCGGACGAAAAGTTGCAGGCGCATAGCGAAGCATTAGCTGGTTTGTCTATCGTTATCAGCGGAATATTTTCGCAACATTCTCGCGACGAATACAAAACAATGATAGAGATGAACGGTGGTAAAAACGTAGGAAGTGTTTCTGCAAAAACAACATTCATTCTGGCTGGTGAGAATATGGGGCCAGAAAAACTTAAAAAGGCCGAGAAATTAGGTGTAAAATTACTCACTGAAACTGAATTTTTGGCAATGATAATGGATTGATTTAGTTTCAATTCCCCAAAATAAAAATGGAAGATGAAGTATATAAATAATATGTTATTTCAGCAGCGCGCTCAGAAATACCTGAGTGCAACGACTCGCACACATAAATTTGTGAGCTACAGCAAGGCCAAAACAGTGCTTTTGTTGTTTGAGAGTGATCATGATGAGAAAAACCCACTGGTGCGCAGTATCATTAGCTCCTTACAAAAGGATGGTAAAAAAGTAGTAGCTTGGGGTTTTGTAAATAAAAAACTGGTGGATACAGCTATTATGCCCGATTTTAGAATACTCAATCATAAACAAACTGATTTCTTTGGAAAACCGCTGACATCGTATAAAAATGAACTATTAAACCAGGAATTTGATCTGCTGATTGATTTGACCTTGAAACCGGTTATTCCAATCGAATATTTTACCATGTATGCCCACGCTTTTTGTAAGACTGGAATAAAGAAAAATGATCTACCCGTGTATGATTTTTTGCTCGATTTGGAGAGTCTGACCCATCAGCATGAATCGGCAGACCCCATGATTGACGAAATGTATCTTTTCAATCAAATAATTTTTTACCTTAAGAGCATACAAACAAACGATTAAATCAGTACTTTTGCAAAATAAATGAAGTTCTTCAAAAGATGATCAACAATAAACTGACAGGAATGGGTGTTGCGCTGATAACACCTTTTAAAAGTGACGAATCGGTAGATTATGACGCTCTGGCCCGATTGGTAGAGTATCAGATTAAAAATGGCACGGATTATTTAGTGGTATTGGGTACCACAGCCGAAACGCCAACACTTACCGAGCAAGAAAAAGAGGAGGTAACCCGTTTTGTGATACAATGTGCGGCCAAGCGTATTCCTATTGTTTTGGGAGTGGGTGGAAACAATACAAAAGCCGTTGTTGAAATAGTAAAAACTACAGATTTTACAGGTATTGATGCCATATTATCGGTTACTCCATATTACAATAAACCTTCGCAAGAGGGCATCTACCAACATTATGCAGCTATTGCTAAAGCGTCTCCGCTACCAATAGTGCTTTACAATGTTCCTGGAAGAACAGGCGTTAATATGCTTGCCGAAACCACCCTCCGTTTGGCCAAAGAGTTCAGCAATATTTGCGCCATCAAAGAAGCATCTGGTAATTTCACTCAGATTGATGAAATTATCAAAAACAAACCGGCCGATTTTATGGTTATCTCTGGTGATGACGGTATCACTTTCCCACTCATTACTTTGGGGGCTGTAGGTGTTATTTCGGTTATCGGTAATGCGTTTCCTAGCGAATTTAGCCGCATGGTACGTCTTGGTTTACAAGGCGACTATAAGAGCGCTCGCCTCATTCACCATCACTTTAATGAACTTATCCAACTTCTTTTTGTCGAAGGAAATCCTGCGGGTGTAAAAAGTATGCTGGCTGTTATGGGCTTTATTGATAATACGTTGCGTTTGCCTCTAGTGCCCAATACAATTAAAACCTACGAAAAAATTCGTGTGGTTCTCAACGAGTTAAATATTAAATGTTAGAGCATAAATTAATTGCCAATTAGCAATTTTCAATTGGTAATTTACAATTAATCAATAATAATTGTCAATTACTTAATTATGAAATCTACAACTGAAACTTACTTGAAAAAAGCTGCGTCATTCCTTATAATTGCTGTTTTAGTAGGATGCGCAATTTATTTATCGCTCCCTTCCAACTACTATGTTCGCAAGGCATTGTTTCATAGAATGCCGAAAATTGACCAGTATACCATTTTCGAAAATCGACTAGTTAGAGCTGATGATCCGCATCCTTGGGAATTTGCACCGGATGTAGAAAATAAAGTCATTGCACCTCAATTTGAAGAGGATTTTGCGAAATATAAAACGGTGGCATTTATTGTTATTCAGCACAATAAAGTGATATTGGAACAGTATTGGGATAATTACTCACCCCTTAGCTTGAGCAATTCTTTCTCCATGTCCAAAAGTCTTATCTCGCTGTTGGTTGGATGTGCCATAACTGATGGTAAATTAAAAAGTGTAGATCAGCCTGTTAGTGACTTTCTCCCAGAGTGGACTTCATTTGATGGCAAGGTGCTTACTATTAAAGATTTATTGACCATGAGTGCAGGTGTTGATTGGGAGGAATCGCACAGCACACTTTTTTCGAAAACTACCGAGGCTTACTATGGAAAAGATCTTTGGAGTCTTACACGAACGGAAAAATTGATAGAAAAACCCGGCGTGCGTTTTAAATATCAGAGTGGTGTGTCGCAAATGTTGGCATTTATCCTACAAAAAGCCACCGGTAAAAATATTTCGACTTACGCTTCCGAAAAAATATGGACACCTATTCAAGCCGAAGAAGATGCGATGTGGTCGCTTGATAAGAAGAACGGTATGGAGAAAGGGTATTGCTGTTTTAATACCAATGCTCGTGATTTTGCACGTTTGGGTCAGTTGATTTTGAACAAGGGCAATTGGGATGGCGTTCAGGTAGTTGATTCTAACTACATCCGCAAAGCTACAACTCCAGCCACTTGGTTGAAATTTACTCGCCAACTTCTACCTGGCGAAACGAGTGCTCGTCCTCCTGTTCCATGTACATTCTACGGCTATCAGTTTTGGATTGTAAATTATCAAGGATTGAAGATTCCTTATATGCGGGGTATTTTGGGACAGTATATTTTTGTTATTCCACAATTGGACGCTGTTATTGTTCGTCTTGGAAAAGATAGAGACAAGGAATACAATGTCGAGCAGGAATATAACAAAGATGTAGAAATCTGGTTGAATGCTGGTATGGAGGTGATTAACCGTTGAAGATATAAAGGGTAAAAAGAAGAAGCCTGCTTTCAAAATAATAGTTGAGAGGAGCCTTCTTCTTTTACGTTTGAATTTACACGCTTTCCAAATAATCCAATATATGAAATAGCTTTTGATTGTTCGACTCTATGAAACTGGTTTGCTCCATAATTTTTGTTACCGATTGTATTGTTTTTTCTTCGCTTAATTCGCTCATCCCATTGTCTATCATTGCTTTTAAGGTATGAGCGGTGACTTCAAAATGAAATTGTAATCCAAGCACTTTTTCTTTGTAAAGAAATGCCTGATTGATGCAAACCTCTGAGCTAAACAGTCGTTCGCTACCGGCAGGCAAATCAAAAGTATCTCCATGCCAGTGAAAAACGGCGAATTGCTCTTCGAAAAACTCTAAAAGCGGGTGTTTTATCTTAGTTTTAGTTTGATGGATATCAAACCAGCCAATTTCTTTTTGTTTATTCGGATAGACCTTTGCACCTAGCACTTCGGCAATCAATTGCGAGCCAAGACAAATTCCAATTACCGTTTTTCCGTTCTCGATAGCTTGATGAATAAAATCTTTTTCATCTTTCAACCATGGGTATATTGCCTCATCGTAAACGCCCATTGGGCCTCCCATCACAATAAGCCAGTCTACTTCATCAAGTGCCGGAAATAGTGCATTATCATACAGTTTTGTGTAGCTAACCCTGTATCCTTTAGCTGTTATCCATTGTTCAATACAGCCTAGTTCTTCGAACGGAACATGCTGTAATGTATGTATTTTGAGTATCTTTTCCATCATTTTTTAAAATAGCGTTTATAAAAGTAAGCAATTGTGAACGTGGGAATGATATCGGTGAATGGAAGTATTTCTTCGGCAAAGTTAATAACGCTGCCTATTCTTCCAACTCTTCCTCCAAAACTTTTACGGAAAAGCAAAGCTGAAATTGGAGCCCAAAGTATATCAAACCATTCGCCCAAACCGGGTAGCAGGAAGGTGGCTGAACCGAGTACATCCATTATTATACAGAATGCTAATGTAGGTTTTATTTTCATTGTCTTTCCGTGGAGATAGTTGTTGGAATTGTTGAACAAACGTAATTAAAAGATTTCAAATAACAAAAGGTCTTCTTCTATTTCAGAAGGGATAACAAAAATAAAGCCATTTCACGGTGATTGAACGTGAAATGGCTTATCGGAATCAATAAACAAAACTAACTTTATTATTTTAAAAATTTATCTGTATGGATTTTGTATGAGTTGACGTTGAATCATTTTGTACTGAGTCATTAACCTGACTCTTCTGTATCGGATATTTTTCAGCTTCATTTTTAATCATTGCATTGATTATTATCATTGATACTACTATCAGGCTAAAGAGGCCGACTAATAATTTATTGCTTGTTTTCATATATTTGAAATTAGATGATAAATACTTGATTTAATGAATGACCCGGCGTAGACAAAGAGCTTGTTTTTAGATGACTTTTCGGCCTCAGCTTTTGTGTCCTCCCAGCTTACAGTTTCAAGACCAAGTGGCATTAGTATTACACTTTTGTCGTCCATGTTATGCAGTAATCCTATGCTCAAAACAAATACTACTGCGATAGCTTTTGAAATTCTTTTGGTTGCTTTCATGCTTAATTATGCTAATGATTTGGTGTAAATTTCATATTCTGAGTTTAAATCTTTGATAGTCATTCCGAGTATATCCATATTTTTGAAAAGTACTGGAAGATCGAGTTCGAGAAATTGTTTTCTGCGGTAGTCGATAATTTTGCGTTTTGCATTTTTAAGTACAAAATACCCAACTCCACGTTTGTTGAAAATGATTTCGTTCGTTTGTAAAAAATCGAAGGTGCGCAATACGGTATTGGGGTTTACCTGTAGCTCCACCCCCAATTCCCTGACCGACAGTATTCGGTCGCCCTCATTCCACTTTCCAAGTAGAATCTGTTCGCAGATATAATCGCCAATTTGGAGATAAATGGCTTGATTTTGATTGAATTCCATAACGTTATACTTGTTTTTCTTTTAATCGGAAGTAACTTACTATCCAAAAAAAAGGGATTAAAGCGTATGCAAATATTTCACTTGCAATACTAAGCCATGATAAAAAACCTTGTTCTGAATTTATTGACAGGTTAATCATTTGTCCATCTAAATGATAGGTGCCAAAAGTAATTTTTAGCAAAAACAGCTCAATTAGAACTAGTAATATAGATAGGGCAGTTATCGACAAAAATGTTTTTCCTATTGCATTTCCCTTGAAATAGATTGATCCAAGTATAAATACGGATTGAACTCCTGCAAAGAAGATAAATTTATTGAGTAAATTCATAGGAGCATAGCTAATTGCATAAGTGTCAGACCATGATCTGAATAGTGCAAATGTAATTGGATTATTTGAACCAAAGAAAAAATTACCAATGGTTGTTCCCAGTATTGTTCCCAACGAGTAAGTAATTAATATCATTATAAAATAATAAAAAATACTTAGCAGAATGGCTGTGGTTAATTTCTCCAGATGGGTTGCGGGAATCAATAAATAGTGCATTCCGCCCGGCGTGTAATTGAAAATTTTGAAGGTTCGGGCTGCAAAGATAAATCCTGAGATGTATAAAAACATTTCAACCGAGATTGATTTTTCCTGAGGTCCGGCCAAGTGCATAAGTGTGAACACTACGATGGTAATTCCCCAAAATGTCAATTCACGTTGTTTGTTTTCTATAAAATATCGTTTGAGGAGTAATCCCAAGCGGTTGATGTCTAATGTTGTATTCATTTCTTTTTTTATTAAAATAGTTTGACAATTTTATTTTTCTCAGTCAGAATAGCATTGAACAAGAGTTCAATATCCAGCTTGCTTTCTTCGCCGGTTGTATTTTTACAGATCTGATAAAGTCCACGTAGGGAGTCTTCACTGTAAATCACACCTTCACTTTTCTCATTTCTATCAGCTACACGGAAGAACAATTTTTTTGTAATTTCTTCAATCGGTTGATTAAAAACAATTTCATGCTTTTCCATAACCGTAATGCTGTCAATCAAACTGTCTAAATCGTGCACCTGATGCGTAGAGATGATCAAACAACGGTTTTCGTCGATAGCTGATGCCACCATTCGGCGGAACTGACCTTTCGATGGAATATCAAGTCCATTGGTGGGTTCGTCCATTAGCAACAATTTTGTGTTTGTAGCTAGTCCGAATGCGATAAAAACTTTCTTTTTCTGGCCGTGGGAAAGCTTGTTGAGCATTGATTTTTTGTTGTCAATATCAAACTCTTTCAAGTAACTATTAAATAGTTTCGAGTCGAAGTTAGGATAAAAGGGACCATATACTTTTTCGTAATTTTCAATACTCGAAGTTAGTTGAGGCAATTCTTCCGGTAAAAAAAAGATTTCCTGAAGCATTGCTGGGTTACGTTTTATGGGGTTAAATCCGAGAGTGTCGATGGAGCCTGCCTTTGGAAAATCTAATCCGGAGATCAATTTCAATAAGGTACTTTTGCCTTCGCCGTTCTTGCCAAGCAGACCATGGATGCGTCCTGCTTCGAGCTTCAAGCTCAAATTACTAAGTAATTCTGTTCGTCTGGTGTAACTGAATGTTACGTTTTGCACATTTACCATGATTGTAAATTATTAATGTTGTTATTTTGTTTTAGTGTATTAGTGAAATAGTACACCGCAAAAGTATGACGAGTTTTTGATTCCACAATAGTTTTAAAGTTAATAAACATTAATTGAATGAAAGTTTCTCAGAAAGCCTTATTCTACAAGCGTTTCCAATGTTCTGAACTGCATGCTCTAAATTGACAAAGAGAAGATGAAAAATGCTTACCTTTGCGCTACTATCAGAATTAGTAAGAAATTATTAATTTTTAATTATTCATTATTAATTGAAAAGGATGCATACTACCCCTGAAAAACTTGAGCAGTTTCAACGACTGCTCGAAATAATGACCGAACTACGCGCTAAATGTCCGTGGGACAAGAAGCAAACCTTCGAAAGTTTGCGAACGCTCACCATTGAAGAAACGTACGAGTTGGCCGACGCCATCATCAAAAACGATAAAAAAGAGATTCGTAAGGAGCTAGGTGATATGTTGTTGCACATCGTTTTCTATTCTGAAATGGGGAGCGAGACTTCTGATTTCGATATTTACGATGTGTGTAAGGGACTGTGCGAAAAGCTGATTTACCGTCATCCACATATTTTTGCCGATGTTGAAGCTGAAAACAGCGAGGTGGTGATGCAAAACTGGGAAGCGTTGAAACTGAAAGAAAAAGGGGGTAATAAATCGGTTTTGTCCGGTGTTCCTATGTCACTGCCGGCACTTATCAAAGCCCATCGCATACAGGACAAAGCCCGCAGTGTGGGTTTCGACTGGGAGGAACGTGAGCAGGTTTGGATCAAAGTGCAGGAGGAAATTGATGAGTTTAAAGCGGAAGTGGCTGCGATGGACAAAGACAAAATGGAAGCTGAGTTTGGGGATATGCTTTTCAGTTTGATAAATGCAGCTCGACTGTATGATATAAATCCCGAAAACGCTTTAGAACGCACTAACCGCAAGTTTATTAGTCGTTTCAACTTTCTTGAATCAAAAACTATCACCCAAGGAATTGATCTCAAATCCATGAGTCTGGCCGATATGGATGTGATATGGGAAGAGGCGAAAAAGATGGAGAGAAAATCTAAACCTTGAAGGGAATGATATTAACCCGTTATGATCTAGTTCTATGGAAAGTAAATTAAGTATGCCAGATGCTGTAATTATTGTAAATCGGATATTTACTATTCGTGAACAGCAAGTGATGATTGATAGCCATTTAGCTGAGATGTATGGAGTTGAAACTGAAGTTTTGAATAAGGCGGTAAAACGAAATTTGGATAGATTCCCAGAGTTGTTTAGATTTTAACTAACTGAAAATGAATTTTCAAGTTTAAGATTGCAATTTGGGATCTAGAAAATCAAAGAGGCAAACATCGCAAATGTATGCCTTATGCGTTTACTGAACAAGGTGTGGAAATGCTTTCGGCTGTATTGCGGAGTAATACAGCTGTGAAAATAAACATTCAGATTATTCACGCTTTTGTTGATATGCGAAAATGCATACCCAACAATGGTTTGATATTGCAGTGGTTGGAAAGGGTAGAACAAGTTCAGTTAGAAGTAAACCAAAAGTTTGAACAGATTTTTAAAGCACTTGAAAATGAAGGGATATTTTATGATGGACAAGTGTTTGATGCTTATATTTTTATTGCAGATTTAGTTCGAGAGGCTAAATGTTATATTGTTCTGATTGATAATTACATAGATGATACTATTTTGACCCTTTTTTCGAAACGAAATAAGGGTGTAAGTTTAAGTATATATATCAAAACAATTAGCATGCAATTGAAATTAGATGTTGAAAAATTTAACGCACAATAGGAGCCACTTAATGTTCTGGAAATGAACTTGTCGCACGACCGCTTCTTGATTATCGACAATGCGGAGCTTTATCATATTGGCGCTTCACTTAAAGATTTGGGCAAAAAGTGGTTTGCATTTTCAAAAATGGATACGGAGGTTGTAACACTCTTGGATAAAATTAATTAGCTATGAGTAAATTAGTTATTATCGGAAATTAAGAAAGGATGAAAAGCACAAAATGAGAAAGGTTATTGTACCTTTTAATGAAATAGTAGCACTTCCACAATATAAAAAAATAACAACTAACTAAAAATTTCCCTTTAGGGGGTTAGAGGTCAATGCTTTATCCAGTACATATAGAACAAAAAATAGCCTTTTCCACCATTCGCCAATTGTTGAAAGGCATGTGTGTGAGTACTTTGGGCGAGGAAAAAGTAGATGAAATTCAATTTTCGTCCGAATACGCTGAAGTGATGAAATTGCTTAGCCAAACCGATGAAATGTTGCGTGTGCTGACTATCGAAAGCGATGAATTGCCTGTTGGCGATTTTTATGATGTGCGTCCAGCACTGTTGCGTGTGCGTATCGAAGGGCTTTTTCTCGATGAGTTGGAGGTTTTTGATTTGCGTCGTGCGTTAGAAGCCGTGCGTCTGTTGGTGGCCTTTCTTACCAGAAGCGAAGCCGATGTGTATCCACATTTGCATGATTTAGTGCTGGGTGTCGAGACTTTTCCGTTGATTATTAACCGCATCGATAGTATTCTCAATAAGTTTGGCAAGATAAAAGACAATGCTTCGCCCGAGTTGGCGCGCATTCGTAAGGATGTTTTTCAAGTGCAGGGATCTATCTCGCGAACCCTGAATTCTATTCTTCGCCAGGCGCAAGCCGATGGATATGTGGAGAAAGACGTGACTCCGACCATGCGTGAAGGTCGTTTGGTGATACCTGTTTCGCCGGCATTTAAGCGCAAGGTAAGCGGTATTGTACACGACGAATCGGCAACGGGTAAGACCGTTTTTATTGAACCGACGCAAGTGGTGGATGCCAATAACCGGTTGCGTGAATTGGAGGGCGAGGAACGACGCGAGATTATTCGTATTCTGGTGGAGTTTACCAATTTTGTTCGACCTCACTCCGATGAGATTTTTGCTTCGCAATATTTTCTCGGTTGGATAGATTTCTTACGTGCCAAAGCTCTCTTTGCTCTTGAGATTAAAGCCATTAAGCCACGGGTTGACGATTGTTGCCAGTTGGAGTGGGCTAAGGCGGTGCATCCACTTTTATTCCTCTCGCTCAAAAAGCAGGGCAAAGATATAGTGCCGCTGGATATTGTTCTGAACGACAAGCAACGTATTTTACTGATTTCAGGACCGAATGCCGGAGGTAAATCAGTGTGTTTGAAAACGGTGGTACTGTTGCAATATATGATGCAATGCGGTTTGCTTGTTCCGATTCACGATAGCAGTCGTGCCGGTATTTTCGATCGGTTGTTTATTGATATTGGCGATGAACAATCCATTGAAAATGATCTTTCGACTTATAGTTCCCACCTTTTGAACATGAAGTTTTTCATCAAGAACAGTAACGCTAAAACCTTGTTGCTAATTGATGAATTTGGAACGGGTACAGAGCCAATGATTGGTGGTGCTATAGCCGAAGCTACGCTGGAACGATTTAATAGAAACCTGGCCTTTGGCGTTATCACCACGCACTATACCAATCTGAAACATTATGCAGAAGATGCGCAGGGCGTTGTAAATGGTGCTATGTTGTACGATCGTCAGCATTTGCAACCAATTTTTCAATTGAGTATCGGTAATCCGGGTAGTTCATTTGCCATCGAGATAGCTCGTAAGATTGGTTTGCCAGAAGATTTAATTGCCGAAGCTGCCGAGAAGGTAGGAACAGAGCATCTCGATTATGATAAACACTTGCAAGATATTGTGCGTGATAAACGCTACTGGGAAAATAAACGCCAACAGATTCGTCAGAAAGAAAAGAAACTGGAAGAAATGCTGGAAAAATATGAAGCCGAGTTAGGCAGTATTGATCGACAACGCAAGGAGATAACCGCGAAAGCCAACGACGAAGCACGTAATTTATTGTCGGATGCCAATGCTAAAATTGAGAATACCATCCGTCAGATAAAAGAAGCAGACGCCGAAAAGGTTCGTACACAAGTAGTGCGAAAGGAGTTGGAAGATTTTAAAAAGAAAATTGGGAGTGAATATGAAATGGGTAAGGACAGGTCGCGACCTGTCCAAATGCCAAATCCAAAACTAATTCATAAGGACAAGATGCGACCCATTCCTAAGTCAAATGTCGAACATGAAACTTTGAAAGTCGGTTCTAATGTTCGTCTGAAAGGACAAACTGCTACTGGTACTATTATCGAAATGCAAGACAAACAGGCTGTAGTGGCTTTTGGCAATTTGAAATCGACTGTAAAATTAGCCAAACTTGAACCCATCAGCAATAATCAACTGAAAAAGGAAGTTCGTAAATACGACTCGATTATGAGCACCAGTACCGACGAGGTGCGTCAACGCAAACTGACCTTCAGCTCCGAAATGGATGTGCGTGGTATGCGTGGAGATGAAGCTTTGCAGGCGGTTATGTATTTTATTGACGATGCCATCATGGTGGGCGTGTCGGGTGTACGAATTTTGCACGGAACAGGAACTGGAGCGCTGCGTCAAATGATTCGTCAATACCTTGGAACGATCCATGGGGTGAAAACCTTTCGCGATGAACACATTCAGATGGGTGGTGCCGGCATCACGGTTGTGGAGTTTGAGTAAAACGTAAAATTCTAATTTTATCGATAAAAAAACGTCCGAAAATATCTATTCTCGGACGTTTTACAATCTAGTAGAGAATGATCAATGCCTATTATTTCTTATCCAACTGTCCAAAAACTTTTTTCAACAAATCGCTTACACGAGCAGTTGGGTTGGTACGAATGTTTTTTTCCTCTTCGGCAATTTTCAAAAATAATGCGTCCAATGCTTTCTCTGTAACATAATTTTCTAAACTAACGTTCACTTGTTTTAGGCTGGCAACTACGCCCACTGGCGATTTAGCAACGGAGTTAAAGCCCGAGCTAAGCGTGTTCCATGTCTGTGAAGTTGATACATTGCCCACTAATGGTTTGCTGAGTGATGCTCTTACTTTTGGTGAAAAGGCAGCTTCGAGTTGCGAATAAGTGTTTCTGCGTAAAAATTCAGTAGCAGCATTGTTTTCTCCAAACAAAATTCCAACACCATCGGTAATACTCATGTTTAAAATGGCATTTTTAAATATAGGAGTAGCTTCTTTTACAGCATCTTCGGCCGACCGATTGAGCGATAGTACTGCTTTGTCTACTAACGCTTGTCCCCCGGGAACTAGTCTGATATTATCGATAATCGGTTGTGCTTCTTTTGGAAGTAATAACTTTAAGGTAGCATCTTTATAAAATCCATCCGTAATGCTTAAATTGCTAACTGCTTGTTCGATGCCGATAGTAAGGGAACTTTTTAATCCGGAGATGTTTTCGGCATTAGTGGCAGGTAGACCGGAAGTTGCTGTTGTGCCAAACTGCGAGGCAACCTGCATTAGTTGTGAGCATGAAAATAATGACAGGCAAATGGCAGCAAAGAGAATCGTTTTTTTCATAGCGTTTTTGTTTGAAAGTTTGTATTTATAGTGAATACAAATTTACTGCTTTTTTTGGATATATAAATGTAAACAATAATTAAAGACCACCCGAACATTTTATTTTTTTGAGTGTTTATAATCATACGAAACAGACTGTGAATAATATAATCATTTTAAAAACAAATAAAACATGAGTAAAATTGAAAAAATTGTGGCTCGCGAAATTCTTGATTCGCGTGGTAATCCTACTGTAGAAGTAGATGTGTATTTGGAGTCGGGCATAATGGCACGCGCTTCTGTGCCTTCGGGAGCGTCAACTGGCGAAAATGAAGCCATTGAATTGCGCGATGGTGACAAAAAACGCTACCTGGGCAAAGGAGTTTTGAAAGCTGTAGCGAATGTAAACGATAAAATTGCGCCTGCCTTAATTGGTATCAGTGCATTGCAACAACGCGCTATCGATAAACTTATGATTCAGTTGGATGGCACAAAAACAAAATCGAATTTTGGAGCTAATGCTATTTTAGGTGTTTCTTTGGCAGTGGCCAAAGCTGCTGCTGCTTATTTGGACATACCGCTGTATCGTTACATTGGTGGAACAAATACATTTGTATTGCCGGTGCCAATGATGAATATTATCAACGGAGGATCGCATTCTGATGCACCTATCGCATTTCAGGAATTTATGATTCGTCCTATCGGTGCCAAATCGTTTAGCGAAGGCTTGCGTATGGGCGCCGAGGTTTTTCATTCATTGAAAAAAGTGCTTCACGATCGTAACCTTAGTACCGCTGTGGGCGACGAAGGTGGATTTGCTCCCGCACTAGACGGCACAGAAGATGCGTTGAAATCTATCATTTCAGCTATCGAAAAAGCAGGCTACAAACCAGCTAGCGATATAACCATCGGGCTAGACTGTGCTGCGTCTGAATTTTATAAAGATGGCATTTACGATTATTCTAAATTTGAAGGTCCTAACGGAGCAAAACGTACTTCGGCTCAGCAGGTCGAATTTTTGGCCGACCTTGTGGCCAATTATCCAATTGACTCTATTGAGGATGGCATGAATGAGAGCGATTGGGATGGTTGGAAACTTTTGACTGAAAAATTGGGTAGTAAAATTCAATTGGTGGGTGATGATTTATTTGTTACCAATGTAGAATACCTGAAAAAGGGAATTGACTTAGGTTGTGCTAATTCTATTTTAATTAAAGTAAATCAAATTGGTACATTGTCCGAAACCCTGGATGCTATTGAAATGGCTCATCGTGCTGGCTATACTTCGGTAACTTCGCATCGTTCTGGTGAAACCGAAGACTCAACCATTGCTGATATTGCAGTAGCTACAAATTCTGGTCAGATTAAAACAGGTTCGTTAAGTCGTTCCGATCGTATGGCTAAATACAATCAATTGCTTCGCATCGAAGAAGAATTGGGCGATTTAGCGGTTTATGGATTTAAAAAATAATTGATTAGAACATGTGAAACTGACATTTTTTCACGAATTAGAATGAAGCCACCTGACAAACAGGTGGTTTTTTTATCTGTTTAAGTTGCACTTTTTTTACAAATAAAACTGGCAGAAGCTGGAATTAAACCGGGCTTTATTGTTTTGAAACATAATAATCAGCCCGTAAGATATGTTGAATAAATTCAATTGGTACTTGATGCAGCAATAAATAATGGTGAAAAGAAAAAAGTACTTTATCTTGCAGGCATTAGCAGTCAGACAGACAGGCAAGGTGAGTTATTCTGCTGTGAATTTGGCTGATTAGCAATATCTTGACCTCGCGTTTCGAAAATATGACAAACTCAACTCAGTTGTGTTTGTCATATTTTTTTAATTGTTATCAACAACCCAAAACAATTTGAAATATAAAGCGTTAGTAATAACAAATAGCTTGATAGGACAATATTTTTTTTGAATGTCATAGTGCGAACTTGTAATTGCTATATCAGTATCAATTTCAGTGGAGCATGATTTTTGTTCAAATACTTGCTGTTCATTCATCTGTTAGAAATAGAAACAAACGATGTGCAAGATTTTATTTTTTTTCGCTTTGACAAGTCGAAAAAAATAAGTACTTTTGCAAGCTAATTTTGATTCATTAAATGAGACAATTAAAAATTACCAAATCAATCACGAATCGTGAAAGTGCATCTCTTGATAAATACTTGCAAGAGATTGGACGCGAAGACCTTATTACCGTAGAAGAAGAAGTTGAATTGGCTCAACGGATACGTGCAGGTGACAGAATTGCGTTAGAAAAACTTACACGAGCAAATTTACGTTTCGTTGTGTCGGTAGCAAAACAGTACCAAAACCAAGGCCTAAGTCTTCCCGACTTAATTAATGAAGGAAATTTAGGATTGATTAAGGCGGCCGAAAAGTTTGATGAAACGCGTGGATTTAAGTTTATTTCTTACGCTGTATGGTGGATTCGTCAATCTATTT
Source organism: Bacteroidales bacterium (assembly GCA_038249445.1). Classification (GTDB taxonomy): domain Bacteria; phylum Bacteroidota; class Bacteroidia; order Bacteroidales; family Paludibacteraceae; genus Paludibacter. The sequence goes on from JBBSDM010000003.1 coordinate 38,031, forward strand.
TGCAAGCATTGGCTGAGCAATCTCGTATCGTGCGTTTACCGTTGAATCAAGTTGGTTCATTAAACAAAATCAATAAAGCTTTCTCCAAATTCGAGCAGGAAAATGAACGTCGCCCTTCACCAGAAGAGTTAGCCGAAGTGTTGGATATTCCTGTAGAAAAAATTGCCGATACAATGAAAGTTTCAGGTCGTCATATTTCGGTAGATGCCCCATTTGTTGAAGGTGAAGATAACAGTTTGTTGGATGTAATGATCAATGATGATTCTCCCAACGCCGACAGAGCATTAATCAACGAATCACTTTCTAAAGAGATTGAACGTGTTTTGATTTTTACCTTGTCGGACAGAGAACGTGACATTGTAAAAAAGTTCTTCGGACTAGGTATTCCGGAAATGACGCTTGAGGAAATTGGAGATGAATTTGGTTTAACACGTGAGCGTGTACGTCAAATCAAAGAAAAGGCGATTCGCAAATTGAGACCGAATGCTAAAAGTAAATTATTGAAAAGCTTTTTAGGTTAATCTGAACGATAGTACGATTACTTAAATTTGAATATAAAGCAACTCGAAAGGGTTGCTTTTTTTATGTCTGATAGTAAAGAACCACTATGGATGAGTAGATAAAAAAAATAGAGATGCAAAAATCAGTTTGCAGCTCTATTTTCTTCTAAAAGTTCAAGGGACTATTTTATCCTAGTTTTATATCCAGATTACGTTTTAAAGCTGCTAAAAAACCTTCGGTGCTTAGGTAATTATCGCTTGTAACTGCTTCGCCATGAATTAATACGGCCAAATCTTTGGTCATTTCTCCAGCTTCAACAGTTTCTATACACACTAACTCCAACTTTTCGCAAAAATTCAATAAAGCAGCATTATTATCTAGTTTGGCTCTGTGCATCAAACCACGAGTCCATGCAAAAATAGACGCTATCGGGTTTGTTGAAGTTGATTTGCCTTGTTGGTGTTGGCGGTAATGACGGGTTACAGTACCGTGAGCAGCCTCAGCTTCCACTGTTTTTCCATCGGGCGTAACAAGTACTGATGACATTAAGCCTAATGATCCGAAACCTTGCGCTACAGTGTCTGATTGAACGTCGCCATCGTAGTTTTTACAAGCCCACACAAATCCACCGTTCCATTTCATACACGAAGCTACCATGTCATCAATCAAACGATGCTCGTAGGTAATACCCGCTTCTTTATAGGAGTCTTTGAATTCATTTTCATACACTTCCTGAAAAATATCTTTGAAACGTCCGTCGTAAGCTTTCAGAATCGTATTTTTTGTTGAAAGGTACAATGGCCATTTTTTCTCTAGCGCAACTTGAAAAGAAGACCGTGCAAAGCCGTAGATAGAATCATCGGTATTGTACATGGTCATAGCTACACCATCACCTTCGAAGTTGTACACTTCCCATTCTTTTGTTTCGCCCGCTTCGTTGGTAAAGGTCATTTTTAGAGTGCCTTTGCCTTTAATGACGGCGTCGGTGGCTTTGTACTGATCGCCAAAAGCATGACGACCAATCACAATAGGTTTTGTCCAACCCTGTACATAACGTGGTACGTTGCTCATTACAATTGGTTCGCGAAAAACAGTTCCACCAATAATATTACGAATGGTACCATTGGGCGATTTCCACATTTTTTTTAGTCCAAATTCCTCCACACGAACTTCATCGGGAGTAATGGTAGCACATTTGATACCGACATTGTATTTATTGATGGCGTTCGCCGAGTCAATGGTCACCTGATCGTTTGTCAAATCACGATTCTCGATGCTTAAATCATAATACTTTATATCCAAATCGAGGTAGGGAAGGATAAGTTGTTCTTTTATAAATGCCCAAATGATACGGGTCATTTCATCACCGTCAAGTTCAACGACTGGGTTTGTTACTTTTATTTTTTGCATAATATATTGTTTTAAGTCTAAAGTCAAAGGTCTAAGACTTTGAATTAATAGACTTTTTTAAATATTCAATTAGTTTATGAATTGATAATGAGATTGTTATTGTCTTGTTTTTAAGACTGTGGGTCGTATATGCCGAACAATAATTTAAATCTTCACAGAGAAATAGCATACTCCTGACTTCTCCACAACTTGCTTTTGCAATTTTCAAATAACGAACAAATAATGGGTCGGAACCTGATTCTGATTCTGATCCTTCTGCGATATTATTCATTATGGAAACGGCGGCTCTTTGTATTTGATCTTTGAAAACATAACTTTACAAGTTGCAGTCATTTTATAAATGTCATTCACTAATAAACGAGCATCTTGCCATACACTTAATTCTTCAAAGTTTCTCATTGTCTTCACCAAAATTCAAAGGTCTAAAGACTGTGGACTTTTGTCCTCTGACTTTAGACCTTTGACCTATGATATTTTTATCTATCTTTCAATGGCATGAATGTTTTGCGCTCGCCTACATTTTTGTAAGCCGGACGAATGATTCGTTTGCTGGCAAAATTTAATTCTTCAATGCGGTGGGCTGTCCAACCAGCTACACGAGACATAGCGAACATAGGAGTGAAAATTTCACTTGGCAAACCGATGGCTTCGTACACAAATCCAGAATAGAAATCGACATTTGTACAAACTTGCTTGTTAATACCATCTCCTTTAAATGTCATAAATGCATTTACTGAACGTTCGTCAAGTAATTCCAAAAATGTAAATTCTTTTTCAAGTCCTTTTTCAATGGCCATGGCACGTGCCATTTCCTTTAAAAGTAATGCTCGTGGATCTGAAACGGTATAAACAGCATGCCCAATTCCATAGATCAAACCACTTTTATTGTATGCTTCTTTGTTTAGCATTTTTTTCAAATAAGCGTCAATCTCTTTTACATTTGTCCAGTCCTTAATGGCTGTTTTCAAATGTTCGAACATTTGTACTACTTTAATATTTGCGCCACCATGTAAAGGGCCTTTTAAGGAGCCAATACCTGCGGCAATTGCAGAGTAGGTGTCTGTTTGAGTAGAGCTAACTACGCGTACGGTAAATGTAGAATTATTACCACCACCATGGTCGGCATGTAAAATCAATGTTAAATCCAAAATTTTTACATCCAATTCGGTGTAGTTGTTCGGCCCTTTCATCATATACAGAAAGTTTTCTGCATAAGACATGTCTTCATTCGGGTGACGAATGTGTAACGAACGCCCTTGTTGGCTGTGGCGAAGAATATTAAATGCATAAGCAACGATTGTTGGGAATTTTGCAATCAAATCAATGGATTGACGAATTAAATTGTCGCGGGTAATATCATCCGGGTTTGAGTCGAAAGTGTACATTTCCAGAACGCTACGTGATAATATATTCATGATGTCTTGCCCTTCGAGGTCAATGATATTCATGGTTGCTTTCTGAGCCAATGCCATTCCGTCTACTAACAGTTTCGAAAATGCTTTAAGCTCTTCGGCATCAGGTTGGTAGCCAGAAAGTAATAGAAAAGCAGTCTCTTCAAAGCCTAAACGATGTTCTGTCTGGAAACCATGAACCAAATCTTCAACGTCAATGCCTCTGTAAATCAGTTTGCCGGGAACAGCTTTTAATCCACCTTCCGGTAGCTTTTCGTACCCAACAACATCGCCTACTTTTGTTAACCCCACTAGTACCCCCGAGTGATCCTCGTTTCTTAGTCCACGTTTTACATTGAATTGCGAAAATAATTCTTTGTCGATTCGGCTGGTAGTTTTAATCGTCTCCGATAATTTGTAAATTAAATAATCTTTTTCCATGAACTTAGATTTTATATTTTTTTTATTCGTTCGTTTCTTGTTTAACACAGGGACTGGTCTTTTTGTTTAGTAAATGAAAATTTATTTTCTGACTTTTATATATTCATAGCATTCAAGGCACTTCCTGCTTTAAACCAATCAATTTGAACCTGATTATAAGTATGAATCACTTCAAATTTATCTGTTGTTTCATCGATGTGAAGTAGCTCAACAAAAAGATTTGCATTTGGAGTGAAATGAGTCAGTCCTAGTATACTGACTTTGTCATTTTCACGAACTCTGTCGTAATCAGTTTTATCTGCAAACGTCAAAGCCAGCATACCTTGCTTCTTCAAATTCGTTTCGTGAATCCGGGCAAAGGATTTTGCCAAAATAGCTTTCACGTTCAAAAAGCGAGGTTCCATGGCGGCGTGTTCACGACTTGAACCTTCGCCATAGTTTTCTTCGGCAACCACTACCGACCCGATTTTCTCCGATTTGTATTTGCGAGCTAATCCGGGCACTGTGAGATATTCTCCGGTTTGAGCATCGATCACTGTATTCGTTTTATCATTGAACGCATTCACAGCGCCAATGAGCATATTGTCAGAAATATTATCAATATGTCCACGAAATTTTAACCAAGGACCAGCCATTGAGATATGGTCGGTTGTACATTTTCCTTTTGTTTTTATGAGCAAGGGTAATTCTTTGTAATCATTTCCATTCCAAGGTGCAAAAGGCTGTAGCAGTTGCAACCGTTTTGAATCGGTGCTAATCTTTACAACTACTTTGCTTCCATTGGCAACTGGAGCGATATAACCGACATCTTCTACAGCATAACCTCTAATTGGCAATTCGTAGCCCGAAGGTTCGGTCAGTTTTACCTTTTCGCCTTTTTCGTTTATTAATGAATCGGTCAACGGATTGAAGCATAAATCACCGGCAATAGTCAATGCAGCTACCACTTCGGGTGAGCCAATAAAGGTATGAGTGTTTGGATTGCCATCGGCACGTTTCGCAAAGTTACGGTTGAACGAAGTGATAATAGAATTTGGGCGTTCAGGAATATCGATTTCACGATTCCACTGGCCAATACAAGGGCCGCAGGCATTTGCCATAATAATTCCTCCTACAGACTCAAATTCGGCCAACACTCCATCGCGCTCTGCTGTGAAGCGAACTTGTTCCGAACCCGGATTAATTATAAATTGTGCTTGAACTTTTAGCCCGTCTTCTTTTGCTTTTTTTACAACTGAGGCTGCTCGGGTTAAATCTTCGTAGGAAGAGTTGGTGCATGAACCAATCAGTCCTACTTCCATTTTTCGAGGATAGCCTTTTTCTTTTACAGCTTTTGCAAATTCCGAAATAGGATACGCCAAATCGGGTGTAAATGGGCCATTGATGTAGGGTTCAAGTTCGCTCAGATTGATTTCAATCAAGCGATCGTAATATCTTTCGGGTTCTGCAATGACTTCTGCATCTGCTTGCAGATGTTCGATAATGCTAAGCGCAGCATTAGCTATTGAACTTCGCCCGGTTGCTTTGAGATAAGCCACCGACTTTTCGTCGAATGGAAATAGAGAAGTAGTAGCACCCACCTCAGCACCCATGTTACAAATAGTTCCTTTTCCTGTGGCTGATAATGAAGCTGTTCCTTCGCCAAAATACTCAATTATAGCATTTGTTCCACCTTTTACGGTAAGAGTTCCGGCTAGTTTCAGAATCACATCTTTGGGTGATGCCCAGCCCGAAAGTTTTCCACTAAGCTTTACACCAATGATTTTAGGCATTTTAAGTTCCCATGGCATTCCGGCCATAACATCTACCGCATCAGCACCCCCAACTCCAATAGCTATCATGCTCATACCACCTGCATTCACCGTGTGTGAGTCAGTACCAATCATCATTCCACCTGGGAAAGCATAGTTTTCAAAAACTACCTGATGGATAATTCCTGCACCTGGTTTCCAAAAGCCGATACCAAATTTATTGGATACGGCACTTAAGAAATCATACACTTCACGGTTGGTTTCGTTAGCTGTTTTTAAGTCGGTTTTAGCTTCAATGTGAGCCTGAATTAAATGGTCGCAATGAACAGTGGATGGAACCGCTACGGTTTGTCTGCCCGAATTCATTAACTGCAACAATGCCATTTGTGCTGTTGCATCTTGCATGGCCACACGGTCTGGTGAGAAGTTGACATAATCCACCGCTCTACTATAATTATCGATAGGTTCATCAGTGGCCAGATGAACGTACAAAATCTTCTCGGTAAGGGTTAATGGACGTTGTAGTTTGCTCTTTATCTGACTTATTTTTTCGGGGAAGGATGCGTAGACACGCTGAATCATTTGTTCGTCAAAAACCATATTTCTGTATTTTAAATCAAATTGTAACTATTTCAAATGCAAATGTAATGAAAAATAACTTTGAAGGGTGTTTTCAAAGTGCTTTTCTTCAATTTTAAACAAATGATTTTGTAAATTGTTCAATAAGATTTATGAGAAAGTAAGAAATATTCAGATAATATGCATGGTTTTACTCGTAATTACCTTTTGCGGCAGTTTAAACGTATAAAGATACAGTATGTGGTCTACTTTTGATGGATAATATGCAGAACTGAACTGTTATTTTGAGTGAAACCAGGTTGCTTTATGCCACAACGACTCAAGCGGACCTTGCTTGTGTTTGGCCAGCCATAAGTAGCAGAATGCCCATTGGAAAATAGCAAGTGCGACGCCAATGAGAATTGAATAAGAGGCTCCGGTATATTTGTACAGACCGAGTCCAAATCCATAATAAATGCAGGCTCCCAGAATAGATTGCATAATATAATTCGTTAAACTCATTTGTCCAAATGGCGAGAATATATTGAAGTGTCTTTGAGAACTAGTCAATCGTTGGAAAATCAGAACGAAGCAGGCTACCAGCATGAACATAAAGGCAAGGTTAGACCATGAAGTAACGATAGTCAGTAGTGGACGACTAACAGCTTCGCTAGTTATCCAATGACCCAGACCATTCTTGATATTATAAAATGGAATAAATGCAATGGTGGCGAACATCAATACTTTAAACCAAAATAATTTACTGTCGTTGGACAAGACAAAAACTTTTTTACGTCCGGCCAACATGCCCAGCATAAATAGTGATGCTGTTTGAAACACCCGTCCGTTTTCCCAAGTCCAGTTCAAAACTCCAATTTTTCCGTTGGTAAGGTTGCCATAAACTGTGGCCCAAAATGAATTGCCTGGAATGTATTCACCCATTTTGTCAAAATACTGCCACGAAACGGGATTGACCATAGTAGTATTTGGATGAAGAAGTCCTATTACAAAGTTGTACCATTCGTAGGGTTGCAACATTAGAATAATAGCTGTAATGAGTACGGTTTTGTTACTACATTTGGCAACCGGAATGAGCGAAAATCCTATGATTGCGTAGATGAAGAGTATGTCACCTTGGAAAAAACAGGAGTTGATAAGCCCGAAAACTATTAATAGCATCAGACGCCACGCAAAGCGCCCCCGAAAATCTTTTCCTTTCTGTGCTTGATTATTGAATTGGATAAAAAATGTAAGACCAAAGAGCAGGGCAAAAATAGCATACGACTTACCACCAAACATGAAAAATAAAATATCCCATATTCCATTATCCAACGACACCATCCATGCAGGTAAATTTTCGGGCTTAAAATTGAAGTCGAAATGCTCAATATTGTGCAATAAAAGTATGGAAACAATGGCAAAACCCCTCAAGGCATCAACAACATGTAGGCGAGATGGAGAAGATATGGACATATTTTATTTTTTTTCGACAAATTTAGAATAAAAATACGAATATTCCAATAGCTGAGCTATGGAATATTCGTATCAGGTTAGAAAGGAAAAATGGTGTTAATCTTCTAAATATCCAAACTTTCTGTTGTCTAGATCTTCGTATGCTTGTATAATTTCTTCTTTATAATTCATCAGAAATGGACCGTAGGGCACTATGGGTTCATTTATTGGTTTACCACTAAGTACCAGAACAATACTATCTTCGGAGGCTTCAAGGACAATGTCTGTTCCTTCGTTTGAAAATAGAACAAAATGGTCGGTATGAACAGTTGTATTGTTAGGAACGACAATTCCTTCAATTATCATAAAGCCTGTATTATAGTTTTCAGGTAAAGAAAAATTTACGGTTGCTCCTTTTTTTATGCGCACATTATACATTTCTATGGGAGTAAATGTGACCGCTGGACCTTTGATTCCATTATATTCACCAGCTATTACTTCTACCACCCCACGATGGTTCTCTAGCAAAAATTGCCCGAATGTCTCATGTTTCAAACCCTGATACTTGGGGTTGCTCATTTTGTATTGGGCAGGCAGATTCACCCATAATTGTACCATTTGAAACGTTCCACCGCCTTTGCTCCATTCTTTCTCGTGGTATTCTTTGTGCAAAATACCCGAAGCAGCTGTCATCCACTGTACGTCACCTTCACCAATTACGCCACTGTTTCCAGCACTATCGTGGTGAGCCACTCTGCCTTTGTAGACTATGGTTACGGTTTCGAAACCACGATGGGGATGCACGCCAACACCTCGGGGAATGTCAGTGGATGGATATTCAACTTTAGCACCATAGTCCATCAAAAAGAACGGACTCATGCGTTTTAATCCTATGTATTTTGTTCCTGGAAAGAAATTATTTACACGAAATCCATCTCCCACCATATGGGGTTCGGGTGGTGCAATAATTTGCTCAATAGTTTTAAGATTTTTCATGGAGAGTGTTCTTTTGACAATAAAACAATTTTCTCCAAAATTGGTTCGGCAGATTTTGAACTTAAAACAGCTTGGTTATGTCCTTCTGAACCTAACCGAACTGCAATGAATATAAAGGTTGAACCTGAATAGATTTTTATTGATTATTTATAAGCATCCAATGCCGCTGTAGGTTTTCCAGCATTATCGAATGCACTTAGGGTATATCCCTGCCATTGACTATAAGCCTTAGGTTCCCAGTAAAGAACGTCCAATCCTTTTTTGCCCGTAACGGTTCTTGTTTTTGCAATAAGGTCGGTTAGGAAACTTTTACAAACTGCCGGACTATCCCAGCTCATGCCGGCTTCTACTATCATTACCTGCGTTGCGTATCGCGCTACCATGTCGTTCATATTTGCAAGGCAATCATTATTGCAGTTTTGCCAGTCGTTGGGTGTTTTGTACCAACCCGGGTATACCGACATGCCGATGACATCCCACTTTCCATCATTGTTTTTCAATCCGTCGAAAATCCATCGGTACAAGTTATTATCGTATCCGTTGTTTATATGTACAATCACTTTTGCTGTTGGAAAAACTGCTTTCACAGCATTGTAACCCGAATTGGTCAGGTCGGCATAGTTTTTCATATTGACGGATGCTTTTCCATCTTTTCAAAGCATTCCATTGCTGGTTTCGTTGCCCACCTGAACCCATTCGGGGTTTACTCCGTTCGTTTTTAAGGCGTTGAGCACTTCGGTAGTATGATTGCCTACGGCAGTTTTTAAATCGGCAAAACTAAGGCTCGTCCATGCTGTAGGTTTTGTTTGATGCGAAGTATATGCCCATGTGTCGCTGTAATGAAAGTCAATCATAATTCGCATTCCGAGAGCGTTGGCTTTTTTGGCTTTGATCAGCAAATCGGCAGTATTGTTCCAGCTTTCTGTGGGATTTGCCCATAAACGTAATCGAATAGTATTCATTCCCACACTTTTCAGCAAGGCCATGCATTCCATTTCTGCGCCGTCAGCATTATAAAACTTTTTACCGCTCACTTCCATTTGTGTAACTCAGCTCACGTCTGCACCTTTGGCCAAGTCATTTGTGGTGATTTTAACGGTGTCTTTTGCGTCTTCAATTGAATTGCTCTTTTTGCAACCGCTGTTAAGTATAAGTATTACAAAGCAAAGTGCTACCAGAGATATTTTTACAAAGTGTGTTTTCTTAATATTTATTCGGTTTGGAGGTTTCAAATCGCCAATGAAATGTTCATTCTTATCGCTCTGATCTACAAGTAAAATTTATATTGATGAAACAGTTTTTATTTTAGTTCATTATCCGAGGTAATTTCCTCACTAATTTCCCCATTAAACCCAATGATGAATTTTGCTATAAAAAAGATAGCTATGGCGTAGTATACTATCCAAAAGTAAGGGATGTTAATGTTGAATAAATACAAGCAAAAAGTTAACAACGAGGGTATTATTATTGCATAGATGCCGATTTTGAATAAGTTTTTAAAATCAATCTCAGTCTTTATAATTTTGGATAGGATGAAAGCCAGTAGTGATAAAAACAGCACTCCTATCAGTTTAAAGAGATAAATACAAATTACCCCAATTATAAAAATAAGGATGATGCCAGGTATCATCAGATTATTTGCATACCCAACTAAGTCAGCTTTCGTTACATTCAACTTCTTTAAATCGCTCAAATTATAATTTGTACTTTCCATTGTATTTTTCTTGTACACTATGGTCGACCCCGTGATAAGAACTCCGGTTTTATACCCCTCTAATATTGCAGGCGAAGTTTTACCCGAGGTATCAATAACAAGTATGTTTTTATCTGTTTTTTTGATAAATGGCATTTCGCCCTGACAAGTGAAATGTCCATCGCGCAAAGCAAAGTCGGGGATATCAGTTTTTAAAGCGCTGATAAATTCTTTCATTCCTGCGTGCATTTCAAATTCTCCTTTAATCATAATTACACTACCAATAAATAGCATCCAAATGACTAAGTACTTCATGGATTCTCCCAATTTTTCTGTTTTAATTTTTGCGCCAAAACTGTTGTCGAGTAGGCTGTCTTTTACTTTTTCTAAGAATGTGATCATGATGATAAAATTGTTTTTGTAGATTTAAAATTCACATGCAAAGATACAAATTAAAATAGAACTTTAAAAGGATTAATTGAGGTTATTTTAATTAAAAAAAGAAATATTCCCAGTCTACATGTTTTAAAACATTTTCTTAATATCTCCGAAACTGCTTTGTAGTGTCAATTGATTTAATTTGCTCGAAATTTAAAAAAACAATTATGATCAAAAATGTATTCGTTTATTTCAGTTTTTTTATTGTTTGTGCAGTTGCTATGGCTGGTTGCAAAGATAATGAAAACAAAAAGGTACCTGAATTGGTAAAGTTTATGGTTATTTCCGATATCCATTATTTCGATCCTTCCCTGTTTAAAATGCCGATTACAGCCGATTTTCAAACTTATCTGGCTTCCGACCGTAAATTAATTCAGGAAAGTAGCGCTATTCTTCAAAATGTGTTGGCATCAGTTTTGGCTGAAAAACCTGACTTCCTTTTAGTACCTGGCGACCTTACCAAAGATGGCGAAAAAGTGGATCATCAGGCTGTAGCTAATCTGTTTAAAACTCTTACGGATAAAGGTATTAAGGTATTGGTTATTCCCGGAAATCATGATGTAAACAACCCCGATGCTTATAATTATCTTCAGGTACCAAAAGCTGCGGTAGCCAATGTGCAAGCGGCCGATTTTGCAACCATTTATAGTAGCTGTGGGTATGGAAATGCTGGAGAGCGCGATCCAGCTTCTTTAAGCTATGTTTCGGAACCGGTAAATGGTGTTTGGGTACTGGGAATTGATGCTTGTCATTATTTACCAACGAGCGAAACTGCCGGAAGTATCTCTACTGCTACACTTGCTTGGGTGAAAACGATTGTGGCTAAAGCAAAACAGCAGAACAAAGTTTTGATTTCGATGATGCACCACGGAATGATTGAGCATTTTGCAGGACAAAGTAGCTTGTTTTCGGAGTATGTTATTTCCGATTGGCAAAATGTTTCGTCTACCTTGGCCGATTTAGGGCTAAACGTAGTTTTTACAGGTCACTATCATGCGCAGGATATTGCTAAGAAAACAAGCACGTCGGGTTTTATCTTCGATATCGAAACCGGAAGTACTGTTACTTCGCCTTGTCCGTACAGAATCGTAACATTAAATACGGTGAATAAAACCCTAGCCATTGCTTCTAAAAAAATAGATGGAGTTGCGTACAGTACTATTCCGGCCGGAAAAACATTTCAACAATATGCAAAAGACTATTTAAGTAGTGGCATGAGAGGAATTGCAGGTTATATGCTTAATGCTCAGTTTGGTGTGCCTATTTCGGTTATTAGTACTTACAAACTGGATAGCATTATGTCCAATGCTTTTATTGCTCATTATACGGGTGACGAATTACCTTCGGCATCCGACAATATTAATATTCAAACCGTGAAAGCGGTTAATGCTACTTTGGGCGGTGCAGTGCAAAGTGTATGGACAGACCCTGCTCCGGCAGATAACAACATTACAATCAACCTTACTACAGGTGTGGCCACAGCCAATTGATAGTTGTTGTTCAATAAACAAACAAAGGTTTTCCGTAATCACGGAAAACCTTTGTCGTTATTGAATGTACTTTTATTCAGCCATTTTGCCCCCCCCCCCCCCCGAAGAGGAAAGAATGAAGCAAAGGGTTATTTGTGTCAGGCGTTATCTATTACTATCTACAACTTCATCTTAAATCCCAATCTTTAGTAGGTTTGGGTGGGGTGAAGGGAGCTTGTGCTAGTGCGATTAAATAGATTATTTCCCTTCTTCCTCTCACTATTAATGAATTCCCCCTAGCTGGAGGAGTTTTAATCTCTTTTGGGTGAATTCCCCGCCGCTTGCGGCGAATATCTATCTTCCATAGAGAATGGGAGCGAATAATACCCCGCCTACTGTGAACGGTAATACTGCGGAACGCTGTCGGGCAGGTGGCTTGGCTAGTGTTAGCAGTATAGTTTTTTTTTGTCCTAGTATTGAATGTTCTTAAATATTCTTTCTCAAATTTTAAATCTGATTTCGACCAATGAAGTCTTGTCTGGAATTAATCATTAATTCGACTTGTTCTTTAGAATATTCATTGTATTTGCCATGTGCTGCTTTATTCCTTAAATCAAGCCAAGCTGTCACATTTTTCTGGTCTAGGATACTATAAATGTCGTTTTTTGCGAGTTCTGTATTAATACTTTCTGCCTTTTTAGGAATTTTTTTTCCATTTCTTTCGTTTTCAACATCTATGCTGTTTTTTCTGCTTAATTGTCTCTTCCAAAGTACTTCAAATAATCACAGCTGCTACATCTTTGTAATTTTGTGAGAGAAGATATTCAGCAGTCTCAATGAAGTCGGTGAAAATCTCAGCGGCAACAAGTCCTTTCAAAGTTACTAGCCAACCTCTTTCAATTTCAGTCTTTATAAAAGTTATAATTCCTTTCCCATTTTGTATACTAGCAGGAAGTAGGTCTTTTACATTGGTTCTTAAATTATGAAAAGTAAGGGGGCACCGTATGCATTAATAATAAATGATAATGAAGCTGTTTCAAATTCTTTATGACATTCCGAATTAACCCATTCTGAACTATATAATCCGTTATAAGTGGAATGTCTTGTTTGAAGAGTTTTCTCAGCAAGTTCCAATAAAAAAGAAAGTTTTAAACAACTATTATTTTTACGGACATGCGGGGAGCGGGATAATTCGCACACTTGTAATCGTTTAGTAACGATGAGCCAATCATCTCCTCGACTGAGACGAGGAGATGTACCGTTAAATTTAAATATTGGTTTGTATTGCAATTCTACTGATTGTTAGATGGATATAAACGTTATGTATTATCTCATATATTCGTGTTCTCTTTTTATTGTTCTATTATTTGTTCTTTTTATTTTAATTTATTCAGCCTTTATTTGATGGAATGTTGTAGCTATTTGATGGAATGTTTATTTTTATGACCTGTATATTTGGTTTTTTAACTCGACAAATGGATTTTCTTGTCCGACAAATGGTTTTTCTTGTCCGACAAATGGTTTTTCGCATCTGACAAATGGTTTTTTCTCTCTGACTAAGTTGATGGATAGATTCTACTGTGATTAATATTCTTATCTTTAACAGCTAAAAACAGCAATAAACCTGTTGGATTTAGCTCCTGCCAGAGGAATGATGGTAGAGCGTATATCACCGGTTTTGAGAAATCGGGCAGAGGCTTAAGAAACCTAGCGAGCGCATATTTTACACTCCACACCCGTTTATGTCAGTGCCTACGGTCGCAACCTATACCACTAGTTTTTTTTAGGCTTTTATTTACACATTGCGGCTTTTCCGCTAAGCTTACATTATTAAACAAAATTTTCCAAAGTTTTTTCTTACATTTGTGTCTTTAAAAATTAAATCTAACAAACTCTCTATTATGGCTATTATTAAACCTTTTAAGGGCATTCGTCCTCCTCAAAATCTGGTAGAAAAAGTGGCTTCGCGTCCTTACGATGTGTTGAATTCGGAAGAAGCCCGCATCGAAGCCGAGGGAAATGCATTGTCGCTATACCATATTATCAAACCCGAAATTGATTTTGAACCAGGAACCGACGAGCACCACGAAAAGGTTTACAATAAAGCAGCTGAGAATTTTGCCAAGTTCCGCGCCCAAGGATGGTTGGTGCAAGATGAAGTGGAAAAATACTATGTGTATGCACAAACCATGAACGGCAAAACGCAATATGGCTTGGTGGTGTGTGCCAATGTGGATGATTATTTAAGCGAGAAGATTAAAAAACATGAGTTGACCCGTCGCGATAAAGAGGAAGACCGCATGATACACGTACGGGTAAACAATGCCAATATAGAACCGGTATTCTTTGCCTATCCGCATCAAGACGAGTTGGATGCGATTGTTGCCGAAGTAATTAAAGATGCACCAGTGTACGATTTTGTGGCTGCGGGCGACGGCATCGGTCATCATTTCTGGGTGATTGAAAACCCTCAAACCATTGCTCGTATTACCGAATTGTTTGCAGGCATTCCTTCGCTTTACATAGCCGATGGTCATCATCGTAGTGCGGCGGCTGCTCTGGTGGGCGACGAAAAACGCCGACAGAACCCAACCCATACCGGCAACGAAGAATACAATTACTTTATGGCGGTTTGTTTCCCGGATAATCAATTAAATATTATTGATTATAATCGTGTGATAAAGGATTTGAACAATCTTACGGATGAAGAATTTCTGGCGAAATTGTCGGTAAATTTCGATGTAGAACTGAAAGGTTATGACGTTTATGCCCCAAATAAATTACATAACTTTGCGATATATTTGTCAGGTAAATGGTACTCACTTACCGCCAAAGCGGGTACTTACAATGATAACGACCCTATTGGGGTATTGGACGTAACCATTTCTTCGAATCTTATTTTGGATGAAGTGCTGGGTATCAAAGATCTTCGTAGTGATAACCGGATTGACTTTGTAGGTGGGATTCGTGGATTGGGAGAACTGCAAAAACGAGTGGATAGTGGCGAAATGCGCGTGGCATTGGCACTTTACGCTGTTTCTATGCAACAACTTATCGACATTGCCGATTCAGGAAACATCATGCCTCCAAAAACCACTTGGTTCGAACCAAAATTACGCTCGGGACTTGTTATTCATGAACTAGACTAGAATAGTTACTTGTTACGAGTTACAAGTGTCTGTTACAAGTATTAAGACAAAAAGAACAAAAGAATAAAGCAAATAGGATACTTGTAACTTACTGCTTACCGCTTACTGCTAACAGCTCACTGTTAACTGCTCACTGAAAACTGTTCACTGAAAAAAATATGCGTACAAAATTATCGACATTTCTCGTTTTATTGATTGCGGTTTTGTTGTTGCAAGCTTGCAGCCTCAAGTCGCGCATCAAAAATGCCGATAAACGGTTTGCTATCGGCGAGTATTTTGCTGCCGGTAATTTGTACAAAAGTGTGTATTATAAAATACCGTCGAACGATAAACTGCTACGGGCACGCATTGCTTTTCAGCAAGGTGAGTGCAATCGGTTGATAAATAATAACCGAGCCGTTCAGGCTTACGCCAATTCTATCCGTAGTTTGTATTCCGATAGTATTGTTTTTTTGCGCTATGCTCAGGTTTTGCAACGGGTAGGTAGATATGATGATGCCATTAAAAACTACACTATTTATTTAAAGAAAGACAGCAGTAGTTTATTGGCAAAAAATGGCTTGTTTGCTTCGAAGCAAATTGCTAAATGGAAAAACGAAGCTACACGCTATACCATCCGTAAAGCCGATCTGTTTAATGTGCGCAATGCCGATAATTTCAGTCCGGCCTATATGGGCTCACAAGGCGATGCATTGATATTTACTTCTTCGCGTCAGTTCAATAAACAACTTATGCAGAAAAACAATACCATCACAGGTTTGCCTAATAATAATTTGTTTATCTCCAAGAAGAATATAGCTGGGAAATGGGAAAAACCTTATATCTTGGACGGAGAAATAAATACGATTGCCGATGATGAAGGGGTTTGTTCTTTTAGTTCAGATGCTAAGGTGATGTATTTTACTCGTTCCCGTCAGGTGCTCAACAGAGAGGTGGGTGTTGAAATCTATTCCTCTAACCGTGCCGGTGGAACATGGAGTGCTCCACAGAAAATAAATATTTTTGCTGACAGTACCATTTCGGTGGCACATCCTGCCTTTTCACCTGACGGACAAACGCTTTATTTTGTTTCTGATGCTAAAAATGAAAAAGGTGGCAAAGATATTTGGAAGGCAACGCTCACAAATGGCGAATGCAAGTATATCGAGAATATGGGCGACCAGATAAATACCCCTGGAGATGAAATGTTTCCAGTGATACGTACCGATGGAATACTGTATTTCTCGTCCAATGGTTTGCCGGGTTTTGGTGGGTTGGATATTTTTAAAGCTATTCCGCAAAAAAACGGAACCTGGCTGGTTTCCAATATGGGAATGCCTCTAAACTCTTCTGAAGATGATTTTGGTATAACGTTCGAAGGAAATGCCGAGAAAGGATTCTTTTCGTCCAACAGAACCGACTTTAAAGGATACGATGCTATCTGGAGTTTCGAGTTACCCGATTTGGCGTATATTCTCGAAGGAAAAGTGGTGGACGAAAAAGGGGACTTTATCCCTGATGCTAGTGTTCGACTGGTGAGCAATACCGGTGTTAATGCTCGTGTTCAGACCAAGAAAGACGGTACATATCGTCTTAAATTGGAAAAAGATATGGAATGTGTGATGCTGGCTTCAGCGCGTGGTTATCTCAATCAAAAAGCTGTTCTTTCTACTCAGGGACTTGTTGCAAGTAAAACTTTTAATCACGATTTCAAGCTTTCGAGTATTTCTAAACCAATTCAAATAGAGAACCTGTTTTATGAGACCGGTAAATGGGATATTGCATCTTCAGCCTCAGAGGAACTAAAAGAATTGGTAAAATTATTGAATGACAATCCTCATGTGACGATTGAAGTTGGTTCACATACCGATTTTATTGGAACGAATGCTGCCAATCTCACTCTTTCGGAAAAGAGAGCCAAATCGGTAACTAATTATTTAATTACCGCTGGGATTGCTGCCGATAGATTGACATCAGTTGGACATGGGGAGGAGAGTCCTGTGGTGGTAGATGCAGAATTGGTAAGAAAACTTCCTTTCCTGAAAGAAAACGATGTACTGAACGAAGCTTATGTACTTAAACTTACCCCTGAGCAACAAGAAAAGGCTAATCAGATAAATCGTCGTACCGAATTCAGAGTAATAAAAACGACTTATAAGCTTTATTAGTAAACAAGTAAACAAGTAAACAAGAATCAAAACAAAAAGGCAAATGGTTAATATTAAACTCGTGATCTGTAACTAATTGCTTACTGTTCTCTGTTCACTGCTTACTGACTCGTCATCCAACTATAGAAATGAAACAATATACAGACTTATTAAACCGTGTGCTAGCAGAAGGGGTACACAAAGAAGATCGAACAGGAACGGGAACAATAAGCGTCTTCGGACATCAAATGCGCTTTAACTTGGAAGATGGTTTCCCTTGTCTGACCACAAAAAAGCTGCATCTCAAATCCATTATTCATGAGTTGTTGTGGTTTCTGAATGGCGATACGAATGTGCAATACCTCAATGATAATGGCGTTCGTATTTGGAATGAGTGGGCTGACGAAAAAGGTGAACTGGGTCATATCTATGGCTATCAATGGCGCTCATGGCCCGACTATAACGGCGGACATATCGATCAGATATTGGAAGTGGTAAATACCATAAAAAACAATCCCGATTCACGCCGTATCATTGTCAGTGCATGGAATGTAGCGGATATACCAAATATGAATTTGCCACCCTGTCATGCTTTTTTCCAATTCTATGTGGCAGAAGATCGGTTAAGCCTACAACTTTATCAACGTAGTGCCGATATTTTTCTGGGGGTTCCTTTTAATATTGCTTCGTATGCTTTGCTGTTACAAATGATGGCACAAGTTACAGGTCTCAAAGCGGGCGATTTTGTTCATACCTTGGGCGATGCACATATTTATACAAATCACATGGATCAAGTCAAGTTGCAATTATCGCGTGAGCCACGTCAATTACCTACTATGAAGATCAATCCGGATGTAAAAGATATATTTGCTTTTCAGGCTTCTGACTTCGAATTGGTTAATTATGACCCTCATCCTCACATCAAAGGAATCGTAGCAGTATGATGAGCAATATATTACATTTTTATGTAATAATAATTACATTTTATTAAACAACCTAAATGGATAATCGTCCTTGATTGTCCATTTTTTTGTGTATTTTTGCCATTCCGTCTGAAAGTTGACGAGCATTTTCGATCTAAATAGCTGCATGATGGCGTTTTGATAGAAATAGATTGTTAGCCAATACATCTCTTCGTAATCACACTTGATTTGTTTTAAAATTAATATATAATTATGTCAAAAATTTCGATTATTGCAGCTGTTGCCGATAACTATGCTATTGGCAACTTAAACAAGCTACCATGGCACCTGCCGGCAGACTTGAAACATTTTAGACAACTTACAACTGGTTACACGGTTGTAATGGGCAAACGTACTTTCGAAAGCTTACCAAACGGGCCACTTCCAAATAGAAAAAATATTGTGCTTACCTCTATAATGTCTGAAGGAGTTAATGAGGGCTATTACGAAGCAGATTCGTTGGAAGATGTTTTTTACTTGTGTGAAAAAGAAGATCAAGTATTTATTATAGGAGGAACCTCAGTTTATAAACAAACCATTGATAGAGCAGACGCACTTTTTATTACATGGATACACTCTAAATTTACTGCCGACACATATTTCCCCGAAATAAACTTTGATATATGGGAAGAAGTTAGTCGCAAAGATTATGAGGCGGATGATAAAAATCCTTTTCCATATTCATTTGTGGAATATAAGCGCAAAACAAAATAGAATTATAATCTCAATTTGAAGTGTCTTACTGTAATTCAGCAAGGCACTTTTTTTATGTGTTTTTAAAAGTAATCTGCTGTTTTTAGATTATATTTTGATATTTAATACCACTATTTTTAATCAAAATGATTATCTTTGCCTACATAAAAAAACAATAACTAAAAATACATAAAAAACGATTGCCATGAGTTATTTATTTAAACCCCAAAATTACAACCCTATACTTACTCTTCAGCAGACGGAAGTAGGTATTTCGAAAATTAAAGAGTTTTTCCAGTCGAATTTATCTTCAGAGTTACGCCTTCGCCGTGTAACTGCGCCACTTTTTGTGCTTCGTGGTACCGGTATTAACGACGATTTGAATGGTGTGGAACGTGCAGTAAATTTCCCTATCAAAGATATGGGCGATGCACGAGCTGAAGTTGTTCATTCACTAGCTAAATGGAAACGTTTGACGCTGGCTGCTTATGGAGTAGAAAATGGCTATGGAATATATACCGATATGAACGCTATTCGTGCCGACGAAGAGTTGGGTAACCTTCATTCGCTTTATGTTGATCAATGGGACTGGGAGCGTGTGATGACTGCCGAGGAACGTACTATCGACTTTTTGAAAAGTATCGTTCGTAGCATTTATGCTTCTTTCTTGCGCACCGAATATCTTGTTTCGGAAAGTTTTCCGGCTATCAGGCCATGTTTGCCTGCCGAAATTATATTTATTCATGCCGAAGAATTGCGTAAGCTTTACCCAACACTTACTGCAAAAGAAAGAGAAAACGAGTTCACTCGAATTCATAAAGCTGTGTTTGTAATCGGTATTGGTGGCCCTCTTGGCGATGGACAAAAACACGATGGACGAGCACCCGATTATGATGACTGGACGACCGTGGCCGAAAATGGCTTACCTGGCTTGAATGGTGATATTCTTTTCTGGAATCCTGTGTTGGAAATGGCGTTCGAAGTATCTTCAATGGGAATTCGTGTGGATAAAGCTGCACTTTTACGTCAGTTGGAGATGGAAGGAAAATCGGATAGATTGAATATGTATTTCCATAAACGTCTGGCCGAAGGTTCATTGCCATTGTCTATTGGTGGCGGTATCGGACAGTCGCGCTTGTGTATGTTTTTTCTTCGAAAAGCACATGTTGGTGAAATTCAATCGAGCATTTGGCCAGCAGAAATGTACAAAGAATGCCAAAAACTGAATATCATTTTGATGTAGTTTTTGATTGATAATCAGACATCCTGAAAGTAATCTATCGGACTACTTTCAGGATTTTTTTTAGGACATAAGAGAGCGTCTTTCGAATACAAAATCTCCAACAAATGAACTAATACGCCAAAAGAAGCCAATTAACGACTTGCCCAACGTAATTCTAAGCGTTTTTTTGTACTTTTGTCATTTGTAAGCCAATAACAAAAAAACAACGTAAAATGAATATAGATTTCAATAAAATGGGAGGTTTAGTTCCCGCCATTATCCAAGATGAGTATACAGCAAAGGTACTGATGTTGGGTTATATGAATGAAGAAGCATTGACCAAAACGCAAGAGAGCGGACAGGTAACTTTTTTTAGCCGTACCAAAAATAGTTTGTGGACAAAAGGGGAGGAGAGTGGCAACTTTTTGAACGTAGTTTCTATAACTCCCGATTGCGACAATGATACTTTATTGATAAAAGTGCATCCTGTAGGTCCGGTTTGTCACACAGGTACCGATACTTGTTGGGGTGAAAAGAACGAAGCCGATGTTACTTTCCTGAAATATCTTCAGGATTTTATTGCAATCCGTTTTAAAGACATGCCCGAAGGATCGTATACTACTTCACTTTTCAAAAAAGGAGTGAACCGTATGGCTCAAAAAGTTGGTGAAGAAGCTGTTGAGACAGTAATTGAAGCCACAAATGGAACTGAAGAAGGTTTTATTTATGAGGCATCTGACTTGGTATTCCATCTTATCGTACTGCTTACTTCCAAAGGTTATTCGCTCGACGATTTAGCGCGAGAATTGAAAAAAAGACATAAATAATTGCAGTTGTTAATTTTCAGTTAATAATAACTGATGATGCCCGACAGCTGTTTTACTACAAAATGATGGAAAAGAAATTATTGATAAAATACGTAGATGTGGACATTTGCCAACAAGATTTGTTGGTACTTGAAAATGTTCAATTCGAAGTTCATTCGGGTGAGTTTATTTATTTGATTGGAAAAGTAGGAAGTGGAAAAAGCACTTTGTTGAAATCAATATATAAAGAATTGCCCATTTTAGAAGGTGTAGCAGGTGTGTTGGGTTATGATTTACGTGCTCTTAAAACCAGCGATTTGCCTTTTCTGCGTCGCAAGATAGGCGTGATATTTCAGGATTTTCAACTACTTACCGATCGTACAGTAACAGCCAACCTTGATTTTGTATTGCGTGCTACAGGTTGGAAAGACAAAGAGGCCATTGCGGAGCAAATACTAAATGTGTTGACCCAAGTGGGTATGGCTCATAAGGGTCATAAAATGCCACATCAACTTTCGGGTGGTGAACAACAGCGCATTGTTATTGCACGTGCCTTGCTTAATTCACCTGAGATGATTTTGGCCGATGAGCCGACAGGAAATCTCGATCCGGAAACTGGTAAAGAATTGGTAGAATTGCTTTATAATATTCGTCAGTCGGGTACTACCGTGATAATGGCGACTCATAATTTATCGTGGGTTGAGAAATTTCCGGGACGCGTAATCCGCTGCGAGGATGATAAATTACGAGAAGTAACCAGTGCTGTAACTATTGAAAAAACAGTATTGGATGATGCGGTTGTCACCGAGTTTCTCGTTGATAACAAGGTGGTAAGCGTGGAGCTGACCGAGGACAAAGAGCATGATGCGAATGTGGAATTGAATAAAGAAATTTTGGAAGATAGAAAATAAATCGAATGAGAAATTTACCTTGTCCTCAATGTGATATTCACCGTTTTCATGTAAAAAATAAGGAGGGAAAGTTGTTGGTAGTCACAGTGTCCGAAAATTACGATATTCTTACAATACACCCCGAAGAGTCACTCGAAGGTTACGATTTGTCTGTCATCTATTGCCTTGGCTGTTCGTGGCAAGGTTCGCCCAAGTCGTTGCGAGCAGGCAAACACAGACACTAGTTCGTAGTAAACCCTTATAATGGAATAATCCCCCGAGTCATTCGATTCGGGGGATTTTTTTTGAATAATTTAGTAGGCTCGTGCAAACACCACTCGTTGAATTGATGGTTTGCCGGTGACCATGCATGTTCCCGGCGTGGTGTCGCCATTTAATGGAATACAACGTATGGTTGCCTTGGTTTCTTCTTTGATACGTTCTTCCGTTTCGGGAGTTCCGTCCCAATGGCACATCAAGAATCCGCCTTTTTCAATTTCAATTTTAAATTCTTCGTACGAATTTACATCGCGCGTTACCGAAGCGCGGAAGTCGAAGGCTTTTTGGAAGATGTTGGCTTGAATGTTTTTCAATAATTGGGCGATGTATGTTTCAACGCCATCGATAGAAACAGTTTCTTTGCTTAAGTTATCACGGCGTGCAACTTCTACTGTTCCGTTTTCAAGATCGCGGGCACCCATGGCTAAGCGTACAGGAACGCCTTTGAGTTCGTATTCGGCAAATTTCCAACCCGGCTTGCGGTTATCATTATTGTCGAATTTTACGCTTATATTCAATGCTTTTAGTTTAGCAGTAATATCGGCAACTTTTTCCGAAATAGCAGCCAACTGTTCTTCATTTTTATAAATAGGCACAATCACTACTTGGAATGGTGCAAGGTTAGGAGGTAATACCAGTCCGTTATCGTCGGAGTGAGTCATGATAAGTGCACCCATCAAACGGGTAGAAACACCCCACGAAGTTGCCCATACGTGATCCAGTTTATTCGTTTTATCAAGGAAAGTTACGTCAAAAGCCTTCGCAAAGTTTTGTCCTAAGAAATGGGATGTTCCTGCTTGCAATGCTTTTCCGTCTTGCATTAATGCTTCAATACAGTAAGTGTCTAATGCTCCGGCAAAACGTTCGTTGGCCGATTTTACGCCTTTAAGTACCGGTACAGCCATAAAACGTTCCGAGAAATCAGCGTAAACTTCAAGCATTTTACGTGCTTCTTCTACTGCTTCGGCTTCGGTAGCATGAGCAGTGTGACCTTCTTGCCATAGGAACTCAGCGGTACGAAGAAACAAACGGGTACGCATTTCCCAACGAACAACATTGGCCCATTGATTTATCAAAATAGGCAGATCGCGGTACGATTGAATCCAACCTTTATATGTATTCCAAATAATTGTTTCAGATGTAGGACGAACAATCAGCTCTTCTTCCAGTTTTGCATCCGGATCAACAATAAGTCCTTTGCCATTCGGATCGGCCATCAAGCGATGGTGAGTTACCACAGCACATTCTTTAGCAAAACCTTCAACGTGTTCAGCTTCTTTACTTAAAAAAGATTTAGGAATAAAAAGAGGAAAATAAGCATTCACATGACCTGTTTCTTTAAACATTCGATCCAGTTCGGCTTGTATTTTTTCCCAAATGGCATAACCGTACGGTTTAATGACCATGCAACCGCGTACAGCTGAGCTTTCGGCTAAATCAGCTTTAATTACAAGATCATTGTACCATTGTGAGTAGTTTTCTCTACGAGAAGTAAGTTCTTTCAATTCTTTTGCCATATATTCAGTAATTTATAATCGGGGGTGTGATGAAAATTTAAAAGGAGTACAAAGATAATCATTTTTCAGCAATTTTTCCGAACAAAATTGGGGTATGACTAACTGTCATACCCCAAGTAGTAAAATTCGAATGAACAGCCGACTGATACTTCGATTTGCTTTCCAATTCAACAGCTTTTTATAATTTTGATGAACTGTTGATCAAAAAATTATCCAATAATCGTTGCCACAATAGTTCTGTTGCCACCATGATTTCGAAATTCGCAAAAATAGATTCCTTGCCAAATTCCCATGTTGAGTTGACCATTGCTGATGGGGATATTTAAACTTACACCGGCCAATGTCGATTTAGCATGAGCGGGCATGTCATCATTACCTTCAAGCGTATGTTCGTAAAATGGTTCGCGCTCTCGTACCAGACGATCAAAAATACTTCTCATATCGGTTTGCACATCGGGGTCGGCATTTTCATTGATGGTCAATGCCGCCGATGTGTGTTTTAGAAATAGATTCAACAATCCTGTTCTGGGCAAGAGTGGCAGGTGCTCAATAATTTCATCTGTTATCAAATGAAATCCCCTGTTGTGTTGACGAAGTGAAAATTCTTTTTGTGAGAACATAGATGATTATAGATGTTTAATACTGAGTTTTTTCTTCGAAATATAGCTCTCGAATATCGAGTGATTATTGCTGCCTATTTACATTTGTTACAAATATAATATAATTTGCTTAATGAGCGAAATGCGGCTGTTTGATGTATAGTCCTTTAGTTCTTGTAGAAAAGCACTCGCTTTGATTTTTTTTATTCAGAATGGAATAGAAAAGTTGTGTTTTTTGTTAGTGTATGCAAATCAATGCCAAGGCCTGATGACAAATAGCTGGCGTGAAAAATTGTTTATTAAATCAAACTGTTTATTCCCATAAAAATGCTATTTTTGCACTCCATTTCAAATCATTACTTTCATTTATCGGAAAGTAATTTCAAATAAAAAATATCGAATGAGAAAAGTGAGAGTGCGCTTTGCACCCAGTCCAACCGGAGCTTTACATATTGGTGGTGTTCGTACTGCCTTGTACAATTACCTTTTTGCAAAAAAACACGGCGGCGATATGTTGCTCCGCATCGAAGATACCGATTCGGCACGCTTTGTACCGGGAGCCGAAGACTATATTGTTGAAGCACTTCAATGGTTAGGAATAAACATTGACGAAGGAGTAGGGGCAACATCTGAAGGATCTTTTGCACCCTATCGCCAGAGTGAACGGAAAGCTATTTATCGTAAGTATGTAAATCAATTGCTTGGAGCAGGGTTGGCATATATTGCTTTTGATACTCCAGCTCAACTAGATGCTAAACGGACTGAAATTGCTAATTTTCAATACGATGCATCAACACGTGATGTGATGACAAACTCACTCACTTTATCGGCCGATGAAGTGAAACAACGAATTGGTGCTGGCGAACAATACGTGGTTCGAATAAAAATAGCACCCAATGAAGAAATAAAAGTACAGGATTTAATCCGTGGCGGAGTGGTTTTCAACTCGTCGGTAATTGACGATAAAGTGCTGTTCAAATCGTCCGATGAATTGCCAACTTATCATATGGCGAATGTGGTTGACGATTATTTGATGCAAATTTCGCACGTTATTCGCGGAGAAGAATGGCTACCTTCGGCTCCTCTGCATGTGCTTTTATATAAATATTTAGGTTGGGATGAAGTGATGCCAGAATTTGCGCATCTACCTTTGTTGCTAAAACCGGATGGCAACGGCAAACTTAGTAAACGTGACGGAGACAGACTTGGTTTTCCTGTTTTTCCACTTAATTGGACAGATCCAAAAACGGGCGAGACATCTTCGGGCTACCGCGAAGCTGGTTATTTCCCAGAAGCTGTGGTGAACTTCCTTTCATTGCTTGGCTGGAACTCGGGTACGGAACAAGAAATTTTTTCTATGCAAGAACTGATTGATCAGTTTTCGTTGGACAGAGTGAGTAAAAGTGGTGCTAAGTTCGATTACGAAAAAGGGAAGTGGTTCAATCATAAATACCTTCAAATTAAATCAAATGAAGAAATTGCTAGTATCTTTAACGAAGTCTTGATTGAAAAAAAGGTTGTTGAAACTAACCAAAAAATAGTGACTATTATTTCATTAGTGAAAGAGCGTGCTAATTTTGTGAATGAACTTTGGGCGCAATCAAGTTTCTTTTTTGTTGCACCAACAGACTACGATGCCAAAACGGTTCAAAAGCGTTGGAAAGCAGAAACTCCTACTCAAATGACTGAGTTAATCGAATTATTGAGTAGTATTGAAGATTTCTCTCCGGAAGCTACTGAAGAAATTGTGAAAGAATGGATTGCCGCTAAAGAATATAATATGGGTGGAATAATGAATGCATTCCGTTTATCAATTGTAGGTGAGCCAAAAGGACCACATATGTTTGATATTATTGCCCTTTTAGGCAAAGAAGAAACGATTCATCGTTTGAAGACAGCTATAGAACAAATAAAATAATTGTTGCTTGCTTTATTTGCCATTTGCTCACAAGTGGCGGAACTTGTAATGTTAATGGCGGAGTGCTTAACGTTAATAGTTGAGGACGTGACGTTAATGGTGGAGCCTAAAATATACATAGGGGCAGCAATTTAAAATCCATATGCTAGCAATTGTTTTAAAATAGATTACATTTTTTTCCAATTACTTATTTCATGAAAAAAGTTCTCATTGTTACATATTATTGGATTCCCAGCGGAGGAGCTGGTGTTCAGCGCTGGGTCAAATTTGCCAAATACTTGCGCCAATATGGTTGGGAACCTATCATTTATACTCCCGAAAATCCTGAATATCCATCAATCGACAAATCCTTTGAAAAAGATATTCCCGCCGATATTACGGTTATAAAAACGCCTATTTGGGAACCTTATAATGTGTATCGAAACCTTACGGGTAAGAAAAATCAGGCTATCAACGCCGGTTTTATATCGGAAAATAAAAAACAAGGTTGGAAAGACCGACTTTCGATTTTGATACGGGGCAATTTTCTCATCCCTGATCCGCGCCGGTTCTGGATTAAACCGTCAGTAAATTTTCTAACCAATTATTTAAAGGATAATCCGGTTGATGCTGTTATTACTACTGGACCTCCGCATTCGATGCATTTGATTGGACTGGGATTGAAAAAAAACTTTCCTTCATTGACATGGGTAGCCGATTTTAGAGATCCATGGACAAATATCGATTTTTATAAGGATTTGAATCTTACTTGGTTCGCCGATAAGATGCATCATCATTTGGAGAAAAAGGTTGTTCAAAAAGCTGATACGGTTCTTGTTGTTTCGCATGGTATGGAGGAGGAATTTGCTCTTCTGAAACCTAAAAAACTTCAGGTTATTTCTAATGGTTATGACGAATCAGATGTTCAAATTGTTGTTGTGGAGTTAGATACTAAGTTCTCCATCTCGCATATCGGGACGCTGAATGCAGCCCGAAACCCTCGTACCGTATGGATAGTGTTGAGTGAAATAGTCGCTGAAAATGTTGATTTCAAAAAAGATTTGCAGATTCAGCTGGTGGGTAAAATTGATTTCTCAGTGTTGGAAGATATTCAAATGTACGGTTTGCAGGAACAATTGTTGAAAATTGATTATCTTTCGCATTCCGAAGCCATTGCCAAGCAAAATACTTCGCAAGTGCTGTTGCTGCTTATCAACCAGTCGGGGAATGCAAAAGGCATTCTCACCGGTAAATTTTTTGAATATTTGGCTGCCGGGCGACCAATTTTGGCCGTTGGTCCAACTGATGGTGATGCAGCAGTAGTGTTGAACGAAACCGGGGCAGGAGTAATGGTTGATTTCTCAGATCAACAAGCGACTAAAACTGCAATTTTAGATTACTATAAACAATATAAAAGTGGTGAGCTAATTGTTCAGTCTAAATCTGTTGAACGCTTTTCCCGTTGGTCGCTCACCGGTGATCTGGCTCGCTTACTGGATGAACTTGGAACCAACTAAAAGACATCTTTAGAATAAATAAATGATGAAAAAAATTATAACCATAGTCGGTGCCCGACCTCAATTTATTAAAGCAGCAACGTTGAGTCGTCAGTTTAAATTGTTGGGTGTCGAAGAATTGATTATTCACACTGGTCAACATTTTGATGCCAACATGTCCGAAGTGTTTTTCAACGAAATGGAAATCCCAAAACCAGCATATCAACTAGACATCAATGGTTTGACGCATGGAGCTATGACTGGACGAATGCTCGAAGGAATTGAAGAGATTTTAATAAAAGAAAAGCCGGATGTTGTGTTGGTGTTTGGTGATACCAATTCGACACTTGCCGGAGCTTTGGCGGCTTCTAAACTACACATTCCGTTGATACATGTGGAGGCAGGATTGCGCTCGTTCAACATGCAAATGCCGGAGGAAATAAATCGGATTCTGACCGATAGAATTTCCAATGTTCTTTTTTGCCCGACCGATACGGCCGTAATGAATCTCAAACGGGAAGGTTTTGATAATTTGCCGATAAAAATCATAAAAAATGGTGATGTGATGCAGGATGCAGCCATTTTTTATGCTGCAAAAGCCGAAGATAAATCAACTGTTTTGAAAACCATTGACTTGCCGGAGTTTATTTTAGCAACTATTCATCGTCAAGAGAATACCGATTCACCCGAGAATCTGCGAAATATTATTGCA
This sequence comes from Bacteroidales bacterium, assembly GCA_038249445.1. Lineage (GTDB taxonomy): Bacteria > Bacteroidota > Bacteroidia > Bacteroidales > Paludibacteraceae > Paludibacter. The sequence continues at coordinate 66,479 of JBBSDM010000003.1, forward strand.
GGTTTGAATGAAATAAACCTAACAACTCCGGTTGTAGTGCCTATCCACCCACGAACGCGTAATATTTTGTCGCAACAAAATATCGTTCCGGAATTCAAACTTATCGATCCGGTTGGATATTTTGATATGATTGTGTTGCTGAAATCGTGCAAATTAGTCATTACCGATAGTGGTGGTGTTCAAAAGGAAGCATTCTTCTTTGGCAAACATTGTATTACGCTTCGCGAACAAACCGAATGGGTTGAGCTGGTTGAGAATGGATTTAATATTCTAGTGGGAAGCGATCCAGTTAAATTGAAATTGGCATACAAAGTTTTAAGTATAAAAGAGTCTGACTTTAGCTTGGATTTGTACGGCCGCGGACAGGCAGCTGAGAATGCTGCAAGGTATATCATGAATCTATAAACTACAGACTTAAATATATGAACAATACGAATTATTACAATCGCTCTTTTCGTGAAGAAATGTTCAAGTATATACCTAAAAATGCAAACAGAATCCTCGAAGTAGGTTGCAGTGAAGGGCTTTTTCTAAGTCACATTAAAAAATATATAGACTGCGAAGTGTGGGGAATTGAAATGAATGAAAATGCTGCCGAAAAAGCTTCAGGAGTTGCTTTTAAAGTTCTATCAGGCGATTTCAATGTTGTTTTCAAAGAATTGCCAGTTAATTATTTTGACTGTATTATATTTAACGATGTGATAGAGCATTTTAGCGATCCTTGGTTAGCACTCTCAAACACTAAGAAACTTCTAGCTCCTAATGGAGTTGTAGTTTCTTCAATTCCTAATTTTCGTTATATAGGTAATCTGACTGAGATAGTTATAACCGCTGATTTTAACTATAAAGAAGAAGGAGGAATCTTAGATAAAACACACTTGAGATTTTTTACTTTAAAAAGTATGAAACGAGTTTTCGAAGAGTGTGGATATACTGTAGTTCTACAAGAAGGTCTACGTCCATGTCAAAGTTGGAAAGAAAAGTTATTAATATTTCTTTCGTTCGGGTATTTTAAGGATATGCGCTTTAAACAATATGCAAATGTTGCAAAATTAATAAAGTAATTTCACATGATTTCAATAATTGTTTCAACACATAAGCCTCATTTATTCAAAAAGTTCCTTGAGAATTTGAATAGTACTATTGGAATAGAATATGAGATGATTGCAATTGAAAACCATGCACAATGGTCTATATGTGAAGTTTATAATGTTGGTGTAGAAAAAGCAAAATATCCTTTTTTGTGCTTCGTGCATGAAGATGTATTTTTTAAAACTCAAGATTGGGGGAAAAGATTAGTTTGCAAGATGGAAAGCGATACATCAATTGGATTAATTGGTGTTGCTGGTTCAAAATTCAAATCTAGTTATCCATTATCAGGTTGGGGACAAGGTCCAAGTTTGAACAAATATAAAAGGGGACATATTTTTCATCAGATTAAAGATGAGAATGAATCATACTTAAATTTTGATATAAATCCCATCCAAAATGAGCTAGAAGAAGTAGTTTGCCTTGATGGAGTATTTTTATTTTCCAAAAAGGAGGTGTTTAAAAAATGCCGTTTTGATGATAAGATGTTGACTCATTTTCACGGATATGATGCGGATATTTCGCTTCAAGTTTTTTTTCAAAATTACAAGGTGTTAGTTGATCGGAAATTAGAATTACTTCATTCTTCTGGAGGAAATTATACTGCCGAATACACGGTTGCCAATAAAAAGATTTGGAGAAAATGGGTTTTAAAACTACCCGCTGCAACCAGCGATTTAAAGATGAATGCTTTCGATTTATATAAAACTGATGTTCTAAATTGGTACTATTCTGGGATTGACACCATCAAAAGAAAATTACACATTCAATAAAATGATAATAGTGCCTCTTGTTTCGATTATTACGCCTACCTATAATCACGAAAAATACTTAGCCGATTGTATTCGCTCTGCTCAGGCTCAGTCATTCACAAGTTGGGAAATGATTGTAGTGGATGATGGCAGTACGGATAATACCTTGCAGATAGCCCATTCATTTGCCGAACAAGATAAACGAATACGGGTTTTTACTCAAAAAAATGTTGGTATTTTTCGCTTGGCTGAAACCTATAACTTTGCGTTGGGACAGTCTAATGGAAAGTATATTGCTGTTCTGGAGGGTGATGATGTATGGCTTCCTGAAAAACTGGGTCAACAAACTCAAACCCTCGAAGCTGACGATAATGCTGTGCTTTCGTGGGGAAAGGCTTATGGTGTTTCTATTGATTTGTCTGAGAATTATGGATTGTATCCGAACTTGAAGTACGATGCCCGATTTTTTACGAATACACCCGTAAAATCGGCACTAAAAGAACTACTTTTCTCGAATTACATACCTGCACTTACCGTTTTAATTCGCAAAACGGCTTTGGTTCAAATCGGTGGATTTGTTCAGAAGTTTGGCTTGCCATTGGTTGATTTGCCAACCTGGCAGGAATTGTCGCTTCTCGGAACCTTTACCTTTATTGATGAACCGGTTGGTAAATGGCGCATTTCACCCAATCAGGTAACAAAAACCTACACCATTCAAATGATTCAGGGAGTGTATGAGCAAGCTCTTTTTCTTTGTCAGCAGCACCCATTTTTCTTTCGTTCCTTAGGAATAAGCGACCCGAAAATTCATCACCATTTCCACAAACGACTTATCGTAAATTATTGTCATTCTGGAAATTTTAAGTTGGTACGCCGGGACTATGTGGGTGCCAGAAAAGATTTTACTCAATCCATTTCTAATTTTGGACTGAATAAAATAATCTGGAAAGTACGTTCTGTTTTCGGAATCCTCAAGACTTTTATCTATCCCATTATCAAGAAGTAAAAACCTAATAGAAATTTACCTTTTGAGGGATGACAAAGCATACCCAACTTTCTCACGTATGAAGTTTAATGCATTGAAAAATATCTCAGGGTAAATAAAACGTACAATCAGCAAGTAAATAATTCCTGCTGTGACAATTTGTACACTTACCAATAGAAGGTTGCTACTTATCGAAACATAGGCAAGAGCACCTATGACACAACCCAACAAAATGCTTAGCAATAGATTTGGAAGTATATCTGCAAATTGAGAATGTAGTTTTAAACCCAATACCTTTTTGATGTAAATGATGGATATAAAATACGAAAGGTAAGTGGCAATGATCAATCCGATAAGCATTTTACTTATTCCATATTGAAAACACACACCTAATGAAATAAGGATGAGTGTTTTTTTTATTAATTCAATTCTCAATGTTTTTTTTGACTCACCTCTGGCATTCAACACACTCACATTTAAATTGTACAGCGGGCCAAAGATATTGGCGGCTAATAATAGTTGAAAAAGGATAACTGACGAAAGCCATTGTTCTTTGATTAAAACCAAAATAAAAGGTTTTGCAATGGCGATAAGTACTATTGTGAGTGGAAATACAAGTAGTGAAACAGATTTCGTTAACCTTCGGAATATACGTATCAGACGCTCGGTGTCATTCTGTATTTGAACTAATAATGGGTACGTTCCACTCAGTAAAATTTGCTGAGATGCAGCGTTTACCGTTTCGTTTAATTTATTTGCCTGCGTAAAATAACCTACTTGTTGGAATGGATAAAAACGCCCCAACAAAATAGTGTAAATATGATTGAAAATAACATTCAGTGAGGTGGATCCAAGCATGTGAATGGAAAAGTTCCAAAAGTCTTTTATTACCTGAAACGAGAAATATCTGACAGGTCGCCAGTGAACTAAAATTGGAAATAATATTGCCCGAATCAATTGACTTGCAATTTGTTGCCATACTAGTGCCCAAACACCATAACCATTAAAAGCCAGAACAATACCCAATGTTCCACTGATGATAACGCTAAAAATATTGATTAATGCGAGAGTTTTGAAATCCAATTTCTTGTTTAGTACCACATACTGAATAAAATAGATGGCATAGAATAGTATTGTCAGAAACAATACCCGCGATATATTTACTAATTGTGGCTGCGAAAAAAAGTTAGCGATGAATGGTGCCGAGAAGAAGAGGGTAATGTAAAGGAGTACCGAAATAGCAAGGTTCAGATAGAAAATTGTACTGAAATCTGTTGGTGTCGCATCTTGTTTTCTTATCAAAGCTTGCCCAAATCCACCATCAATAAGTACCGATGAAAGTGCTATGAAAATCATTAGCACCCCAATTAAACCATAATCGTGAGGTGTTAATAATCGGGCTAATATAATCCCAATAAATAATTGGGCTAATTGTTGTCCAAATTTGTCAATAGATACCCAAGTTAATGCTTTGAGCATCTTGGTCTTTAATTCATCACCCATTACTTCTACTTCTTGTTTTGTTGTTTAAAATGCAGTTTAATGGCTCCCAAGAGCGTCAATACCTGCAATCTTTCATTTACATTGCCCTCGGCAAATAAATATTCGCAGTCCTTTTTCAATTCAGGCTTGTCGGATAATAACACAATATTATCTTCAAAATATTTTGAAAAGGTAAGCTGTAAATCCGGATTTTTGGCAAACCAGTTGTCGAATGGGTTCATTCCTGAATTCATTTTCTTTGATAGTTTGTCTAATAATTTCAACTTCATGCGTTGATAATAATTCCAATCAAAATACTTTTTGTAGTTATTTGATTTTAAAGGAGAAACACCTGTTTTTTCCCATTGATATTTAGCAAATTCTGGGTGTTTTTTAGCAATCCATTCTAAATAAATTTTGTGCTTATACTTCCATTCATCGGGTATGGAATAGCAATAGGTCAGAAAATCCAGATCCAGAAAAGGGGTCACTGCTTGCGTGAATATATCAAAATAGAAATTACCATTCGTAGCCGCTAAGAATCCCCGTCCATAGAATTTAAATAATTCTTCAGATGGATACTGAACAACTATGGACTGTAAATAGGGTGCTATTTTGGAAATCAATTTGGTAGAGTAAGCTCCCGAATAAATAGTAGGCTTTACAACAAATGGTTGCGATAAAAATGAGCCTATTACAGCGTCACCAATCAGCCCGGTGTGAATAAGTCCATACTTATCAAAGTTTATGTTTTCAATCGATTTTAATACGTGACTAGAGCCAGAGTAGAGAATTAAACCGTCATTGTAATAAATTGTTTTATCAATGTCTTTCAGGTAATTACCATTGTCGAGCGATTGAAACAAAAATTCATGCGCATAATCCGAAGCAATCTTCTTTGGGATTAGTTCATCCAAATAATTGGATTGCGAAAAGGTGAAATTTAGCTGTTCTTTGTAGCCCAGTTTATCGGCAACCAACACGGTCATTCGTGAGTCCAAACCACCGCTCAGTGTAGCCACATGCTTGTAACCGTATTCTTTGTCTTTCTCGAATTCCTGACGCACAGCTTTTGAAAATAATTCATCCATTTTTTCGATGACTTGCTCTTTTGTGTCGCTCGTTTTTTCGACACTTGATAAGTTGAAATACAACGAAACTGTCAGTTGCTCTTTTTCAAAAATAAGCATTGTGCCCGGCGAAACGCGGTTAATCTCTGAAACCAAAGTGGTGTTTTCGAGCATATAACCGTAGGTCAACATCAAATAGGCACCGTTTGTATCAAGCGTAATGGGTATGGAAAGTTGATGGCATAAGTATGTCAACTCACGTACATCTGACGAGAAAAGCAAATAATCTTCGTTCTGAAAATAAAAAAGACGTTTGGTGCCAGTAGGATTGACATAAATCACCCATTTATCTTCCGCTTTTGAGTAAATAAAGCCTGCAAATTCGCCTTTCAATAAATGAATAAACTCCTTGCCTCTAGCAGTGTACAACTGTTTTAAAATGTGATAAATGTCTGTTTGCCCGGTTTCCGACGCAAGTTCCTTAAGGTTCAATATCACGCCCTCAATGCCAATAACAAATTGCTCATCCTTTTTCAAGGTTTTGTCGTGCTCAAACTTGCCATGTGTGAAGTGTTCAATTCGGTATTTCTCAGCATTAATATAGTTCGTGTGGAAACTACCTTCCTGGCCATACACATTTTTAGTTTTAAAAGTGAGGTTGGAAGGAATCGTATTTTTTTTGCTGATAATTGCAGTAAACCCTGACATAGGTAGTTATTTAATTTTCAATTAATTTTTGAAACAGCTTCGAATGAAGTGCTAGAACAGAAATTTATTTTCATCAAAATCGTTACACGCTTTTTCGTAATCATCCGGTCTACCAATGTCAAGCCAATAGCCATTATGAATCTTTACTGTTGCAGGACGGTTGAATTTAATCAGGTCGAGCATGAGATGATCAAATCCATATAGTTGATTTACAGGGATATAATTGAGTATTTGTTTATTCGCCATGTAAACTCCCATGCTTACATTGTAACGCGTTGTTGGTTTCTCAACAAAGTTGATCAATTTATTGTCGCTTCCAAGTTCTAGTACGCCGTAGTCAACCTTCTGATCTCTAGTATAAGCTGAAATAGTAAAAATGTTTTCTGATTTTACATGCTCTTCAAAAAATGCCTCAAAATCAAGATCCGTCAATACATCACCATTCATTACCAGAAAGTTATCTGGTAAATCTTTGATAAGTTTCAATGGTCCCATGGTGCTTAAAGGTTTGTCCTCCAGTGAATAATCAATATGTGTTCCCCACTTGCTGCCGTCTCCGCAATATGCACGAATTATTTCGGCCATATGATTGACAGTGATCGTAATATGATCGAATCCACACTTTGTTAACTTGCGAATGATGATTTCCAAAATAGGCATGTCACCAATCGGAACCAATGGTTTTGGCAAACTAATGGTGTAAGGCTTTAGTCGGGTGCCTTTCCCGCCGGCTAAAATAACTGCTCTTTTAGACATTATAAATATCTGATTTAAAGTAAGAAAGATTGTTGCTAATCCAGTCGATGGTTTCTTTCAGTCCACTTTCAAGCGTATAGTATGGTTTCCAACTTGTGTTAGAAATTATTTTTGTATTATCACAAAATAGTCTCTCAACCTCACTTTTATCAGGGCGAATACGTTGCTCATCGGCTAGTATCTCTACTGTTTTACCAATTAAATCGGCAATTAGTTGTACCAAATTACCAATGGTTATTTCTTCGCTCATACCGATATTGGTAATCTCACCAAATAGTCCTTCGGCACAGGCAATTTCGTAAAAACCGTTAGCAGTGTCTTTTACAAAAGTCAAATCTCTTGTTGGACTTAAATTTCCAAGTTTTAAATTCGTTTGACCGTTTAAAATCTGCGAAATTACTGTAGGTATAATGGCTCTTGCCGATTGACGCGGACCATAAGTGTTAAACGGACGAACAATTTTTACAGGTAAATCGAACGATTTAAAATAGCTAATAGACAGTTGATCGGCAGATATTTTGGTTGCCGAGTAAGGCGATTGTCCAACCATTGGATGTAGCTCGTCGATAGGTACATACTGCGCAGTGCCGTAAGTTTCGCTGGTAGAAGTAACCATCACTTTTTCGATTCCAAGTTTTCGGGCAGCTTGCAAAACGTTATAAGTACCGTCGATATTGGTTTTTATGTATGCTTGTGGCGATACATATGAGTATGGAATCCCGATGAGTGCAGCCAGATGAAAAACGGAATCACAGCCTTGCATAGCAGCAAAAACCGAGTCGTAATCGCGGATGTCGCCGGTAATTATCTCCACTTTGTTTTTAACAGTACTGGTGTCAAGCCAACCCCATCTATTCCACGAGTTGTAGTGTACAAAGGCTTTTACATTGTATCCTTTTTTTACTAAAAGTTCTGTAACATGTGAGCCGATAAATCCACCTGCTCCGGTAACTAAAATATTTTTCATGCTTATGTATTTGTTTAATTCTGCCGAAAGAAAGCAGTAGTTTATTGTTTTTTTTTATCGGGTTGATTTTATGCTTAGATCATTTTTTTTAGTCCATCTAAAATAGAAATGCTTGGTTCCCAGTGTAATTCTTTTTTTATTTTAGAAATATCAGCAATAGTATCCATCACATCATTCGGGCGAATTTCATGGGTGCAAATATACTCAATTTCTGTGTCGAAAAGTCCACGCACCAGGTTCACAATTTCCTTTACCGAATAACTAACTCCACTTCCTAAGTTGTACTTTTGAATTGATCTGTCATTATTTGGCGTTTCAATGGCTGTAACAATTGCGCCAACAATGTCTTCTACGTGAATATAATCGCGTTTCGGACGGTCATCTTTAATCACAATTTTCCCATTTTTAGCTTGCTGTACGATGCTTGGAATCAAAAAGTCGGGATTTTGACCGGAACCATAAATATTAAATGGGCGGAAAATAGTTATTGGAACTTTAAAGTCGCGATTGTACCCTTCGCACAAGCTTTCGCAAATTACTTTTGTTTGTGCATAAGGATTAAATGCTTGTGTTGGATGGTTCTCGTCGATGGGTTGATACTGCGGATGTCCGTAAATATACGAGCTGAAAAATACCATTTTTGCATTATTCAGTCTGCATAATTCCAACATGTTTAACGTGCTTAAATAATTAGTTTCGTAGAATCTTTGAGGTTGTTCGTAGGATGCGGGCACGAATGTTAAATTAGCCAAATGCACAATAGCATCTATTCCTTCAAAATGCTTAACTTGTTCCCAGTCACAGATATTTGTGCCATTGGCAATGTCGACCAAGATTAACTTATGGTCGGTTTGCTCCAACTTTTTTTGCAAATAACTGCCGATAAATCCTGAGTGACCGGTGATTAAAATCTTCATATTGTCCGTTGAAATTTAAGCTTCAAAGATACGATAATCTTTTCATAGTTAATGTATTAAAGGCATTTTTGTAGCTTATATTATGTTTTTTTCTGTCGTAGAATTGTAAATCCGTGTTTTCTAATTTATTACAGAATCCGCCAATCGAAGGAATTTGATTGGATATGGTGGCTTTTGAAAATGATTTGTTACTTTTGTGAGAAATCTGGGGAATGAAAATTTTCTAGGATTGATTGCAACTATTTTTGCACTATCGCCTCATAATAAATGCATTATAATGAAAAATAGAACTCGTATTATTTATATCAAACCCGCCAATTCGTCGTTTATTCGTGGCGATCAACAAATTTTGGAGAAGGAATATGATGTGAAACCTTTTTTGATGCTTCAAAATAAACGTAAATTTGTTTTTGGGGTCAAAATCGTCGAGTTGTTCTTTTATTTACTTTCCAATGCATTTCGTCGCAATGTAGTTTTTGTTTCCTGGTTCGCCGATTATCATTCTGCCATCATGGCTTTAGTTGCCAAATTTACTGGCAAAAAATCCATTATTCTCATCGGCGGACAAGAGGCTGTTTGTTATCCTGAATTGAAAAAAGGGGTTTATCGCAAGAAATTTCGTGGAATGTGTGTCAAATTTGCACTACGAAATACAAGTTTGATCATTGCCAATCATAAATCGCTCATTTATCATGAGAATCACTATTATAATGCTGAAAATCCACATATCGACGGTATTCAGCATTATGTGTCGGGATTGAAAACAAAGACCGAAGTGGTGTTTAATGGAATAGATTCAACGCTTTTTGAGCGCACAGCTTCTATTCATAAGGTTGATAATATGGTGCTTACCGTTGGTACTATGCATCAGGAAGGAGATTTCTACAATAAAGGCTACGACTTGTTTATACAGGCTGCTGCCCGTAATCCGGAGTTGAATTTTGTATTGATAGGGCTGAATCAAAATTACTTGAACTGGATGGAAGAAAATTATCATCCTTCTCAAATTCCAAACCTTCAAATTATTCCATCGTTTTGCCCTCAGGATATTTTGAATCAAAAATACAATGAGGCCAAAGTGTTTGTACAAGCTTCCATTACCGAAGGAATGCCTAATACTTTGAGTGAAGCTATGTTATTAGAATGTATTCCTGTAGGTTCAAATATTAATGGGATACCGGATGCAATTGGTGATACTGGTGTTGTGATTAATCAACGAAATGTAGAAGCATTGGAAAAAGGAATTCTTAAAGCTTTGACAATGAATTCAGGAAAGGCTGCTCGTCAACGCGTGATGGAAATGTTCACCATCAGTCTACGCAAAGAAAAAATTCTGAAATTGGTGGGTGATATTATCAAAGGAAAATAAGGTTAGTCTTATTTTCCTTTGATAATGTCAAATCCTTCTCCATAAACACCAATAGCCGACGATTGCGAAATGAATGCGTTCGGGTCAATGTCTTTTACGATACGAAATATCTTGATCGATTCATTTTTTCGGGCTACTACAGTAATTACTTTTACCGGTTCTTTCGAATACCAACCCATTCCATCTAAAATAGTTACACCCCGATGTACGTCTATGTTTATTCTGGTGGCAATTTGCTCGTATTCTTTCGAAAAAATAAAAAACTGAACGGATTGACGAACACCGTTTATGACCATGTCTACTGCTATAGTGGTAATAGCCATTGTAGTAAGACCATAAACGATTCGCTCGATACTACCAAATTTAAGAAAGTACGATGAACAGATAATCAATACGTCGCAATAAAGCAGAATTCTGCCTAAGGTTATGTTTCGGTATTTGTTCACCACTTTGGCAATGATGTCAGTTCCACCGGAGCTGCCATTAGCCAAAAAAACGATTCCAATGCCAACGCCCGAAAGCAATCCGCCGATGACACAAGCCATAAAATTATCGTCTTTCCCAACAAATGTTCCTTGTACAGCTTGTGGAAGAATCGAAAAGAAAAAAGTCAATACTGCCACGCCGTAAATTGTTCGAAGACTGAATTTCAAGCCAATAGTGCGAATAGCTATTATTAATAATACAGCATTTATTGAAAAATAAGTAATAGAAATCGGAATGCCGGTGGCATAATACACCAAAGCGCCAACACCTGTCGCGCCTCCTCCAGTTATTTGATGAGGCAATAAAAAGGCTTTCCATGCACCTGCGTATAAAAATAAACCGAATGCAATGAAAATATATTCACGGACATCAATCCATGTTTGTTTGCCCATTTTCTTGACGCTCACACCAACCTCCTGAAGGGAGTTGGCTCTGTCGCTTGAATTACTTTTTCTACTTTTCATACTGTGTGATTGTCATCTAATTCTCCTACCCGGCAGTAATTATAGAACTATATTTACAATTTTTCCCGGTACTACAATTATTTTTTTAGGCGATTTACCTTCCAACTGTTTAGCTGTTTGTTCGTTTGCCAAAGCCGTTTTTTCTACCTCTTCTTTGCTCATGTCAGCAGGAAGTTCCAGCGTAAAACGCACTTTTCCATTGAAGGAGATAGGATATTTTATAGATGTTTCTTTCAAATAATCCTCGTTGCACATTGGGAAAATAGCATCACAAACGCTCTCACTGTTCCCCAGAGCTTGATAAAATTCTTCAGAAATATGAGGGGCGAATGGTGCAAGCAAAATAACTAATGGTTCAAGAATTGCTTTCTTGCTGCATTTTTGTGCATAAAGTTCGTTTACACAAATCATAAAAGCCGAAACCGAAGTGTTGTACGAAAAATTCTCAATGTCGAAAGTGATTTTTTTAATCGTTTTGTGCAAAATTTTCAACTCTTCAGCCGAAGGTGCTTCGTTGTTTACCACATAGTTTTCTTCTTTGTAGAACAATGTCCATAAGCGTTTTAAAAAGCGATGTACACCGTCAATTCCATTGGTGTCCCAAGGTTTCGATTGTTCCAATGGACCTAGGAACATCTCGTACAAACGAAGGGTGTCAGCACCATATTTTTCAACAATATCATCCGGATTTACAACATTGTACATCGATTTCGACATTTTCTCAACTGCCCAACCACAAACGTATTTTCCATCTTCCAAAATAAATTCAGCATTTGCATAGTCGGGTAGCCAGTTTTTAAACTTTTCAGTATCAAGTATATCGTTTGATACAATGTTCACATCCACATGAAGTTGAGTTGTTTCATATTGGTCTTTCAAATTCTGTGACACGAATGTATTTGTATCCTTGATACGATACACAAAATTACTTCGTCCCTGAATCATACCTTGATTTACCAGTTTTTTGAATGGCTCATCTTCACATATTAATTCTAAGTCGAACAGAAATTTATTCCAGAAGCGACTATACACCAGGTGACCCGTAGCATGTTCGGTTCCACCAATGTACAAATCCACATTTTTCCAGTATTGATTGGCTTCTGTACTTACTAATGCTTTGTCGTTTTTTGGATCCATATAACGCAGGTAATAAGCCGATGAACCCGCAAAACCTGGCATGGTGTTTAGTTCCAGAGGAAATCCATCTACTTCCCAACCTTTAGCGCGTCCCAGAGGTGGCTCGCCTTTTTCGGTAGGTAAAAATGTATCTATTTCGGGTAATTCCAGTGGTAAACGACTTTCGTCGAGCATGTAAGGTATACCTTCCTTATAATAAACCGGAAACGGTTCGCCCCAGTAACGTTGACGGCTGAAAATGGCATCGCGCAAGCGGAAATTTACTTTTACGCGTCCAATTCCTTTTTCTGAAATATATTCTTTTGCTTTCGCAATGGCTTCTTTTACGGTAAGTCCGTTCAAAAATCCAGAATTCATCATAATTCCTTCTTTTGCATCTAAGCTTTCCTTGCTCACATCACATCCTTCAATTAAACCAATTATAGGTAAATCAAAATGTTTTGCAAATGCATAATCGCGACTATCGTGAGCCGGAACAGCCATAATTGCTCCTGTACCATAGCCAGCCAATACATAATCGCTGATCCAAATTGGAATCTCAGTTCCACTTACTGGATTGATAGCATACGAACCTGAAAATACTCCAGATACTCTTCTGTCTGCAATACGTTCACGTTCAGTTCTCTTTTTTGTGGCAGCTATATAGATCTCAACTTCAGTTGCTTGTGCTGATGTTGTCAGGTTTTTTACTAATTCGCTCTCTGGTGCCAAGACCATAAAGGTAACGCCAAAGATAGTATCTGCACGAGTGGTGAAAACTTCAAAATCAAAATCCTGTCCTTTGATATTGAAAGTCATTTCAGCTCCTTCGGAACGTCCAATCCAGTTTTTCTGTGTTTCTTTCAATGAATCAGTCCATTCTACTGATGCCAATCCATCCAGTAAACGTTGTGAATATGCAGAAACACGCAAACTCCATTGGCGCATAACGCGTTGCTCCACAGGATGCCCTCCACGAACCGATACGCCTTCACTCACTTCATCATTCGCTAACACAGTGCCCAGTGCCGGACACCAGTTCACTTTCAAATCGGCCAAATAGGCAATGCGGTAGTTAAGCAGTATTTCTTGTTGTTCTTTCTCTGTTTTTGATTTCCATTCTTCGGCAGTAAAAGTCAGTTCTTCGGTGCACGAAGCTTCTATGCCGATTGTTCCTGACGTTTCAAAAGCGTTTATCAAAGAAGCCATAGGTTGTGCCTTTTGTAATTTTGTGTTGAAATAATGGTTGAACATTTGAATAAATGCCCATTGTGTCCATTTGTAATAATCAGGTTCACTCGTTCTTATTTCACGACTCCAATCGTAGCAAAAGCCTATTTTGTCTAATTGCTCACGATAGCGGGCAATATTTTTTTTTGTGGTAACAGCAGGATGTTGACCTGTTTGAATGGCATATTGCTCGGCGGGTAAACCATAAGCATCATAACCCATTGGGTGAAGTACGTTAAATCCTTTTAAGCGTTTGTAACGGCTGAAAATGTCCGAAGCAATGTAACCCAGCGGATGACCAACGTGTAAACCGGCTCCCGAAGGATAGGGAAACATATCCAAAACATAGAATTTTGGTTTGTTTTGATCAATTTCTGTTTTATAGGTATTGTTTTTCTTCCAGTTAGCCTGCCATTTCTGCTCAATTTCACTAAAATTGTACTCCATAATATATTGATAACAAATGAATAACGATGTTGATGATCCGTGTTTTGTTTTTTAAAATAAACGTGCAAAGTTAATCAATTTAGCTGAATAATAGTTGCCTGATTTGGCTAAAAAAATCATTCATATTATTTTATATTGTAGTATTGGGCAAGCGTTTCGAAAAAATGATTATTTTTGTAAGTTTTAAATTCATTACACCCACACAATGTTCAATAATCATGTTACGGTTCAATTCAAGGTTCCGGAACCAACTTTAAGGCGCCTGCCATGGTATTTGGCTTATGCTCAATTAGTTCTTAAAGATGGCGAATTATATCTCTCTTCAACCCAGATTGCTAAAAATATAGCGGTTGATGCTTCTATGGTTGCAAAAGATTTATCTTATGTGAACATAGCCGGTAGAACCCGTGTAGGGTATGATGTGAAAGAATTGGTTGACATTCTCGAAGAATTTTTGGGTTTTACCAACTCCCACAAGGCTTTTTTGTTTGGCGTTGGTAGTTTAGGTGGGGCTTTGATGCACGATAATGGTTTGGAACAGTTTGGTTTAGAGATTGTTGCCGGTTTTGATGTAAAATATGAATTGGCAGGTACAAGTATTAATCGTGTACCAATTCATCATCTCGATCGTTTTGTTGAATTACAGCGTCAAACCGGAATCAATATTGGTGTGCTCACCGTTCCGGTTGATAAAGCACAAATGGTATCTGAAATTATGATTGCCGGCGGAATTCAGGCTATTTGGAATTTTACCCCTTTTCGTATCCGGGTGCCCGAAAACGTAATTGTTCAAAATACTTCTATCTATGCGCATTTGGCGGTTATGTTTAATAGATTAAATGCGATTAAGGAGGATGAAAAGAAACGAATTACTAATATTAAACAGCAATTACCAAGATGAAAATATTTGCCATCGGTCAAAATTATTCAGAGCATATCAAGGAATTGAATAGCTCTGCCTCTGTTGATCCTATCGTTTTTATGAAACCCGATTCGGCCTTGTTGAAAAATAATAAGCCTTTTTTTATCCCCGATTTCAGTGAGGAATTGCATTATGAGACCGAGTTGATTGTTCGATTTAATCGCTTGGGAAAGAATATTGATGAAAAATTTTCGCACCGCTATTATGCTGAAATTGGCTTAGGAGTTGATTTTACAGCACGCGATTTGCAGCGAAAACTGAAAGCTGAAGGTAAGCCATGGGAAATTTCAAAAGCTTTTGATAATTCAGCTGTCATTGGTGATTTTTTAGCGGTAAGCGAGTTAGACGATGTGCAAAATATCCCATTTCGTTTGGATATCAATGGTGTAACTGTTCAGCATGGAAATTCTAAGGATATGATTTTCCCGATTACTGAACTTGTTAGCTACATAAGTCGTTTCTTTACTATAAAAATTGGCGATATTTTATTTACTGGAACACCTGTAGGAGTTGGAAAAGTAGCCATAGGCGATCGATTGGAAGGCTATATCTTCGACAAAAAGATGTTTGATTTTAATGTAAAGTAAAAGTATTCGTTTTTTTACAAATGAATGTCTAGATTTTTCTTTCATAGTAGCGCAAAATAAACTCCATTTCCATGAAATATAAAATAACGCTTTTGGCGTTTCTTTGCATGTTTGTTACAACACTAAGTTCGCAAACGGCTCAGACTACTTCGTATTCGATTGCATGGAATGGCATTGCAAAATGGACAATAAATTCAAATTCAATCAATGTGCTTTCTTTTGTTGGTGCCCAATACCCAACTGAAAATCGACTGCCCTATTTTAATCAACGCTTTCAATGCGATAAGTCTTTTACTTATCAGGTTGAAATTAAAAATTCTGTTTTTTATCCGCTAACCAACCAAGAAATTCTGTTTTTTGAAGGCAAATCTGTCCCTTTGTCCGTTGATATTACTACTAATATTTTAGAACAATCGACTACTTCTTTTCTCGAAGTAAATATTTTACCATTTGTAAAACAAGAGGGTAGATTTCTAAGACTCTTGTCTTTCGATTTACAGATCACTAAGATACCTGCACCTCAAAGAGTGGGATCAGCCACTCAGCATACTTATGTTTCCAATTCGGTTCTGTCGCAAGGTAAATTTGTAAAAGTAAAGGTGAAAGACACCGGAATTTATAAACTGACTTATGAAGATTTAAATTCTATGGGAATTAATCCGGCTAATGTTCAGGTTTTCGGGTATGGTGGAGCTGTGTTGGAGCAAGATTTTTCATTGTACAAGCAGGATGATTTGCCCGAGCTTGCTATTTGGATGGAAAAAGGCAGCGATGGAGTTTTCAATGCTGGAGATTATATTCTGTTTTATGCTCAGGGAATAAATCGCTGGACGTATGACAAAAGCAAATCTGTTTTTACACATCAGGGTAACTCTTATTCACAATACGGTTACTACTTCATTAGCTCGGATGCAGGTGTTGGAAAGCGGATAGTGGATAAACCTAAAGTTTCGGTGAGCACTGAAAAGGTGAACATTATTAATGAATTTTCAGACTATAAAGTATATGAAAAGGACTTGGTCAATATTATTGGAATAGATGCTGGAGTTGGCTCAGGTCGCGAATTTTATGGTGAGCGATTTTCCGATATGACTTCAATGAATACATCCTTTATTTTTCCAAATATTGTAACAAGCAGTTCAGCTTGCGTAAAATTAGATGTTGCCGCAAGCTCCATTGTGAATTCTAATTTCATACTTTTGTTAAATGGAGGACAGCCCAAATCGCTTCCTATGTCCGCCAAGTCTTCATTCGACTTTTATGAGCAAGCTAGAGGCAATACGGGCACTTATTATTACTCGCCTCAAAATGATAATTTTACGTTTAATCTTACTTATGATAGGCCCACAACTTCATCGGTAGGATACTTGAATTATCTTGAGGTGAATGCCCGGCGTAAATTGAAAATGAGCGGCTTCTTTATGTCGTTTCAAAATATGGACTTTCTGGGAACGAATTCTTTTAATTCTTTTCAGCTTACCGATGCTTCGACTAATATTCAAATTTGGGATGTTACAGATCCTTTGAATATTAGAAAAGTTATATCGGATAATAATGCAGGCACTGTTTCTTTTATTCAGCCTGCAAACGAAGATAGTAGGTACATGGCAATTGATGTTACGGCCTCTCCTGCTTTTCCAAAACCGGAAATCGATGGACTAGTGCCCAGCCAGAATCTTCATGCGCTCGCAGCTGTTGATATGGTTATTCTTACTCATCCCCGTTTTTTGGTACAATCCGAGCGGCTTGCCCAAGCACATAGAGATATTGACAAATTGACGGTAGCAGTAGTTACTACAGAGCAGGTTTACAACGAGTTTTCATCAGGTGCTCCGGATGCTACCGCTTATCGCTGGATGATGAAAATGCTCTATGATAGAGCTATTTCAGCGAATAATATTAAAGATATTCCCAAGTATCTGTTGCTTTTTGGTAGAGGCTCTTTCGATAATAGAAAAATATTATCTAATTCTGGGGATAATTTAATATTGACGTATCAGGCCGAAAATTCCTTTGTTACAACCTTGTCGTACGTTACGGATGATTATTTTGGGTTGTTGGGTAACAGCGAGGGGCTTCAGGTGTCTTCAGATTTGCTTGATATTGGTATCGGTAGATTCCCTGTATCAACAGTAGAACAAGCTAATAATGTGGTGAATAAAACGATTAGCTATATGGAGAATAAGGAGAAAGGGAGTTGGAAAAATCAAGTTCTTTTTTTAGCTGATGATGGTGATGCAGCTCTGCATATGACACAGGCCGATAGTGTGGCGGTGTCTGTGAGTAGTCATTTTCCTGCTTTTCAGGTAAATAAAATCTACTTAGATGCCTATAAGCAGGAAATTACGGCTAGTGGAGAGACTTATTCCTTGGCTAAAAATCGTTTTCATAATTATTTGCAATCAGGTGTTCTTTTGGTCGATTATACCGGGCATGCAGGCCCTAGCGGGTGGACGAATGAACAGATATTGACAACAGCAGATGTAATGAATCTTGCTAGTAAGCATTTGCCCCTGTATGTGGCAGCTACTTGCGATTTTTTGCAATTTGATATTAAAAATGTTTCGGGTGGAGAACAAGTATTATTGAATCCGGTTGGGGGAGGCATTGGTATTTTATCAGCTGCTCGTCCGGTTTATGCATCTCAAAATTTTACGTTGAACAAATTGTTTTGCGATAATTTATTTAGAAAAATCGACGGACAACATCAACGTATCGGCGATGTGCTGAAGTTTGCGAAAAACAATGTTGGTGCCGAAATAAATAAACTATCATACGTTTATATGGGTGATCCGGCAGTAAGACTAAATTATCCAACAAAATATCAAATTATTACATCGAAAATAAATGAAAGCGTTAGCTTGGGTAATGATACTTTGCGAGCGTTGTCGGTAGCTACAGTTAAGGGATTTGTTGCGGATGATAATGGAAATAAGATCACCGATTTTAATGGTAATTTACATGCTGTAGTATATGACAAGATTCAAAGAATAACAACTTTAAATAATCAAGGAGATGGTTCTATGACGTATTCTGATCGTCCAAATACTTTATTTTCGGGAGATGCGATGGTAAAAGACGGTGAATACAGCTTTTCGTTCATGTTGCCGAAGGACATCAAATACAACTATGGTACTGGTCGAATTAATTATTATGCGGAAGATGATGTGCATAATTACGAGGCACAAGGTGTTTTCGAAAACTTTGTGATAGGGGGATCTGCAAATATTTCGATTAATGATACTGCCGGTCCTGATGTTCAACTGTATTTGAATTCAGAAAACTTTGTATCGGGCAATGAGGTGAATGAGACTCCTCTTTTTATTGCTAATTTGAAAGATGCAAGTGGTATTAATACTGTTGGAAGTGGCATAGGACACGATTTGTTGTTGACAATTGATAAGGATCCTATGCAATCATATATTTTAAACGATAATTTTCAGGCTTTAGCAAACAGCTATTCTGCCGGAACGGTGAAATATAAATTACCACAACTTAAAAACGGGAAGCATACAATAACTTTTAGAACTTGTGATTTGTTGAATAATTCGTCGACAACTAGCATAGATTTTATTGTTGAAAAGGGATTGATACCAACGATTTTTTCAGTAGTAAATTATCCAAATCCCTTTAAAAACAGTACTCGGTTTCGCGTGATTCATGATAGACCGGAGACCATTTTAAAAACCACTGTCGAAATATTTGACTTAATCGGGAGGAAAATCTGGAGTTTTGTCGAACCGTCAGCCGAAGATATAACTTGGGACTTATCATCCATGCAGGGTGTGAAAATGAAGTCAGGCGTGTACCTTTACCGGGTAAGCATCAAAACGATCAATAGTGATTTTTACTCTAAAACAAATAAAATGATCATCACAGAACAATAAAATGATAATTTTACGTTATCTTTAAGTAATTTTGTAGATTCTAATATAAAGTATATAAATATTTTGCCTAATGAAAAGTAAACTACTAGCTCTTGGTTTTATTATTCTGTATTCTATGAGCGTTTTAGCTCAAGAAAACAATCCTATTGTAACTGCCGTTCCATCACTGTCGATTGCTCCCGATGCACGAGGTGGAGGTATGGGTGATGTTGGTGTTGCCACGTCTCCGGATATAAATTCACAGTATTGGAATCCTGCGAAATACGTTTTTATGGAGAGTGATGCTGGTGTTTCGATTTCATATACTCCGTGGTTGCGTAAGTTGGTAAGCGATATCGATTTGGCAAATTTGAGTGGTTATTGGAAGTTAGATAATCGACAAGCAGTAAGTATGTCGTTGCGTTATTTTTCGCTTGGCGATATTACATTGATGGATGAATTTGGTTTTCCTCAAGGTTCTTCTCACCCGAATGAATTGTCAGTAGATATTGCTTATTCCCGTTTGTTTTCAGAGAAATTCTCCGGTTCTGTAGCTTTTAGGTACATTCGTTCCGATTTAGGAAATGGTATTGCTCAGCAAGAAATTTATCCCGGAAGTGCTGTGGCTGCCGATGTGTCTGCATACTACAGAACGCCTATTACCCTTCAAAATACCGATGGTACTTTAGCATTTGGTGCAAATATCTCAAATATAGGATCGAAAATATCGTACGATAAAAAGGTGTCAAGTAATTTTCTTCCCACCAATTTGCGTTTAGGTAGCTCTTTCGACTACCCAATTGACCAATACAATAAAATCTCGGTAAGTGCTGATATTAATAAATTGTTGGTGCCTACCCCCCAATTGAATCCAACTACTGAGGATTTACAAGCATATAGCGATATGTCACCTTTGACAGGTATTTTTAAATCTTTTGGTGATGCACCGGGTGGTTTCTCAGAAGAAATGCGAGAAATTTCATGGTCTTTAGGTGCTGAATACGCTTATAACAACCAATTGTTTGTGCGTGGTGGATATTACAATGAAAGTCAGTATAAAGGAAATAGGAAATATTTTACAGCCGGTTTTGGTTTTAAACTAAACGTGTTCCAACTGGATGCAGCCTATGTAATTTCTACTTCTCAAACCAATCCGCTCGATCAAACGCTCAGGTTTACGCTCGGTTTTGATATATTCGGGTTGAAAAATCTTGTGAGGTAATATTACTTACCCGATGCTTTTTAGATAGAAAAATAATAAATACTCATTTACAAAACGGTTGTTCACTACCTTTAGGTTGGTTCAGCCGTTTTGGCATTTAAATAAGAATAACGAATATAAATTTTTGAAGAATGAAAGCTATACGAATTGGTTTTGGCTACGATGTTCACGCCTTTGCTAATGAGAGGGAATTGTGGCTGGGCGGAATAAGAATTAAGCACACCGTTGGTCTATTAGGGCACTCGGATGCCGATGTGTTGATTCATGCTTTGTGCGACGCTTTGTTGGGGGCTGCCAACTTACGCGACATTGGGTATCATTTCCCCGATACATCAAAAGAATTTAAGAATATGGACAGTAAGATATTACTAAAAGATACAATGACCTTGATACGGGAAAATGGTTACGAGTTTGGTAATGCGGATTGTACGGTTTGCGCCGAAGAGCCTAAGCTGAACCCACATATTCCTCTCATGCAGATTTGTTTATCCGAAGTAATGGGGGTAGATACTGATTCAGTTTCTATTAAGGCAACTACATCCGAGCGGTTGGGATTTGTAGGCCGAAAAGAAGGTGTTGCTGCTTATGCCAGTGTGCTGATTTTTAAACAATAAATAGTGTTTTGTTGTTATATTTTTTAGAATATGTTTTTTCTATATTCATATAAAAAAACTCTATCGAATTTTATGATAGAACTAATGTGCTTGTATGTATTTTTGTATCATAATAAAACAAACAATTTAAAAAAATAAAACATGTCAGTATTAGTAGGAAGAAAAGCTCCGATATTTAACAGTAAAGCTGTAGTAAACGGTGGAGAAATTGTAGAAAATTTTTCGTTAGAACAATTTGTAGGTGAAAAGTATGTAGTATTCTTTTTCTACCCTGCGGATTTTACTTTTGTGTGTCCAACTGAATTGATAGCTTTTCAGGATAAAGCTGCTGAGTTTGCAGCTCTTGATACAGTAGTGATTGGTGCTTCAACCGATTCGGAATTTTCGCACTGGAAATGGTTACAGACTCCACAAAATCAAGGTGGAATTCAAGGTGTGATATATCCTTTGGTAGTAGACCAAAATCTTACTATTTCAAAGAGTTATGATGTGCTTATCGGTTCGGATCAATACGATGAAGAAGGTAATGAATCTTTTGTAGGAGAACCTAAAGCATATCGCGGCTTGTTCTTGATTGATAAACAAGGTGTTGTTCGTCATCAATTGGTAAATGATTTACCACTGGGACGCAATGTAGATGAAGTGCTTAGACTTATTGATGCTCTTCAGTTTACCGAAAAATATGGCGAAGTTTGTCCTGCAAACTGGAAAAAAGGTGATAAATCATTGAAACCTACGCAAGAAGGAATAGCCAGTTATTTAGCTGAAAAATAAAGACTTTAAATTTATATAAAGGAGGCCACAACAATTTGTTGTGGCCTCCTTTTTTGTGAGATTATTTTGTGGCTGACTCTTAGATCCAACGAACAAAACAGAAATCCTGACGGTGAGGTAAATCCTCATTTTTAGGGAACATACGGAAACCATATTTAAATGTACCTGCCATGTTCAATCGTTTTTCAATATTGAAAAATAATTTCGTACCTTCAGTTTTTATTACCTTCAGTTCTTCTACGCTGTATAAAATGTCAACATTATTTTTGCCTAATTTTGTTGCCACTAATTCGATACCAAGTCCTTTGTCGTCAATTGACTTTGTGTCGATTACAATGTTGATATCATAAGCTTCACCAACTTGAGGATTGTGAATCATTTTATCAGGTAATTCTACCGATACTACCTCAATACCGTCCCAACCTTTAGCCACTTTTTCTTTCCAGCTTGCCATTTCTTTTGCTTTCGCAAAGTCATTTGCCTTTAAAATTGTTGAACGAGTAGATAGTTTTGTGTAAAATTTGGCAATGTAGTCATCAATCATACGTTTTGTTGTGAAACGAGGAGTGATTTGAGCAATTGAATTTTTAATTACTTGAATCCATTCAGGAGAATACCCTTTGGTGTTTTTAGCGTAATACAACGGAATGATTTCGTTTTCGAGCATGCTATAAATAGTTGCAGCATCAAGTTGGTCTTGATGCAAATCATTTTCGTAGGTGCGTTTTTCGGTTAAAGCCCAGCCTGCACCTTTTACATAACCTTCTAACCACCAACCATCAAGTACTGAGAAGTTTAGGACGCCATTCATTTGTGCTTTTTCTCCTGATGTTCCTGAAGCTTCCAAGGGACGAGTAGGTGTATTTAACCAGATATCTACACCAGAAATCAATCGTTTTGCCAAGCGCATGTCATAGTTTTCAAGAAAAATTACTTTTCCTAGGAATTGAGGCATGCGTGAAATCTCGATAATGCGTTTAATTAAACCCTGACCACCACCATCGGCAGGGTGAGCCTTTCCGGTGAATAGGAACTGAACCGGATGAAGTGGGTCGTTCACAATTCGTTCAAGACGTTCTAAGTCAGTGAATAATAAATGAGCACGTTTGTATGTAGCAAATCTGCGTCCAAATCCGATAATCAAAGCATTGGGATTAATTGCTTCTAAAACCGAGACAATACGCGAAGGATCACCTTGATTTTTCAGCCAATTTTCGCGAAATTGATCTTTGATATAATCTACCAATTTGTTTTTCAATCCCATTCGGGTATCCCAGATTTCTTGATCTGGAATTTTGTAAACACCTTCCCAAATTTTTAAATTTGATTGATCGGCATAAAATGCTTTTGTGAAGTATTTCTCGTATATGGCTTTCCAGTCGGACGAAGTCCATGTTGGTAAGTGTACACCGTTGGTTACGTAGCTAACGTGTAACTCTTCAGGGAAATATCCTTTCCAAATTGGTTGGAACATCTCTTGTGATACTTTTCCGTGTAACCAGCTAACACCGTTTACTTCCTGGCAAGTATTACAAGCAAACGTACTCATGCTGAATTTTTCAGAATGATCGCCTGGATGCTCGCGTCCCATGTCAATAAATTCATCCCACGATAGTTGTAGTTTTGCAGGAAACTCGCTCAGGTATTTGCTGAATAATCCTTCTTCGAAGCTATCGTGACCGGCAGGAACCGGGGTGTGAACAGTGTACAATGAACTTGCCCGAACCACTTCTAATGCTTCATTGAATGAAAGTTTTTTGTCGGCAATTAAGTCGGCTAAACGCTGTGCATTGATTAGAGCAGCATGTCCTTCGTTACAGTGATATACTTGTTTTTCGATACCTAATTTTTTAAGAGCAAGAATGCCGCCCACGCCAAGTAAAAACTCTTGTTTCATGCGGTTCTCCCAGTCACCACCATAGAGTTGGTGAGTGATAGGACGATCGTATTCGCTGTTCATGTCGTTATCTGTATCTAACAAATAAAGCGAAATACGACCTACAGCTACTTTCCACAAATATGCATATACAATGCGACCAGGGTAAGGAACTTCAATTAAAATTGGTTGGTCGTTGGCATCTTTTATTTGTTGAATAGGCAAATTGTTGAAGTTTTGAGCCTCGTATACTGCTACTTGTTGACCATCAACCGATAATGATTGAGTGAAATATCCATAACGATATAAAAAACCAACAGCTGTTAAATCTACGTTGCAATCGCTAGCTTCTTTCAAATAGTCACCAGCAAGAACGCCTAAACCTCCCGAATAGATTTTCAATACCTCAGTCAATCCATATTCCATACTGAAATAGGCCACTGATGGTTTTTCAACGTTTTTTGGTGTATTCAAGTATGCTTGAAAATCTTCGTATACTTTATCCACCTTCTTGATAAATTCAACATCATTACCCATGGCAACAAGCTTGTCATAACTCAAGATGTTGAGTAATAGTACTGGGTTTGATTGTGCTTCAATCCAAGCTGCTTTGTCAATTTGTCGAAACAAATTTTTGGCATTTGTATCCCAAACCCACCAAATGTTTTGGGCAATTTCTTCTAATTTACTTAAACTAGCTGGTAAAAACGTTTTTACGCTGATCTCTTTTAAGTTTGACTCGTTTACGGTATTGACTTTAATTTTCATGCTTTTTTCTTTTATGAAACCTATTATAACTAATAGAAAATGAATTATTTAAAAATATCTAAAGATTAAATTATTGTGCAAAAATAGGGAAAAACGAATAGATAATGGTGCATTTCATTCAAAAACCTTTTGTATTGGTTTCAAACGTTTGCAGTTGGTCTTTTTGTGCTTAAACTAGCTGTTTCTTTTGTTTTTATTTGTCAGTGCTATGCTGTAAGCAGTGTCGTAGTATTGAATAAAGTGTTTCCAAAGGGATTTCTCAGCAATAATTGATGCTTTTTTTCGTATTTTTTTCACTTCAGCTTCATTGCTGTCAGCAAACAAAGCTATCATTTCAGCAATTTTGTTTGCCACAACATAACCATTGTAGTCCGAACGATGAATAACTCCCACACCATTTTCAATTCCTTGCGTTTCGTGTGATACCCATTGTCCAAATCCCGATAGGTCGGTTGTAATTGTGGGCACGGCAAAAGCAACGCTTTCAAGCGGTGTGTAACCCCATGGCTCATAATATGATGGAAAAACGGTCAAATCCATGCCGATAACCAAATCGTAGTACGCTTTGTTGAAAATGCCATCGGTTCCGTTCAAATAGGATGGAACAAAAATAATTTTTACTTTTTGATTTTGCTGATTTGTAAAATGAAACCAATGAATGGCCGCCATGACCGAATCGGTGTAATAGTCATGCAAATCATGTGTTGTAAATCTATTGGAAGAATTGAATCTCATCTCGGGATTTTGCAGGCTGGTAGCCAAATCCAATCGGGCGCCTTTGATATGAGCCGGAACCATAATGAAAACTACTACTTCTTTTTTCAAATCTGCATTTTCGGATAGTAATTTTAGTGACTCGATAAATGTGTCAATCCCTTTATTCTTATATTCATAACGACCTGCTGTACCTATAAATAAAGCATCTACAGTTAGCTCGTAGCCGAGTAGAGTTTCAGCTACATTGCGCAACGTAGTACGTGCATCTTTTCTTGCGGCTGTAAATTTTTTCCCTTGCGGTACAAAATCGTCTTCAAAACCGTTTGGGGTAATGATGTCGGGCTTTTTTTCGAGCAATTGTTCGCATTCAATTCCAGTAATTTCGCTTACGGTGGTAAAGCAATCGACCAAGTGCGCAGCAATTTTTTCAGTCGAATGTTTCGAAACCATGTTCAATTCGTAAGCCATTTGGTCACCATTGTATTCATTTATGTAGTCGTACAATGGTTTATGGTTTCCTGCAATGGAACGACCGATAGAGGTAGCATGTGTGGTAAATAAAGTAGCTACTTCATGTAAGTGTTTTTTGATATAGAATGCGCCGAACGTTGTCATCCATTCATTGAAATGGGCAACTACTTGTTGTTCTGGCTTTAAATTGAAAAAGCGGTGAAAACTTTCGATTATTATGCCTGTGGAGTAACCAAACATCGATGATTCGTCGTAGTCGCCATAGGCAGCCATTGAGTTTACACCTGCTTGTTCCCAAATCTCAGCATAAATTTCATTTTTTTTCTCCATTAAAGGAAGAAAATCTACAAGAATTGCTATCGGTCGACCAGGAATTTTCCAGCGTCCAACTCGTACTTTCAAATTGTATTCCTTTTGTGTGAAAATTTTCCAATCTGCATACATGTCATGCGATTCCTCGAAATAAGGACAAGGTTTGTCGCCCCATACATCGGGACCAATAAAGATAAGTTTATCAGTGTTTGTTTCTTGTAATGTAGCGGCGCGTGTTGATAGTACCGTATATATTCCACCCACCATGTTACATACTTCCCAACTCGTTTCAAAAATATATTCTGGTTTCAATATTTCTGCCATGAATTTCAAATTTAGAATGATTGCAAAGGTAATATAATTTTGGGTCGAATTGTGTTAATATCACTTAAGTTGTCAACAAAATAATATTATTAACAGAAATATATTCTATTTTTATGTTGTACAACATAAAAATAGAATATTTGTTTGCAAAAATACATGCAATTAGCGGTTTGTAAATGTTCGTAACAATATGATTTTTTGGTTTTATGAATTAGGCTAAACTTTGGTGTGTTTGATTTGTGAATATCGTATTACTTTTGAATTACTGAATAAACTAGCTGATTCAAGTGTTTGTAGGTTTATTGTGCAGGAATAGAAAGGTTTAAGAGATCGTGCTGATAGTTTGGTAGTACGTTTTTTGGATAATAAATTTGATATGTAAAATATATGATTAAAAATTTACTATTGGATGTTATTATTATTCAATATAATTCGTATATTTAGTGCATAGTATGTTGTTAATAGTTGAATGTTCATTATTAAATAGTTATGCATTATGGGAACGAAGAAAAATTTTGTTTTAGATACCAATGTTATACTACACGATTATAAATGTCTTCATAATTTTGAGGAAAATGACATTTATATCCCAATTGTAGTGTTAGAAGAGCTTGATCATTTCAAAAAAGGGAATGAGCAAATTAATTTCAATGCCCGTGAGTTTGCCCGCGAGTTAGATTTGATTGCAGATGATAAGTTGTTTACAAAAGGTGCCGATTTAGGCGTAGGCAAAGGAAAGTTATTTATCTTAACAGGTGGTGAGTATCCGGATGTAATTTCTAAATCGTTTTTGGAAAAAACTCCTGATCATCGTATTTTGGCTGCAACTTTTACTTTGCGTGAGTCTAAGCCTAAGCAAAAGTGTATTTTGGTAAGCAAGGATATTAATTTGCGGATGAAAGCTCTCTCGTTAGGGTTGGATTCTGAAGATTATATTAACGATAAAGTGACTGATTTCAATATTTTTGAGCGGAATCATGAAATTTATGAAAATATTGCCCCCGAACTGATTGACCGTTTGTATTCTAATGGTGGAACTATTCCGCTTGAAGATTTGGATTTTGCTTCTGATATTGAGCCGCAGGATTGTTTTGTACTCAAGAGCGTTCGCTCAAGTGTATTAGCACGTTATAACCCGCACACTGGGATGGTGAAGCGCGTGGAAAAAGAGCGCTGTTTTGGCATTGAGCCTCGTAATGCAGAGCAGACTTTTGCAATGAATGTGTTGTTGGATGACGATGTGAAATTGGTAGCGTTAACAGGTAAGTCGGGAACAGGTAAAACCTTGTTAGCCTTAGCAGCAGCATTACATAAAAACGAAACCTACAAACAAATTTTGCTGGCACGCCCAATTGTGGCTTTGGGAAATAAAGATCTTGGTTTTTTGCCTGGTGACGAAAAACAAAAAGTAGCACCTTACATGCAGCCTTTGTTTGATAATTTAAATGTGATAAAACATAATTTTTCGTATCAGGGCAAGGAAATTAAGCTTATTGAGGATATGCAACATAATGAACAACTGGTTATTGAAGCGTTGGCTTATATCAGAGGCCGAAGTTTGAGCGAAACATTTTTTATTATTGATGAGGCACAAAATCTAACGCCTCACGAAGTGAAAACAATTATTACTCGCGCAGGAGAAGGTACGAAGATAGTTTTTACGGGTGATATTCAGCAGATTGATTCACCTTATCTTGATAT
Organism: Bacteroidales bacterium; assembly: GCA_038249445.1. Classification (GTDB taxonomy): domain Bacteria; phylum Bacteroidota; class Bacteroidia; order Bacteroidales; family Paludibacteraceae; genus Paludibacter. The sequence goes on from JBBSDM010000003.1 coordinate 94,471, forward strand.
GTTGTCAAACGGTTTAGTGTACATGATTGATCGAATGCATGGACAGAGTATTTTTGCTCATATTAATCTGGTAAAAGGCGAGCGTAGTTACCTGTCGGAACTAGCAAGCGACTTGCTCTAATACAGCTAAGTATTATATAAAAAATCCCTTGCAATATTATTGCAAGGGATTTTTAAGTTTTATAATAGGTCAGCTTATTTTACTGAATCCATGTGTGCGATCAAATCTAACACTTTGCTAGAATAGCCCCACTCATTGTCGTACCAGCTTACTAATTTTACGAAGTTACCATTCAAAGCGATACCTGCATTTGCATCAAATACAGAAGTACGAGTTTCGTGGATAAAGTCAGAAGAAACAACTGAATCTTCAGTATATCCAAGGATACCTTTCATTGTAGTTTCAGAAGCTAATTTCATAGCAGCTTTAATTTCATCATAAGAAGCAGCTTTCTCCAAACGTACTGTTAAGTCAACCACTGAAACGTCAGCAGTTGGTACACGGAAAGCCATACCAGTCAATTTGCCATTCAATTCAGGAATTACTTTGCCTACCGCTTTAGCAGCTCCAGTAGAAGAAGGGATAATGTTTCCTAAGATAGAACGACCACCACGCCAGTCTTTTGCTGAAGGAGCATCAACTGTTTTTTGAGTGTTGGTAGCAGCGTGAACTGTAGTCATCAAACCTTCAAGGATTCCGAAGTTGTCATTGATAACTTTAGCCATAGGAGCCAAACAGTTAGTAGTACAAGATGCGTTAGAAACAACATCCATGTCTTTAGTATAAGTTTCTAAGTTTACACCACAAACGAACATAGGAGCGTCGTTAGAAGGAGCAGAGATAATAACTTTTTTAGCACCACCTTTCAAGTGAAGACCAGCTTTTTCGATTGTAGTGAAAACACCTGTTGATTCAACAACATAGTCAGCACCAGCAGCACCCCAAGCAATGTTAGCTGGATCTTTTTCTGCAAAGAAAGCAACTTCTACATCGTTGATAAATAATTTACCACCTTTGTTTTCAATTTTGCCTTGGAATTTACCATGTACTGTGTCATATTGCAACATGTACACTAAATAATCGATGTCCAAAAATGGATCATTAACTGCAACGATTTGAACATCGTTTCTTTCTTGAGCTGCACGGAAAACTAAGCGTCCGATACGGCCAAAACCATTGATACCTACTTTAATCATTTTATTTATTGTTTAAAATTGAGTTTTTTCTGTTTTCGCCACAAAAGTACAAAATTCTGTCTGATTGACAAAATTAAGCTGTGATTAAATACATTTATTTTTCAATTGCTAGGCAGAGATTGCAAATTGTTAGTTGGCCTTAGCGCAAACTGTTTTTTAGTCATATACTTATGGCTGAGTATTTTATTGAAAATCAATCTTGTAAATGTAATTATTTGACATTAAATGGAATATATAAAACAGCCAGTCATTCCCCAAAAATGGAATGAGTGGCTGTTTGTTTTTTGAAGAAAGTTGAATGCTATTCCTTCTTGCAGGTTCTAATTCCAAGCAAAGCGTAAAGAGGACAAAAGCTGATCAGGCTTGTAACCGTAAATATAAGTGCTACCACTAATGCAATAATCCCAATTGTGCCGGTTATCACTCCTGAATAGAAAAGGACAATTAATACGATTGCTGCTGTCAGCCGAAGTAGTTTGTCGAAAGATCCCATATTTTTCTTCATACGAATAAATTTAAAGTGTTCTTTTAGTTTTTTATTATAACAATAACTTTGATGTTTATGTTCAATAAATTTTATTGCTCCCAATAAATGTGGGTGTATGGTCTATCACAATTCTTGATGTATTAATTTGAATTGTTTTCTTTACTGTCGAAATAAAATTAAGTCTTTTATTGTTTGTATTTAACGCATTCTTCATTATCTTTGTGGTTCTAAAATAAAATAAAAGAACAAGCAGAATGGAAATATCAGGAAAAATTATTGCAGTGTTGCCAATTGCAACAGGTCAAGGAAAAAATGGAACATGGCGTTCACAAGATTATGTGCTAGAAACTGCCGATCAATATCCCAAAAAGGTGTGTTTTAATCTTTTCGGGGATAAAATTGATCAGTTCCCTGTCGCTATAGACGAAACAATAAATGTCAGTTTTGATGTTGAAAGTCGCGAATATAACGGTCGTTGGTACACTACTATTCGTGCATGGAAAATTGATAAAAATGGCGCTATAAATGCTCCAGTTGCTGTAAGTTCAGCTACAGCTCCTTTTGAAGTAGCTCCTGCTGCATCAGAAGGTAGCGATTTACCTTTCTAATTTGGTTAATTTGGTTAATTGGTTGATTCGATAATTTGTTGATTGGATATTGAGATAAGCTTAATTCAATTAGTCTAACGCTCAATCGACAAATAAACGATATAATATGAAACCTCGAATATTAATGGGTATGAGTGGCGGCACCGACAGTTCGGTTGCTGCCATTCTTTTATTGGAACAAGGCTACGATGTTGTCGGGATTACTTTTCGTTTTTGGGAAGAAGGTGAAAATAATCATTTGCAGGATGCCATCCGACTTGCTGGGCACCTTGGCATTGAGCATATCACCTATGATGCTCTCGATGTTTTTCGGGCCAATGTGGTGCAATATTTTGTGGATGAGTATTTGTCTGGTCGCACCCCGTTTCCATGTGTGAAATGCAATAATGAATTGAAGTGGAAGCTGATATTGGAGGAGGCCGATCGGCTTGGCTTCGAAAAAGTGGCGATGGGTCATTATGTGAATATAATTAATGAAGATAATCACTATTTTGTGACCGAAGGCAAAGACCCAGATAAAGACCAATCTTTTTTCCTTTGGGGATTGACGCAGACACAGCTTTCGCGTATTGTTTTTCCGCTTGGTCAGTATCACAAAACCGAAGTGCGAACCATGGCTGCAGAGCGCGGTTATAAAAAGGTTTCGGAGAAAAAAGATAGTTTAGGGGCCTGTTTTTGCTCTGGCGATTATCGTCCGTTTTTGAAGAGACAACTTGCCGAACCCGAAAAGTATATTTATCCGGGTAAATTTTTGGACGAAGAGGGGAATGTGTTGGGTAGTCATGAGGGTTTTCCTCTTTACACCGTGGGGCAGCGACGTGGGTTGATGCACTTGAACCGAAAAGTGTTTGTGAAAGAGATTCGCCCCGCAACGAATGAGGTGGTGTTGGCTCCTCTAGAAAGTATGTACAAATCGGAATTTATTATACGAGATGTAAATGTGGTTGATGCTTCCCTTTTTGGCTCTGACTTTGATATCTACTGCCGGATTCGCTACCGGAAACAAAATACATTGAGTCGTGTTGTTTTTTTGGACGAAGGAACAGCCAAAGTGGAACTTGCCGAACCGCTCGAATCCATTGCACCTGGACAAACGGCTGTTTTTTATAGGGATGGGCGGATTCTGGGAGGCGGATTTATTGAATAGCTGCAAGCGGCAAGTGGTAAGCAGCAAGCGGAGATAGCTATTTTTTTTATTTTGTATTTAGTTGCAGTGAAGATTTTGATGAGTTCATTGGCTTCATCTTTTATTGTACTGTAGAGTGATTTGTATAAGAGATTTGCTTTCTCAATTAATTCAACCCAGAATTGTGTTTCATTTGTTTCTTCAACAATAATACAAAGTTTAGAAAACTTTTCCGCTTTAGGCCGACCTCGCATAAATGCTCTAAAATTGGCAGCAACAGAAGTGCCGGATTGTAATAATTGTTTCTCAGTCACTCTTAACTCTTCATTTTGTTTACAGTGCTTTGCGTAGAATAACATGACTGAAACAGCAAATTTTTTTGTTCTAGTTCTATACTTTTCATTGAAATCAGATTACTCAGCCATATATAAATGTTTTTTTCATTACCGCTTACTGCTTGCCGCTAATACATGCTTCTATAATTTGATGTTCCATATGGCCACAAAATGACAAATGCTTCCGCCAAGCACAAATAAGTGAAAGATGGCGTGAGTGTACTGGATTTTTTTGAATGAGTATAATACTGCGCCAACGGTGTAAGAAAGACCGCCAGCAATAAGCCAGTAGAGTACCGACATGGAATTGGTAGCGCCCAGAGAATCGATGAGCGGTTTGAAAGCAATAACAACCACCCAACCCATAGCCACGTAACAAATTGTTTCGAGTTTGCTGCCTTTTCTTAGGTTCATAAAACTTAATGAAATTCCAAAAGCCGCTGCAGCCCAAATAATTCCAAATAAGGACCAACCCCAGCCGCTATTTAGACGTAAAACCACAAGCGTGAAAGGCGTATAGCTTCCTGCAATTTGGATGTAGATCGCTGCGTGGTCGAACTTGCGACGGAGTGCTTTTGTTTTCTGATTTTTTTCGGCGTGGTAAAGTGTTGAGGAAAGATACATGAGTATCATTGAAATAACAAAGACGATATCACTGCCAATAGCCCACGGATTATGCCATGCGATAGCTTTACGTAGCAAAAATGCGCCTGCTACCACTCCGAATACAACCCCGATAGCGTGTGTGTAGGTATTGTACCTCTCTTCTCTGACTGAGTAATTCATATATAAATACGTATTATTGGGTCTAGTACTTGGTTTCTTTAAGCCTCTTTAGGGGTTTGGGGTAGGTTTCGTACTACTTTTTCAATCACATTGTTCTCGAAACCCCTGCTTTGCGCAAAGCGGAATAACTTACCTTGTTTTTCGTATTCGAATTCATATTTCAATCCTACCAGTTTTGTTTTTAGGATAGAGGCCAGCATTTCTTCGTATTCGCCATCGTCGATGGTATTCAACGCTTCCGAAATTAAAGCGTTATCCAATCCTTTCCCTTTCAGAGCAAAAGATATTTTGATTTTTCCCCATTTGTTGAAGCGGAATTTATCCTTTACGAAGTGGGTGCAGAAGCGTTTTTCGTTGATAAAATCTTCTGCAATCAGGCGTTTAATGATGGTCGATTTATCGTCGCATCCTACGCACCAAGCATTTAATTTAGTTTCTACTTCCGACACGCAGTGTTCGGAGATGGAGCAATAGGAAGCTGCCTTGTGCAGTAATTCATCTAAAGAATATTCCTTTTTCATGGTATTATATGGAATGAAAGTCGATATTAAAAGTAACGTACAAATATAGTTGTTTTTATTTAATATCGGATTTCCCAAATTATATTAACTTCGAATAATGTATGTATTTTTAGGTTGTTTGTAAATTTGTTGATAACTTTTAGTTCGAACTATTGTGAGTTAATTATTGACTCGCTATATTTGTGCTGTGAATAGTTGAGCGATTGATACACAATGCATACATCTACGTGAAACTCCGATGGATAATGGAAGTGGGCGTTTTAAATACTCGTAAAATCATGCCTTGTGAACTAAAAAAAGTGTTCTCAATGGTGAGAATAGGCAACTGTCCCCTCGGTTAATCGTTCTCATTAATGAGAAAACCCTTCGGAGGTCTCGGCGACTTGTTCTCAATAGTGAGAATGCCTATCCGACCCCTCAGCAGTACGTTCTCAATAGTGAGAATTCACTTCTGACCCCTTGGCTGAAGATTCTCATCACTGAGAACCAATATTCTCATAATTTGCAACATTTTTTCTTGAACATGATATAACACTAGTTACAAGTCTTATTCTTTGAAAGTTATTTCATAAAAACCTATTGATATTAATTTCCAATTATTTACAATGTCTTATTATTTAAAAATGTTTGCCTATGAAAATTGCAAATTTGAATTTGAATGTTCAACGTAATGCAGGTCATTACCAGTTTCAAACTGATTTCAACAGTGCCATTATCAATTACAGTCCTCAAGTGCTTGGTATTGAAGAAGTGTATGCGGCATACCTTCTGCATTATGAAGATGAAGGTATAGCTTTGGTGGCAATTACCCAAAGTGCAACCACTGAGGAAATTCATGAGGCTGATAAAGACCGCGATTTTACTTTTCGCGGATTGGCCGACAAAGTTACAAATGGCTTAAATCATTACAGCAATGAAGTGCGCGAAGCCACCAAACGTGTAAAGGTTATTTTTGATGCTTATGGCAATTTAGCTCCAAAACCGGATGATGAAGAATCGGGACTTATTAAAAGTTTGATTGCAGAATTAAGAACGAAAGTGTCCGCAGATTTAACTCTATTGGGTATTGTGGACTGGGTTGACGAGTTGGAACGAAGCAATAATGCGTTTGTATTATTGCAATCTTGGCGCAACTCCGAAAAGGCTAACCGCTCAGAACTTCGGATGAAACAAGTACGCATGGATGTGGATCCAGCCTACCGCAAAATAGTAGAGCGCATCAATGCACTTATAATAGTGAATGGCGAGGCTCCTTATGCGGAATTTGTAAAAGAGGTAAATGTCCGCATCAGTCGTGCAGAGGATGTAATTGCTCAACGCAAAGGACGTTCCGACAAAGCTACAGCAACCGAAACTCTGAAAGCGTAACTTCCTGAAAAACGATTATCCCCTTCTACTGCTTATCGGGTAAGCGGTGGGAGGGGATGATTATTTTTGGGGTGGCGCGAAATCCGATTCGCGCATTTTAAAAAAAAATGACTATCGGCTTTTGCACCCAACAGGGATTTATGAATAGATATAATTATAGATTTCGACCACAGCGTGGTTAACTGTGCATAACCCCTAGTGTAGCCTGCGCAACTGGGGGATGCCAATCACAGAGATTATAGACTTTAGGTGGATGATTCTTTCATTTTCTATTCACCAGATAAATCCCCACCAATACCACTATTGCCCCTGCCATTTCTTGCAGCGTAAGTATTTCGCCAAGAATGGGGACGGAGAAAATGGCGGTGAAAACGGTTTGACTCAGCAAACTTACCGATGCCACCGTTGGGCGGATATATCCCAATGCCTGATTGATGGCCAGCCAACCTAATAGTTGCGGTATGATACCCAAGGTGCCCAATGCCAACCATGTTTGAGTGCTAAAACCCCAAAGTGGAGTGGAGGTGAAAAGGCAAATAAGCCCCAAGAGCACCGTGCTTGATAGCATAGATATGGAGGTGAACGAAAATGTGTCGAGCCAGTTTCGGCCTTTGCGAACGGTGAGCAGATAGGCACCGTAAAACATACTGGCAACAATAGCCAGCACATTGCCAAAATTTAGGTTAGCTTCCAATATCTGATTTACACCAATGATCACCATTACCCCCAAGATGGAAATGATGGTGCCAATCCAGAAAATTTGCGTAGGTTTTTCCTTCATAAAAAGTAATGCCCCAATGCCCACCCATACCGGTGCCAGATTGGCTAAAAGGGTAGAAATAGAAGCTTTTGAAAGCATGATGGAACTGTTCCAAAGGGCAATGTCGCAGGCAAAAAGTATCCCGCAAATAATGGCAACTTTCACCCCTTTGATGTCGGTAATGGGCTTTTTAAAGTAAAGCCAAATAGGAATGATGCCGATCGTTCCGAATAACATGCGGTAAAATCCGGAGCCAAATCCGCTTATGCCCGCCAGTTTTACTAATATTGCCGACCACGAAATGCACAGCACCCCAAACAATAATAGCAAGTAATGAATCAAAGGGTGGTTTTTATGCAGTTTGATCATGATTGATGGAAGATAAGAGAGCCAAGAGCCAAGATGTTAGATAAAAGACAAAAAATAAAGTTTACTGATTACTGCTCACTGCTCACTGAAAAGACTGATCGAATCATTCTATTATTTCCCGAAATATCTTTTCTCAGTTCCACTTCCGAGAAGCCCAATGACGTGAGCAACTCCACGCATTCGTTACCAAAGTCGCGGTGAATTTCGAAATACAGTTTGCCGTTAGGGTTCAACAGTTTTTGTGCAAAAAGGGCGATGTGCCGATAGAAAAGTAGCGGGTCATTGTCCGGAACAAATAAAGCCAGATGTGGTTCATGCTCCAGTACATTTGCTTCCATCTCGCCTTTATCTTGTTCGGGGATATAAGGTGGATTGCTAACAATGATATCCCATTTCTTATTTAGCTCACCAACGTTTAGAATGTCGACTTTCGAAAACAGAACCTCCAGTTTGTTTAAATCAGCATTGGTGTGAGCCGTTTCCAACGCATTGTCTGAAATATCAAAGGCTTCGACCACTGCGTTGGGAAATTCATGTTTCAGTGCAATGGCTATGCAGCCGCTTCCAGTGCCAATGTCTAGTATGTTTATGGCTTCGTTGCGCTTGTTCTCATTGCGAATCCAATCTACCAACTCCTCCGTTTCTGGTCGGGGAATAAGAACCGAATCGTTCACTAAAAAGGGCAGTCCGTAAAACTCCGTTTCGCCCAAAATGTATTGTATCGGAACGTGTTTTTTCAGTAATTCGATAAAACTTTCAATTTGATGACCTTGTATATCAGAAAAAAGAGTATTTTTGTTAAGGATAATTTGAGTGCTCGAAAAACCAGTTAGTTTTTCGATCATCAAATTCGTAAAACTCCGTATTTCTGTTTCGGGATATAGCCCCTGAAGTTCGGATTGAATGTGGCGGATGGCTGCTTGCATGGTGCAAAGATAGAAAAATAAGTTACGAGTTACAAGTTACAAGTTACAAGTTGAACGGTAAAGGCAAAGCCCAATTATTATGAATATTATGCATTGTACATTATGAATTATGAATTAAATTATATGTCTCGTTGCCTTCAGTTGGCACAAAATGGCGTTAGTTACGTGGCACCAAACCCAATGGTGGGGGCAGTGTTGGTGGTGGACGATAGGATAATTGGTGAAGGATACCACCAACGATTTGGTGAACCACATGCCGAGCCTAATGCCATTCATTCGGTGAAAGATAAAGAACTACTGAAGAGGGCCACTTTATATGTCAACCTGGAGCCTTGTTCGTATTATGGCAAAACACCGCCATGCGCCGATTTGATAGTAAAGAGTGGCATTCCGCGGGTGATCATTGGCACGCTCGACCCTAATCCGCAAGTGGCAGGACGAGGGGTAGAAATACTTCGTAATGCAGGTGTTGAAGTGGTAGTTGGCGTATTGGAAGAGAAATGCCGGGAGCTGAACAAGCGTTTCTTTATTTTTCAGGAACAAAAACGGCCCTATGTTTTGTTGAAATGGGCACAAACGCATGATGGTTTTATTGATCACAAACGCTCTGATATTTCAGAACCACCGTTGATTGTTTCGAACAATATCACCCGGCAACTGACACACCAAATGCGAGCTGAGAACCAATCGATAATGGTGGGATCTAATACTGTTTTGTTGGACAATCCGTCGCTAACTGTTCGCAATTGGTCAGGTAAATCGCCTATCCGAGTGGCACTCGATAGGCAAGGACGTATTCCCGCAACTGCTAATTTGCTTGATGGGAGTGTGCCTACCCTTGTTTTTACGGAGGTAAAAAAACCGAATCAAACACATTTAGAATTTGTAAAAGTTGATTTTGATCATGATGTTTTGCCTACAATTCTTCAAAAGCTGTTCGAAAGGAATATCCATTCCGTTTTGGTAGAAGGTGGTGCACAATTGTTGACCAGTTTTATTCAGTCAGAGCTGTGGGATGAAGCCAATATCGAGGTCTCTCCTCTTACCATCTGCGATGGTATTGCCGCTCCATTATTGCCTCTGCAACCCTCGTATTGTAGGTCATTCGATGGGCACGAATGGTTGTTTTATACAAATAATAGAAGAGTTTAGAACCCCAACAATAGGTCAATTAAATATAAGCATGAATGATCATAAATTATAACTATCGATGACTCGTCTACTTTTTTTTATTTTTTTAGCGGTATATGTTTATACACTGATCAGTATTATCTCTGTGTTATTGCTCGAGAACAGGAATCCTGCTCGTTCACTTTCGTGGGTGTTGGTGTTGCTGTTTGTACCGGTACTTGGTATGTTTTTCTATGTGCTGTTTGGGCAAGATTTACGTAAACAGAAAATTATTTCGAAGAAGAGTATTCGTCGTGTTACCGATAGACCTGTTGCTTCGTTTGATATTGGCAAATTAGATATCAGTTTGATGAGCGATAATCAATTGAATTTGATTAAAATGCTTTACATGAATAGCGATGCCGCAGGGTATGCCTACAATAAAATAGAAATTCTGCCTACCGGTGAAAGCACCTTCAATGCAGTTTTTAATGCTATTCGTGCTGCTAAGGAGCATATTCATATCGAGTTTTTTATTTTCGACGACGATAAAATATCCAATCAATTGCGTGAGATACTCATTCAAAAAGCCTCGGAAGGAGTTCGTGTACGTATGATTTACGATTACTGGGGAAGTTTTGATTTGACGAAAAAGTACCTCAAATCGTTGAGGGATGCAGGTGTGTATGTTCGCTCATTTTTACCATTTCGTTTCCGCTTCCAATTTTCTAGTAGCCGGATCAACTATCGCAATCACCGGAAACTGGTTATTGTAGACGGAAAAATAGGTTTTACAGGCGGCTTGAATATTGCCGACCGCTATATTTATGGAAATACGCTTGGCAAATGGCGCGACACGTTTGTAAGCTTTCAGGGTGCTGCCGTTCATGGGCTACAGTTGTTATTTTTAGTGGATTGGTATTTTGTGGATCGCAAACTGATTACCGATGAAAAGTACTTCCCCACGCCCGAAGTGTTTGATACAAACTTGGTGCAGATAGTGAGTAGCGGACCTGATAGCGACTGGGAAGCCATCATGCAGGGCATTGCTTCGGCTATCATGTCGGCCACGAAGTACATTTATATTCAGTCGCCTTATTTTATGCCTAATGAAGTCATTACCTCCTGCATTCAAATGGCATCGCTGAGTGGAGTAGAGGTGCGGCTAATGATTCCGTTTCGTTCTGACTCACGACTGTCCGACGCAAGCACTTTTAGTTTTCTTGGTCAGGTACTCGAAGCCGGTGTGCGGGTTTTCCACTACAAAAACGGCTTTTTACACAGCAAAGCCATTGTTATTGACGATTCGATTTCTATTGTTGGTTCCTGTAATCTGGACGAGCGCAGTTTCTTTCTAAATTTCGAAGCCAATGCATTTATCTACGAACGAAAGACTGCTGTGCATCTGAAAGAGCTTTTTGAAAAAGATATGGAAAATAGTGTTGAATTCACATTAGAAGCTTGGGCAAATAGAAAAAGAAGGGAGAAACTAAAAGAATCATTTGCACGACTTTTCAGTCCGTTGATGTAAGGGAAAGACCGGATTAAAAAATCCTATGAATACAAAAAGTTGGGATTGCAAATACCAACA
>JBBSDM010000004.1:0-102260 GCA_038249445.1 Bacteroidales bacterium
AACCACTTGAACCTTGCAAAGAGCGCAAATAAGCAAGCTTATGAACTTTATTCGGGCTAAATTTAAACTTTTACCGAAGTGTTCGTCCAAAACTGAGGTTAAATCACTACTTTTGTGTGAGACCTTGGAATCTTTTGTTTTAATTATAACTGATTGGTAGTTAGCTGTAAAGATACAAAATTTCAAGGTCTTTACCAAATAAAATAACAGTTATTTTGCTGAATATCAAAGAATTATATCGCTATATAATTTTTGTCATGTAATAAAATTTTATTCTTAAACTGAATATTGAATGTTTGTGCTGCGTTACCATCGTTGAGCACTATCAGCACTTTTTTGCCGGTAGGAGTGACGAAAGCCACATTGGGCAGATTGCTTACTATGCTCGATTCGATACGTACCGATCCGGCAGGAACAAACTTAGAAGCATGACCAATAATATAATAAGCTACGTTACGGAATATACTGTTACTGATAGTTAATGCTTCAAGGCAGGTTCCACAACCACCATCGGTATGAGGATAGTAGTTCGGGTCGGAAGCCAGATTCCATTCAATAACATTTTTACTCCAGTTACGGGGAGCACCTATGACCAGATTTTTGACGTGCCACTTCAGATCTTCAACAAAATTACCCGGTGCGCCCACCCACTGTTCGGTGAAATACACATTTTTTTCGGGATAGGCATTGTGAACAGTTGTTAGCGAAATGATATTACCGCCGTAGAGATGAAAAGCCGAACCATCACTGTATTTACGCGCATCGGGGTCGTTCAATACCGTTAGTGGGTAGTTGTACATATCACAATTGTGGTCGTAAAGAATAATCTTCGTAGCAATTTTTGCTTTAGCAAACTCAGGACCCAGATAGTTTTTGACGAACAATGCCTGATCTAATGCGGTCATATACATACTCGGATTATTCTCGGGATTCAGCGGCTCGTTCTGAATAGTAATGGCATCGATAGGTATGCCCTGAGCCTTCATCGTTTGAATGTATTTTACAAAATAGCGGGCATAAACTCCAAAGAACTCTGGTTTAATACTACCGCCTTTGGCACTTTTGTTTGTTTTCATCCATGCCGGAGCCGACCATGGCGAAGCCAAAATTTTGATAGTTGGATTGATGGCTAATACCGATTTTAATACCGGAATCAAATCAGCCGAATCGGGTTTGATACTGAAATACCGCAGAGACGTGTCAACTGCAAACGGATCGATATCGTCGTACGAAAAGACGGACGAACTTAGATCGGACGCTCCAAGGCTCACCCGCAAATAACTTACACCAATGGCGGTGCTATCGTTAGAGAAGAGTTCCCGCACTATATTTGCCTTGTCGGTGGCAGCTAGTTTGTTGATAAGAAATGCACTTCCGCCTGTCATTGCAAATCCAAACCCATCCATGGTTTGGTACCTGCTGAGCGAGTCTACGGTTATTGATGGATTTACGTTAGATGTTGCCGAGAAGTTCAATACCTTATTCTGCTTTTTTAAATAAGTCAGTGAGCCAGGTTCCGTTAACCAGTAGGATACATCCGAACTCGTACACAGAGGTTCGTTGGGTTTTTGTACTATTTCATTCCCCGTTGCACAGCTCGACACAACTGCCAAAGCTGATACACCGCTGAATCTGAAGAGAGAATATTTTGAAAAGAGTTGTTTACTAAACATAAATCTATATTTCTTTGTATAAAACTAGCATTAAAGGATGCACTAAAATTTAATGTGCAATGGAAAAGAGTGGACTAACGATACTTTAGAATTTATTGAAAAACTCGCACGTAATCTACTATCATTTGTTGTGGAAATACAGTTGTGTCATCTGGATTGCCCGGCCAATTGCCACCCACAGCAACATTCATTATAAAGAAGAAAGCTTTGTAGAAAGGATAATTTCCGTTTACTTGCGATTTATTAGCTGTAAAATAGACAACATCATCTATCAGAAAGCTCAGTTTATCAGTTTCCCATTTAATACTAAAAAGGTGAAATTTATCGTTGAAAGTGAGTGAACTTAAAGAGTAGATACCTCCAATATGCGTACTTGCTCCTCCTGCAGCACCCCAGTGAGCGGTGCCGTATGTTTTTTGTGGTTCATGTCCAAGCAGTTCCATTATGTCAATTTCACCACATGCCGGCCATGGTGTTGTGCCAATATTATTGCCCAGTATCCACAATGCCGGCCAAACGCCTTGTCCTTTTGGTAACTTGGCTCTGAAATCAATTCGTCCGTAGGTGAATGTTTTCTTGTCTTTCGAAATCATTCTGGCCGATGTGTAATTGTTTGTGCCTATGGTTTCTTTGCGGGCTTCAATCACTAAATATCCGCCAGTTGCGTAGGCGTTTATTTGCGTAATTAGCATTCAAGATCTTAATTTTAATTGCATTCTGTGTTTTTGTTATGTACTTAGGCTTGAGAACAATAACAAAGAACGGAACCTGTCTCCAAACGAAGGCAGATTCCGGTTTTTATTATTGAATAATACCCGATTCTTACAACTTTATATTGACAATTTATCCTTCCCGATAATTGTGTTTCTTAGTTTCATTATAAAAATGTAGGTGATGGGGAAGAGTGATAGTGCGTTGGCCCAAATAAGTGCACTATTGTGTAATAGTATTCCGTAAAACAGCCATGCTGTGATGCAAGCCACTACTAAGCAATACATTACTAAAGAGATGCTGTGTGTGTCTTTCGACCGAAATACTTTTATTGCTTGTGGAAATTGATTTAATACCGATAATAAAGAAGCCAGAAAACCTACAGTTTCAACAAAATTCATGTGAGTGATTTTTTTAGATGAATGATTAGCGCGCAAAAATACAAAAGATTATTGACAAAACAATTTAGTTCCTCCCCGCCTGTATCAGACAACGAAAAATAATTATCAATCAATGCTGTTTAGATAAGGAATTAGCACACTGAATACACTTAAAAAACATGATAACACCATTAGTATACAACTGTGTGAACGAAATCTTTTAATTAAAAACTGTGATTGTCAGTATACTCCGTTTATTCCGTGTGCTAACCAAACGGCACTGAACTATAAATTGTTAATTACCCACTGTCAACTAAATTGTGTCTGTAATTATCTCAGTTCTAATCATAAAATATCTCGCAAAGTTTTCATCCTTCATATGCTCAATGAGTTCTTTTTGCCAGTTTTTGGCATCTTCAGATAGCGCCATCAGTTTTTTGTTATTCTCAAGATCGTCCCGGTTTTCACGTTGATATTTAGCCATGTCGTGAAATGCGGTAAGCCAATGTTCATACTTTTCCAAAAAAGCTGATTGCTCTTTCGTAAGTACAATGTCTTCCATTTTATTTTCAATAATTTCAGTCAACTTTATGGCACCGCTTGCCGTCAGTACGGTTGCACTAGCTATCAGACCAAGCTTTTTTAAAAAATCGCGACGTTTTGATTCGTATCCATCCATGCTTTCTATTTTTAGTAAGACCCTTGTACAATATCTGTATCGTTCTGTTGGTGGTTAAGTAATTTATAATAATTATTGATCTGTTTTTATTTGGGGAAAATGATAATCGGAGCAGCATCCTCGTAACTTGTAACATGTAACTATCTCTTACAATCCAGTGGCATGCGAAGTACTCACCTGTTCCTCCTCCATGTAAAATGCTTCCAATCCTTCAATTTTTAAGATAGACTCAACTATCTGCCCCTTGTCGTATTGTCCTTCAATAGCCGCAAATTTGTTTAGCAAGCTTGCTTGCTCATCTTTGCTCAATGCTTTGTCGGCCATTCTGAAAAGTACACTATTTTCCTTCTCTATGTGTGCCCTTAGCAAATCAATATAGCCTTGCATATAGAAGTAGATTTCGGGCAATGCCGATACGTTTCCCGCTTTATACACATCAATTCTTTCGCTTATGCCTTTCACAAATTCACGCCCTTCCACATGTTCATGAAGCATTACCGATATAGGTCCTTGCTCATTGGAGAACCCTTTTTCTACTAGGAGAGGAAATAGTACTTTCTCTTCTTTGGCGTGATGAAATCCGTCGGCATAGGTTTTTATCAGGTTTACCACCACTTCCATGTGTGCGGTGTCGGTGGCACAGTTCAGTACCATTTTCTCCATCACATCTATCAGCCGAAGGATATAGACATGATCGTTTTCCAAATTTTGTGTTGCTATGTTCATCTGTGTACATTTATCTAAGTTATATCAGTCTTATAACTTTAATCAGCATTTTTTGTTCAGTAAAAAATCACTTTTTTTCGAACATAAACACATAAATAATCCCCGTGCTTATGCATTGTTTTATAACAGAAAAGGTTCGCGTGATAAATTCACAGAACCTTTTTTATTGATAAATATTATTAATGCGAATCAGGAATTGAAATATAGTCCGTAGTACTTGAATATCAATAGAAATAGTATTCCCTATTGCCCAAATTGTCCGTAAGACATTCATGTGTTTTCTTGTTTTTCACCTGAGGGGAAATATCTTTAAGGTGTTTTATTGCCTTTTGATATGTTTGCCTTACTGAAAACGCCTAATGATTAGCCATATACATGTATCGTTAACTTCTGATTTGCAGAACTACCAAATATGCTTTTATAGCATACTTTTTTGTAAAACCTTTTGTGGTTGCAATCTCTTTAGTTTTTAATTTAGGATGGTAAAGCTATCCAATAATATTATAACCCAAAAGTATCAGCCACAGCCTTACACACTACTTTCCCATTTACTATGTTCAATCCTTTACGCAGATCTTCGTTCTGTTCACACGCTTTTTCCCATCCTAAGTTAGCCAGAGTTACTGCGTAAGGCAATGTGGCATTGGTAAGTGCCAAAGTTGAAGTGAACGGTACTGCTCCCGGAATATTAGCCACGCAATAATGCAAAATACCATCCACGGTATAAACAGGTTCGGCATGAGTAGTGGGGTGCGAAGTTTCAAAACATCCGCCCTGGTCGATAGCCACATCCACCAATACCGAGCCGGGTTGCATTAGTTTCAGCATGTCGCGGGTAATCAGGTGGGGTGCTTTTGCGCCGGGGATAAGTACTGCACCAATGACCAAATCGGTGTGGGGTAGCAGTTCTTCAATATTGTACGAAGTAGACATCAGCGTATCCACATTGGCTGGCATAATTTCGGCTAGGTAACGTAGGCGGGGTAATGAAATATCGGCAATGGTAACATGTGCTCCCAGTCCGGCAGCCATCAACGCAGCTTGTGTGCCTACCACACCACCTCCAAGCACCAACACATGGGCAGGTTTTACTCCGGGTACGCCGCCTAGCAAAATGCCTTTACCACCTTTTGGTTTTTCGAGGCAACGTGCGCCTTCCTGTATAGACATGCGTCCTGCTACTTCCGACATAGGAATAAGTAGGGGCAAGGTCCGATCAACTTTTTCTACCGTTTCGTAGGCCAGACACACTGCTTTGCTTTCTATCATGGCCATGGTTAGTTCTTCCCCTGATGCAAAGTGAAAGTAAGTAAATACCAACTGACCCGGACGAATTAATTTATATTCGCAAGCGATAGGTTCTTTTACCTTCATAATCATTTCGGCAGCGGCATACACTTCGGCAGCAGTAGGAATAATTGCTGCACCGACTTTGACGTATTGCAGGTCGGTGAAGCCACTATTCTCGCCGGCATGTGTTTCTACCATAACTGTATGACCCTGTTGAACCAATGTTTTAGCACCCGCTGGTGTCAATGCCACGCGGCTCTCGTTGTTCTTGATTTCTTTTGGAATTCCAATTTTCATATGCTTGTCTTTTAGAGGTAAATAAAATGAATGTGCACGGTCAGAATTCTTAGTAGTCTGTCTATTTGTGCATAAATACTCCGTAAAAATACAAGATTAATTTCAAATTGGAACATAAAACTATATTTATTTGCACGTTGATGTAAATAAATTTTCTAATAGCTTATTTGTAAGTACTTAGCGTCAGTTTTGATTTGGATTTTGTGCTAGGTATTCTGGACATATCTACTTGTTTCTTGCTGTTTATTTACATAAAATACTACTAATATACTACTAAAAATACAGGTGCACTTACAGATTGGAAGTGGTCTGCTGCGTACACCTGCATTAAAGTTGTTTTGATATTTTATCTTACCGCCTGTTCTACCGATTATTCAAAATCGGTGCATTGCCGATAATTCTGTTTTTACTTATAATTCTATTGTCTTCACACTGCTCGAATAGCTACCAAACACTCCTAATCCATTTTTTATATTGGTATGAATTTGTACAGGTTCTGAGAATACGTTGTCCTCGTTAGCTACAGCTCTGGTGCGTAAGTAGAGATAGAAATCTTTACTTATTTGCTGAAGGGCAAATATAATCTCGGTTTTAGATTTATATGATGGGTTGTAGTGCTTGGTGGTACTTTCGCTCAGTTTAAATTTAAGGGTATATTCTTTTCCGTTGATAATATCATCAGAGAATACGCAAAATGTGTTGCTGTCATCTACGGTTTGCAGTGGATTCGACGAATATGCTGCCGGGTCTACATTTCCCGAAATATAAGGATCAGCGTAATGTATTGTGCCGTCTTTGTCAGTGAATTTTCGTAAAGCCGCTAATCGGTAATAATTTTTTTCGTCTCCATTGTCCTTCATTTTTATTTTGAACTCATAATCGCTGTATGTTTGTTTTGAAATAGTGTCGTACACGTACCCACGGCTACCATCTTTATTTATTATCTCTCTGCCATATAAGCCATAGTAGTAATGTGAGGCTGTGATTGTAGTATCTATTGATATGAATTCCGGTCGATTAAGCACTTTGTCTTCGCAACTTACATCTGTTTTGCTTGGTACAGTCACTACAAGTTTTATTATTTCTCCTATGTTCGGTATGTAAGTACTTTTATAGTTCCCGGTATCAATATGTGTCATTTTTTCTTTAAAAGCACCATTCACATACACCGATATAGTTGCATTTTCAATACCCATTATCGTGTTTTCGTCTTCTAAAAAGAACTTGCTTTCAGATACATAGGCCGATACTGCCGAGTCGGGCGAAACAAAACTATTTACCACCAAAACAGATTTGGTCATTGATCCTTTAAACGCTACATCTTTCTCGCACGATGCAAATAGAACTATACTTATTATTAGGCTTAAATATATTTTTATAGATTTCATTGTTGTATTTTTTTAAGTAATAGAATTAAAATTTATAGCTATAACTTACCGATGGTATGATGGGGAAAATAGAATACTGAGTCAATGTTTTGGTTTTTTTTGTTGTACTGTTCACCGGGTCATAGCTGTATCTTTCGTTTTGCATCGTTATGAATGGGTTCTGTTGATTATAGGCATTATACACGCTGATATTCCATGTTCTGATGCCGTGTTTTAGCTGTTTGTGGAAGTTCATACCAATGTCCAGACGATGATAAGGTGCGTATCGATAATTGTTGCGCGATGTCACGTTTGGTAAATAGGTCTGATTCGACCCCGAATAAGAAGAATAGTCATTGCTGTACTCTGCTGAGTTTTTATAACTTCCAGGTAACGGAGTAGAGGAAAAGTTTTGCAGAGCCAATGTTCCACAACTTCCAGTGCTGTAGGTCCAGGTAGTAGCTATGTCGAATTTGTTAGAGAACCTATGAAATAACACGATATTGAGATTGTGCCTTCTGTCATATTTTGCCGGAAACGCTACTCGGTTGTTCAATTCTTCACCTTCACGGTTAAAGAGTCGCTCCGTTTTCGACCAGGTATATCCAACCCAACCTGTGGTTTTCCCAACCGTTTTTTGCGCCAGAAACTCTACACCGTAGGCCCAACCGCGTCCCATGCTCACTTTATCCTCCCAGCCAGTACTTGAGCCCAGAAAACTTGCGCCATCTTTATATTCAATAAGGTTATCCATCGATTTGTAATATCCCTCTACCGATAAATCTAATAAATTGAGCAAGTTGTAAAAAACTCCAGCGGAGTATTGATTAGATTTCATTGGAGCAATACGTTTGGTAACGGGTACCCACAAGTCGGTTGGCAAACTGATATTACTGTTCGAAAGTAAGTGAATGTATTGGCTCATGTAGGAGTAGCCGGCTTTAAACGATAGTTTGTCGTTTAGCAAAATACGAGCACCCAGTCGGGGTTGTAATGAGTTGTAAAATTGGTTCTGCACAATATAACTAGAGTAGTGCAGTCCGGCGTTCAATTTTAAAATTTGGTTTATGCTAATATTATCTTCCCCATAAATCATCGTCTCGTGCGAACTGACATTTTTATCGCCAACAGTGGTATCATTGCGTTCGGTGCTGTTGTCTTCTATCGTTTTTGACTTTGCCACCAGCACACCGGGGCGAAAGGTATGGAAGGTATAGTTGGCTCCAAATTTTATGTCGTGATTTGAATTGGGCGTGTAGTCAAAATCTACTTTTGCCGAATAATCAACAATTCCCGATTTGTATCTGATATTTGTTGTTTCTTTCGAGTATGTTGGCGGAGCTGTAGTTGTAGTTTCGTAGTCTGTACCAATGCCCATGTTGAAGCGGTAGCGGGTAAATGCAGCTGTAGTATTCATAAATAGTTTATTGCTAATAAGATGATTCCAGCGCAAAGCACTTATTATGTTCCCCCATTTCCAGTCTACTTTGTCAATGTCTGATCGTTTGTAAGTGTTGGCTGAACCAGGGTTAGAATAATTATTAGAAGCACTGTTGTAAGTATATTGACTTTTTACATTTATAACGTCATCGCCCATATAGGTGCTTAGGAACAGCTTGTCTCTATCCGAAATACGGTGAGATATTTTAGCATTAATGTCGTAAAAATAATATCCTCCACTGGTCTTATCCGATGTATTTTTTGCATTGCTTAACGCCATAAAGGGTTTTGCAAGCAAATCAGCGTAAGTTCTACGGGCAGAGATATTGAATGTGGTTTTGTCACTGAAGAGTGGTCCTTCAAGATTGATTTTTGAGGATATAAGACCTATGGTAAAGTTTCCGTGAAGCTTTTTGTTATTACCATCCTTCATTTGTATGTCTACTACCGACGAAAGTCGACCTCCAAACCGTGCGGGAAAACTTCCCTTGTATAGTGTCACGTTTTTAATAGCATCGGCATTAAAAACAGAGAAGAAACCAAACAAGTGATTTACATTGTATACAGGTACGCCGTCGAGCAATAGCAAGTTCTCGTCTAGTCCACCACCACGTACATGAAATCCCGCCGACCCTTCTGTACCTGCCTTCACGCCGGGCAATAGCTGTAATGCTTTCAGCACATCTGTTTCGCCAAATAATGCAGGAATGGTTTTTATCTGTGTTATAGGTATATCTATAGCACTCATTTGTGATCCTTTTACACCAAGTTCCTTGCGGTTGGCTACCACCACTACTTCTTGTAGTTCAGTTGCTTCTTGTAGTTGAATGTTTATTACCGTGTCTTTTGATAATTTGAATACTCGCTGTTCGGCGCGATATCCAACATAGGAGTAGGAGAGGGATACTTCATTTTTAGGTATGGTGAGCGAGTAAAAACCGTAGGCATTACTCACTGTTCCTTTGCCAGATTTTGCTTCGAATACTGATGAGCTAATAAGTGTCTCGCTACTTTTGGCATCGCTGATATAACCACTCACTGTATAGCTTTGAGCATGGCAAAATACCGTAGCAAACAGAAAAATAGAACATGATAAAAAGTTTCTTTTCATAAATAATTATTTGTTGAGTTAAATGTGGAGCGAAGATAGTTAACCATTTCTTGTTATTGATAATAAAGGTGCAGAAATTAATGTTAATTATGAAATTTTATAAAGTTTGTTAATCTAATGTTATTTCAAGCAGCTATATGTCTCGAATTGAAGTGAAGATAAATTTTTCAATGATGTTTAGATAAACAATTAGCACACTGAACACACAGAAAAACCAGAATATCAACATTCATAAACAATCGTTTTAACTAAATCTTCTAATTAACAAACAGCAATTATCCGTGCACTTTATTTATTCGGTGTGCTAACTAAAAACGACATTGATACTTTGCAGATGAAAAAGTCCTCTTGTTCCATTCGGAATAAGAGGACTTTAGAAATGAAGCGAGTCGATTTTTGAATTATAATATTTGTATGTAGCGAGAACTACAATCTCATTTTTACAACATTGCTCGTATAGCTTCCCACCATACCAATTCCTCCGTTTACGTTGTTGAAGATTTGGATAGGCTCTGAAAAGAGTTGATTTGCCGTTTTTTGATTCAACCGGGTCTTTAAAAATAAATAAAAGCTATTGCAGATAGATTGCAAATCAATTTCAACCGTTTTTTGAGGTAACGGCCTTTGATATTCGGGTAAATATATACTTGCTGTGTCGCTGATGCTAAACGAGAGTGGATAAGATTTACCATTAATCAGTTCGTCGGTAAAAACATGAAATTGATTTTTGGATTCGTTGATAGTTGGAATTCCGGATAATAAATCTTTCGTGTTGCCCGAAACGATATCATCCAAACTGAAATTATAGTTGACCTTTTTCTTTCCATTGAAAGTACTTGTTTGGTTTACTACCAGTCGGTAGTAATTTTTTATATTCGCAGCATCTTCAAAAGTAAGGATGTATCTGATGGTTCTGAATCTGTATTTACCCACCACAAGCATTCCGGTTTTAGTTAATCCATTTTCGACAGTACTAACCATTTCTATAATCGGTTTGGCCCCTGTCCAGGTAACGATTGAGTCGATTTTTATGATATTAGCTTTGGGATAAATAGATGTTTCAGCACTAATGTCTTCTTTGTCCGGAACTTTTACTACCAATTTTACAATGTCGCCAATGCTCGGTTTAATGCTGCAAATATAGACTCCTTTCGAAGTATGTTGCATTATTTCTTTTAATGTTCCGTTGAAGTAAACCGATACTTCGGCATTCTCTACGGCTTTAAAAAGATAATCGTTGTTCAAAAAGAATTGACTTTCAGACACATTAGCCTTAATGGTTGAATCGGGTGTAATAAAGCTGCTGAGCACAATTTGCGATTCCGTGGAGTCTCCATCAAAGTTAATTTCTTTTTCACAAGAAGTCAAAATTGAAATGCTCAGCAAAACAAACCATATATAATGTAGTGTTTTCATGTTTCAATTTTTAGAATTTATAAGAATAACTTATTGACGGAATAATGGGGAAAATAGAAGTCTGTATAAGCGTATTTTTTTTTGTATAGACATTTGTCGATTCGTTGTAAGTGGAATTCGATTTTACGGTAACTAAAAATGGATTCAGTTGATTGTACACATTGTAAATGCTTACATTCCATGTTCTGGTGCCATGTTTTAGCTTTTTGTTGAAATTTATACCCAAATCCAAACGGTGATAGGGTTCATAACGATAATTGTTTCGCGAACTAATGTATGGAATAGAATTGGTTATATCCACCGAAGTTGCATCGCTCGGAACTGACGATGTAGGACTTGTTCCTGGGATATCGGTGGCAAGATAATTTTGCATGGATAAAGTGCCCGAGCTGCCTGAGCTGTAAACCCATGTGGCCGAAATGTCTATCTTTTCGCTAAATTTATGCGAAACCACCACACTCAGGTCGTGCCTTCTGTCATATTTAGTAGGGAATGTTTTTCCGTTGTTCAGTACTTCGCCTGGTTTATCGAATAGGCGTTCGGATTTAGCCCATGTGTAACCAATCCAACCAGTAGTTTTTCCAACCGATTTTTGCGCCAGAAATTCAACTCCATACGCCCAGCCACGGCCCACACTTACTTTATCTTCCCAACCCGTACTCGATCCGAAGAACGAGGCTCCATCTTTATATTCAATTAAATTATCCATCGATTTGTAATAGGTCTCGACAGACAACTCTATAAAATCATTTAAATTATAAAAAGTACCAAAGGTCACTTGCTGCGACTTCATTGGTTCAATTCTTTTAATAACCGGCACCCATAAATCGGTAGGCAGTGAAACGTTATTGTTAGATAATAAGTGAATGTATTGGCTCATTGAAGCATATCCTGCTTTAAGCGACAATTTTTCATTCAACAAATATCGTAATCCTAAGCGTGGTTGTACTGAGTTGTAAAAATGATTTTGTACATAAAAGGCCGAATAATGGACGCCAATGTTTGCTTTCAGCGCATGACTGATACTTATATTATCTTCAAAATAGGCTATGGCTTCGTGCGAAATAATATTCTGGTCACCAATAACTGTGTCTGAAGCACCGGTTGTATTGTTTTCCATCTCGGCAACAGTTACTCCAGGACTGAACCTGTGAAAAGTATAGTTTGTTCCAAATTTGATATCATTGCTTGCGTTTAGTGAATAATCAAAATCTATTTTTGATGATATATCCTCAATGCCAGAATCGTAAGTAAGTGTTGTGTTTTTGAATGTCTCTTTTGCTGGAGAGTATCTGACAGTTTGATTTTCATTGCCAACTGCCAAATCGAAACCATAATGGGTATATGAGCTAGTTGCATTCATAAAAAGTTTATTGGAAATAACATGATTCCAACGCAATGCACTTATAATATTTCCCCAATTCCAGTCCATCTTCAACCAGTTTGTTTCATATCCGTTTACGCCACCACTAGCGTTTGTGTATTTTGCTTCACTTTGTTTGATATTTGTATAAATTACGTCATTGCCTACATACGCACTTAAGTAAATACGATCTTTGTCTGAAAATTTATGCGTTATTTTTGTATTTATATCATAAAAATAATACCCTGCTTTGGTTTTCTCAAGTCCTTTTTCGGCAATGGCCGATTTTAAAAATGGTGGTGCCAAAAGGTCGGCATATGTCCGACGGGCTGAGATATTGAACGTGGTGTTTTTACTTCCTATTGGTCCTTCTAAATTTATTTTAGCCGAGATTAGTCCAAGTGATAAGCTACCATGTAATTTTTTGTTATCGCCATCTTTCATTCTGATATCCACCACCGAAGAAAGTCTGCCGCCAAATCGTGCAGGAAAACTGCCTTTGTACAAGGTTACATTTTTGATAGCATCTGCATTAAATATTGAGAAAAACCCAAACATATGATTTACATTGTAAACCGGTACTCCGTCAAGTAATAACAGATTCTCATCGGCACCACCACCGCGAATATACAAACCTGCCGAACCTTCGACACCAGCTTTTACTCCGGGTAGCAGCTGCAATGCTTTAATCACGTCTTTTTCACCAAAAAGCGACGGCACTGTTTTTATCAAACTGATGGGTATATCGATGGTGCTCATCTGCGAACCCTGTACTCCAATGTTTTTTTGATTGCCAATAACAACAACTTCTTTTAATTCAACAGATTCATTAATCCTTATATTGATAATTGTATCTTTGGTCAGATCAAATAAATGACGATTTGAAGTATAACCGGTATAAAAATAAGTTAGATTCACTAAGCCCTTTGGGATAGTAAGTGAGTAAAAACCATAGGCATTACTTAAACTTCCTTTTTTTGAATAAGAGTCGTAAATCGACGCTCCTATCACTGTTTCACCGCTTTTAGCATTAGTAATGTGTCCGCTAATGGTAACACTTTGAGCATGAGTAAACAAAGATAAAAATGTAAACGCTATGAATATGAGGATGTATTTCGTCATAGAAATGCATTCTGGTTAAAGTAATATGCAAATATATTTAGAACTTTTGTTATCTAATGTAGTAAAACGTTTATAATACTAAAAAAGTTTGTAGATTGTACAATGATAATTTATTTAGGTTTTGTAGTAATTCATTCATTCATATTTTATTGATAGTGAATGATGAAAAAATCCCCACGACTCAATAATGAGTGTGGGGATAGTATATGGATATTTGTGGGTTATTTTGCCAATTGATAAACCTCGTCGAGCGTGTAAATAGTAGAATGATATTTTCGGGATGCGTGAATCATTGCTTTGGCTACTATTTTTTCCTTAATGGGTCTGAATTGTTTCAATAATCCTATTTTATTTAAACCGTATAACACTGATAATTTAAGCTTTTCTCTAAATAACTTTTCGTTTCGTTTGCCATAAAGTTTACCGGGACGTAGAATATTTATATATTCGAAAGGTAAATGCTGTACTGCTTTGTCAAGCTTTCCCTTCACTTTCATGTAGAAAGCGTTCGAATTCACATTGGCACCTGCTGATGAAACGAGCACATAGGCTGTAACTCCATTTTGTGCTGCAACTTCGGCTACTTTATATTGGTAGCTGTAGTCCATTTTGTATTGTTCGTTTTTAGTTTTGGCTGGCTCAGCTCCAATGCCCCATGCGGAGAATAATACATCACCATGCACTACATCTTTCCATGTTTCAGGCTTGTTGAAGTCGATGATGTGTTCAGTAAGTTTGGGGTTTGATAAACCACTTGGCTTAAGCCCCAGTGAAATAATTTCAGTGAAATTTTCGTTTTCAATCAGTTTTTCAATTAGTTCTTTGCCCACCGTTCCAGTAGCTCCAAGAACAATAGCTTTTTGGATGCTCATAAGATGAAATTTAGTTATAGTTTAGCTTTTTTTTGGTAGAAAACATTACTTGCTAATCAGGTAGTTGTCGGCTCATTAAAGTCAATATGCCTTTAAGCGAAAAAGCTTTCATCCGAATATAGTTTGCAAATATGGTGAATGATTTTGAATTAAATTGTAACAAAATAAACTTATTTTATTTTAATTTGTAGTTTATTAAGTCGTAATTATTATTAATTTAATGTAGTGAATAATACATATATACTTACTCGTGTTTCTAAATGAATCTCTGCAAACCAATTCAGGAGTGTCGGGTGGAGTCTAAAATGAGTAGAATTATTTTGCAAGTTCGTAAACTTCTTCGAGTGTATAAATGGCAGAATGTGTTTTCCTTGCGGCATGTATCATTGCTTTAGCTACCTTTGTGTCCTTGATGGGTTTGTAACGTTTGAGAAGTCCTATTTTATTTAAACTATACATCACTGATAACCCGATTTTTTCTCCCAGTCTATTTTCAGCCCGCTGACCGTAAAGCTGACTAGGGCGTAGAATGTTGATGTATTCAAATGGTAAACCTTGAACAGCTTCATCCAACTTCCCTTTCATATTCATGTAGAATGTCTTAGAACTTGGATTAGCACCCGCCGAAGAGACCAGAACATAAGTGCTAGCTCCGTTTTCTACCGCTATTTTGGCAACAATGTACTGGTAGGTAAAGTCAACTTTGAATTGCTCTTCTTTACTTTTAGCTTTTGCAATGGTTGTGCCCAGTGTAGAAAAAAGCACATCGCCCTTTACCAGTTCTTTCCATGTTTCAGGGCAATCGAAATCAATTACATGCTCATTGAGTTTTGGATTTTTTATTCCACTCGGTCTGCGTACCAAAGATATTATTTCTGAATAATGATCGTTTTCAATTAGTTTTTTGAGAAGTTCTTTTCCTACCATTCCGGTAGAGCCTATCACGATTGCCTTTTTATTGTTCATAATAAGTGAGTTATAGGTTGTGTTTTTGTTGCGTAATACAGTAGAGTTGTTCCTTTTTATTACAGTCAAACGCTATAAATTACATTTTAGTACATGAAATGAATTGTAATATATACACCGCATTTTACGTCAAATATCAACGAATCTGATACCCAATACTTAATTGGATTGAATGCTCACAACTGTTAACTATCCATATGAATATCTCTAAATCCTAAGAAATAAAGTACTCCATCCAATCCGATAGTGGAAATAGATTGTTGTGCATTGGCTTTGACCTTCGGTTTGGCGTGAAAGGCAATGCCTAATCCGGCCAGGTTCAACATCGGTAAATCGTTAGCTCCGTCGCCTACGGCAATTACTTGTTCTAAATCAATTTTTTCTACTTGTGCAATCAGTCTCAGCAGTTCTGCTTTTCGTTTGCCATCAACAATGTCTCCTACATAATTTCCGGTAAGTTTGCCATCTATAATCTCCAATTCGTTGGCATAAACATAGTCAACATCGAAAAGCTTTTTCAGATGATTACCAAAGTATGTGAATCCTCCTGAGAGGATGGCAATTTTGAAGCCACATTTTTTAAGTATGGACATCAGACGTTTAGCTCCATCCATAATAGGTAGATTTTCGGCTACCTCTTCCATTACACTTTCGTCCAATCCTTTGAGTAATGCTACCCGTTGCTGGAAACTCTCACTAAAATCAATCTCTCCGCGCATAGCTGCTTCGGTAATAGCACGCACTTGTTCGCCCACGCCAGCCCGATCGGCCAGTTCGTCAATCACCTCGGTTTTAATAAGCGTCGAATCCATATCAAAGCATATCAATCGGCGGTTGCGGCGGAACATATCATCTTTTTGGAACGAAATATCAATGCCCAATTCGGCTGAATAAGCAAGAAACTGAGCTGAAAGTATGCTTTTATCAACTAACTCGCCACGAACGGAAAGTTCGATGCATGCTCGAATTGAATTCTCATCTTCAGGTTGTAAGCTAGGTCGGCCGGTCAAACGTCGGATAGAATCTATGTTTAAATTCTGGTCGGAGATAGCTCTGGTTACTTTTGATAACTGCTTTGCTGTGATTATTTTACCAAGAATAGTAACAATGTATCGGCCTTTTCCTTGCCTGCCCACCCAGTTGCTGTACCTTTCTTCGCTTACCGTTGTAAAACGAACGTTAATACTAAGTTCCGAGCATTTAAAAAGAACTTCTTTTAAAATATGTCCCGATGCTGCATTGTCGGACATTTTGAAGAGGATTCCCAGCGATAGCGTGTGGTGAATATCCGCTTGGCCAATGTCTAAAATGGTTGCATCATATTTTCCTAAAATTTCGGTAATGGCAGACGTTACTCCGGGTTTGTCATCGCCCGATATACTAATTAAAATAATTTCACTGTTTGGCATAAATAGATAACTGTATTAATAGATGAGATATTGTGTCTTAACGTTGCAGCACTTTTGAACTTTTAACGTTAAAATGGAGTAATTTATTTTCTACGCATGTATTTTTCTCTTGTTTCGAGTACATCATGCACATACCTTACGGTTATTTTGCCTCTGTAAAAGCCGTATTTTACCACTTTGTCCTGATAAAATTCAGGTTCGCTTTTTTTGAGGAGATAGTATTCTACATTATTGAACCAAATCTGGTGGTTCTTCCCGTATTTTTTAGCCAAAGCCATGGCGTCAAGAATGTGAGCTGGGCCCGAATTATAACCGGCTAATATAAACTTGATGCGTTCTTTCTTGTCAGCCACTGCTCTAAAGGTCATACTTAAACTCTTTATATACTGTACTCCGGCTTCTATATTCATTTCTGGGTCTAATTTGGTTTTACTATCGAGACCAAAATTAGAAGCCGTGCGGGGCATTAGCTGCATCAGTCCTACAGCACCTGCCCACGATCTTTCGGAGGCATCAAATCTAGATTCGTGAAATGCAACGGCGGCTAATAATTGCCAGTCCCAACCAATTGAGGGTGCGTATCGTTTAAACAAATGATCAAACGGAGATATGGCACCTTTTGGAATTCTTATTCTTTTAAGAGCAAAATAGGGGCTTTCGTCCCAATATTTATCGAAAAGTGAGGATTTTAAGTCTACAATTTTCGGTAGCTTTTCCCATGTTTCAATAGCTTTCTGCAATTTTGGATTTCCTTTTCTAATCAACCAACCATTGCGCTGACCAAAGCTTACTGGCATACGCCCATCTATGTTTCGATAAAACGATTTGTGGAGCAAAGCCATATTGTGATAAGCCAGTGTGTAGTTAATTTTGTTTTCGCCCACCATGTCAATCAAATCTTCGTTCGACAGTGAGTCTGCTGCTGCAACAATGTTTATTGTTCCGCCTATTTCTTCGTTTATAGCTTGCAATCGTTGGTGAAAAATACTGTTGGCTTTTACATAAACGCTTTTGCCGGCCAAGTCCGTAACATCAGACAGTGTATTGGTGTTTAAGTTCTGAACCAGCACTTGATACGATTCCGCCTGAGGAAGCACAAACTGAAAATGATGTTTCAAGGCTTTAGTTTCTATAAAATTATAACATGCTATATCCACTTTATTCTCGCGAAGCCACTGCGCCATTTCTTCTTCATTTTTGGCGATATTGATTTTCAGGTTTACATTTAGATGAATGGCTAATTTGCCCACCATTTCATAGTCGAACCCCATCATCTCGTCGCGATAAAGAAAATAAGATGTTGATCCGTACATGGTGGCTACCCGCAGTGTATCAGATGCCATAATCTCTTTCAGATCGTTGGTATGCGCCACTAAACCCACCTCCTTTTTCTTTGCTCCGCACGATGCAAGCAAAAAAACAGAAAATAACAGGAGCGTGATTTGGTTTGTGATTCGCATAGATAGTTTTAATTCATAATTTACAATGCATAATTGATTGCAAATTAAATTTTAGAGATAATAACCTCATTCATAAGAAAAACGAGCTTGATCTTCATTATGAATTATGCATTTTGAATTATTCATTATTTGAAACGTGTTCTATATTTTGTTCTTTTATTACCTCCATTCCGTTCATACGCAGAAATACTTGCGCGGTGGCAAGCACATCTTTCTGGCAGTAGGTGGCTATTCTATTAAGGTTGTTTTCTTTGTAATAAACCTCTGCTACCCTGCTTCCATCAATATCGTCTTTTGGGGTAGGGATGCCAAAAACGGCTGTGAGTAGTTTGAGTGATGTGTAATTTTTATAATCTCCAAACTTCCACAATTCCAATGTGTCGATAAAATTTATCTCCCATGGCTTTTTGCCGGCAATTTGAAAAATGGTTGGTAAAGCCAGTCCATTTATCAACATTCGTCTGCAAATATACGGAATATCAAACTCTTTTATGTTATGTCCGCACAATGTGTGTTCTTTGGTGGTACAAAACTTAGCTATGAGATGAGTAAATTCAATGAGCAATTGTCGCTCATCATCATTTGCAAACGATTTGGTACGAATGTGCATCTCCACACCCTGAAAATGAATGAATCCAACCGATATACAAACAATTTTTCCAAACTCTGAATAGATGCCTGCACTAGAATTAAACCCTTCGCTTGCTGTTGTGTCTTCGGTATATTTCTCGGGCATGCGTGCGTGAATGAGCTT
Source organism: Bacteroidales bacterium (assembly GCA_038249445.1). Taxonomy (GTDB): domain Bacteria; phylum Bacteroidota; class Bacteroidia; order Bacteroidales; family Paludibacteraceae; genus Paludibacter. The sequence goes on from JBBSDM010000004.1 coordinate 19,037, forward strand.
AAACTTATCGTCCCAGCTATGAGCCAACGCTTCCGTGAGTTGTGAATAATTGGCAGTTTGTGGTACCGTTTCGATATCCAAAAACATGATTTTTTGTAAGTCGCTTTTCAACATATTTTTTTCAATTATTAATTAACAGTAATCAGTAGACAATGTCTTGTATCACTAAAAAGTAAATAGTAAGAAGTGAACAGCTATCAGTGTTTGACACTTAATGAATATTTTAGCATTAATGAATCGTAACTGATTACTGATTACTGATCACTGATAATAGTTTGCTGAGTATATATTTGGTCAAAATATCAATGGCTATATGATTGTTGCCACCTTGTGGAATGATAAGGTCGGCAAAGCGTTTTGAGGGTTCGATAAATTGCAGGTGCATAGGCTTTACCGTACATTCATAGCGCTCTATTACTTTGTTTACCGATCGTCCACGTTCCACAATGTCGCGATTGATGACTCGAATTAAGCGATCATCGGCATCGGCATCAACAAATACTTTCAAATCCATCATGTCGCGTAATTCGGGATTAGTAAGCACTAAAATTCCTTCTACAATGATAACATGGCAGGGTTTGATGGGAATGGTTTCGGGAGCACGGGTGCAAGTGAGATAGGAATAGATGGGTTGCTCGATGGTTTTACCCATCTTCAGCTCTTTCAGATGTTTCACTAATAACTCAAACTCAATCGAATCGGGGTGATCGAAATTGATTTCTAGGCGTTCTTCCAAAGGGAGATGGCTACTGTCGCGATAATACGAATCTTGAGGAAGAATAACTACTTCGCCCTGAGGTATGCGCTCTAAAATTTTACGAACAACAGTTGATTTTCCTGATCCTGTACCACCCGCAATTCCAATTATTAGCATATTGTTTTTATGTTAGTTTTCAGACTACTAAAGTAAGAAATTATTTTTTTTTGACCGACTTTGTCGGATGTTTTTTTTTACATGTGAACGCCTAGTTTTTATATTGCTGATATTTAATGGTATATAAATAGGTATTTATTGCATTGCTGTTGTAGGGATGTTAATATGTATGGGTTTATGTGAATATTGAGCTTCTATTTTAAGACAAACTATTTAAAATGTTGTATATTTGTGCAAGCAAAATACAAAAACAAACAGTGATATGATAAAATTGTCAAGCTCCTTACTACGCATTTTTATTGGATTTATCTTTTTGATGACTACAACAAATTTAAGTTATCTTGTTGCAAGCGAATACAATATTATTCCTTACCCTCAAAAGTTGATACCACAAGCGGGGATGTTTACATTCAACAAAAAAACGGTAATTCTCTGTCCTAATAAACCCGAAATGATAAAGTTAGCACAGCAGTTTGCCACTCAATTTGCATTAGTAAGTGGTATTAAACTAGATGTTCAGCACAACAGTAAAAAAGGAGCTGCCAACGCTGTAATATTTCAATTGATAACCACTCCGGATGTGAATGCTGAGGCTTACGATTTACAAATTTCGCCACAAAATATAAAATTGAGTGCTCAGGCCGGCAATGGCTTTTTCTATGGATTGCAGTCGCTCTATCAATTGCTGCCTACAGATATTTACGTATCCAAACGATCGATACTGAAGCGTTGGGTGTTACCTTGTGCGTTGATAAGTGATGCGCCCCGATTTGCTTACCGTGGATTGCATCTGGATGTTTGTCGGCACTTTTTCCCGTTATCGTTCATCAAGAAATATATCGATGCAATGGCCATTCATAAGCTGAATACTTTTCACTGGCACCTCACCGATGATCAGGGCTGGCGCATTGAGATAAAAAAATATCCACTTCTGACCGAGGTGGGTTCAAAGCGCAGCGAAACGCTCGAGGGTTATTATTTCGATCGCTATCCGCAGCAATATGACGGTAAACCTTATGGTGGATTTTACACCCAAGCCGAGGCGCGCGAAATTGTGGCTTATGCCAAGGCACGATTTATTACTGTGATTCCTGAGATAGAACTTCCGGGACATGCACAAGCAGCTATTGCAGCCTATCCTTATCTGTCGTGTACGCAGGATACAACTATAAAAGTAGCTACCAAATGGGGTATTTTTCCCGAGGTATATTGTCCACGCGAGGCGACTTTTGAATTTTTGGAGAATGTGTTGACGGAGGTAATGGATATTTTCCCCGGCAAATATATTCACATCGGTGGCGACGAATGTTTGAAAGATCGTTGGAAAGTGTGTTCGGACTGTCAGGCACTGATAAAGCGATTGAATTTAAAAAACGAAGAAGGGCTGCAAAGTTATGTTGTGGAACGGATTGAACAATTTGCCAATGCTAAGGGGCGACAAATTATTGGTTGGGACGAGATTTTAGACGGCGGGCTGGCACCCAATGCCACTGTTATGTCTTGGCGAGGAACGCAAGGTGGTGTAGCAGCGGCCAAAAGTGGGCATGATGTGATTATGACTCCAGGAACACATTGCTATTTTGATAAATACCAAGCCGAACCGGTATCTGAACCGACTACCATTGGTGGTTTTTTGCCACTTAAAATGGTGTACGACTATGAGCCGATTCCGGCAGAACTAACAGCCGACGAAGCCAAGCATGTGTTAGGCGCACAAGCCAATATGTGGTCGGAATATATGCCCACCACCGAGCGGGTAGAGTATATGGCTTATCCGCGCGTATCGGCCATGTCCGAAGTAATGTGGGCAAGCAAAGAAAGTCGTAATTGGGACAGCTTTCGCGATCGTTTGTCGGCCGATTTTGAGCGATTAAATAAGTTGAAGATTGTGCCTTGTGGTGCCTTTTTCGACGTGCAATTTCATTCTGCACCTACCACCAACAGAAAATTGCAAATAACCTTGCTGTGCGATCAGCCCGATGTGCAGATCCATTATAACACTACTGGAAAAACGCCCACGCTTACGGATGCATTGTACATCCGCCCATTTGTTATTGATGCCTCAGTAAGAATTACGGCGGCGGCTTTATTAAACGGTAAGATGATAGGCAAAACCACCTCAGGCTACTTTGTGGTGAGTAAACTTACCGGACTAAGCTATACAAAAAATGTGGCTACAGCTTGGTACGATGGTGGACATGCCAATGCGCTGACCGATGGCAGAGAGGGCAATGCCAAAGTTACTAATCAATGGGTGGCGTTGGGCAAAGGTGCCGATAGAGAGATTATTTTTGAATGTACATATGCGCTCAATGCAATAACTATCGAAAAATTCTCGATGGGTATGCTTCACGCCACGGCACTTGGAGTAGCCATTTCGCCCGAGATATTATTGTACGGTTCGCTAGACGGCAAACAATATAATCTTATTGTCGATAGTAAAACCACTCAACCTACCGCCCCTGTGTGGGAAGTGTATCGTCCGCTGCTTATTTTTCCACCCATGCAGGTTCGTTTTCTGAAAGTAGTGCTCAAAAAAAACCCCGACAGTCCGCTTAATTTTCTCAAAGTAGGTGGCAGCAGCACCCTGTTTGTGGATGAAATAGGAGCGTGGTAATATAAGATCCAATTTAATGCTTGTAAGGATCGGTGACTTATCCTATTTGTCGTTACCCAAAACCCCTTGCCACTTTCGAGTGACAAGGGGTTTTAATTTATTTTGCATTACCTATCGGCAATAATCATGTTGTCAATTCACGTCCTTTCATAAAGTTCTGGCTGTTTTACATTCGTAGATAACAATTTCGAGTTTTGTGCAAAACATTGAAAAAAAATAGCTCAAACATAGTTAATGTTTGAAAATATATTTTTACATTTGTCACGATTTAGTAATGCGAATGTTTTATTTATGTTTCTTACTCGGGTGTATAATACCTAAAATACTTGAAATAGCCCATAAATAAAGGAAATTCTAAATTGATGGCATAGAACATGAATAATTATACGACCCGTTGGAATTGACTAACTGCCCGAAATTGTCTTATAACCTGACGGATATTGAATCGGTTAAAGAATAATGTATTTTGAGATGAATCGGCAGCGATGTATGAAAGAATAATGTGTTTTGGAATAAATCGGCGAGGATCGGTTAAGAAATAATGTAATTTGATATGAATCGGCAAGGATTGGTTAAAGAATAATGTATTTCGGGAGGAATTAGCGGGGATTGGTTAAAGAATAATGTATTTTAGAGTAATTGCGAGTTTGATAAGCGTCTCTGAATTTAGGAGATGATAATGAGATGATTTTTTTGTATATGTATAACTGATAGTTTTTTTGAAACAATTTATAGAATCAATACGTATCTAAGTTTAATTTTAAAAACCCTTTTTTGTTTATGAGTAAATTAGAATTTTCGCCGCTTTACGCAAGTTCCCTATCAATCAACGACGCATTTCCTTTGTTCAAAACAAGTATTGAAGTAACTGTTCCTTATCGTATTTATTTGGGGCCAGTTGAACATGCTGCTTTGGACCAGTTTGTAACCTACAATGCTGCTTTTGGCAAACAAGCCAACAAAAGCAAGAAAAGTGCATTTTCGAACGACCTGAAAGTGCTTGAAAAAGAACGAATGAGTTTTTGGAGCGAAGTAAATCGCATTACCAACTCCTACATCAAGAGTGCCGATCCGACCAAAAAGGCTGCTGCCGAGATACTGGAGGCCTTCCTTTATCTCTACAGTAGTGTTGAAGATTTGCCGTTGAACTCCAAAACCGGTACTATTACCGAGTTGATGGGAAAATATAGAGTGAATATCAGTTTACAGCAAGCCGCTGCAACTATGGGACTCGAAAGCTCGTTCGCAGGTATCGAAATTAAAAACACTGCTTACGATGTTCTTTACAAGAGTAGAATTGACGAATCGGCCGCCCGCGAAAAATCGAGCACTGCGTTGAGACCCGCAGCCGTGGCAAGTTATAACCAGTTCTGCACTGCCATACAGCAATCTGCTAACCTCACGCCCAACGAATACCTCATTGCCCTCTTCCACAAACTGGATGAGCTTCGCAAAAAATACCATGCTCTGGGCGGAAATGGGAAAGATGTGCCACCGGTGGATGGAAAGGCGAAGTAATAATTAATCGTAGAAAGCGTAGCGAAGAGCTGCGTTTTTTTCAATTGTATTGAAATATGAATTAATTTCAGAGCTTTTAAATAAAAAACAACATACATATTTAATCTCTTTGGGTAAATTCCCCGCCGCTTGCGGCAAAAAATAATCTAAATAATCCATCACGATACCCCGTCCGCTTGCGGCAGGGAGATTCATTTATTTATCCTTATTCAACGAATACCCAAAAACCCCATGCAGCCCAAAAGCTAAAAGGGGCTTGGCTTATATATTGAGTATACAGGTTTGCACCAGCGGAAAGTGAGGTCAATAAAAAACCACCATTCGAATTACCGAATGGTGGTTTTTAGTTTAGATTATGTGCTCGTACAGGTTTATTTTAGTCTTTCGAAAACAAGTTTTGTAACCATAGAATCAGTTCCATAAAACTTTTCAACTTCTATTCTACTCGTTTTTGAGTTGAACTTAAACTTATAGTTTTTGTACTCATGATTGCTCGATAGATAGTATCGAAGTGATATCTTATCTTTAAATATTCTGTAGCCGTAAGGACCAGAGCCATGTTTCGGAAGCATAAAACTATCCCTCATTTCGAAACCTCTGTTCACCAACATAGCCTCCTGGTCGCCAAATAAACCAAATACCAGCGTATCGGATTTTGTGTTGACTTCTATCCATTTGCCTTTTAGCAAGTCGGGCACCGTTAAGTTGTCGCTCGTACAACTCATTAAAGTAATTGCAATAATTAAAAATACGTATTTCATAATCTTAGATTTAATCAGTGATTTTTTGAAACGATAATTAATTAGAAAACTGCCAATTGAATTTTATACCCCTAGCGACGCTCTTACTGCCTCAATTTTTACATTGGCAGCAGCATCAGCAGCATCGTAGTTGGCACGACTGGCCATTACACCGCGTACCTCAACATAGAATTTAATTTTGGGTTCTGTTCCCGATGGGCGTACAGAAATTTTAGTTCCATCTTCGGTAAAGTATTGTATTACGTTTGAAGTGGCAGGCATTTCTAAATCAGAAACCGCACCTGTATCAACGTTTGTCAATTTTAATGTTTCGTAATCTTTGATAAGGCTCACTTTTGATCCGGCTATTTCTTTAGGAGGATTGCTGCGGAAATCTTTCATCATTTGAACAATTTCTTCTGCTCCCGACTTGCCTTTGCGCACTACCGAAATTCCTTTTTCTTTTCCGTAACCGTATTCAACATAAATATCTTGCAGCAATTCGAATAATGTTTTGCCATTGTCTTTAGCCCATGCAGCTATTTCGGCCATCATAGTACATGACGAAACAGCGTCTTTGTCGCGGGCAAAATCTTCAGGTAAAAAGCCGTAGCTTTCTTCGCCACCGCCAATATATTCTTTCTTGCCTTCGTTTTCACGAATCACTGCCCCAATCCATTTAAAACCTGTGAAACAGTCGAACATTTCCACCTTATTGCTATCAGCTATTTGTTTGATAATTTCTGTTGTAACAATTGTTTTTACAATATATTGGTTGCCATTCAATTTGCCAAGTTCTTTCCAACGACGGATAAGGTAATAGATAAAAATTAAAGCTGTTTGGTTTCCGTTTACAAGAATCCATTCATTTTTGTCGTTTTTTACAGCTATACCCAAACGGTCGGCATCTGGATCCGAAGCCATAACAATGTCGGCATCGGTAGCCATTGCTTTTTTTACAGCCATATCCAATGCAGCCGGTTCTTCAGGATTTGGCGAAACTACGGTTGGGAAATCGCCACTGGTTACATCTTGTTCCGGAACGTTGATAACGTTGGTGAAACCATATTCGCGCAAAGCACGTGGAATCAGTTTCACACCTGTTCCGTGAATGGGGGTATATACAATTTTCAAATCACTGTTGCGCTTTATAGCATCGGGCGAAAGTGAAAGTTTTTTGATGTTTTCGATATAAATTTTATCAATCTCTTCGCCGATAATTTCAATTAAAGCCGGATTTCCTTCGAATTTAATTTCGTCTATGCTTTTGATTTTCGTTACTTCGGTAATTACATTTTCATCGTGAGGAGCAATCATTTGCGCACCATCATCCCAATAGGCTTTGTAGCCATTGTATTCTTTTGGATTATGTGAGGCAGTAAGAATGATGCCACTTTGACAACCTAAATGACGAATAGCAAATGAAGCTTCGGGAGTTGGACGAAGATCTTCGAATAAATATACTTTAATGCCATTGGCCGAAAAAATATTGGCCGAAACTTCTGAGAATAAGCGGCTGTTGTTTCTACAGTCATGTCCAATAACTACGCTGATTTGAGGAACATCAGGAAACTGTGCTTTCAAATAGTTGCTCAATCCCTGAGTAGCAGCACCAACGGTATAAATGTTCATCCGATTGGTTCCTGCACCCATAATTCCCCGTAATCCACCGGTACCAAATTCCAAATCACGATAAAAACATTCGATTAATTCGGTCTTATCGTCGGCATCAATCATGCGACGTATTTCATTTTTTGTTGCTTCGTTGTAGTTTCCAGTAAGCCAAGTTTGCGCTTTGGCAATAATTTCCATTTGTAATGCATTGTCTGTCATATTCTTTGTTCTTTGATAGTTTGATTTTATTAGGACGATAAAAATACAACTTTTTTTTGAAAGTGGAAAATCAATCGACTAATGATGAATATATTCATCTTATTTTTTACATGAAAGTAACGCAACTATTTTTCTTTTAATTTGTAATAAAACACTTTGTTTTTCCATCAATTTGAGTAAATTTGCGTGTCTTAAAAAAATAGGTCATCTTGAGCCATACAACTCTCTAATCTATTTCTATGATTCCGAAATCAACAACCTTTTATATTCTACTACAATGACAATTCGCCAACTCTCTGTTTTCCTCGAAAACAAAACCGGTCATCTAAACAAAATTCTCTCCGTTTTGGCCGCAAGCAACATCAATATCGTTGCACTAACTGTAGCCGATTCAAGTGACTATGGAATTCTTCGTGCTATCGTTTCTGATCCAGAAAAAGCGCTGGCAGCTTTACGTGCCGAGCAATTTACGGTACGTGTCCACGATATTCTTTCACTCGAAATGGATGCTGCTCCTGGCTCTATGTCTCATATTCTCGATTTATTTACGGCTGCCGATATTTGTATCGAATATGTTTATGCTTTCAGTTTTGGAAGTAAATCTATTCTTATCATTCGTGCCGATAATAGCGATAAAGCCATGCAGGTTATCCAAGCGAATGGGCTGAAATCAATTCGGGAAGAAGATCTGAAATAGAGGTAAGAAATAAGTATTAAGAAAGTAAATAACACGAAATAACAAATATGATTTGGAATAAAGAAATAGAATGCATGGGTCGCGAAGAGATGCGGGCATTACAAAGTGAGAGATTAATTAAACTAGTACAACAAGTATACACCAATGTGGCTTTTTATCGCAAGCGAATGGATGAGATGGGTGTGAATCCATCGAATATTCAATCCATCGATGATATCGTTAAGCTACCGTTTACTTATAAAACCGATTTGCGAGACAATTATCCGTTTAATTTGTTTGCCGTGCCCATGAAAGAAATTGTGCGCGTACATGCTTCTAGCGGAACAACCGGTAAACCAACAACGGTGGGTTATACTAAAAACGATATTGAGAATTGGTGTGAAGTTTTGTCGCGTTGTCTAACCATGGCCGGAATATCGAATGAAGACATTATGCAAATTTCGTATGGATATGGATTATTTACCGGCGGACTTGGAGTGCATTACGGAGCTGAGAATGTGGGCTGTGCAGTGATTCCCATTTCTGGTGGAAATACTCGTAGGCAATTACAATTGATGTCCGATTTTGCTTCTACTGTACTGGCTTGTACGCCTTCGTACGCTCTTCACCTTGCCGATGCATTGGCCGAATATGGCTATTCATTGGCCGATATGAAATTGAAAATTGGGGTTTTTGGTGCCGAACCATGGACAGAAAATATGCGTTTGGAACTCGAAAAGAAATGGGGAATCAAAGCTTTTGATATTTACGGGCTCAGCGAAATTATGGGACCGGGTGTAGCCAACGACTGTCAGGCTCACACGGGATTGCATGTTCATGAAGATCATTTTTTTCCGGAAATAGTACACCCCGATACCAAATTAGCACTTGCCGATGGACAAGAGGGCGAATTGGTATTTACTACACTTACCAAAGAAGGTATTCCGTTGCTGCGCTACAACACACGGGATTTATCAACGCTAAATCGAGAAAAATGTGAGTGCGGTAGAACAATCGTACGCATGAAAAAAATCACCGGTCGTAGTGACGATATGTTGATTATTCGCGGTGTAAATCTGTTCCCATCGCAAATAGAACATGTACTCCTCGAGATGGGCGAGACAAGTGCACACTACATGCTTTATGTGGACAATGTAAACAATCTGGATACTTTGGAATTGCAAGTGGAATTGGACGAAACCAAATTGACCGACACAATACGTGAGTTGCAGGATTTATCGAAAAAGATTTCGCACGCACTTAATTCGGCTATTGGTTTAAGTGTGAAAGTAACATTGGTAGAGCCGAAAACCATTGTGCGTAGCGAAGGAAAAGCGGTGAGAGTGGTTGATAAAAGAAAAAAGTGATTTATTAAACATTGAAAATGATTATAGAAAAAGAAATTGTCGATTCACTTTTTACTCAATTTGGAGAGTTGGATATTACCCGTTTATCCATTCGCGAAGTGGGTAAATTGGTAGCGCAAATAGAGCAGCAAAGCGGACAGGAATTTATACACATGGAAATGGGTGTGCCAGGTTTACCGGCTTCACCTATTGCTATCGAGGCTGAGAAACGCGGACTGGACAGTGGTTTGGCAGCTCAATATCCAAATATAGAGGGCATTCCTTTTGCCAAAAGTGAGATAGCTCGTTTTGCCAAGTTGTTTATCAATATCGAAGTCAGTCCACTTAACTGTGTGCCAACAGTTGGAGGGATGCAAGGGAGTTTTGCGGCTCTGCTGTCTGCGGCGCGAACCGATCCGGATAAACCCTACACGCTGTTTATCGACCCCGGTTTTCCAGTTCAAAAATCGCAACTCCATTTAATCGGTGTACCTTATAAATCATTTGACATCCTGCATTTTCGTGGAGAAAAACTTCGTGATATACTCGAATCATTTTTAGCTGAAGGTACTATTTGCTCTATTTGTTATTCGTCGCCCAACAATCCATCGTGGATATGTTTCTCGGAAGCTGAATTGCAAATTATTGGGGAGTTAGCTACCAAATATGATGTGATAGTAGTGGAAGATTTAGCTTATTTTGGGATGGATTTTCGCCATCATTACGGCATTGCAGGTGTTGCGCCCTACCAACCTTCGGTGGCAAATTACACCGATAATTATATCTTGTTGCTTTCGGCATCAAAGATTTTTAGCTATGCCGGGCAACGTATTGGTATGATGATAACCTCCGAAAAACTGAGAACACGCCGCTATCCGAATTTGAAAAACTATTTCACCAGTGATGTACTCGGGCATTTTATTCCTTATGGCGTATTGTATGCCACCACAGCCGGTACTTCGCACTCAGCACAATATGCACTTGCAGCAACGCTGAAAGCGCTGAATGATGGTGAATTGGACTTCGCAAATGCACTACATCCTTACGGCGAAAAGGCTCGGATAATGAAAACTTTATTTCTGAAATATGGTTTTTATATTGTGTATAATGACCAAGACCGTGAGTTGGCTGATGGTTTTTATTTCACTATTGCTTACCCAGGTATGACGAGTGGAGAGTTGATGAAAGAATTTTTGTACTACGGCATCAGTGCCATTTCGCTGGTCATAACAGGAAGCGATGACCCTAACGGCTTACGAGCTTGTGTATCGTTTGTCCGATTCGATCAAATGGTAGTACTTGAAGAGCGCTTGAAAGAGTTTAGTAAACAAGTAAACAAGTAAACAAGTAAACAAGTAAACGGTGCAATCATGCGCTATTTTACTTAAAGCAAGTTGATGCAATGAAATCAGCAAGCGCTTCCGACTATAATTTGCCGCCCAGGATTGCTTTACGAACTATTGGCGAAAATCATATAGCTATTGTAAAGCTTATCAAGAGCCGAATTATTCAAAAAGATGCGGCCAAAATTCTAGAAATAGCTAAGCAAATACAATGTATAGATGCCGATTTGAAAGTATCGCTGGTTTGTTCTTCTGCTATTTGTTCAAAATCGTTAGCTTTATTGAAAAGTGAGGGTATAGGTGTGATAATTGAAGAATTATATTAATTGTCTAGGCTCGTAACTATGGTGAAGTCGTATTTTGCAATGCGGTTTTTTGCCATTTGCGAGTTCATATTTCGTTAGATTAGATAAACAAGGCTTACACATTGATTTGTGTAAGCCTTACTCTTAGAATACCCATAAATATTAATTTAGTTTGCCGGACTAAGTTCTACGCTTGCATCTAGTTTCACTTCATCGCCAACCATCGCTGACGGATATTTACTACCAATGCCGAAGTCTGATCTTTTTAAAATGCCGTTAATTTTAAATACAGCTATATCTTTTTTGTTCATTGGATTGGTTATCTTGCCCTCAAATACTAAATTTAAAACAACTGGTTTTGTAACACCGTGCATTGTAAGATTCCCAGCTAGCTTGTAGTTTTTGTCATTAATTTTTGTTACAGTTGTGCTTTTGAAGTCAAGAGTAGGGAACTGCTTTGCATCAAAAAAATCGACACTATTTAAATGAGCATCCCGTTTTTCGTTGTCTGTATTGATGCTTGCAATTTGTGCTGTAACTTCAATTTTTACATCGCTGTAATCTGCCTTTACAGTAGTTGCTTTCACTTCAAATTGTTTGAAGTTGCCTGTAACCGATGAAATGGCCAAGTGCGAAATGGAAAACCCTAAACGAGAATGCGCAGCGTCCGAAACCCATGTTTGCGAGAATGCCGTAACTGTAAATAGTAAAACTACTATCGATAAACTAATCTTTTTCATATGAATCATTTTTTTTGAATGTGGAACATTATGTCGTTTTTCAAGATTAAACAATGAAAAAATAGTTTTGTTCTTTAATTAATATTATTTTAATAATTTGATGCCGTCTTAGCTACTTATCAAATTTGGTTTATATGTTTATTTTTAAGACATAACCCTTAACCTAGAGACTTCTGTAAAAATACATTAAGTACTAATTTTTAAATTCATCGAAGTGGATGTATCATATTTAATAATGGAAGACTGATTTTAATGCCAGTATCCAAATGCTTTACTCCTTGAAAACTTCCAAAAAATCCAATTTGATATAGAACTCCAACTCTTAACGAATAACCAATTTCGGAATATGGTTTGCCCGTTTGTTCGTTCCAAAGAGCTTTGAAATGGAGTGCTTCAGTAAAAAGTTTGGTTTGTAAGAAAGGAATTCTTTTTAAAAGTAGATACTTCGATTTATAATTGAAAGAGGTTATTAACCATTTATTTTGGTTGTTGCTGTAGTTTGGCAAAAGGGCAAAACTGTTGTCGAACTGTTTATCGCTAACCAATAGCGAACTGGTAGTAAAGTAATTGAAGTCTGGATCAAATAGTTTTTGTTTGGTGAGGAATGCTCCGCCTATAACCTGATAACTGAACTGATCGAATTCGGATACCTTGAGGTTTTGATATACCGAGAAATCTGCTCTGTCATAGTTCGACTGCTGATTTCCGCTGAGTATTGGAATTGCCTTTTTGAATTTTACAGTAAAAGTTGGATGGGCAGAACCAGCATTTTCTTTTTTGCCGTCCTTGATTCTATATTTCACGTAGGGCGTGTATTCCAATTTTAGCGTGCCCGTGGTGGCAGTATGGTTTGGGAATGCATTACTATATGCCTGATCTGGATAGTTTGGTAATGGCGCATGACCAAAACAATGATAACTTGTGTTATTTGTTAGCAAGGTTCTGTTTTCGTAATTGATATTCGTAGTTAACCGTAAACCGTTGGCTATATCTATTTGATTCTCAATAAAAACATATTTCTTTTGATAAAATCGGATAACATTTTCGCCAGTTAGAATTGATGACATGTAGTTAAACAGCCTCGAAGCACCTTTTCCTTCCTGAATATCCTCGCTGCTATTACCCAAGGCTATACTTAATTTTCCATTGGATAACGGTGCATATTGATAGCTGTTATTCAAGTTCCAGATCAAAGAATGACGCGCAGTGGTATAATAAAGCTCGGGTTCAATTATGATATTGTTAGTTTTTGTTGTGTTGATAAATAGGGAGAATGATTGTCCTAGCCATAGACCATCCACAAAATTATATTCGCCTGAACAGCCATACAATAGGCCATTATATCGCAAGTAATTTGTTTTGCCTAACATGATTTTACCCCCGGTGAGCAACGATGATTTGTTTGAATTTCCCAAATTTACAGAAATGGAGTTCTGACCAGTTTTAATATTTTTAGGGCCTTGAAGTGAGTCATTTCGCTTGAAACTACCTGCTTCGTCGCCTCTGAGTGGCACATTCCGAATCTCTTCCCAATAGGTTGAGTCGCGCTTTGTTGACATTGAATCGACTTCCATTTTTACTAATTCATCGTCTTTAATTTCAAGCGATTTCTTTTTATTCTCTAGCGGTTTATTCTCTTCTGCAATTAAGCGTGCCAACTGAATGGCTTCTCTTGTTTTTAGATTTTCCTTTGCTGACAGTTGAGCTATTTTGGCAAGTACCTTGCTCGGCTTTTTGGGAGTTGTCCTTGTAAGTTCTTTGGGCTCTTGTGGGTTTTGGCGTGCAACAATAGAGCTGTTGACCTTGATATCGTTGTACTTCACAGATGAGTAATATCGCCCGTATCCTTTTACTCCCATAGTGCCAATATTTATGTACGATTCGGAAGTAATTGGCAGAAATACAGTGGGTTTTATTTCTTGATAGGTAATTTTATTGTTGGTGGTAGTGCCCATTTCCAATGTATTGAAATCAAATGAAAATACGCTCCAATTGTCTTCCAAAATATAAATGTAACCTGACATAAGTTTATCGCTTTGCATTTTGGGAGTTATCTTTATTTTGTTAACTGTGTATGCATCACTTGTATAAATATCTTCTAGCTTAAACTGGTAATACTGAAACGCTTTTGTAGATAAAGGCGATATATAGTCCATGAAATAGGGCTGGTAAATGCTTGAAGTGCCAATCCGCATACCTCCTTTGGGTTCTACCTCCTTTGGTATTGAACTTTTTATAGCTATCACTTTTTGTGTGTATTTTGAAGGCGATTGGAAAGTGACCAGATTTTTTGATTCCAATACCATCAGTTTGCCGATAAGTGAAAGAAACTTTTTGTCTTTTATCATCATCTTCATCAAAGTAGGAAGCTTCTCAATTTTGAAACTTCCTTTCATGTAGTTTTCGGAACTGAAACTTTTCACTTGATATAGATGTTCGGGAGCGTGTGCAATGGCTTGACGCATAACCCTATTGGCCAGATTGTCTTTCGACGGTTTTACCAGTAACTCGTTGAGTTTTATTTCTTTCTCGGCGAGTGTAATTTGAAGTGTCATGCCTTCGGGTTTCATCTCTATCGTTTTTGTTTGCAACTCGTATCCTAGCGATCTGAATTCACAGGTATAGGTGCCGGCACGGAGTTTGGTCTGAAACTTACCTTGTTCATCAGTCACTATACCTGACGTATTTTCGTGAATATACAATGTGGCGTAGGAAATTGGTTCGCCGTTTGCTTTGCTAATACTTCCTTTTAAAATTTGTGCTGAAATTCCAATACAGGTAAATAGAAAAGATAAGAAGAGAACAAAAAGTTTCATAAATTTATTTTTATGTTGTTATTAATCAATGCAAATATATCTATTCTAAAATAATTTTTATATAAATCAATTCGCTGTTAAACGTTATTTAACGGTTTGTGCATTCGAACTCATGATGTATTTAGATTTATTTGTAACAATTTTCTTTTTTTGCAAATAAGTGATTGTTTTAATTCTATTTTAAATTTGCGTTTAATTTGTGTAAATTTGCGACAATAACAAAATAAAACTACAATGTCGAAAATACATATTCAACTAACTGGAGTAGGAGCAGAGCTCGTTTTGGGTAATTATATGCCAAAGGACACTACTATATTTCATAACTGGGAAGAATTTTTTCATTACAATGATTTGATTCACGGCTCGTATTTATTGGCCAAACATATTGCAGAAATTGAGATTAAACAGGATGACGTGCCTGTTTTTAAAGGGCAAATTCCTGTAAGTCAGTTTAAAACTCAAAAGAGTGCTTCGCCTGTATTTGTCGACAAAGGCTTGTATTTGCGCACAGAATGTGCCGAAAATGCTGTTTACACATGCGAATTTGAAACTGAAAACTTCGATAAAAAAAATCTTCAGTTCGAAATGCAGGACTTCGATTTACTCTTCAAAGTTGGTAAATCGTTTGTGACCAAAATCCTTTACAACAATTCGGTTCTCGAATTAGAGTGGGCAAGTGCTAAGCCTATTGGCAATATCTGCTTGCTTTGCCGATTCGAAAATAATTATTTGGTGCCAATTTACGATGCCGTGAAAAAGATTGCTAACAGTTGACAATAGAGAGCAAGCTGTTTATTTCACCGATAACAAATTATAGATATTCTCTATTCCACTATTTATTTTTTTTTTTCAAACATATTGTTGTTTGTATTGTTATTTTATTGTAATTGGATAAATTTAATAACTCAAACCTAACAATGTCTGAAACGAACTTCCCAAAAGGTTTAAATCAAGAGATCACGTTAGTTGCAAATTCTCCATTTGCAGATGCACAAGCTATGCAACAACTAACAAAAAAAATATAAACAGATGAAACTAAGGAATCCGATTTTGTTTCTAATATTACTTCTATCGGCGCACGTTTTTGCTCAAAAGGGCATACTTAAAGGTCGTATCTACGATGCCAAAACCAATCAGGCTCTGGAGTTTGCAGCAATTTTAATTGATGGTACAACGATTAGTACAACAACCGATTTGGATGGTAACTATACATTTACTGGTCTGGAGCCAGGATTTAAACGGTTGGTTATTAGTAGTGTGAGTTACAAAAAAACCATCTCGCCTGAAGTCCAGGTGCAAGGGAATCAAACAAGTTTTTTGGATGTTGCGGTAGAACAAAGTGCTGTTCAACTATCCGAGGTTACAGTCCGTTCTAACATCAATTTAAAAAAAATAGAAAGCCCAATTTCGGTATTGTCAGTTGGAGTTCAGGAAATAGAGAAAAGTGCGGGTGCTAACCGTGATGTTTCCAAAGTGGTGCAAGCATTACCCGGAGTGGGAGCTACCGACCCGAATCGTAACGATTTAATAGTACGAGGTGGTGGTCCTTCTGAAAATGTATTTTATCTAGACGGTATTGAAATTCCGGTCATCAATCACTTTGCCACTCAAGGTTCGTCGGGCGGAACAGTGGGCGTTATCAATCCCGACTTTGTTCGCGAAATAAACTTTTACACCGGAGCTTTTCCTGCCAACAGAGGCAATGCTCTTAGCTCGGTGATGGAAATAAAGCAGAAAGATGGTAGTAAAGATCGCATACATACCAAACTGTCGGTGGGTGCTTCGGATGCTGCTTTGACTATCGATGGACCTATTGGCAATAAATCGACTTTTATTGTTTCAGCTCGACAATCGTATTTACAGTTTTTATTTGCTGCCATTGGCTTACCATTTCTACCTACCTACAATGATTTTCAGGTAAAATATAAAATTCAGTTGGATAAAAAGAATGAAATTTCATTTGTCGGTATAGGTGCTATTGATAATATGGTGCTCAATTCTGGCATTAACAATTCCACTGAAAGTCAGCGATATCTGCTGGCCTATTTGCCTACTTATAAGCAATGGAATTATACGGTAGGTATGGTCTACAAACATTATGGTGACACGCATTACGATACTTGGGTGCTCAGTCGTAACATGCTCCGTACTTCTAATTTTAAGTATTTGGAGAATGATGAAACGAAGGGCAAAACCTCGGATTACAAGTCGGACGAAGCTGAAAATAAGTTGCGATTTGAACGTAATTATCCCGATTTGCCTTTCAAACTATCGTATGGAGCCGGCATTAAGTATACACATTATACCAATGAAACTAGTCGAAAATTGTATTTGAATAATACAATAACCGATTTAAATTATACAACTGGCATTAATTCGTTTGGATATCAGGCTTTCGTTCAAGCATCGGACGAATACTTCAATGATAAACTAAAATTATCACTCGGAATAAACTTTGCCGGGCTCAATTATAACGATAATATGCGCAACCCGCTCAATCAGTTTTCACCGCGTCTGTCGGCTTCATACCCACTAACCGAAAAACTGGATATAAACGCCAATGTTGGACGCTATGCCCTTCAGCCTGCTTATACCACACTCGGTTATAAAAATGCTGGAGGTGTTTTCGTAAATCAAAATAAAAATTTACGTTATACCATTTCCAATCAAACCATCGTTGGGTTTGACTATCGCCTTATGGAAAAGGTGCGCATGACGGTAGAAGGATTCTATAAAGGGTATCATTATTATCCATTTTCGGTGATGGACGGGTTGAGTATTGCCAGCAAAGGAACCAATTTTGGGCAAGTGGGTGATGAAGAAATTATTTCAACAGGTAAAGGTCGTGCTTATGGAGTGGAATTTCTGGTCAAGATAATGGAGATGAATAAAATGAATCTGACAGCAACCTATACTTATTTTAGAAGCGAGTTTACTGATTTGGCCAACAATTATGTTCCTTCATCTTGGGACACTAAGCATTTATTCAATCTGATAGCCAGTTACCAGTTGCCTAAAAACTGGAATGTGGCTTTGCGATGGCGTTTTGTGGGCGGAGCGCCCTACACACCTATTGATTCAAAATCGTATATTAAAGAAGCCTGGAACATCACTAATCAACCATATCTGGATTATTCGAAATTCAATACGCTCCATTTACCCAATGCTCACCAGTTGGATGTGCGTATCGACAAGGAGTTTTATTTCAACAAATGGGTTTTAAATATCTACACCGACATTCAAAATGTATATAATTTTAAGACTCAGGGGGCTCCGGTTTATACCAATTTAAATGCCAGTGGAGCCGTTATATCTGATGCCAACGGTGATACGAACAAACAAGGACTCCGAATACTCGATAGTTTTGCCGGAAATATTCTGCCTACTATCGGGATAATAATAAAAATCTGATTTACAAACACAAGCTCCAAAAATTTAATATTTTTGGAGCTTGTGTTGTATTAGTGTGTAATCTTATTCGCTTCAGGATAAGCTATCCTAGTGTGAAATATGTTTTTAATTTTTTCTTTAAAAACATATTTCACGGTTTCCACATCTCTAAATGTAATCGGTGCGTCTCTAAATTGCCCTTCGGCTATCTGACTGTTAATCATGCTCTCCACCATCTCATCGATACTTTCTTCGGTATAAATTCCCAAACTTCTGGAACGCGCTTCTACCGCATCGGCCATCATCAGTATAGCTGTTTCTTTGTTGTTTGGCAATGGCCCCGGATAGGTAAAGGCTTCATCGTTAGGCGTTTTATCAGGAAAAGCATTTATAAATGAATTATAGAAAAACTTTGTTTTGCCTAATCCGTGATGCGTACCAATGAAATTGATAATCTGTTCCGGTAAATGACTTTTCTTAGCAATTTCAATTCCATCGGTTACGTGGTTGATAACAATTCTGGATGCTTCTTCAAAATCCATATCCGAGAGTGGATTTTTACCTCCCATTTGATTTTCTGTGAAAAATTCAGGGTGTTTCATTTTTCCAATATCGTGATACAAGGCACCAGTTCGCACTAATAAACTGTTGGCATTAATCTTTTTAGCCGCTTCGGTAGCAAGATTCGACACCTGTAGCGTGTGTTGGAAAGTCCCCGGTGCTACTTCGGCAAATTTCATCATCAAATCGCTGTTGATATTTGTTAATTCAACCAGTGTGACACTGGATATCAGGCTGAACATTTTTTCGAAAATATAAATCAAAACATAAGCAAAAAGTAAGCAAACACTACTGATGGAAAAATAAAGAATGGGTTGCCAGCTGATACGTTCTATATTTCCCTCCGAAATAAATTGGAACGCTAGATACATAACGCAGTAACACAAAAAGATATACAAAGCTGTCTGCGCTAATTGCGAACGTTGTGTCATGTCCTTCAAACTCGAAACAGCAGCCATACCCACGGTGACTTGTAAAAGTATAAATTGGAACGAATTATCCACCATAAATGAAATGATGAGCATGGTGCAAATATGGGCAAATAAAGCCGTACGAGGATCAAAGAAAACCCGAATGATGATGGGGATTAGCGCAAACGGAACCATGTAATAGCTCAAGGTGTCGTAATGCTGTGCAAATGCAGTCAGACCTATTATCATTACAATAAGCAGCGACAGAAAGAGCAAATCGCCGAATTTGTCGTAGATGCGTGGGCGGAAAAGGTAGATGTACGAAAAGAATAAGCAAATTAGTGCGGAAATCATGATAATTTCACCAACAACAACGATAGCCGACTGCTGAATAGATCCTTTGCGTTTTTCGTATTCAATTTTAAGCGAACTTAGTTCCAGATAATTTGCCGGGGTTATAATTTCGCCTCTATCAATAATCCGTTGTCCGGTTTGAACCATTCCCGATGTCAGAGACAGATTCTTTAACAGGTCTGTTTTTGATAATTCGGTAGTGGCACTGTCGAATTTTAGATTTTCTACCAAATATAAATTCAAATCGTAGGATTTGATGGATTCGGGGGCATCGCGCAGTATTTCTTCGTACGCAGTTTTGGGAGTGTACACATTTTCTACAGCCAAGGTATGCGATACTCTGCTGGGAGTGATGCAGGATATGTTTTCGCGCTTATCCTCTAACAATTTATTGTAGTCAGCCACAGAGATAATACCAACGGCGTAAATGTTTTGGAATTTATGTTTAATATACTTCTGAGAAATAGGGAACTTTCCGGTTTTTTTCTTCCAGTCGGTAAATAATTTGTTGATCTGGAGGTTATGTTTAGTGCTGTCTAGCTTAAAATAGGGTGTAAAGTCCTTGAGTATCTCTTCTTTTTCCTTCGATATTTGTTGGTCACTTTTGTAAATAGGAAAATCGAATGAAGCTGTAATCAACTCATACGACCACGGTTTACCTACCTCAAACTGATATTTGAACTTGTTTTTGGTGGGGAATAATTGTACAATGAGTGCTATAACACAAATGAATAGCCCAAATTTTGTAATATTTTGAACCTGAGTTTGAGTAATGTTTATTTTCATAACCGGAGCCAATATGAACTAAGATTGTTTTAAATATAAAAGAGTCGAAAATTACGAAAAAATCTGCTAATTGTAGCGTGTTAAGCAAACTTTCAGTATTTTTGTGCTAAATCTATTCAGTAATCAATGATTAGTGATGATGGAATTAGTTCTGTCTGCTATTCCAATCAATCATCATGACAGGCATAATTACACTACCATTAGTTTCACTTCGAGTGAGTGACATCGAAAGCAGCGAATTGCACACCCAGCTTTTGTTTGGTGAGCGGGTTGAAGTTATTGAGGTTGCAGAGCTTGGCGAACGTTGGCTGTATGTCAGAAATCTAACTGATAACTGTGAGGGATGGGTTGATTCAAAAATGGTTCAAATTCTTTCCTCCGAAGAAGCTAAACGGCTTTCCAATTCACCCACTTTTTGCATTCCTGTTCCTTTTCTAATCTGCGATAAGCCGGTTTCTCATCAAACAATGTATTTGCCCGGAGGTAGCTATTTCCCATCGTACAATTACGGAAGATGCATTATTGACGATGAAATTTATCAAATAAACATGTCGTCCAACCAACATAACCCTGAGTCCTTGTTGCAGCAAATTACAAGTAGCGCCCTGCAATTTCTCAACGCACCTTATCTTTGGGGCGGTAAAAGCATTATGGGAATTGATTGTTCGGGACTAGTGCAGGTGGTATATGCCATGTGTGGTATTCAACTGCCGCGGGATGCTGCCCACCAAGTGGAATTCGGTCGTGTTATCGATTTCCTTTTCGAAGCGCAGGCAGGCGATTTGGTTTTCTTTGAGAATCTGGAACGCAAGATAATTCACGTTGGTATTCTACTCAATTCACACCAAATAATTCACGCTTCGGGCTGTGTGAGGATTGATTCGATAGATTCTCAAGGTATTATTTCTTTAAAAACGGGAGAGTATACGCATACACTACGTGTAATGAAGCGAGTTATTTAGACTGATCCGACTTTCAAAAGGCCAAGCAGAAGCCCAACTACCCCGATTGAAATAATGATAAAGCCCGTGATTTGATTTAGAATTTTCAATTCCCGCATGTTCATTTTATTTTTGAAACGACTGACCAAAAAAGTAAGTACACTCCACCAAATAAACGCACCACCCAAAATTGACAAAATTCCAATTATTGAAACATATAACGTGGTATTATTTCCAATAAATTCAAATCGTGCAAAAAGTGCAATTAATACAAATAAAACTAATGGGTTAGAGAGGGTTAATCCAAAAGAGGTTACAAAGTCACCAAACAACGAATGCTTAAGAGTTTCGTTCGGCTTGGGCTGTGTGGCAGGGTTACTTCTGAAAATATAATATCCGAAACCAGCTACCACAACACTTCCGATGAGTTGAATTGCAAAGCGGTGTATTTCAATAAAATCCAATACGAAGCTGAGGAAAAATAAAGTAATAATAGTATAAATTAAATCGGAGAAGGTAGCACCTAGTCCGGTAACTATACCATATTTTTGCCCCCTATTCAGGGTTCGTTGTATGCATAACATACCAATTGGCCCCAAAGGCACTGATATGCATAATCCGATTAAAATCCCCTTTATAATTATTTCTAACATGCTATGCCTTTAAATTTGGAACGCAAAGATAGCATTTTTTTGCCATTTAACCACCAAAATATGATGACATGTTAACTGTTTATAAAGAATTATTACAATCTTTTTCAAGTTCGGGATACTGCTTTTCTCTAAAATCCAAAATCATCAATTTTCTTTTCGAATTTGAGGGCTTCTGCTGGTTTGTTTGCTGTAATTTGCATTTTATTTCCGTCTACATAAATAGCAGGATAGGGACTCGCCGGACAGATGGACTCGCATCCTCCACAACCGATGCAAATATTCTCGGTAACTTCAGGTATGGTTAATCCATTTTTGTATGGAATCATATGTACTGCTTGTGTTGGGCAATGTTCAGAGCAAGCTCCACAATCTGTTTCATCAACTGCTACAATACATTTATCTTTTCTGAATTTAGCAACTCCAATCTGAACCAGTTTTTTTTCTTCAATGGGCATTTCCTTTAACGCGCCAGTTGGGCACACCGAAGAACAAATGTTACAGTCGAAACTACAAAAAATATGAGTTGTAAAATTCAAATGCGGTTGCATGATACCCGAAATACCATATTGTAGTGTTGCCGGTTTTAGTACTTGCATTGGGCATTTGTCTACGCACAACTGGCAACCAGTACATTTAGTATTGAAATGTTCTATTGAGCCTGCTCCCGGAGGCATTATCGGAGTGCGGGTAAGCGTTGCATCATCTTTTTTTCCTGTGAGCGATTTTGCGTTGGCAAAGACCAATGTAGAAATCACTGCACTCGAGGTAAGCAAAAAAGTGCGTCTGTTGTTATCTGCAGTGACTTGCGAATTAGTTTCTACTTCTTGTTTCCGATATCCAAACTGATATTTCATGCTGGATCTTTTACAGACCGTAAGACAATTATAACAACTTACACAGCGAGACTGATCTACAGTCTTTGTTTTACTGTCGATACATTGCGATTTACACGATTTTTCGCAGACACCACATTGATTGCACGACGATTCGTTGATTGCTATCCTAAAAACGGATAGTTTTGACAATAAACCTAATGTTGTTCCAACTGGACATACGGTATTGCAATATAATCGACCGCCAAACCATGACATTACACTTATAAGTACAAAGAAGGCCAATGTTATTCCAAAAGCTATCGGTACAAATGTGAGTTGTTCAACCTTGAAAACAGAATAGTTCCCCATGTTACTAAAGATGGTTGCTATACCATTGTTTGCAAACAGTGCCAAAGGACGTATGAGTTGTGAAATAATGCGACCAAAAATGCTGTAGGGGTCAAGATGCACTACTAAAAATGAACTGCCAAAAATAAAGAAAAGTACTGTCAATACTAAAATAGAATACCTCAATATAGTTTGTGGTTTACGGTATTCGTAATGAAACTTCTTTTTCTTCTTGGAAAAAAACTGCGATTTTCGGGCAGCAACATCCTGAAAAATGCCTAATGGACAAATAGTTGAGCAATAGATTCGTCCGAATAGAAGACTCAAAATCACCAGCGCAATGATAATAATCAGATTGAGTGAAAGCAATGCAGGTATCCATTGAATTTTGAGCAGCGCATGCATCTGTTGCGGTAATTTTCCCGTAAAATCAATTAAGAATAGCAAGATGGGAAGAAAAAAAAGAATTGCAAGCACAACTCTGATGTTTTTCAGATATTTCATTTTAGTAATATGCAGTTAGTAGTTAGCAAATTGGGGGTTAATGATGAGAAAACTACATCCGTTTTTTGGGATCTACAGTTTTATTTTTCTGACATTCAATTTTTCAAGATGCTGAGTTCCAACTTTTAGTTTTTCGGCCATGGCGATGTATCGAACATCTGCAATATCGGTAGGTTGTACTTGCGAAAACATTTTCATAGCAGCAGTATCAGCAGCTACAAAATCCGGTGAAATAATCAGTGATTTCAACAGCACTGCATCAGCTTCGGTTTTTCCCTGAGGGCCATTTGATTTCATAATTCGGTATGCATCAATTATGTTGAGTGCCGGTTTTTTATGCATAGTTGCAGCATCGGCAATACATTGGTGCAAATCGTTGGAATGAAAAAACTGTCTGTCCCAAACTATTCCCATCAAATTTTTCATTGATATAGAATTTTTTGCACCACCATGATGCTTTAATACAGGCACATTAAACCATACATCGCAGTCGAGAATGGCTTTATGAATTTTTGCTTTTTTCATGTGAACACCTTGTGGAACCTCAACTTCCCGGTAATATGACTCATCGTTGCCGGGTATCATTTTTCCACCTGCTTTCTCTACGGCAGCCTTTATTCCGCTATTTACATAGCATTCTTGCCAACCCTGACAGGTATGATCAAAAACAAGAACCTCCGATGCTCCTGCACTTTTGCATAGCTTAATTAAAGCTCCCACAAGTTCAGGATTGGTGTTGGCTGCCATTTCTGGTTTCTTGTCCCAACCAATATTAGGTTTGATAACTACTTTTTGTCCTTTTTTTACATATTTGCCAATTCCGCCCAACTCTTTCATGGCTCTTATGAGCATAATTTCAGGTTCGCCTCCCATTACCGCTACCATATCGGCGGCAGTTTGAACAGAGACATTGCTCGCTGTAGTACTCGCAGCCAAAGCGTTGGTTTTAAAAATACTAGCAATACCCACAACTGCTGCTGATTTGAAAAAATCCCTTCTTTTCATAATGATTTAATAGTTAATTAAATAATAATAGAAATTCAAATGATTTGTTATACGTAAGGACAATAACGAATTATTTTTTTACGACTAAGGCACTTACTTCCCAAAGCATATAAATGGGTAAAAATACAACCATTAATGTAAATGGATCACCGGATGGAGTTATAACGGCTGCTATAATTAATAGAATTACAACAGCATGTTTTCTGAATTTTGTAAAAAAAGAACGTTTTAAAATGCCTAACATGGATAAGAACCACGATAATAATGGCAACTCAAAAACAAGCCCCATAATAAAACAAAGCATCAAAAAACTGTCCATGTACGAATCGAGTGAAACACTGTTTTCGATGTAGGAACTTAAATTATAACCTGCTAAAAATCGCAAAGTTAGTGGAAAAACCATGAGGTAGCCTACGGTTACACCCATATAAAAAAGGATATTACCAAAGAAAAAAGCAGCACCAGTGTTTCTGCGCTCGTTGCTATAAAGTGCTGGTTTTACAAATACAAAAAGCTGATAAATAATAAACGGAAAGCCCGCTACCAATGCCAGCCACATGGAGGTAGACATATGAATGAAAAATTGGGAAGAAAGATTAATATTGATAATCTTTACTTGAAATTTTCCAACGCAGAAATCAGGGAAAATTGGATATTTGGTACTCATCCGATTCATCCACTCGTAAAGAAAAAAATCATCCCTACTGGGTGCAAGAATCACATTATCGAATATCTCTTTCATGTACGAGAAAAATCCAAGCCCCAGAATAGTAATAAAAACAGCTATTCTGAACAGAATTTTTCGTAAATCATCGAGATGATCCCAAAAGGTCATTTCACTTTCAGCAATTTCGCTCATGCTTACTTGGCTATGTCTTGTTTATCGTCGTCTTTTGGGTCTTTTTTTATTTCATTCTCTATATCATTAAGACCATCTTTAAAGCTTTTTACGCCTTTCCCAACGCCTTTCATTAATTCTGGAATTTTCTTTCCACCAAATAATAAAAGTACAATTAAAGCAATAATGATTATTTCGCCTGGGCCTAAGTTGAGAAACATTAAGTGATTCATGTAGATGTGTTTTATGTGATTTATATTTATTTCAAAAATGAAACATGACGTAAAAATACAACTATATTTTTTAATTCAAGAATAAAAAAATCTAAATAAATGTACTATATGTAAATTTTAGCGAAATACTGGATATTTATTTAGGGTGTTATTCTTGAAATGACGAAGAGCCCAAAATCACTGGATTTTAAGCTCTTGGTTTGTTGTGGAACAAAATACTAATTAATGATTTCGAATCCGGTATATGGAATCAATGCCTTCGGAATGCGGATACCTTCGGGTGTTTGATTGTTTTCAAGTAATGCAGCTACAATACGAGGTAGCGCCATAGCACTACCGTTCAGTGTGTGAACGAGTTGTGTTTTCTTGTCATTTCCTTTGAAACGACATTTTAAACGATTGGCCTGATAACTCTCGAAGTTCGAAACAGAACTTACCTCTAGCCAGCGTTCTTGAGCAGCTGAATATACCTCAAAATCGAACGTTAATGCAGAAGTGAAACTCATATCACCAGCACACAAACGAAGAATACGCCATGGCAATTCTAATTTTTCGACCAATGTTTGTACGTAGTTCACCATTTGGTCTAAGGTTTCGTACGATTTGTCGGGATGTTGAATCTGAACGATTTCTACTTTGTCGAACTGGTGCAAGCGGTTAAGTCCGCGTACATCTTTGCCGTACGATCCCGCTTCACGACGGAAACAAGCTGAATAGGCTGTATTTTTTATAGGCAATTCGTTTTCATTGAGAATAACATCGCGGTAAATATTGGTTACCGGAACTTCAGCAGTTGGAATTAAATATAAATCATCTATCGTGCAGTGGTACATTTGTCCTTCTTTATCAGGTAATTGACCTGTTCCGTAACCCGAAGCGGCATTTACCACATACGGTGGTTGAACTTCCAAATATCCAGCTTGAGTGGCATTGTCTAAGAAAAAATTAATCAATGCACGTTGCAGACGAGCACCTTTCCCTTTGTAAACAGGAAATCCTGCCCCCGAAATTTTTACACCCAATTCAAAATCGATCAAGTCGTATTTTTTTGCCAAATCCCAATGTGGAACCGCATCGGTAGGTAAGGTAGGCATTACGCCGCCCGAACGTTCCACTAAATTGTCTTCGGCATATCTTCCTTCGGGAACACTTGCGTGAGGAAGATTTGGAATTTGAACCAACAGTTCGTTTAACTTTTGCTCGGCATCTCCTTGTTGGTCACCTAGTAATTTGATGATTTCTTTTAGCTCAACAGTTTTTTCTTTGGCTTGAGTCGCTTCAGCTTGTTTGCCTTGTTTCATAAGCATACCGATTTCTTTCGATAGATTATTTAGTTCGGCCGAAGCTGTATCTACTTTTACCTGACATGCTTTACGCATATTGTCCAACTCTAATACCTGGCCAATAATAGCTGTGCCATCGAAATGTTTTTTTGCCAAACGAGAAATTACATCGTCGGTATTTTCTGTAATATATTTGAGTGTAAGCATAGTTCTGCTGTTTTAATCGTTGAATTGTTTTAATCGTTGAACTGATAACTGTTCACTGAAAAAAGAAATCTCCCGCAATTTTACACGGATGTAAAACAACAGGAGATTTATGTGTGATGCGTATCGACTGGAGCTTAGTTAGCTACTGCGATAGGTTTTACAGAAACAAATGACTTGTTGTCTTTCTTTTTTCTGAATTCTACGATTCCATCAATAAGTGCAAACAAGGTGTGGTCTTTTCCCATTCCAATGTTTTCACCAATGTGGTGTACTGTTCCGCGTTGACGTACTATGATGTTACCTGCTTTAGCAAATTGACCACCGTAAATTTTAACGCCAAGTCGTTTGCTTTCCGATTCACGACCGTTTCTTGAGCTACCCGCCCCTTTTTTATGTGCCATTTTCTTCTATTCTTTTTCGGTTAAGCTACAATTTCTTTGATAAATAATTCTGTGAAGTCTTGACGGTGACCGTTACGTTTTCGGTAACCTTTACGACGTTTTTTGTGGAAAACGATTACTTTTTCGCCACGAACGTGCGATAATACTTCGCAAACTACTTTTGCACCAGCAACTACTGGAGCACCTACTGTGATAGCACCTTCGTTGTCGATCAATAATACTTTGTCAAATTCTACTTGAGCGCCTCTGTCAGCCTCTGCCATGCGATGGATATACAGTCTTTTTCCGGCTTCCACCTTGAACTGTTGCCCTAAAATTTCTACGATTGCGTACATTTTTTAAATGACTTTTCTGATTACATCGGGAAGGTGAGGTGCCGTTGGCATTGCTACTTTTATACCTTATCCGAAATTGAGGTGCAAAATTACATATTTATTTTTAATCTGCAAAGCGTTATTGCAAAATAATTCTCATTATTTTAATAACTTTATACTGACTTCTAGATTATTATTTTGGTGTATCTTAATTTCATCCATTAACCTATTTTTATTGAAGTCATAGTCAATGATCCCATTACTGCTTTATCATTAAAAAAGGAAAGTTGTTCATCTTCTTTTTTTTAAGCTAAGGTATAAAGCAAAGGTAGACAATGATCGGCTGATGGGGTAGCCATTTGAATGGCTTTTCCTAATGATTTATAATTGATTAGCTCGTTGTGTCTGTTTTCTAAAATGAGCTTTTTGACTGTTTCATTTGCTTCAATTGTCCAGTCGTAGCCGTATTCTTCATCGTCCGGCTTATCCCAAGCAGCCCGACGTAGATTGTGAACAATATTACCGCTGCCAATTATCAGTACGCCTTTGTTTCTCAATGATACTAGCTCCTTAGCCAGTTCATAGTGTTCTTTGGGCAATTTGTTATAATCCAGACTTAATTGAATAACCGGGACATTTGCTTTGGGATAAATGCGTATGATTACACTCTATGTACCGTGGTCTAATCCCCATTTTTCGTCGGGTAATACACGAGTACTTTTGATTAAATGTATAGTTTCGTTGGCCAGTTCGGGATTTCCTGCTGCAGGGTATTGTATTTCGTAAAGTTCTTTTGGGAATCCACCAAAATCATGTATGGTTTGTGGATTTTGCATGGCTGTTACCTGTGTGCCCTGTGTTTCCCAGTGTGCCGAAATGCAAATTATAGCTTTTGGTGTGGGCAATGTATCTCCTAAGCTGCGCCATTTTTGTACAAATTCATTCTCCTCAATGGCGTACATCGGGCTTCCATGGCCAACAAACAGTACGGGCATTCGTTCCGTGTTATTGTTAGAACTGTTTAAACTGTTAATCATATTTTTAGCTGAATCAAGTATTCATGTGAATTTGTAATGATATTTAGCTGATTAAAAATTCTACATCACAAATCCTTCAAATAGTTTTCTGCGTCAAAGTTATTCACAAAAAGCGAAACCCCACAATGGATTTCGCTTTTTTTATGTAGGATCTGAAATTCAGTTTTCGCTTAAATTCTTTAATCTTCCCAATCCTTTATCCCAGTCTTTACCCTTGGATTTTTCCATGTTCATAAACAGATTCATTATGTTGAACGGATAAGGCATAGTGCCTGTCATACCCCAG
Source organism: Bacteroidales bacterium (assembly GCA_038249445.1). Taxonomy (GTDB): domain Bacteria; phylum Bacteroidota; class Bacteroidia; order Bacteroidales; family Paludibacteraceae; genus Paludibacter. The sequence goes on from JBBSDM010000004.1 coordinate 48,211, forward strand.
GTAGCATTTGTTCCGTTGCCCTCGGTAATGAGTTTCACGAAACCTTTTCCGTGACTTTCTTGTGGCTCGTAAAAAACTAATTCGGTCTCAAAAAGTGTCGGTTTTTCAATGCGTGCAATGGTTTGGCTTCCTTTGCCTACCTCTTTACCATCCCAGCTTTGCTTGGCACCAATGGTTCCGTCGGTTCCAGTGATTATTTTCTTCATGTTCGGGTCGTGGTCATTCCACGGACTCCATTTGTCTAATGCAGCTAAGCTGTTGGCATTTGCCCAAACACTGTCGATGGGAGCGTTAATGCTAATCGATTTTTCGTAAGCAAATTCTTTAGGAATAAATAAAGCGACAATTAAGATTATCGCTATGATTGTTGCCAGTACAATCCCAATAATTTTTAAAGCTTTCATCTTAATGTAGATTTTAATGTTTTTTTTTATTTACTTTCATTCAACGTTTTTTTAGAGATAAAATGTTGACAAAGTGGATACTAATTTGTTGCTTTTTTTTCTGTTTCTTTAAAAATAACTAATCAAAAACGGTTATTTGTTAGAGTATTTTCCAAATTTTTTCTCAAGAGATTTAGTTCGATAGTTGAATATCTGCCTAAGTTTCGATCGAATGATTAATGTGTTTGCGATTACTCCAATTATACCATAAGGTGGCTGATAGCTCACAATGTCAGTCATTAAAACTCCATTTTCTATTGAACTAATAAAGTGTTGGTGGTGCCACATGGTGTATGGTCCAACCCGTTGTTCGTCTATAAAGAATTCTTTGTTGCGAATATGAGTGATTTCTGTTATCCATGTCGACTTTATGCCCAATAGTAGACTCACTTTATAGCCAATAATCATTCCTTCGTACATTTTTTTAGACGATTGCTGGGTGTTCATTATATCAAACCCCATGTAGTCGGGAGTTATTTCTTTAAGGTTGTTGGGTGAGGAAATAAAATCCCAAATTTCGCCAATCGACGCATTGATTTTCTGTTCGCTGTGAAATTGATAAAATGCCATGGTTGATTTTTTTTAGTTCTTGTTTTAAAAATAAAACCCCCTTAAACATAAAAAGTTTAAGAGGGTCAGAATTAAGTTTTAAAAATCTATTCTTTAATATTGGGTTTCTCTAGTCCGTAGCCCTTTTTTTTATCTTCGGCTTTGAGTAAGAAAGCAAAAATAATAGCGAGCATTCCGAAGCAAGAAAATATAAGCATTGGAATAGTGTAGTTGTACTGTGTGATAATTTGTTCTTTTCCTTCTACTATTTTCGTGATAGTGCCGATAATACAATATTTGTCAAGCACATAGCCAATCAACAACGGAACACCCATTAATCCCCAGTTTTGAACCCAGAAAGTCATAGCATACGCCGTTCCAAGTTTGCTTTCGGGAATAATTTTAGCAATTGCTGGCCACATGGCCGAAGGTACTAATGAGAAGGCGATACCCAATACCACTACAAGTCCGATGGCAATTGGAAAACTGTTGAGTGAAGGTATGGAAAATAGTAAATGTACGCAAACCAGAATGATAGAGCCAATAATCATAATAGTTGCCCCTTTTCCTTTTTTATCGGATATGCTACCAAAAACTGGAGTTAGCAGCAATGCGCTTAGGGGTAGTAGTGCCGGAATATAACCTGCAAATGTGTCAGGGACATCAAATTTTTGAACAATAAGGTTGGTGGCAAACTTGATAAATGGGAATACGGCTGAGTAAAACAGCACACACAAAATGGCAATGTACCAAAACGCCTTGTTCTTTGCAATGTCAGTTACATCGGAGAACTTGAACTCTTCGTCACTTGCAATTCCTGCTTCAGACTCTTCCTTGTCAAGCTTTTTATCCAAAACAGTGAAGAAAATAAATACCAACAATCCGATAAGTAATAATACGATAGACAAAAGAACAGGTGAACTTACATTTTTTGTCAGGTTTACAAGTGGCAGGGGAGTAAACATAGCCAATGCAGTTCCGATACGACCGGTAGAAGTGTTTAATCCGATGGCCAGCGCCATCTCTTTTCCTCTAAACCAGCGTACTACTGCTTTGTTGGCAGCAATACCGAACATTTCGCAACCAACTCCAAAAACACCAAAGCCTAAACCTGCAAATACAGCTGATTTTGCAGTACCATTAAATACCTTCCACGATCCGATTGAAAATTCAAGTGTTCCGGCTACATGACCCGAAATGGCCCAATATTTAATTACTGCACCAATGAGCATAATAAATATTGCCAGCACGCCGGTGAAGCGAGTGCCTAATTTATCAAGAATCATTCCGCTAAAAATCAACATTAAAAGGAATACGTTGAACCAGCCATAGCCACTTGTAAATAGCCCATAATCAGAAGCCGACCACGATAATTTGCCTTGTAAACTTTCCTGCAATGGTGCCATTGCGTCGGTAAGATAGTACATGCACATCATGGTAAATGATACCAGAATCAGTACCACCCAACGTGCGGATTTTGATTCGCGAAGTGAGGATTTTTGTTCCATAATAAACTATTTGTTTTATTAATTTGTTTTTGAGTTATCAATTCGCCCGTTAAATGACTCTTCGTGGACGCATTTTGCATTTCGGGCGCACAAAACTACTGAAAAAAATCATTTGTTGAGCATAACTGACAAAATTTCCGATAAAAATACAATTTTGAATTTTCGGTATTGTTTTTGACCAAGTTATCCAAAGAGTTTTAGCATCTTTTTTATACTTAATTATTCAGATATAATTCTCGTTTCTTAGTTTTTTATTTCTATTTTTGTGAAAGATATAATATCCCGAGTAAGTGAGATTTTACGTTACAATTTCCTGAACTCGAAAGCAAAACCATCAAACTACGAATATATGACAGTCAACTATTCAGAACAATTACATAATGTGCTTTTGTACAGTTCGCAAGAAGCCGAACGATTGGGCAATAACTATGTTGGCCCCGAGCATTTGCTGCTGGGTATTTTGCGTAACGGTAGCGGAAAAGCTATTGATACATTAAATGGATTGCATGTGAGTTTATCAAAAATTAAACAAACAATTGAAAGCCAGATACGCACCGACCTTGAACCTAGCGGCCAAGAAATTCCAACGCTGAAAAGTACGGAAAAAATAAAAAAAATCATGGAGTTAGAAACCCGTTCTATGTCGGCCGAAACGGCTGATACTGAACATTTACTTTTGGCTATTTTGAAAGAAAAAAATAATTTGGCAGGCGATATTTTATCAGCCGAACACTTAACATACGATCAGGCTAAGGCATTTATCGAAAAACCGGAAATCATTATGGGATCTAGTTTTCAGGATGAAGATGACGATGATGAAGACCCACGTCAAAAAAAGAAACCAACTGCGTCGGGTGCAAAACAAAGTGATACACCTGCTTTAGATACTTTTGGAACCGATATTACCAAGGCTGCACTCGAAAATCGTTTAGATCCGATAGTGGGCCGTAACAAAGAAATTGAACGATTGGCACAAATTCTGAGCAGACGTAAAAAAAATAATCCTGTTCTGATTGGTGATCCTGGAGTGGGTAAATCTGCCATTGTGGAGGGATTGGCATTGCGTATTATTCAGCGTCGTGTTTCGCGTGTGCTTTTTGACAAACGCGTGGTATCGCTGGACATGGCTTCGATTGTGGCGGGAACAAAATACCGCGGACAATTTGAAGAACGTATCAAAGCCATTTTGAATGAGTTGACCAAGAATCCTGATGTGATTTTGTTTATCGATGAAATTCACACCATCGTAGGAGCTGGTGGTGCACCGGGATCGCTCGATGCTGCCAACATGCTAAAACCGGCCTTGGCTCGTGGTGAAATTCAGTGTGTGGGTGCTACAACTTTGGACGAATATCGAAAAAGTATCGAAAAAGATGGTGCTTTGGAGCGTCGTTTCCAAAAGGTAATGGTAGATCCAACCACAGCTGATGAGACTTTACAAATTTTGGAAAATATCCAAGATAGATATGAATATCATCACAATGTACGCTACACTCCCGAAGCAATCAAAGCTTGCGTACGATTGACTGATCGCTATATCACCGACCGTTGTTTTCCCGATAAAGCTATTGATGCTTTGGATGAGGCTGGATCGCGTGTTCATATCGGTACGGTATCTGTTCCTGCCGAAATAGAAGAATTGGAAAAACGTATCGAAGAGCTGAAAAAAGAAAAACTGAAAGTCCTTTCGGAACAAAGATATGAATTGGCAGGTCCAATTCGCGATCAGGAAAAGCAAACACAATATCAACTTGAAGACGCTATAAAACGTTGGGAAGAGGAAGCACAACTTCACCCAGAAACGGTGGATGAAGAACAAGTAGCCGAAGTGGTGGCCATGATGTCGGGCATTCCAGTACAACGAATTGCACAGGCTGAAGGTCTGAAATTGCGTCAAATGAAAGATGTTTTGCAAAGCAAAATTATCGGACAAGATGAAGCAGTTAATAAGATTGTAAAAGCTATTCAACGTAACCGTATCGGGTTGAAGGATCCGAACAAACCAATCGGTTCGTTTATTTTTCTTGGTCCTACAGGTGTTGGTAAAACCCATTTAGCTAAGATTTTGGCTGAATTTATGTTCGATAGTGCCGACTCGTTGATACGTGTTGATATGAGTGAATACATGGAGAAATTCAGTGTTTCTAGGCTTATTGGGGCACCTCCAGGATATGTGGGCTACGAAGAAGGTGGTCAGTTGACAGAGAAAGTTCGCCGGAAACCATATTCAATTATTCTGCTAGACGAAATTGAAAAAGCACATGCCGATGTATTTAATATTCTGTTGCAGGTAATGGACGAAGGCCGCTTGACGGATAGTTTGGGACGCCGGATTGATTTTAAAAATACAATCATTATTATGACTTCCAACGTAGGAACCCGTCAGTTGAAAGATTTTGGAAAAGGTGTTGGTTTCACTATTTCTACAACGACTGAAGGCGACTCTGAATTTTCGCGAGGTGTTATTCAAAAGGCATTGAACCGTACATTTGCTCCAGAGTTTTTGAATCGTGTGGACGATGTGATTATGTTTGACCAATTGAGCAAGGATTCTATTGCATCTATCATTGATTTGGAATTAAAAGGTATTTTCGGACGTGTGACTGCTATGGGCTATAAATTGGAATTGGCAAATGAAGCCAAAGATTATATTGCCGAAAAAGGTTATGATGTTCAGTTTGGTGCTCGTCCGCTAAAACGTGCTATTCAAAAATACCTCGAAGATGAGCTAGCAGATGTAGTGCTAGGTGGCGAACTAGAAGCCGGCGATACCATTTTGATGGAATTGGAGCCGGAAACGAAAGTGATAAAAGCCAAAATAGTAAAACCAATTATTGCACTCAATAATTGATATGTCATTTATTTATAATTCAAAATCCTTGCTGCAAAATATTGTAGCAGGGATTTTGTTATTTTTAATCGGTCCGGTTGATGGTTCAATTGACGTTTTAAAACTTATTAAACTGTAACGAGATTCCGAATTATGTTTCACGCAAAAAAGTAGTCGTTTAAAAAATAGAATTTTCGCAACAAAAAGAATAGCATCCCGTTAATATGTTGTATTTTTGTTCATTCCATAAAAAGCAGTAACATGACATCGTACTTTAATTATCTGTTATACTCTAAAACAAAACATTATTCATCCTACTCATTATGAATCAAAAAGTAAAAAAAGGACTTATTGTTGGTCTGTCGGTTTTCGCAATAATTTTTGCTGCCTTACTTATTTTACCTTTCGCTTTTAAAGGTAAAATTGTAAAATTGGCTCAAGAGCAAGTAAATGCCAAGCTTGATGCCAAGGTTGATTTTGAAGATTTTAGTCTGAGTTTCATACGCAGTTTCCCAAATGCCTCGGTGCGATTTGAGAATCTACGGATTATTGGGGTGGGGGAGTTTCAAAAAGATACCCTACTATCGAGCGAGAATGTATATTTAGAGTTAAATTTAACAAGTTTATTTTCCGACAAAGGTTATGAAATTCGTAAGCTAGAGTTTGATAATTCACGCGTGTTTGCGCATGTACTGCCCAATGGCAAGGTAAACTGGAGCGTCATAAAAACCGATTCGACAAAGGCTGTTGATACCTCGGCCATGAGTTTTAATATGAAATTAAAGAATGTTGTGCTTAAAAATGCCAATATTGTTTATCTGGACGAACAGGGTAAAATGAAAGCTGAAATATTAAACCTGAACCATCATACTTCGGGCGATTTTACAGCCGATAGTTCGTTGCTAAAAACTAAAACGACCATTGAAACGCTTAATTACTGGATGGATGGTATGCAATATCTGAGCAAAGCAGATGTGGAATTTAATGCAGATATCAATGCCAATTTGAATAAAAAGATATTCACCTTCTCCGAAAATTCATCACGTATAAACGCCATACCCTTTGCTTTTGCCGGTTGGGTAAAAATGCTCCATGACGGTTACGATATGGATGTAACGCTGGATGCAAAAAAGGTCAATTTTAAAGCTATATTGTCTATGATTCCTGCTATTTATTCCAATTCATTCGAAGGTATAAAAGCAGGAGGAGATGTAAATATGAATGGATTTTTGAAAGGCAAAATGATTGGCGACAATTATCCTGCTTTCGATTTTAATCTTACAGCTGCTAATGGCTGGTTTCAATATCCAAGTTTACCAAAATCGGTTCAAAATATCAACGTAGCTGCACACATTACCAATCTAGGCAAGACGCTCGATGCAACTGTGATTGATATTTCGAAGTTCTCATTTAATATGTCCGGGAATCTTTTTTCGGCTCAAATGCGGGTAGCTTACCCAATGTCGGATCCCGAACTGCTTATGAAAACCGTTGGCAAAATAGATTTGGGCATGGTGAAAGATATTTATCCTTTGGAAGCGGGTACAAAATTGAATGGTGTATTGGATATGAACCTCGATTTGGCTGGCAGAATGTCGTACTATGAAACGAATCAGTACGATAAATTCAAATTCGGTGGTAAGTTGAATGTGAATAATATGTTGGTAAAAATGAAATCGTTGCCACAAGATGTCTCTATTGCTAAAGCCAATATATTGTTCAATAATCGATATGTGGATTTGTCAACCTTGCAAATGAAAATTGGGCATAATGATATTTCGGCAACCGGTAAGCTCGAAAACTTTGTAGCTTTTGCGCTTCACGATAAAACTCTGAAAGGAACGTTGAATATGCAATCGAACTACTTCAATGTGAGCGATTTTATGACTGCGGATGCTGCTGTACCTGCTGCCAAGACAACAAAATCGGGAACGCCTGCCAAGTCGGAACCGATGACTGTTGTAGTCATTCCGAAAAATATCGATTTTACAATGCAGGCTGATTTCAAACAATTGCAATACGAAAAAATGAATTTTACTAATGCCAAAGGTGTGTTGAGAGTGCTTGATGGTGATGTGAAACTCCAGAATATGAGTACTCAGGCTTTTGGTGGTAATATCCTGATGAATGGTTTGTATAGCACTTCCGACCCTAAAAAACCATCTGTGAACTTCGATATGAACATTACAGATGTTTTATTTACCGAAATGTTTAAACAGGTAGAAACCCTGCAAAAATTTGCTCCAGTTTTCGAAAAGGCAGCCGGTAAATTCTCCACTAAGCTTTCGTTCAACTCGCTGTTGCAAAAAGATATGATGCCCAATTTAGCTTCATTGATTGGTAATGGTTCCTTTTCAACGAAATCGGTTGGATTAAGCAATGTACCTGCTCTTACAGCTTTGGCTAAAAGTTTAAAACGTTCCGATTTAGCCTCAACGACTATCAAGGATTTGAGTTTGCTTTTCGAAATTAAAGATGGAAAATTGAATACAAAACCATTTGACATAAGTGTTGGCGGTGTAAAAATGAATCTTGGTGGCTCAACCGGTTTGGATAAATCGATCGCTTATCTGGGTAAAGTCCAACTGCCAAGTAGTTTTAATTTAGGCAAATTTTCGACTGTGGGTTTAAAAATTGGCGGAACATTTATGAAACCGAAAGTTCAACTTGATTTGGCCAGTACGCTCAATTCTTTACTCGGTGATACAAAAGCAAAAGTAACTGAAGAGTTGAATAAAAAAGTAGATGACACCAAAGCAAAAGCTTTGGAAGAAGTCCGGAAACAAAAGGATACAGCCCTTAAAGCTGCACAAGCCAAAGCCGATCAGATACGTGCTCAAGCTCAACAGTTAAGTGATAAACTAATTTCTGAGGCGCAAGCTCAAGGCGATCAACTAGTGGCAAAAGCAAGCAATCCAATTACAAAACGACTAGCTGAAGGTGCGTCGAAGAAGATAGTTGATGAAGCGAAGAAAAGGTCAAGCGATATAAATACAAAAGCGGAAACTGAAGCCACAAAATTAATACAAAATGCTAACGAAGTAAATCCTTAGTAAACGATTAATATGGAAAGTGCGGTAAGATATTGTAATAATAATATCTTGCCGCATTTCTTCAATTGTAAAATCATAGCAGAGTTAGTTGCAAATTTTAATTTAAAACACAGAATACAATACCCGATGAAATTTAAGTTGATTATCTTTTCTTTTTTTCTTTCTATTTCTCTTTTCGGCCAACGAGCGGTTGATGCAGATGCTTTTTTCAATAACAAGCAGTTTGCCAAAGCGCGTGTCGTTTATGAGTCTTTGCTGAAACATAAACCCAACGATGCGAAACTCAATTTCAGGTATGCTCAATGTAGTTATGAGATGAAGGATGCTGAACAAGCCATTACTCATTTCCAGATGGCAGGTTCTAAGTTTCCTCAGCGCGATATGTATTTGGGCGAACTCTACTTCACCACTTATCGGTTTGATAAATCGGTGATTGCTTACCAAAGTTACCTAGCGACATTAAAACCAGAAGATGTAAAAATTCAGGAATTACAAAATAAAATAATAAAGTCGGAAAAGGCTGCACGCCTGCTCACCAAGGTCGAAGATATAGCCATTGTTGATAGCATTATGGTGGATAAACCCGATTTTTTGCGATTTTATAAAGCAAGTAGCGAATTAGGCACTATAAATCAAACCTTGCTGAAGCTCACAGCTCGTCGCATTGTAGATAAAATCACTTACACCACGCAACGAAAGGATAGAGTGTATTATTCCGATTCGATTCATGGTCAAATGGATTTGTTTACGTCTTATAAATTGTTCGACAGATGGTCGGCTCCAGTTTCTGTGTCTAAGGTAATCAACACTTATGCTAATGAAAATTATCCTTTTCTTTTGCTCGATGGGATAACGTTGTATTTTGCTTCGGACAACGAAAATTCGCTGGGTGGGTACGATATTTTTGTAACCCGTTATACACCTTCTTCGGATAGTTTTTTAGCACCCGAAAACATTGGATTTCCTTTCAACTCTCTAGCTAATGATTACATGATGGTTATTGACGAACAGCGTAAACTGGGCTGGTTTGCTTCTGATCGGAATCAGTTGGCAGGCAAAGTGATGATTTACACATTCGTGTCTGATGAGAACAAAACAATTATTAGAAGTGAGGATAAAGATTTTGTGCGTGACGTGGCTTTGTTGAAAAGTTATCGAAAAAGCAGCAAGACCTTAGATAGCACACAATCGTCACAATTGAAAGTGCAAGAACCCAACGAACAAATTGAATTTATTGTTAATGATTCGATTGTTTATACCCATTTGTCACAGTTCAAATGTGCCGATGCAATGAAATTATGGAATGAAAAAGAAAAATTGAAGAATGATTTTCAACATTCAAAATCACAACTCAACGATTTGCGTTTACGTTATGACAAGGCTGAAATGACTGAAGAGCGTAGCACTATTGCACCCGCTATTAGTAACCTTGAAGCCAAAAATGCTGATTTAGAAGTGTTGTTCCGAAAAAAAATAATGGAACTTAGGAATGCCGAAAATACTTTTCTGAAAAAATAAAACAGCTACTATGCGTTTTTCTATGCAGCTTCATTGTCATCCTTCAAAAAACTTTTGTCATTACTATTTGTTTACTGGTTGATTCTAGTAAATTTTTTAATATGGAAAATGTAAAAATAGTAAAAGGCGGCCCTTATGTTGTTACGGGCGATTTTAAACTAAACTTGCTTTCGGGAGAAGTGAAGGATTTCACCGGAAAAACTTATCTTTGCAGATGTGGATACAGTAGCAATAAGCCTTTTTGCGATGGAGCACACGTAAAAAGTGATTTTGATAAATAGAATTAGCAATTTTGCAACTAAAAAACAGATAGAGAGATTCTATCTGTTTTTTTTACAAATAGTAAAATAATTTTATAGCTCTTTTTGCTTTGCATAAGTATCATTCAGTCAAATGAATATGCCTTGATGTTGTCAAGTGCGTTTTTGTAAATAATTGCTTTTTATGAAGGATTAACGTTATTTCTGATAATTTGTAGTCTTAGTTCGATTTTTAAAGTTAATTTTGTCGCCTTAAATAAATATAAATGGATAAATTGCGTTTTCAGAGTTTTGGTAGTGGTAGTAGTGGCAATTGTTACTTTATAGGCAATGCATCAACGGGCATATTGATAGATGCCGGTATTAGTGTGCGTTCTATTCGTAAATGTTTGCGAAATATAGGATTAGATTTCGAAAACATTTGGGGAGTATTTGTCACTCACGATCATGCTGATCATATAAAAGCGGTTGGTCCGTTAGGTGAAAAATATCGTATTCCTATCTATTCCACCCGATTAGTTCACGAAGGAATTCAAAAGAGTTATTGCGTAACTGAAAAACTATATTCCAGTCGTAAATTGATAGAAAAAGGACAAACTGTGCAGGTTGGTGACTTTAAGGTTACGGCTTTCTCTGTATCTCACGATTCTACAGATAGTGTGGGTTATACGGTGGAATATAAAGAAAAAAGATTTACCTTTGCTACCGACTTAGGTCATGTAGGTGAGGAGGTTGCATCGCATTTAGAACAAGCCGATTATATGGTTTTGGAAGCTAATTATGATGAGCAGATGTTACAAGATGGGCCTTATCCTGTTTATCTGAAAAACAGAATTATTGCACATACAGGTCACTTGAGCAACGACCAAGCTGGATTATTTTTGGCTGCTAATTATAATGAACGTACACAACATATTTTTCTCTGCCATTTGAGCAAAGAAAATAATTTGCCTGAAGTGGCACATACCACCATTTTAAATCATTTAAAAAGCAGGCAGGTGATTGTGGGCGAACATGTTCAGCTTGTAACTTTAGACCGGCTGACTCCTTCAGAACTGTATATTTTTTAAGAAATAAAGGTATAAGATTTAGCACTGTTGTCCATTAATAATTATGTGGCAATAAATAAGAATTACTAACAATCAACTAAATAACCATGTCGAGCAATTTAGTCATTATTCCCACCTACAACGAAAAAGAAAACATCGAGAATATTATTCGCGCCGTTTTTAGTTTACCATTAACTTTTCATGTTTTAATCATTGAAGACGGATCGCCTGATGGAACTGCTGCCATTGTGAAGAAATTGCAGAAGGAATTTTCCTCTCATTTGTTTATGGTTGAACGTAAAGGTAAACTTGGCTTGGGAACTGCCTATATTGCCGGATTTAAATGGGCTATTGAACATAAATACGATTATATTTTCGAGATGGATGCCGACTTTTCACATAATCCGAATGATTTGCCAAAACTGTACAATGCATGTGCCAATCAAGGTGCTGATGTGGCTATCGGGTCACGCTATGTGACGGGAGTGAACGTGGTGAATTGGCCAATGGGTCGCGTTTTAATGTCTTATCTGGCTTCGAAATACGTTCGGTTTGTGCTGGGAGTAAATATCTCCGATACCACTGCCGGATTTAAATGTTACAAACGGGAAGTCCTTGAAACTATCGAATTGGATAAAATCCGTTTTAAAGGATATGCTTTCCAAATTGAAATGAAATATACCGCTTTCGAATGTGGTTTTACTATTAAAGAGGTGCCTATCATATTTATCAATCGCGAGTTTGGAACTTCCAAAATGAATAGTGGCATTTTTGGTGAGGCTTTTTTTGGGGTGGTTCAATTGAAAATTAATGGTTGGTTTAGAAAATTTCCAAAAAAGAAAATCCATTAAGCATATATAATACTCAAATTATGAGCAAATTGCAAATTATAAGAAATGCCAGCATTGTAAACGAAGGACGTACTTTTATCGGTTCGGTAGTGTTTGAAGATGAGCTGATTAAAGCTATTTACGAAGGGGACGAAACGATATCAATTTCCGAGCCTCATACCGAAATTGATGCTACAGGTTTACTTCTTTTGCCCGGTTTGATTGATGATCAGGTGCATTTTAGGGACCCTGGATTAACGCATAAAGGTGATATTTACACCGAGAGCAAGGCGGCGGTGGCTGGTGGAATCACTTCTTACTTCGAAATGCCCAATACTAAACCTCAAGCTACCACAGTTGATATTTTAGAACAAAAATATGATTTAGCAGCCGAGAAATCGATGGCTAATTATTCATTTTTGATGGGAGTTACCAACGATAATCTGGACGAACTAAAAAAGGTAAACCCGCGTAATGTGGCAGGTTTGAAGATGTTCATGGGCTCTTCAACAGGCAATATGCTGGTAGATAATAACAATACCTTGAATCGGGTTTTTTCGGAAATTCCGTTGCTGATTGTAACACATTGCGAAGATGAGTCGACTATTCAGCAGAATATTCAGCATTACAAAGCACTTTTGGGAGAAGATATTCCGGTAAAATATCACCCACTAATCCGAACTGCCGAAGCATGTTACAAATCGTCATCATTTGCAGTGAAGTTGGCTACCAAATATAATTCACGGCTACATGTTTTCCATTTGTCGTCGGCTTTGGAAATGTCTTTGTTCTCATCGGATAAACCTTTGAGAGAAAAGCGCATTACTGCTGAAGTATGTGTGCACCACTTGTGGTTTTCGGATGCCGATTACGCAAAATATGGTAATCGTATTAAATGGAATCCTGCCATAAAATCGGAATCAGACCGGTTGGCACTTATCGATGCGGTAAATTCAGATCTGATAGATGTAATTGCCACAGACCATGCGCCGCATTTGCTTTCTGAAAAAGAGGGCTCGTGTTTAACAGCTGCTTCCGGAGGTCCGTTGGTTCAGCATTCGCTTGTGGCCATGTTGCAATTGGTAAAACAAGGAGCATTTACATTGGAAAAAGTGGTGGAAAAGATGTGTCATGCACCGGCCGACTTGTTTCGTATTGAAAACCGCGGTTTTATTCGTCCGGGGTTTTATGCCGATATGGTTTTAGTAAACCCAAACGATGCATGGACGGTTACTCCTGAAAATATCCTTTACAAATGTGGATGGTCGCCCTTTGAAGGTACAACATTTGATGCTAAAGTGCTGAAAACATGGGTAAACGGCCAGAATGTGTATGACAATGGAAAGTTTGACGAAACAGTTAGGGGAAAAAGATTACTTTTTGAAATTTAACTCAACAGACTTATTTATATGAAAAAGAACGCATTAGTTTTCGTACTTGTTGTCTTTGTTTGCCTGATAGCAATTGCCGGTTATTATTTTATGAGTAAACCGAAGGTTGCAGCAGTAAAGACGGTTGAGTATATTCATAACGAAGGTCAAACCCAAGGTACTACTTATTCAGCTACTTATCAGCAACCTCAGGGACGCGATTTAAAAGCTAAAATAGAAGAGCGTTTGCACCAATTTGATATGTCTCTGTCTACCTACAACCCCAAATCTATTATTTCAAGAATTAACAATAATGATCCGACCGTGAAGACCGATTTGGATTTTGAAACCATATTTTATGCAGCCCAAGAGGCCGCCGAACGTACAAATGGTGCACTCGATATTACTGTTGGGCCATTGGTAAAAGCCTGGGGATTTGCATTTGGGAACATCGACCGCAGCAAATTACCTAATGTGTCGGAGTTTTTGCCTTATGTGGGCTACAAAAAAGTACGTATTGAAAATCATAAAGTCATTAAAGATGATCCGCGCATTCTGATTGATCCTAATTCCATTGCTCAAGGTTATTCGGTGGATGTAATTGCAAAATTGTTGAGAGACAATGGCTGCAAAAATTATATGATTGAAATTGGAGGCGAAGTTGTCTGTAAAGGGTTGAATGACAAAGGTGAAAGATGGAGAATAGGTATTGATAAAGCAATTGACGATTCTACAAGTACGATTAATGAGCTACAAACAATTCTTTCAATAACCGATTGTGCGGTAACTACTGCCGGCGATTATCGTAAGTTTTATATCAAAGACGGTAAAAAGTACTCACACATTATCAACCCTCATACCGGTTATCCTGCAAATAACAGCTTGCTCAGTGTGACTGTTGTAGCTCCAACAGCAATTATGGCCGATGCCTATGATACTCCTTTTATGGTGCTGGGAGTAGACAGTTGCATGAAGGTTTGCAAAAGTATTCCCGGTATGGAATGCTATTTGATTTATGTGGATATAAATGGAAAAAATCAAATTACTTATTCCGAAGGATTTAAAAAATATCTAGCAAAGTAAAACGCAAACCTCAGACTCATGTGGAATTTATCACTTGTCGGAATGCTAAATTCGATTAACTTTTTAGCCTCAATTTGTTCATAATTCATTATTAATTGATTGAATTCTCTACTTTTGTTAAATCGAAAGCTTATATTTTTTTATTCCTGAAAAAAAAACTACTTTTGCACACCAAATTATTATATGAAAAAGCTTCAATTATTTCTTTTAGTAGCTGTGTTAGCTTTTGTATCGTGTGGCGATTATCAAAAATTGCTTAAATCGAACGATGCAGAGTTAAAATACAACAGGGCTGTTCAGTATTTCGATAAAAAAGATTTTGTTCGTGCAGCAACCTTGTTTGATGCAGTATCCAGTTATTACAAAGGAACCGATCGGTCGGAAACGGTACTTAATTACATGGCAAGGTCGTATATCGGTCAGAAAGATTATTTTACTGCAAGCGAGTATTTTAAGACCTATATGAAAACTTATCCTAAAGGCAAATTTGCTGTCGAGTCAAAGTTCATGATTGGATTCTGCTACTATCAGGATTCGCCCGATGCCCGTCTTGATCAAGCAGCAACTCACAATGCAATAGCCTCTTTTCAAGAGTTTCTTGAACTTTATCCTGAAAGTGAACGCATAGCCGAAGCCAATAAATTATTAGAGGAAATGAATAATAAATTGGCGTACAAAGCGTATTTGAATGCTAAATTATACTTCAACTTGGGTAATTATTTAGGGAACAATTACGAATCCTGTGTAATTACAGCTCAAAATGCATTGAAAAATTTTCCTTCGACAATACACCGCGAAGAATTGTCAATGTTGATTCTAGAGTCGAAATACCAACTTGCTACTCAAAGTATTGAAGAAAAGAAAATTGAACGTTATAGAAATACGATTGATGAATATTATAATTATATCAACGAGTTCCCGCAAGGAAAGTTTAAAAAACAGGCTGATAAGATGTTCAACGAGTCGAAAAAAATAGCAAAAGATTAAAATTAGTAAGAATCTGAACAAACAGCATGGTTTAGTTGTATATAAAACCAGTCAATTGTTTGGAGAATTAATTATTAATTATAAATTATTAATTACAAAGTATTATGGACTATAAAAAAGTAAATGCGCCTACGAACACGATTTCTCGTGACATGAACACAATGAGTGAAAGTATTGGAAATGTGTACGAAACCGTTAAGATTATTGGAAAACGCGCAAATCAAATTAGTGTTGAAACAAAAGCAGAACTTGACAAGAAATTGCAGGAATTTGCATCTTTCAATGAAAATATCGAGGAGGTTTTTGAAAATAGAGAACAAATTGAAATTTCACGATATTACGAAAAACTTCCAAAACCGGTTTTAGTAGCTACTCAAGAATTTTTGGAAGATAAGGTGTATCACCGCAATCCACTTAAAGATAAATTGAAATAATAAACTGTTTCGGTTCAACTCCATTTAGATAAAAGAATACTGTGCTTGTCACTCTATTCTTTTATCTTTTTTTGTTTGTGATAAGTTCAATTCATTTTTGTATTTTTGTAAACTATAAATATAGAATAAAGAACCTGAATTCTGAATTTTAAAATTTATATTTAAAAATTGAAAGACACCATGGCTTTAAAAGGTAAAAAAATAATATTGGGAGTTACAGGTAGTATTGCTGCCTATAAATCGGCTCAGCTCATTCGCTTATTGGTGAAAGAAGGGGCCGAAGTAAAAGTAATAATGACCTCGTTGGCGAAGGAATTCATTACTCCGCTTACCCTGGCCACTTTGGCTAAAAATCCAATTTTAGTTGATTTTTTTGACCCAACAAATGGTAACTGGAATAGTCATGTTGATTTAGGCTTATGGGCCGATGCCTATCTGATTGCACCTGCCACTGCCAACACCATTGCCAAAATGGCTACCGGAGTTGCAGATAATTTGTTGTTGACCACCTATCTTTCTGCTAAATGTCCGGTTTTTGTTGCACCGGCTATGGATTTGGATATGTTTGCTCACCCTACTATGCAACGGAATTTGGAAGCTTTGAAAGCCATAGGCAATACAATTATTGAACCGGCAAGCGGTGAATTGGCAAGCGGATTGGACGGAAAGGGAAGGATGGAAGAACCCGAAAAGATAGTGCGCTATGTGGACGATTTTTTTACCCCAAAAGGCCTGATTGGCAGAAAGATATTGATTACCGCCGGTCCAACATACGAAAAGATTGATCCGGTGCGTTTTGTAGGTAATTATTCAACCGGCAAAATGGGTTTTGCGTTGGCCGAGTCGTGCGCCAAACATGGTGCAGATGTGTGTCTGATTGCAGGTCCTGTTCAGCTTGAGGTAGTTCACCCAAACATTGAACGAATAGATGTGGAGTCGGCAAATGAAATGTATAACGCAGTGATGGAACGTTTCTATGGTTCCGACGGTGCCATTTTGTGCGCTGCTGTAGCCGATTTTACTCCCATAACCGTAGCGGTGAATAAAGTAAAGCGCAAAAAAGAAAACTTAGTCTTAGAGTTGAGACCAACTCATGATATCGCAGCCGCAGTTGGTGAAATGAAGTTGGGCAGTCAGTTTTTGGTTGGTTTTGCACTCGAAACAAATAATGAAGAAGTCAATGCCCTACAAAAGATGGAACGCAAAAATTTGGACTTTATAGTATTGAATTCTTTGAATGATGAACAAGCCGGTTTTGGATTTGATACCAATAAAATCAGTATTCTTCATCGTTCGGGAACTAAAATTCCTTTCGAACTGAAAAGTAAAATTGCAGTAGCTGATGACATTGTAACAGAGATAATTAATTTTCAGAAAAATGATAATTAGTCAGTTATCTAACTTAATGAATTAATCTGGATTGAAATGAAACAATTATTGTTTGTGTTGAGTTTTTTACTGACTGTAGGTTATGGGCAGGCTCAAGAATTGAATTGTAATATTAATATTAATTCTGAACAAGTCGAAGGTTCTAATAAGTCTGTGTATGTCACACTGAAAAAGTCGATTTCAGAATTCGTGAATAATCGAAAGTGGACGGAACTAACCTATGCTAACACCGAACGGATTGAATGCACGATGAACATCATTGTAAAAAAGATGGATATTGATGTTTTTACCGCTGAAATTCAGGTTCAATCGCGCCGTCCGGTTTTTAATTCCAACTACAACAGCACTTTGTTTAACTTTAAAGATAATAACTTTACATTCAAATACAAAGAATTTGACCAACTGGAAATGAACGAAAATACGATTACTTCCAATCTCACAGCTGTTTTGGCTTATTATGCCTATCTAATTATTGGTTACGATTTGGATTCCTATTCCCGATTGGGTGGAACACCCTATTTTCTTGCAGCTGAGAATATCGTCAATTCAGCTCAGGGTGCCGATTTGGCCGGTTGGAAAGCTTTTGAGAGTACTAAGAATCGTTACGCCCTAATAAATAATCTGACCGATGAAGCATTCAAAAAATTCCGAAATTTTGTTTATGATTATCATCGCTTGGGCTTAGATGAAATGATAACTAATTCGGCCAATGCGCGCGGCAAAATAGCGGAAGGATTACCTTTGATTCGTGAAGCAAATAGGGCAAGACCTTCGGCTATTATTATTTCAGCATTTATGGATGCCAAAAGCGATGAACTGATAAATATCTTTAGCAAAGGTAATCAAAAGGAAAAAACCGACGCTGTAGAAATACTATCAGATATTAATCCAACTCAAGCTGCCAGATATGAAAATATATTGAAATAAATATTTTTTTGAGTGTTGAAATGTTTGACTTTTTGATACATAGAATTCAATAATTGTTGAATAGTAAAACTTGTGACTCGTAACTAAACTCTTGTAACTGTTTATGCTTAAATCGCTTTATATTTCTAACTACGCCTTAATCTCTGAATTAAACATTGATTTCGAAGGTGGATTCTCGGTGTTAACTGGTGAAACTGGTGCCGGAAAGTCGATTATTTTGGGTGCTTTGTCGCTTATTTTAGGTCAAAGAGCCGATACCAAATCGATTAAGATAGATGCCGAAAAGTGTGTTATTGAGGCTACATTTGACATATCTACATACAAACATCTGGATAGCTTTTTTATCCAAAACGATTTGGATCATGAAAGTTCCGAGTGCACCATCCGCCGTGAGTTGACCAACAGTGGCAAGTCGCGGGCATTTATAAACGATACTCCGGTATCCTTGAATGTGATTCGAGATTTAAGCAACCGGTTGTTGGATATTCATTCACAGCACGAAAACTTATTACTTTCCAATGATGCTTATCAATTGGAAGTGGTGGATACTATTGCTGAAAATGCGCAACTTCTGACTCAATATCATCACCGTTTTTCGGAATGGAAAAATCTACTGTTAGAATTAAAGCAATTGGAAAAAAATGCTGAAAAGCAAGCGTCTGATCTAGACTATGTGCAGTTTCAGTTTCAGCAATTAACGGATGCCCAATTGTTAGAGAATGAACAATCAGAACTGGAGATAGAGCAGGAGACTTTGAGCCATGCCGAGGAAATTAAAATGGAATTGGTAAAAGCGTATCAATTGTTGAACGATGAACATGCATCTTTACCTATACTTAAAGATGCGATTACTGCACTCGCGCATGTGAAAAGCTTTGTGCCTGATGGTACAAATTGGTACGACCGTTTGCAATCAGCCTTTATCGAAATAAAAGATATCACTGACGAAATGAATGCCTTTGAAGAACGACTGGAGTTTGATCCGGTGCGTTTGGAATGGGTGCAAAATAGATTGAGCGAGCTTTTTACGCTACAAAAAAAATACAAAGTAAGTTCTGTTGCAGAGTTGATTGAACTGCGTGATGGTTTTGGCGCACAATTGCTGCGTATCGACTCGTTTGATGACGAAATTAAGGCTTTGAATACCAAGCTTAGTCAGGCTAATGCTGCGGTGAAAGCTACGGCTCAACATCTGACCGATAGTCGTAGGAAGGCTTGTAAACCTATTGAAAAATATTTGGTGGAGCAGCTTACTAAGCTGGGAATGCCTAATATCCAATTCGAAGTAGCCATTTTGGTTTTGCCCGATTACACAGAGCAGGGAAATGATGAAGTACAGTTTCTTTTCTCGGCTAATAAAAACCGTGCCGTTCAGCCAGTGACACAAATTGCCTCCGGGGGTGAAGTGTCGCGTTTAATGCTTTCTATAAAATCGCTGGTAGCCCATAAAGCAGACTTGCCAACTGTTATTTTTGATGAAATAGATACAGGTGTTTCGGGTGAAATAGCCCACCGTATGGGTGATATTATGCAGGCCATGAGTGCCGATATGCAGGTGATTACTATTACCCACTTGCCACAGATTGCAGCCAAAGGTGCCCAGCATTATCGGGTGTATAAAGACGATAGCGGCGCGCAAACGCAAACACATATCGAGCGACTTAGTGCCAATGAACGTGTAAATGAATTAGCACAAATGCTCAGCGGGAAAAAAATTACCGATGCGGCTCTGAAAAATGCGCAGGAATTGCTCGGGATCTTATAGTTGAAGCAACTTTATTCGGGCGAGTTGACCATCCAATTGGAGAAAACATTCAAATAATTCCAAAACGAAATAATCAGATGCCGGGAAATGGTTAGCTCGGCCAAGGCTTGTTTATAGCAATTGAGCCACACCAATCGGGCCTCGGGAGTGATATCCGAACCGGCATGACGGTTGGCCAGCATAGGCCGACCACGATGCTGATTGTAATAATCGGGACCTCCACATATCTGTACCATAAAATCGGCTGAATTAGTTTTGGCGATTTCAAAAATCTCATCATTAGCCGGAAATAAATGGCTAATCTCACTTACCCGAAGTAACTCGTAGTGTCTTGATACTAATTTTCTGATTCCTGCCTCACCCATCATCTTATAAAATTCCCGGTCGGGGATAGTCACGTCGGGTCGTTCGCCAAATTTATAGCTTGTTATAGGTAGGTCTAGTGTATATTTAAAATTCATATTGTCTTTCGGTTTGGCTATGCCTTCTCAGCTCTTGTTTGCTCTGAAAACGCTTTACAACTTGGCTTTGTTCAATAAAGTAGGGTCGATATTGCTATTTCGACTTTGTATTTACGGTCGTTAGAGGATTTAGTTCTTCGTACTTGTACTGGCAACTTCCAAATTGTAACCAGAGTTATCAGAATTTAAAGCGTAGGTTATCACTCGTGTGCGACCTGTTGGGCTTGTATTGCCATTTTTTTCGTTATAGATTGGAAACTCGAGTACAACGGCTCTTCTTTCGAATTTATATATTTCATGTCCTATGCATCCGTCGAATATTCCATCTTTTTGGTTGTTTTTCCTGATGTTTTGTAAGTTTATAGTTGTCAGACTTTTATCTTTGTCCGAAGCAAATCCAAATAGTTCACTGAACGAACCTGTACCTACACTCCGGGTCGTAATATAAATTTCGTCATAACCATCCTCGTTAAGGTCAGCAACAATCACTTTCTCTATCGGATTTACATCTTTCAGTATGATAGGAATTTCGAGGTTTAAACACGCAGAACTGATTTTTACTGTACTCAAATTCTCTCCGATAGGGTGTGTTTCGGTAATGCAGATTATTTTTCCACTTTTTGTTCTGTATTCTTTTTGGTTGCTAGAAATTGTTTGCCTGTCTTTTTCTTTCGAAATACAGTCACAACGTTGAGAATTGATGTTCCATACTCCGCCTGCTGCTAGGCAGTCATCTATTTTTCGGGTTTCGGCAAACGAGAAAATAAAATAGACCAACAATAGGGTTGATACTACAATTAATACAATAAGAGCAGGTCTTTTCGTAATAGGTTTTTGAGATTGCATATACTGTTTTTATTAGGTTTTAAGGTAAACTGATAGTACATTACAGCAGTAATTACAAATATTTTAGTTATAAGCTTTATTATCTAATAGTTAATTCTAAATAACACATGGATAGTTACTTTTTATTACTTAAGAGTTTGCAATAAAAAATGAAGGTGATTTTTTTAGTTTTAAAATATATGACCTCCATTTGGTTAATAGAATACAAAGATTATAAAAAAATTTGGATTAACAAACATTTTTTGATTATTTTTTAAATAAATGTAATTAAAAATCCAATGACTATTCATCTATGGCTTAATTAGGGGGAATTGATCCCCTTATAAGAAACTGGAAAATCGGAAAATAATTAATATGAAATCCCGAATACTTGCTGTTATTCCTTTTGTATCTAATCCTAGCATATGGTATAACTCCTCGGGCGTGCCGTGTTCTACAAACTAGAACAGCAGGTGGCGTAAGTTTATACGTTACTCCCTCCTCCTTTTTTAGTAAATAGAATTTGTTAACCATTTCAGACAGATTTATAACCAACTACTTTAAAGGCATTGTCAGAAAATTAGCACATTATTATTCTACAATTATTTAATAATACAAGGTTTTATTATGTTATAAAACATATTGTTGATATTAACTCGTTGAAAGACACTGGTTAAAAGATTATGTTAAATTGGGGGGGTAATTTTGTTTTTCTAATTCAAATGTAAATGTTATCTTTGCTGACATTAACAATAAGAAATAAATAATGTTTTTTTTAGTCCAATACACTAAACCTTTATGAGAATAACTAACTATCTGTTTTACATTACGCTAAGTATTTTGATTATTTCATGTTCAAAATCTGATGACCAAAAATACGCCCACCTGCGCAAAAAGGTGCTAGAACACTATCAGACTGACTCCAACCCATTGAAAATAAAAGCAGCCCGTTTTTTGCTCGATAACCTTAAAGACCGATATGCTGTTGATGGGCAACGCAACAAGGTGTATGTGGATATCATTCAAAAGTACTATCAAAATGCTGATACCTTGCACAAAAAATTGAACGCAATAAAAGATTTTCCTTTACCAAGTTTCAGAATCAATGATATCTCGTCAATAAGCCCCGATTACCTTATTGACAACATCGATTTGGCATTTGCAACATGGGAAGGCACACGGTGGAAAAATGAAATATCATTTGCCGATTTTTGCCAATACATGCTTCCTTATCGACTTGGGAACGAACCTCTTGAATCGTGGAGAAAAGAAATACTCCAAGATTCGATTTTCAAAGTTGTAGGAGACTCTCTCCGCACTTTTTCTGATGCCAAAACTGCCGTTACTTGGTTTGCTCTAAAATGTGGAAAGCGAACCAAAAACTTCAAGATAAATTGGGGCTCAAACGGCGATAATATCCCCGACTTACCCTATTCCTCCCTTAAATTATTGAGTACTGGAACCTGTGCCAATTTAAATCAAATCGGCTTGTTCATGCTTCGGGCAGCAGGGTTTGCCATTGCCAACGACTTTACCCCCAACTGGGCAAACAATAAAGCAGGACACGATTGGTCGGTCATTATTACCAAAACAGGCAACATACCATTCAGTTTGAACAGTACAGATAGTTTGGGAAAATACAAAGAGTCCTATTTGGTGCCAGCCAAAGTATATCGGCGCACTTTCTCTAAAAATCCGCAAAGTCACGCCTTACAGCGGGGTAATTGCAAATTTCTACCTTTAATTTTTAACGATGCTAATATTGTAGATGTAACAGATGCATACATGCCCACTCACACTATTTCAATGCCCATTCTCACCAATCCCCATCACCAGAAATTTGCCTACATGGCTGTTTTTTCCGAGGTTAAAGGTTGGATTCCCACAGCATGGGGTATGATGATAAACGGTGCGGCTCATTTTTCTAAAGCGGTAGGCGGTGCGGTATATCTTCCCATGTTGGTCTATAAATCGGGTGAAGAACTTGGGGACTATCCATTTATTTTGTCGGACAAAGGAGTGATACACTCCCTAGCTCCAGATTTTAAACATGTGCAAACAATTAAATTAACTCGAAAATTCCCTTTGCATCCTTTAAATACAACCATTATGAAGAGCATGCTTCAAGCACGATTTGAGGCTTCAAACCATATGGATTTCAGAGATTCCGTGATATTGTTCACCATATACAAAAATCCTGGTTTTTCTCCCAACGAAAAACTCCTAAAATCGGCTGCAAAATACAGGTATGTGCGATATATTTCAGCGGATAAATGTAGATGCAACATCGCTGAATTAGAATTTTACAACAAGGTGACAGATGCAAAACCATTGAAAGGAAATCCGATAGGTTCTAAAGGACATATAAAGCCCTTGGTAAATGCTTTTGATGGAGATGCACTTACGTATGTTTCCACCGATGCAAGTAGCGAACTTCGGTGGGTAGGACTTGATTTAGGAAAGCCCACTGAAATTTCCAAAATAGGCTATCTATCTCGCAGCGACAGAAATCACATCGTAGTGGGTAATAAATACGAATTACTTTATTGGAACAAAGAGTGGAAAACCCTAGGACTCCAAACAGCCAAAGACACAGCTCTAGTTTATAATAAAATACCCACCAATAGCTTATTCTTGCTCAAAAACAATACAGAGGGAAAAGAGGTACGCATTTTTACCTATGAGAATGGCAAACAAGTGTGGTGGTAAATAAATAATTGATAATTGATAAATAATATTTAATCATTAAAAAAAATATGTATGGAAAATCGTATTGACATGACTCTTTCTGAAGAGTCGAAAAATTAAATTTTACAAGGAATTACCGGATTAAGATCACAAATGGCGTTTCTCATTAAATTATCGGATGCCGACCGTAAATCGTTGCAGTTGCTCGATGATGGTAGGAAACCCTTTACAGAAAAAGCTCACGAATTGGCTATACGTAATGCGGCAATTAATCCGAGCGATGCATTATTAACTGCTTGCGAACATGATTTGAATCTTTATTCTGGCCTGTCGGTTATCGAAAACGAACTCAAACAATTATTAGAAATGGTACACGACACCAAGCAATTAGCAGGTGCCGAAGCATACGAGGTAGCGCGTTTTGTGTATATGAAAGCCAAAATGGCACTTAAAATGGAAGAACCCGGCATGAAAGCCATTGTAGATGAACTGGCAAAACTCTTTAAGCATACTGGCACTGCCATTCCAGCAGAAACAGTAACCAAATAATAAGCTACGATAACGCAACCAGTTAGTTAAGAATAGTAGCAAAACCCCGTGATAACGCAGTGAATTGGTTAAACAAAGCGGTAAAAACCTGCGTTAACACGGCGGTTCGGTTAAAAATAACAGTAAAAAGCTGCGATAACGCTGTAAATAGGTGAATGAATGCAGTGAAGCAGTGCGAAATGGAAGAAAAAAGCTTTGCAATAAATAAAAAGAAGTAGTAACAAACGGAAAATGGGGCGGAAAAAATAGTGTCAACGCTAGCAAAGTAACCGACAATGCCCTCCGCCCCGGCTTCCCCCAACAAAAGAAAGGAGGTAACGACACAAAATTACACATTTTATTGGTACAACCCACCGAGTTGTAGCTGCTGAAAGGATATATGCAGCATAGAAATTACTTATTTTTTAAAACAAAAACAAAATTAATAAAATATGAAAAAGAAAATTTTTGGTGCGGCATTTATTATTGCCATAGCCGTAGTAGCAACTCTCAATATCAATTTAAACAAATCTAATAATAGTAACGGTGACTTGGCATTGGCTAATGTGGAAGCGTTGGCGCAGAGTGAAATAGATTGGAGTAACCCTGTAAGTGCTCTCGGCCAGTGGTGGAACACTTCACCCGCTAACTTGACAGGCTTTCAATACATAGGACGAGAACCATACTATAAATCTATGCAAACTGGAACATATTCTGTAACTTATTTTCCTGGATCTGTTTCACCCACTATAGGTGGTGATGGCTATTTATCTTTGTCAATTACGCTTCCAACTGAAAGTACAACTGTTGATTATAAAACAATTCAATGTTGTCAGGATAGTTATATCTCAGTATGCATATGCACACCAGATCCTGAGTGTTAAATACAGTAGTTTCAGTTTAAAATCAAAAATCTATATATAGCATACTAATGTATGTTATATATGGATTTACAAAAAATATGTTATGATAAAAATTAAAATAATAAAATACCCATTAACCTATATGCTGCATAAATTTAATTTTATATTAAATTTCATATTAATACTTGGCTTCGTTGGATGCAGTAATAATACTGACAAAGGAAATGCGAAGAAAACAATCAATATGAAGGTTGAAAAGGAGGAGTTATTAACTTTAAAAAATTATGTCGATTCAACTGTTTACGTTAAGTTAGAAACAGATACAAATGTCTTAATTAGAAGTATAAATAGAATAAATATATTTGATAAAAAAATATTTATCAATGATTCAAAATTAAAATCCTTATTCGTTTTTGATATGACTGGGAAGTTCTTATATAAAATTCATAATGTCGGCATGGGACCAGCAGAATATAATAGCTTTACCAGCTTTTCTATTGACCGTAATAAAAAATTAGTTTTTATACACGATTTATCAAAAAATTCCATTTATAAATACAGCACAGATAATGGTGAATTTAAAGGCGTTATTAGAATAAAAGATCGAAAGTCTTTTGCAAGAGATATCACGGTAATGGAAAGTGGAGATTACCTCTGTTATTCACACGAATACATTAAAGAGGCCTTTTGTGGTTTTTGGTTACTTGATAGTGTTGGTAATTTCAAAAAACAGCTATGGAAACAAACTGACGTTTTCCCTTATGGTTCATTTGAGCCTAATCCAATTTTTATTAAGCAATATGAGAATTCAATTTACACACTGTTTGACGCAGTTAACAATGATTTATATCATTATGACGGTAATAAAATGACTAAGGAGTATCATTTTGATTTTTCAAAACTTCCAATTTCATCTATATCTATGCATTCAGGATTAACTCCTAACGAACGATATAGCAAGAAGATGACTAACATTGTACAAATTGCTAATATACATGAAACATCTAATTATATATGGTCAGTATGGGAATGTAATAATAAAGAACATCAAACATTTTATGATAAAAGTAAACAAAAACTTATTTGGATTGGTGGGTATGATGATTATGTTTTAGGCAGATTAACACCAACCGATAATTTAGATATTATATGCTTTGAAATACCTGCAAGAGAGTGCAATGACCTTTTAAAAAGTGATAAGAATAATGAAATGGGATTAAAATTAAAAGAGTTGATGAAACAGTCTACCCCAAATGACAACTCTATTTTGCAAATAAAATACATGAAAAAATAGAAATCTACCCCCACCTTCGGAATATGTTCGTAAAAAAAATAATGCAAGGCATTAGAAGGTGGAATTTTGCAAATTCCACCTTCTAGAACTTCCCCTGTTGAACGTAGCATGTAATATGTGTTTTAATTCGGCATAGCGTCTTTTGCTATGTCGTAGCTAGAAGATTTTAATCCGACCACTGGCGGGAAGTTTCCAAACTTCCATATTTAAATATAATATCAAAAGGGAGCTTTTATTCTAACTGTGACGAAGCGGGACGCTTCGCCAAACATCGGATTTTACAAGTTTTATACGCTACGGCGAACGGGGGTAAAAATTTTGGCGGCGTTGCCGTTTTAGCTATCGCAATGGCAGCAGCGTTTAATGTGAACTTAAATATGAATAAAACCAATCAGACGTCTTTGTTGGCATTGGCTAATGTGGAGGCGCTGGCGGATGGGGAAGTTACACCAGCACCAAAGGATAGCACCAAAGTTTCAAAATACAAGTATAACGCTGATGGAACTAAGGATTGTGTTTTGCCAGGAAGTGCATGTTAATAATTAGGTTTTATTGAATTTGTATTCATCAATCAATTATAATTTATTATCGTTGGTTGATGAATTTTTAAATAGATTTTTAATTTATATATATATGAGTCCACTGTAATAAGTCCATTTTGTAGGAAAAACAACTAAATATTCAAAAAATGATAGTTGATATTCAGCGTATTACAAAAATAAAAAATACTAAAAAGTACTGTTTTTGACTTTATACAGTGGGCTCATATATAGTTACAATGAAAAAATAAAAAATAATGAGCAATTCTATGTATTTAACACTAACTAAATTGAGATTCATTCTTCTTTCACTAATATTTACATTAATGTTTTACAGTTGCCAGACTAATCAAAAAGAAATTGAGGCAAAATATAAAATCGATATTTCGAGTGATATACAGGGAGGGGAATTTCAAGATATCTTTATTAACAATAGATATATTACGTTAGAAACTAATGAAGAATCATTAGTCGGTAATATTACTAAACTTTATATTTCCGCTGATCGAATTTATGTAATGGATCAGATAAAGGCCAGAAGTTTATTCGTTTTTGACAATTTTGGAAATTTTAAGTATAAAATATCCAGAATTGGCAATGGCCCGGGTGAATATATGATTATCAGTGATTTTTTTGTGGATGAACAAACAAAAACTATTACACTACTTGCTAATGGACGTAAAATTATTCAATTTGATTATGACGGTAATTTTATTTCGGAACATAATATTACATTACCACATTGTAGTTTTATTTTGCCATTAAAACAAGACAAATTTGCGTTAGTAAACTTAGTTTCTGCTGAAGATAAATTTTTAGTATATCTAACCGATAAGGATTTTAAAATTCAAAATAATTTTATTGAAAATCCAGATGGATGGGAAAGGATTGGCCGGCTTCAGGATGTAAGCTACTCTGGTTACAGTAGTGAGAGGTATTTATTTACATATGTTTGTTCATCTATTATATATGAATTAAATAATGAGGGTGTTTATCCTAAATATCAATTTTTAATACCTTCTGGTATGGAATTGAATAGAAAGATTATTCAAGAAAGTAAACAACTTCAAGAGGAAGATTTTGTAATGAAAACTTTCAATTATTTTTCATTTGATAGTTTCTTTGAATTGAAAAATCAACTCTTTGTTGAGTTTTCGATAAAAGATAAAAAGTATAGAGGATTATTTAATAAAGATACTAATGTATTTAGCTACTTTCTTTTGAAAAAGGCTGCTCATAAAAGTAATAATCCAACATATCTAATACAGATTGACGAAAATAATATCGCAGGATATATTGAAGCAAGTAAATTTCAACAAATCAACTCAGTGAAGAATGTCAACTCATTAGCTGAAACCGCTGATTTAAATCCTGTGATTGTAATTTCAGAGTTGAAAAATTAGTTGTTAAAATATATTATGCAATCGCTGAACAGGACGATACAAATTTAATTAAATTTAAGTTAGTACATTAATCGATAATGAAAAAGAAAATTTTTGGCGGCGTAGCCGTTTTAGCTATCGCAATGGCAGTAGCATTTCATGTGAATTTAAACAGGAGTAAAACAAGTCAGTTGTCTTTGTTGGCATTGGCTAATGTGGAAGCGTTGGCGCAAGTGGAAAGTGGCGATTATTGTGATATGTACGGCCCTAGATGTTGGTATCCATTCTGTACGGCTTATTACCCTCTTCCGAGATGCTATAGATCCGGAGAACCCCGTGATTACTGTAGATCTCTATAAAAACAAAATCTATTGACAAATTATTACTTATGCAGAATCCCAGTTTGTGATTCATTTGCAGCTGGGAGTTCTACAACTATATCTGCATAGCCAAACAATCTAATTAGACAAGTAAAATGAAAAAAATGTATTATCTATTATTCATAGTTATAGTTATTTTTTCTTGTAAAGAAAAAGAAAACTATAATACAATATCAATTAATATTGAAAAAAAAAATCAAATATCAATGCTTAAGATATTTGATCATATAGAATTAGTTCCATTAGAAACAAAACAGGAATCACTAATAACAGGGATTTTAAAATTAAGGGTCTTTAAGGATAAATATTACATTCTTGATAGAAAGTTACCCATAATTTTCATTTTTGATTTATCAGGTAATTATATTTCAAAAATTGATAAGCAAGGAAATGATCCTGAAGGATATATAAATATTAGTGATTTCGAAATTGATAGTTTAAATAATAAATTATCTCTTTTATCTTCATCCAATAATACAATGCTTGATTTTGATTTAAAGGGAAATTTTTTGAAGCGTTATTCTCTGCCTAAAATTAACGGAGCATACATGCAATTTAATTTCATAAATAAAGATATAATTGTATATTGGACCTTTGATTGCGAGAATAGAATTAAGTTCTACTCTATTTCAAAGAATAAAATAATTAAAGAATCATTCCCAGAGAACAGAAATAAATTTAATGATTTTTTACTTATTTTTCCGTCAGGTAATTTTTTTTGTAGACCGACAAGTAATATGGTATAAAGTATCACTGCAACTTGTGAATTAAAAGAGGCTTACAATTGGGATTTCGGTAGATTGAATATTGATTCTGAAGAATTGGAAAAAAAACAAGAGTCATTTACAAATAATGATATGATGAATTTTTACAATAAAGTAATTTCATCTGAAATAATAAATTATTTATTTATACAGCAAGGAGCTAATTCAAAATATTATTTTTCTCAGGTATATCGCAAAAATGCAATTATGAATATCTTTTTCGATCGGAAGAACAAAAATAGTTTTGTGTTTGAGAAAACAACAGAGAATGCGAAGTTTTTTCCACTTTGCTGGACTGAAGACTATGTTTTAGGGATACATCCCGAGATGGAAAGTTCAGTTGAAAATACAATCCCAGATGCGCTACTTGACAATAATAACAAAATCAAAAAAAATATAATTTCAGAGTTTGACAATCCAATTCTTATTAAATATTGTTTTAAGAAAACAATGTGAGTTCAATTAATGAAGTTGAAAATTGGTGTAGTTACCTACTTTTTTTTTATATCTTTCTTAATCATAGAAGATTATTGTTAGCTGCTCAATCTATATTAAATAATACACAAAAAATGAAGCTGAATATAAAATATACAATTAATGGAGCAATCTTAATACTTTTTCTATCAGTAAATTCATGTTCTTTTAAAGAGAAGAAAAAACCGACTTTAGAAGATAATTATGAACAGGTATTAGCAGAAAAAATAAAGATATCTGAGAGTGATAATGGGAATTTGAAAGTAAAAAATCAGGGTTTTTTTTTTGGAAATGATTCATTAATTAAAATACCATTAAAGAATTTTGTATCTAAAAAGAAAATATTTTTTTGTTTTTCAAAAAACACATGTACTCCTTGTGTAGAAAAGACAATTGAAATTCTAAAGAACATATTCCCAGATTATAAACTAAATGAAAGGATCGTGTTTATTTCACCAGATTATGAAAAAAGATTTAGGAATAATTGCTATGGCAAGAAGCTATTAACCTTAGAGTATTCTAAATTTGGAATCCCAATTGAAGATACTGAAGCACCTTTCTTTTTAATATTAAATAATCAATTAGTAATTGAATCAATCCATATTGTAAATAATTTAAATTTTCTAAAAACAGAAATGTATCTTCAAAAAATTGCTCAGAGAGTCGATTTTAGATAGAAAAACAAAAACTTTAAGATGAAAAAAAACTTTGGATTCCTATTTTATCTAAGTGTTGCAATGACTATTGTAGCTTGTGCTTCCAAACCTCAGGAGCAAAAAGAGGCACAGGTTCAAACCAAGTTAGCCGAAGAGCAAACACAAGTAAAAGTAATTAAACTACGAAAAGGAACTTTTGCCAGCGAAATAATGGCAAACGGTACCATCGCAGCAACTCATAAAGCCGATTTGTATTTTCAGACTAATGAGGTGGTGAAGCAAGTGTTTGTAAAGAATGGCGATAGGGTGGCAAAGGGTCAGAAGATTGCTTCGCTCGATTTATTTAAACTAAACAATGCATTACAACAGGCATCCGATAATTTGGAGAAAAGCAAACTGGAGCTTCAAAATGTGTTGATTGGGCAAGGCTATTCTCTCAAGGATACAACCAATATTCCCAAAGAAGTAATGCGGATAGCAAAAACGCGTAGTAATTATGTGCAGATTCATATTCAGTACGAGATGTCGGCTTATAACCTCAAAAATGCAGTACTTTATGCTCCGTTCAGTGGTGTTGTTGCCAATCTGTTTAGCAAAGAACAAAATCAGCCTACCAATGGTCAGGCATTTTGTACCATTGTAGATAATACTGCCCCCGAAGTTATTTTCCAAGTGCTGGAAAGTGAATTGGCTATTTTGAAATCAGGCGATAAAGTGGTGGTTTCGCCCTATTCCTTTGCCGATTATTCGGTGGTTGGTAAAATTGTTGAAATCAATCCGGTGGTTGATAAAAACGGCATGGTACGGGTAAAAGCGCAATTAACTGCTGCAACCAATAAACTTTTCGATGGCATGAACGTAAATATACGAGTTCAAAAAGCCGTTTCCAATCAGTTAATCATCCCTAAAAAAGCATTGGTATTGCGCTCTAACCGGCAAGTAGTATTTACGCTTCGCGATGGTAAAGCCATGTGGAACTATGTGAAAACAGGGCTTGAAAACTCATCAGAATTTGTAATAACCGAAGGATTGACCGAAGGTGACAGTGTGATTTATGAAGGGAATATCAACCTAGCTCATGAAGCTCCCGTAATTATTACAAAATGATAAAATACCTGCTACAACGTCCTATTGCCGTGTTTATGGTTTTTACGGCATTCTTTATTTTAGGATGGGTAACCTACCTGAACATCCCCATTTCCTTACTACCGGATATTGCCATACCCGAAATAACGGTGAAAATTTCGGGGAAAAACACGTCGGCCCGTGAATTGGAAAACACAGTAGTAAGACCAATACGGCAACAACTGTTGCAGATTGGCAATTTGCGTGATATCCATTCCGAGACGCAAGATGGGAATGCCATTATACGCCTAAAATTTGAATATGGAGCCAAAACCGATCTGGCATTTATTGAGGTGAACGAAAAGATTGACCTTGCCATGAATTTTATTCCCCGAACAGTTGAACGTCCGCGGGTGGTAAAAGCAAGTGCCACCGACATTCCTGTTTTCAATCTGAACTTAACACTTAAAAATAATGGAACAACCGACTCAAAAAGTCAAAATGAGTTTATTGAATTGTGCGAATTTTCAGAAAATGTAATTAAACGACGAATAGAACAGTTGCCTCAAGTGTCAATGGTGGACATGACGGGTATGATAAAAAAACAAGTCATCTTAGTCCCTAACAGCAACCTACTCGAGATATCGGGAGTTACGAATGCCGACATTGAATCAGCGTTGGCAAACAACAATATCGATCAGGGAAGTATGACAGTTCGGGATGGGTATTACGAATACAATATCAAGTTTTCAACACTGATAAGATCTGTTGATGATATTGAGAATATTTTTATCAGGAAGAATGACAAAATCTACCGTTTAAAGGAACTTGCCAGTGTGAAAATTATTCCCGAAAAGGAATCGGGAATGGCTTTTTACAATGGCAAAAGAGCGGTGGTTATGCAGGTTATTAAACAAAATAACGAGAAAATAAGTACTCTCCAATCTGAGATTGCAAAACTGACCGATGACTTCAAAAAGAAATATCCTAACATTGAATTTTCTGTTTCTCAAAATCAATCGGTATTATTAGATTATACCATTTCCAATTTAAAGCAGAATCTTTTAATAGCTTTCCTTTTTGTATGTTTTGTTTCAGCAATTTTCCTGAAAGATATTCGAACATCGATTATCATAAGCCTCAACATGATTGTTGCGCTGGTTATCTGTTTTCTGTTCTTTTATCTTTTTGGTGTATCATTGAACATGATTTCTTTGACAGGACTGGTTTTAGCTTCGGGAATGATGATCGACAATTCAATTATTGTTACCGACAATATCAGCCAATACCGCCGAAAGCATTTTTCGATAGAAGAATCGTGTATTAAAGGAACCAACGAGGTAATTGCCCCCATGTTAAGCTCTTCGCTTACTACTACTTCTGTTTTTGTTCCTTTGATATTTTTAAGTGGTATGGCTGGAGCACTTTTCTTTGATCAGGCATTCTCGGTAACTGTAGGTTTGTTTATTTCCTATTTTTCGGGAATCATTTTCTTACCGATATGTTATAAGCTGATTTACTCTGTTAAGTTACCCAAAGCATGGTTAAAACGGGAAAATGATCTGCTGCAGAAGCCTTACAAAGATTCGGTTTTCGACAAAACATACGATAACGGTACACATTGGGTATTCAATCATAAAACATTGACAATTGTAACTATGATTTGTATTTTTCCTGTATGTGTGTATATGTTTTGTATTATTCCGAAGGAAAAAATGCCTTATATCACTCAAAACGAAATGATTGTAAAAATAGATTGGAATGATAATATCCATTTATCGGAAAATAAGTCGAGAGTAGGGGATGCATTGAAGAAACTGGATGGCGCATTGCCGGAACATGCTGAATATCTTGGACAACAACAGTTTTTGCTCAATAAAGACAAAGAACAAACGGCTTCGGAGGCAGAAATTTATATGAAAGCGCAAAACGTGGATGATATCCCTGTACTAAAACAAAGAATAATTAACTATCTGGCTAAGAATTATCCTTTAGCCGTAGTAACCATATCTCCAGTAGGTAATATTTTTGAACGGATTTTTGAAACAGGAGAACCCGATTTGAGTGTTGAATTATATGCCAAAAATGAAAACGATTCCATTACGCGGGGTGTTCTTAATGAAATTGAAGATAAAATAAGTTTGGAAACTAACGAAAAATCTACAGAAATAGCCTATCTAATGCAAATGAATTTGAAGATTGACAGGGAGAAATTATTGCTTTATAACGTTTCGTATAATGAGGTATATCAAGTTTTGAAGACGGCATTTAAGGCAAATGAAGTTGCTGTTTTGCGTTCGTACCAACAATATTTACCTATTATTTTGGGCGGTGAAGAAAAAACAGTGAATGAAATTATTCGGAACACTTTAGTAAAAACATCGTTTAATGAGCAAGGAAAATCGTTTGCATTACCATTAAGTAATTTCTTGTCTATTAATTATTCCGAAGATTTAAAATCCATAATTTCAGGAAAGCAAGGTGAATATGTTCCGTTGCAATTTTATGAAACAAAACATCCTGAGAAGGTGATTGAAAAAGTAAAATTGGACATTTCGGAGAGTAATCGTTGGAACGTTGATTTTTCTGGATCATTTTTTTCTAATAAAAAGATGATAAATGAACTAATCGTTATTCTGTTAATTTCTATTTTATTAATGTATTTTATTCTTGCTGCTCAATTTGAAAATTTTGTGTTGCCATTGATCGTGTTGCTCGAAATTCCAATTGATGTTACTGCTGCGTTGGCTTTGCTTTATGTTTTTGGACATTCGCTTAACTTGATGTCGGCTATTGGAATTGTGGTTAGTGCAGGGATTATAATCAATGATAGTATTTTGAAAGTAGATATGATGAATCAGCTTCGTAAAACAGGAATGCCCGTTATGGATGCAATTCATGAATCGGGAAGACGGCGACTCAAAGCAATATTAATGACCACCTTTACATCAATAGTTTGTATGGCACCTTTATTATTCAGCAATGACATAGGATCGCAGATGGAAACTCCGTTGGCAATAGGTATTATCGGTGGAATGGTTATGGGTACACCAGTCAGTTTGTTCGTTGTTCCGCTAGTTTATTGGTTTATCTATCGAAAAAAAGAAGTAAAAGCAAATGCATAATTCAGAATGCATAATTAATTAAAGAAAGATGAAGAAAATTGTATTTATTCTTAGCATAATTTCGAATATACTCTGCAGTGTTTCTGCACAACAGAAAGTTTTTACACTCGAACAAACCATTGAAATTGCAAATGACAGTTCGTTACAGGCATTTGTATCCAAGAATTTGTATTTGTCAAGTTACTGGCAGTACCGGTCTTATAAAGCGGCAAGGCTTCCATCGCTTACGCTTAATACCATTCCAGTACAGTACAGCAAGGACTTTACAAAACGGTATGACTCGCAACAAAACATAGATGTTTATCGCTCGCAGCAATCGTTATATTCGAATGGAAGTTTGGCGTTAAACCAAAATTTAGATTTAACCGGCGGTACATTCTTTGTCAACTCAGAGCTAGGCTACATGCGTAACTTTGGCGAATCAAACTATACCCAGTTTTCTGCGATTCCGTTTCGCATAGGTTACCAACAAGATTTATTTGGATATAATAGCTTTAAATGGGATAAAAAGATTGAACCACTTAAGTATGATAATGCCAAAAGAAAGTACGTGTATCAAATGGAGGAAATTTCGGAAACCTGTGTTCAGTATTTTTTTAATTTAGCCAGTGCACAAATTGAGCACACAAAAGCCATTGAAAACCTGACATCGGCTGACACACTTTACCAAATTGGACTTAAACGCTTTGAAATAGCGGCTATATCAAAAACCGAATTATTAACCTTGGAATTAGATGCTTTGAATGCGAAAAATAGTTTGAGAAATGCTCAAACAAGCTTGAATAAAGCAATGTCAGCATTTGTGACGTTTCTTAATCTGGACAAAGGGGCAGAAATAAAACTTGATTTACCAGAAATTCTTAGCAATTTGCATATAGTTTCTGAGATAGCTTTAGAACATTCAATAGCAAATAATCCAATTTATTTAGAAAATAAATCAGATCTATTGGATGCCGAAAAAATAGTAGAAAAGACTTCGAAAGAATTACGGTTTAATGCTTCATTATATGCAAGCGTAGGATTTAATAATGTAGCGGAAAAACTCAATTTGGCATACAATCATCCTTTGCAACAGGATATTCTCACATTAGGCTTAAATATTCCTATTTTGGATTGGGGAGTGCGAAAAGGGAAACTAAATGTAGCGAAGAATAATTTGAATGTTGTTCAAATCTCAAATAAACAAAGGGTGATTTCATTGGAGCAAGATATTACCAATACAGTTCACGATTTCAGCATTCAACAGGATATTATTCAAAGTGCCGAAAAAGCTACCCGCATTGCCGATTTAGCATATCAGAGTACGAAAGAACGCTTTATTATTGGTCAAAACGATATTAGTGCTCTCACACTTTCGTTAAATAGACAAAAGGAAGCACAACGAAATTACATCGAAGCACTTAGAAGCTATTGGTCGAGCTATTATAAAATTAGAAAACTAACACTTTTTGATTTTGAGAAACAAATATCCTTACTTGTGAAATTTGACCGCTTAATGAAAGTCCGCTGATGATCCGTAAATTACCCATTTCATCCTTTTCAACTATTATAGTGTGTGTCTGTTTAACTATTGTTGGATTGTCACTGGTGCCTTATTTGCCTGTAAAATTATCTCCGTCTAAATCGCTGCCAACCATTAATGTAAGCTTCTCTCTCGCAGGCCAATCGTCAAAGGTTGTCGAAACTGAAGTTACATCTAAACTGGAGGCAATGTTGAGCCGACTTGAAGGAATTCAAAATATTAGTTCTACTTCCGGCAATGGCTGGGGTAGAATTAATATTAATCTAGATAAACATGTCGATATAGATGTTGCTAGATTTGAAGTTGCGACCATAATTCGTCAAACAAGACCTTCTTTACCTCCACAGACAAGTTATCCGAATATTTCAGTAAGTAAATCAGATAATAATTCAGGTCGTGCATTTATAAGCTTTAGTATTAATTCTCCTGCAAATCTTTCACAAATTTTTGGATTAACCGAAAAAATAATTAAGCCTAAAATTGCTATTATTAAAGGGATTGATCGAATTGATATTTCCGGTTCCACGCCAATGGAGTATCGATTGGAGTATGATGCAAAACAATTGGAAGTTTTGGGGCTAACAGTTGGAACTTTACAACAAGCAATTCGGAATTATCTTTCGAAAGAATTTTTTGGAAACGGAACAGTTGAAGAAGTTACTGGTCAAAAATCATTCATCAGAGTATTACTTAGTTCCTACAATAATAAAAATAAGGGATTTGATTGTTATGGAATAGTTATTAAAACTCAATCAGGAAAATTACTAAACCTTGATAGAATAATTAAAGTGAGTTATCAACAAGCTGAATCACAATATGTATATCGAATTAATGGATTAAATTCGATTTATCTTTCTGTTGTAGCAAAAGAAACCACGAATCAATTGTCCTTAAGCAAAATAGTAAAACAACAAATGAGTGAAATTCAAGCACAATTACCGAAAGGATATGAAGTTCACTTAAGTTATGATGCAACTGAATATATTCATGACGAGCTTTCTAAAATTTATATTCGCTCGGGATTGACATTGTTGATTTTGTTATTATTTGTATTGCTAGTTTATCGAAGTTTTAAATATCTATTATTAATAATCATAACTTTAGTTATCAATTTGTCCGTTGCAGCAATTATTTATTACTTTATTAAGTTAGAAATTCATCTTTATTCCTTAGCTGGAATTACCATCTCCTTAACCCTGATTATTGATAATGTAATTGTGATGTCCGATCAAATTATGAGGCGAAAAAACATGTATGTGTTTATAGCTATCCTGACTGGAGTTCTGACAACAATTGGGGCATTATCTATGGTGTTTTTTATGGATGAAAAAATCAAACTGAATTTACAAGATTTTATATTTGTTTTAATTATCAATTTAATAGTTTCGCTATTTGTAACTCTTTTCCTTATACCTGTTTTATTAGACTTGTTTAAAATTAAACCAAAAAAATACAATGAAAAAAGAGTCGGGATATTCAAAAAAAATAATTTGAAACGAACTTCAATTAAAATTAATGGGATATATGCCAAGTATTGTGTTTTTGCAAATCGGTGGAAATATATATTCGTTATTATCTTAATTCTAGGTTTTGGGTTACCTGTATTCATGCTTCCGGACAAACTGGAAGGAACTGAGAAATGGAAAGAAACGTATAATAAAACGTTTGGATCAGAATTTTATAAAGAAACCGTAAAACCCTACGTTGATAATATTTTAGGTGGTAGTTTACGTTTGTTTGTCCAAAAAGTATACGAAGGGTCTTATTTTGCCGATAGACAAGAAACAAGTCTTTATATTACAGCTACTTTGCCAAACGGTTCTACAGTAGAGCAAATGAACGCTTTGATTCAGCGAATGGAATCGTACCTGAGTCAATTTAAACAGATTAAGCAATTTCAGACTACCATAGAAAATGCGCGTAGAGCAAATATCACCATCATGTTTGGGAAAGAAGATCAATATTCAGGTTTCCCTGTTTCCTTGAAAGCAAGTTTAATTACAAAGTCCTTGGAACTTGGTGGAGGGAGTTGGGCAGTTTATGGGTTGGGAGATGGTTTTAGCAATGATGTTAGTGAAAGTGCAGGTTCATATCAAGCTGAATTATATGGATATAATTATGATGAACTATATGATTGGGCAGAGAAATTAAAAAAGGAACTACTCCAATACCGAAGGATTAAGGAAGTAACAATAAATTCGGAGTTTAGCTGGTATAAAGATGATTATCAGGAGTTTGAATTTAATTTAAACAGACAATTACTTGCTGAAACCGGAATTGCTCCAATCCAACTTTTTCAGTCGTTAAATAATACTATGGGTAAGTCATTGAATGCAGGTGCAATATCAACAGAACGTGGACAAGAGAATATTTATTTAGATGCTTTGCAGTCTAAAAACTACGATAGTTGGAATTTAGTTCACGAGTCAATGAGAATTGCAGGAAAAGAAGTCAAAATTGGCAATGTTGCGCAAATTGAAAAAAGACAATCACCTCAAAATATATTCAAAGAAAACCAACAATATCGATTGTGCGTTCAATTTGAATATATTGGGGCATTAGAGCAGGGTCAAATAGTTCTTGAAAACGTGGTGGCGAATTTAAAAAAACAACTACCGATGGGTTATTTAATTGAAAATAAAAGTGGAAGAAACAATTATTGGGGAAAAGATAATTCAAAACAATATGGATTGTTGTTTCTTATTTTAGCTATCATATTCTTTTTGACAAGTATATTTTTTAATTCTTTAAAACAGCCTTTCGCAATACTTTTTATTATTCCTGTTTCATTTATTGGTATATTCTTGACATTTTATTTATTTAAATTAAATTTTGACCAAGGGGGGTTCGCCTCGTTTGTACTTTTATGTGGATTAACTGTAAATGCCAATATCTACATCATTGATGAATTTAATCGTATAATGAAACGAAAAGGGATGTCAAGAAAACGGGCATATATTAAGGCGTGGAGCATCAAAATGCGCCCTATTTTGCTAACAATTATATCTACAACTCTCGGCTTTATGCCATTTATTATAGGCTCAACAAAAGAAGCATTTTGGTTTCCATTAGCTGCCGGAACAATAGGAGGCTTATTATTTTCTTTGATTGGAATAGTATTTTATCTACCCATTTTTCTGGTTGTTTTCAATGAAAATAAAAAAGTTACATAAAATAGAATATCGATGCTTATAACGCAGTTTGATTAGCCTTTAGTTATATATAATATTATTTTTTTACCTTTTTAATACATATATCCTATGCATTAGCAAAAAAACAGTTACTAAAAGTTATGCCACAAATAAATTGCCATTGTAAGCTTTTTGAGTATAGTAGATATTTAAGAGTTTGTTGAATCTTTTTGGGTAAATTCCTCTTATAAGAAACTGGAAAATAGGAAAACAATTTATATGAAATCCCGAATACTTGCTGCTATTCCTTCTGTATCTAATCCTAGCATATGGTATAACTCCTCGGGCGTGCCGTGTTCTACAAAAGCGTCTGAAATACCAAGGCGTTTTATTTGAATGTTGTAGTTATGATCCGACATAAATTCCAACACAGCCGAGCCAGATCCACCTTGAATAACTCCATCTTCGACCGTAATTATTTGTTTAAACTTTTTTGCAATTTCATGTAACATTGTTGCATCCAATGGTTTTAAAAAGCGTAAATCGTAGTGTGCAATGGAGATGTTATTTTCTTTTTCTACCAGTTCAATGGCTTCTTGTGTGCTGTGTGCCATCGTCCCTATCGTAAGTATTGCCAAATCGGTTCCTTCTTTCAGTTGTTCACCTTTTCCTATTGGAAGCACTTTCATTGGCACTTTCCAATCGATAACAAAACCTTTGCCTCGTGGATAGCGAATGACAAATGGCCCCATATTAGGCTGCTGAGCTGTAAACATTAAATGGCGTAGCTCCACTTCATTTCGGGGAGCCGAAACAGTTAGATTTGGAATGCAACGCATGTATGATAAATCGAATATGCCGTGATGTGTAGCTCCATCTGCGCCAACTATCCCTGCCCTGTCCAGGCACATCACCACATTTAGTTCCTGCAAAGCTACGTCGTGAATCACATTGTCATATGCTCGTTGCATAAACGATGAATAGATGTTGCAAAACGGCATCATGCCTTCAATGGCCAGTCCGGCAGAGAAAGTTACTGCGTGTCCTTCGGCAATTCCTACGTCAAAAACTCGGTTTGGGATTTCGCGTTGCATGATGTTCATGCAGCAACCCGAAGGCATTGCCGGGGTAATAGCTACAATTTTCTCGTTTGCCTTAGCCAGCTCCAATAGGGTTTCTCCAAATACATCCTGAAACAATGGTGGAGTAGGAACGGTGATTTTAGCTGTTTTGCGCTCACCAGTTTCTACATCAAATTTTCCCGGTGCATGCCATTCCGTTACCGAGTTTTCAGCAGGCTCGTATCCTTTGCCTTTTTTGGTGATACAATGCAACACCTTGGGGCCTTTAAAATCTTTTATGTCGCAAAGTATTCTTACTAATCCGTCTACATCATGCCCGTCCACCGGCCCAAAATAGCGGATGTTGAGTCCTTCGAAGATATTGTTTTGATTAGTGAGTGTTGCCTTAACGCTGTTATTGAATTGAATGATACGCTTCTTATTATTATCGGTGATGATATTCATTTTCCGCAGAATCCGATAAGCATTGAAGCGTAGCTTGTTGTAGGTGTGCGAAGTTGTTATGTCTACCAAATACTGTGTAAATCCACCTTGAATTGGATCAATAGCCATTTGATTATCGTTGAGGATAATCAACAGATTGTTTTCGTCCATCGAAGCATTGTTTAATCCTTCGAAAGCCAAACCGCCTGTCATAGCGCCATCGCCAATTATTGCCACTACATTACGGCTCTTCTCACCTTTTAATAAGGAAGCTACCGACATGCCCAATGCAGCCGAAATGGCCGTTGAGGAGTGACCAACACCGAATGCATCATACTCACTCTCTTTTGGGGTAGGGAAGCCACATAAACCTTTAAATAATCTGTTTGTATGGAATTTTTCGCGTCTACCCGTAAGAATTTTATGACCATAAGCCTGATGCCCCACATCCCATACCAAGCGATCGTAAGGTGCGTTGAAAACATAGTGAAGAGCTACGGTAAGCTCTACAACTCCCAGATTAGAGCCTAGATGTCCAGGGTTTTGCGAAACTTCATCGATAATAAACTGTCTTAGTTCGGCACAAACGCTGATAAGATCATTCTTGTCAATGGCTTTTAAATCAATGGGTGAATCTATATTGTTAAGGTACTTGTATGTTCTTTCTGTCATGGTTTGAATATAATTGCTTGCAAAAATAATATAAATTCCGTCTTTTTACCTATTTTGGCTTGCATATCTTTCAACGAAACATTTTCTTTTTAATAATATTGTAAATAGTTATTCATGTTTAATGCCTGCTTTGGTGTGTTTTTTCCTTAGGTTGGGGCTGAAACACATTCTCATATAACGTTTATAAATAGAAATTGCTCATTTTGGGTAGAAATCTATTTTTTTTCTGTTTTTTATGCCATAAATCTATCAAATCGGATAAATATCACATTTTTTTCTTCCAAACTATTTGTTGTTTCAATTTCTTACCTTATCTTTGCAGCCTAAATAAGAAATAATATGACTCTTCAACGCATTTATACTATTCTTGTGCTCGTCGTGGTGCTTTTGGTGCAAAATCAGAGGTGAGCAGGAATGTGTTAGTATACATGTATGTGAATATACAGAAAACCTTTCTCACCATAACGGAGAAAGGTTTTTTTAATGCCCCTAACCCCTGAAGGAGAACTATGCAAGTGTATCTTCATAATTTTCGTTTTAGGAATAAAAGGTAGATAGGAATTTTGAATATCAGAGAATAAATACAAAGAAATTACTAACTAAATAAAATCCCCCTTTAGGGGATAGGGATTATGAAAATAGATTTACGTAGTTTAACGAGCACTGGCGGCCGTAGAATGGCTGGAGCCCGCTCCTTGTGGCGTGCCAACGGAATGACGGATAAGCAAATGGGAAAACCAATTATTGCTATTGTCAATTCATTTACTCAATTTGTTCCGGGTCACGTTCATTTACATGAAATTGGTCAGAAAGTAAAAGCCGAAATTGAAAAGCTCGGATGTTTTGCTGCCGAATTTAATACTATTGCCATTGATGATGGAATAGCAATGGGGCATGATGGTATGCTTTACTCATTGCCATCGCGCGATTTGATTGCCGATAGCGTAGAATATATGGTGAATGCTCACAAGGCTGATGCTATGGTTTGTATCAGTAATTGTGATAAAATTACACCAGGTATGCTTATGGCTGCCATGCGATTGAATATTCCTACCGTTTTCGTTTCTGGTGGTCCAATGGAAGCTGGCGAATTGGATGGCAAACATCTCGATTTGATTGACGCTATGGTTCAGGCAGCTGATGAAAATGTGTCTGATGAGCAAGTAAAGAAAGTGGAGAATGCTGCTTGTCCTACTTGTGGCTCGTGTTCGGGAATGTTTACTGCTAATTCTATGAATTGTTTGAACGAAGCGATTGGTTTGGCTTTGCCTGGCAATGGAACTATTGTAGCTACTCATGCTAATCGTACCCAACTTTTTATCGATGCAGCCAAACTGATTGTTGATAATGCCCATAAATACTACTTTGAAGGTGATAGTACTGTTCTGCCACGTAGCATTGCTTCACGCGAAGCATTCCTTAATGCCATGACGCTGGATATTGCTATGGGTGGCTCTACCAATACTGTTTTGCACATTTTAGCTATTGCACATGAGGCAGAAGTTGAATTGACAATGGACGATATGGATAAACTTTCTCGGGTGACTCCGTGTTTATGCAAAGTAGCTCCAAATTCTCAAAAATATCATATTCAAGATGTAAATCGTGCCGGTGGAATTTTAGGAATTCTGGCCGAATTGAGCAAGGGTGGATTGGTGGATACATCTGTTTATCGTGCTGATGGACTAACATTGGGTCAAGCCATAGAGCAATTTGATATTACAGCTTCTACAGTTACCGAAGAGGCTATCAATAAATATAAAAGTGCACCCGCTCACCGTTTTAATTTGGTGATGGGTTCACAAAGCGAACAATATCCAGTGCTGGATGGCGACCGGGTCAATGGTTGCATTCGTAGTGTTGAATATGCTTATACAAAAGATGGTGGGCTCGGAATTTTAAAAGGAAACATTGCACTGAATGGTTGCGTTATCAAGACCGCTGGTGTTGATGAGAGTATTTGGAAGTTTAGTGGCTCTGCCAAAGTATTTACTTCGCAAGATAGTGCTTGTACAGCAATTTTAAGTGGAAAAGTGGTTTCGGGCGACGTGGTGGTGATTACGTATGAAGGTCCAAAAGGTGGCCCGGGTATGCAGGAAATGCTTTATCCTACTTCATATATTAAATCTAAACATCTGGGAAAAGAATGTGCCTTGATTACAGATGGTCGCTTTTCTGGGGGAACTTCAGGTTTGTCAATCGGACATATTTCACCGGAAGCTGCTTCGGGTGGTAATATAGGGTTGATTGAGGACGGTGATATTGTTGAAATTGATATCCCCAATCGTTCAATAAATGTGTTGGTAAGCGAAGAGATTTTA
Source organism: Bacteroidales bacterium (assembly GCA_038249445.1). Taxonomy (GTDB): domain Bacteria; phylum Bacteroidota; class Bacteroidia; order Bacteroidales; family Paludibacteraceae; genus Paludibacter. The sequence goes on from JBBSDM010000004.1 coordinate 92,401, forward strand.
TTTCAACGTCGTCAGACTGAAGAGTTGCGTGGGAAGGATGCTTTTAAACCAAAAGATAGAAATCGCGTTGTATCCAAAGCCTTGCGTGCATACGCAAGTATGGTAAGTTCTGCCGATAAGGGTGCTGTGAGAATGGTGGATTGAGATAGTTTCTAAAGTTGGATAGTTTGATTCTGCTTTTGACTTATAAATCTATTACTTGAGTATTTTTTATAAAATGATATTTGAAAAAATCCAGTTTATGAGTTTGTTAGTATTTTTTACTTGTAACATTAAACTCGTAACTTGTAACTAAAGAAATATGGAAACAAAAACTAAAATATCAGGGGCGCATGCTTTTATGCAGGCGCTCATACAAGAAGGCGTTGATACCATTTTTGGTTATCCGGGCGGTGCAATTATGCCTGTTTTCGATGCGCTTTACGATTACGATAAACATTTAAAACATATTCTAACCCGTCATGAACAAGGTGCTACACATGCTGCGCAAGGTTATGCACGTGTTTCGGGCAAAGTGGGCGTATGTCTGGTTACTTCAGGGCCAGCTGCTACCAATACCATTACTGGAATTGGAGATGCTATGTTGGACAGCACACCTATGGTTGTTATTACCGGACAAGTTGGTGCGGCGTTGTTAGGCACAGATGCTTTTCAGGAAATTGATGTAGTTGGCATTACACAACCGATTACTAAATGGGCATATCAGATTCGTCGTCCCGAAGACATTGCATGGGCTGTGGCTCGGGCATTTTATATTGCGCGGAGTGGTCGTCCGGGACCAGTTGTCCTTGATTTTGCCAAAAATGCACAAATTCAGGAGGTTGAATTTGATTACAAACCTTGTACTTTTATTCGTAGTTATATACCCATTCCTGAAGTTCAATCTTCACAAATAGAAGATGCAGTGGCATTGATAAACGGAGCAAAAAAACCGTTTGCATTGGTTGGTCAGGGAGTTGTATTGGCAAATGCAGAAGAAGAATTGAAAGCATTTTTGGAAAAAGGAAACATCCCCGCTGCTTGGACTTTGCTTGGTGCTTCGGCCATGTCTTCTGATTTTCCTTTGAATAAAGGATTTCTTGGAATGCACGGAAATGTAGCCCCAAACATGAAAACCAACGAGTGTGATGTGTTGATTGCTATTGGTATGCGTTTTGATGACCGTGTAACCGGCGATTTGAAGACCTACGCTAAGCAAGCAAAAATTATACACTTAGATATTGACGCAGCAGAAATAGGGAAGAACGTTATTCCTGATGCTCCTGTACTGGGTTCGGCTAAGGAAACCTTGCCTGCATTGACGGCTAAAATCAACGAAGCAAAACATACCGAATGGATTGCTTCATTTGAAGAATATGAAAAACTTGAAAACGAAAAAGTAATACAACGCGAAGTGTATCCTGAATCGGGTGAAATGACAATGGGTGAAGTAATTCACAAAATCTCAGAAGCAACTGATAATAAAGCAGTTTTGGTGACCGATGTAGGTCAGAATCAGATGATGGCTGCTCGTTATTTCAACTACTCTCAAACCCGAAGTATGGTAACTTCTGGTGGTCTTGGAACCATGGGATTTGGTATTCCAGCGGCAATGGGTGCAAAAATGGGTGCTCCGGAGCGTACGGTATGTATGTTTAGTGGTGATGGCGGTTTCCAAATGACCATTCAAGAATTGGGCACTATCATGCAGGAACAGATTGGAGTGAAAATGATTATTCTGAACAATCATTTCCTTGGAATGGTACGTCAATGGCAGGAAATGTTCTTCGAAGAACGTTATTCATTTACAGAAATGGTTAATCCTGACTTTATTGCCATTGCCAAAGCCTATCGTATTGATGGAATAGAAGTTCATAAACGAGAGGAACTCGATGCCGCCATTGCGGATATGTTGAAAGACGATAAGCCTTATTTGTTGGTTGTAAATGTTGAGAAAAAAGGCATGGTATTTCCAATGATTCCTGCCGGTGCATGTGTAACTAATATTTTATTGGGAGATTAAAATCATGGAAACTAAATTATATACAATTACCGTTTTTTCGGAAAATACTGTGGGCTTGTTGGGACAGATAACGATTATCTTCACTCGTCGTGCTATCAATATTGAAACCCTTTCGGTTTCTCCTTCTGCCCTTAAGGGTATTCATAAGTTTACGATTACGCTTTTTGCCACCGAAGATGTTGTTTCAAAAGTGGTGAAGCAGATTGATAAACGAATTGATATCCTGAAAGCATATTACAATACCGATGAAGATTTGGTATTTCAGGAAATTGCTTTGTATAAAGTTGGCACCGATAAATTGTTGGAAAAAGGATCAATGGAAGATTTGATTCGTAGATATCATATCCGGATTTTGGAAATGAATAGCGATTTTGTGGTTCTACAAAAGGCCGGACACTATGCCGAAACTCAACAACTATTTGATGAGTTAAGCGAAACGGTTGGTGTATTGCAGTTTATCCGGTCGGGTAGGGTAGCCATCACCAAATCGAAAGTGGAACGATTGAGCGATATGCTTGAAGGAATTCAGGAAAAATACGGAAATAAATAATCAGAGAAATCAGTCGTGATCTCATTAAATAAAACATATTCATTTAAGATACAACCTCAATACGTCGATTTTCAGTTTCGTGTAACGATGGCTGCTTTGGGTGAAATTTTACTTACAACAGCTGGTTTAAATGCCGACGATAACGGTTTTGGACTGCGTAGGTTGCATGAAATGAATAGTGCTTGGGTACTTTCTCGCATGGCCATCGAAATGATTCGTTTTCCAGAACAGTATGAAACTATTCAGGTGGAAACATGGGTTGAAAAAGTAGGCAGGGCAAATACCACGCGTAACTTCTGTATTCGTGACGATAAGAACGAAATAATTGGAAATGCTTCTACTGCTTGGGTGTTTTTTGATATGACCACTCGTCGCGCAAAGGATTTACAGACACTGGATGGCATTCACGATTTTGCTTCTGGCGAGTTGGGTTTAATTGATAAGCCCATCAAACTACAGGCTGTTGATGGTGAAGAATGCGACGGATTTAAAGTGAAATACAGCGACATTGACATAAACGGTCACGTGAATAGTATTCGCTATATTCAATGGATTAGCGATTGTTTTTCGCTCAACAGTTATCGAAAAAAACAAGTGAAGCGTTTCGAGATAAACTATATGACCGAAATGCTTTTTGATGATTACGTCGATATTGTACGATCCGAAGTTGAACCTTTAGATTTCCGCTTCGAAATTCGCAAAGATGATAAGGTTGCCTGTAGAGCAAGGGTTGTGTTCTAAAGCTTCTTTTCTATTCTGCTCTGTAGGCAGAAAGAAAGTATTAAATATAAGAAATAATAAAAACAAATTATATAATGCTTTTCAAATTCTCCGTCAATCGGCAGAGATGAAGAAGACTTCTTAAAATTAAAAAAAATGGCAAACTATTTTAACTTACTTCCTCATCGTCTGAAAGTTCAGGAACTAGGAAAATGTGATTTTATGCAAAACAGCGAATTCGCTGACGGTGTCAAAAAATTGATTGGCAAAAAAATCGTGATAATCGGCTGTGGTGCTCAAGGATTGGCTCAAGGTCAAAACATGCGCGACAGTGGCTTGGACGTTTCTTACGCACTGCGTCAGGAAGCTATTGATAATAAAAGAGCATCTTATGTAAATGCTACCGAGAATGGTTTTGTAGTGGGAACTTTCGAAGAATTGATTCCTACTGCGGATCTGGTTTCTAATTTGGCTCCCGACAAGCAACACACTTCTGTAGTTAATGCAGTGGTGCCATTGATGAAAAAAGGCGCATGTTTATCTTACTCTCATGGTTTTAATATCGTAGAAGAAGGAACACAAATTCGCAAAGATCTTACCGTGGTAATGATTGCTCCAAAATCTCCAGCTTCTGAGGTTCGTGCCGAATACCTTCGTGGTTTTGGTGTTCCTACCCTTATTGCAGTGCATGCTGACAATAACCCTAACGGTGATGGTCTGGAAATAGCCAAAGCATATTGCGTAGGTACAGGTGGTCACAAAGCAGGTGTGTTGCTTTCATCATTTGTTGCCGAAGTAAAATCGGATTTAATGGGTGAGCAAACTATTCTTTGTGGATTGTTGCAAACAGGTTCTATCCTTTCTTTCAATAAAATGGTTGAAAAAGGAATTGACAAGGGTTATGCTTCTAAATTGGTTCAATATGGTTGGGAAGTTATCACCGAAGCGTTGAAAATTGGTGGTATCACTCACATGATGGATCGCTTGTCTAACCCAGCTAAAGTGGAGGCTTTTAAACTGGCTGATGAGTTGAAAGACATTATGCGTCCTTTGTTCTTGAAACACATGGATGATATTTTGTCTGGCGAATTTTCACGCATCATGATGGAAGACTGGGCTGCGGGAGATAAAAATCTATTGGCTTGGCGTGCTGCTACTGGAGAAACTGAATTTGAAAAAACTCCAGCCGGCAATGTTGAAATTTCCGAACAAGACTATTTTGACAATGCTACATTGATGGTTGCTTTTGTAAAAGCGGGTGTTGAGTCGGCTTATGAATCGATGACTTGCTCGGGTGTCAAAAACGAATCGGCCTACTACGAATCGTTGCACGAAACTCCACTTATTGCTAATACTATTGCGCGCAAAAAATTGTTCGAAATGAACCGCGTAATTTCTGATACAGCTGAGTATGGTTGTTACCTGTTCGATCACGCTTGTAAACCACTTTTGGCCGATTTTATGAAGAAAGTGGATATCAACATTATTGGTAAGAACTTTAACGCTACCAGCAACGGTCGTGTAGATAATTTCGAACTGGTAAAAGTAAATGCTGCTATCCGCAACCACTCAGTAGAAATTTGTGGAGCCGAACTTCGTGCTGCCATGACTGCCATGAAGAAAATTGTAGAATAAGATTTCAATCTGTCGCTATATAAACAAGAGCTGCTTCCCATTGGAAGGTGGCTCTTGTAATGTTTAAACAAAATCAGATATAGGTTCGATGCGCAAGATTGAAGACAGTTTTGTCCAACTATTCGGAATAGTTGGTGATATATTCGAAGGTAATTCTGTCCCAGTGTTGTTCGCTTTAGAGCAAAAAAAGAGACCCGTTTAGGTCTCTTTTTTTGCTTTAGCGGAAGCTACGAGATTCGAACTCGTGGTACGGTTGCCCGTACGTCAGTTTAGCAAACTGGTGGTTTCAGCCACTCACCCAAACTTCCTGACTTTTTTGCTTTAGCGAGTGCAAAGATAGAAAAGACTTTCCAATTATACAACCCATTTCATAATTCATAATTCATAATTAATAATTCATAATTTTCTTCTTATTGAATTTCTGTATTTTAGAGTAGCTAAATGATAAAAAATAATTTGAATTACGGTTTTATTTTGACTTATGTCGAAACATTTGCTTATTTTTGCGCTCTCAAAATGATTCAAAATTGAATAGTATGACTACAAAACCAAAGAAAACTTGGAAAAAAAGTTCGAAAGCATTTAGTAAACCAATAATATGGCTTGGCTATGCAGTAATTGCGGTGGTACTTTACTTTGCTTATATCTTGTTTATGCCGAATATCTTCCCGAAAGCGGATATAAAAGCCTACTTATGTTTGCCCGACAGCAGCAAGTTCGAAGACGTGATATCACTTTTGGAGAAGAAAGCCACAGTGACCAATACTTCGGCATTCCGTCAGGTGGCAAGCCTGCTGCATTATGGTGGCAAAATTCGTCCGGGACGATATGAGTTGAAGTCAGGAATGAGTAATTTTCAACTGGTGCGTATCTTGCGTAGTGGGAAACAAACGCCCGTTCAGCTTAGTTTCAATAATATCCGCACCAAGGAGCAATTAGCCGCCCGCTTGAGTGAGCAACTAATGGCCGATTCGACCAGTATTTTGAACTTGTTGAACGATAGTGCATTTTTGGCGCCTTACAACTTGAACCCGAATACTTCCATATCACTTTTTATACCCAACACCTACGAAGTTTTTTGGAATACCAACGCCAAAGCATTGTTTGAACGTATGGACAAGGAATATAACTCATTTTGGACCGATGAGCGGAAAGCAAAAGCTGCTGCTATTCCATTTACACAAAGTGAGGTGACTACAATGGCATCTATTGTGGAAGAAGAAACAAACAACAAAAAAGACCGCCCCATGGTGGCCGGATTGTACATAAATCGCTACAAAACGGGTATGCCCTTACAAGCCGACCCAACCGTAAAATTTGCACTTCGCAATTTTAGTTTGAAACGCATACTCTTTACACACTTGCGCGCCATTTCGCCTTACAATACCTACAAAAATATCGGTTTACCTCCAGGGCCTATACGCGTGGCTACGCCCAATGGTATTGATGCTGTGCTTAATTACACGCACCACAATTACATTTATATGTGCGCTTCTGAAACGCTGAACGGCGAACATAAATTCGCTGTAACGTGGGAAGAGCACAGTATAAACGCTAAGAAATACCAAAAAGAACTGAACGAACGAAAGATATTTAAATAAAATCTCCTAAGTACATGACAAAAACACAGATTGCAATTAAAATTATGATCTTGAACGCTAATTACGCAAATAATCGCAAATCAGACATTAATATTTGAATATAAGATTATTGCAACTTCGTTAATATACATACTGCTTATGAGTCGACTTTCGGTATGTATAGTTGAATAACAGGCTCTAAAATGAGGTTTTTATTTATGCCGCAAGTGGACATCTTCAATTTGCGTTCCATTTTTTGTTATGTACTAAATAAAATCTCTCTAAAATAAAAAAAGAAACGTCGCACTGTGAATACATAGTGCGACGTTTCTTTTTTATGACGAAAAATAGTTGTCTAGTAATTCCCCCTGAACGAATGATAAAGCGATGAAAGGGCATAAATAAGAACGGCAATCACCCACAAGTTTGAAGCAGTAAACATAAAATAAGCAGCTAGCGCAAGCAATAGACTTGTAAATAGTCCGATTCGTGCAAAGCGCATCGTGCGAGAGTCGGCTTTAGCTTTATCGAGGTAATTTTTTATCTGCACATAAATTAAAAGAGCAGCACCTACCGAAAAAATATAGGGTGCGTAGTTATATTCTAAAAGTTGAGCCACTGCACCCATAAAAGTAACAGCACTACCAGCAAGATAAATGTATTGAGAAATCTGTTTCTGCATTATTCTTTAATTATAAAAATATCTTCATTTTCTTTTTTCATGTAGTATTGTTCACGGGCAAATTTTTCCAGATTCTGGTCGCTCGATTGCAATTCATTCTTCTTTTGTCGGGTCGTTTTTATTTCTTCCTGATAGAACTTCAGTTCCTCTTGTAACTGACTAATCTTCCGACTCATTTTCCAGCGTTGAATCAAATTATGTTCGTCGAAAAAGGTTACAAAAACGGCAAAGGATAGAAATACAATCAGGTACTTATTTAAAAGTAGTGATTTCAATTTACCGGGTTTTGTTTCGGGGATAGACATGATTAACAAGTAATTAAAGACAAATGAGTGTTGGTTATAAATGAAAATGAGCAACAAAGGTACGCATTTTTTCATAAACCTTCTTTTTTTTGAGAAATCTTTTTTTTAGTTGATGTCTAGTTTTTTTTCAGTATATTTGCACACTAAAGCACCAAAAGTGTAGTTGTGAGCCCAGGCTGTTTTAATGGTCTAACACTGCTCATTTTACCTTATTGCTGCTTTCAAATTAATTTCTTGTCATACTTCCTTATGGATAATTTTATTGTTTCGGCACGCAAATATCGCCCTTCCACCTTCAATTCGGTGGTAGGTCAATCTGCTTTGACTATCACCCTAAAAAATGCGATTAAAAGCAACCATTTGGCTCATGCCTATTTGTTTTGTGGGCCGCGTGGTGTGGGTAAAACTACTTGCGCCCGTATTTTTGCCAAAACAATAAATTGCCAGAACTTAACGTCAGAATATGAGGCTTGTAACGAATGTGAATCCTGCGTTTCGTTCAACGATCAGCGTTCGTACAATATTCATGAATTGGATGCTGCATCGAATAATGGGGTAGACGATATTCGCTCGCTGATTGATCAGGTGCGCATACCACCACAAATTGGAAAATACAGCGTATATATTATCGATGAGGTTCATATGTTGTCGCAAGGTGCATTCAATGCTTTTCTGAAAACGCTTGAAGAACCACCGGCACACGCCATTTTTATTTTGGCTACTACCGAGAAACATAAAATTATACCGACCATACTTTCGCGCTGTCAGATTTATGATTTCAATCGTATCACAGTAGCCGATACGGTAAAACATTTGCAAATGGTAGCCGAAAAAGAAGGCGTAACCGTAGATGTAAACGGTTTAAGTGTAGTGGCGCAAAAAAGTGATGGTGGAATGCGCGACGCATTGTCTATTTTCGACCAATTGGTGAGTTTTTGTGGAAATGATATTACCTACCAGGGGGTTATCGATAACCTCAATGTGCTCGACTATGAATATTATTTCCGGTTGGTAGAGGGCTTTCTGAAAGGAGAAGTAAGTCAATCCTTGCTTGTTTTTAATGAAGTGTTAAACAAAGGTTTCGATGCTCACCATTTTATCACAGGGCTTAGCTCGCACTTACGCGACGTGTTGGTAAGCAAAGATCCACAAACAATAGAATTGCTCGAAGTGGGAGCAGGCATTGGTGAACGCTATAAAACACAAGCACTAGCTTGTACTCCCGAATTCCTGTTTCAGGCATTGAAAATTGCCAACGACTGCGATATTGACTACCGACTAAGTAAAAATAAACGGCTCCTTGTAGAGCTCGCTTTAATTCGTCTGTGCCAACTGACGGATGAAAAAAAAAAATCTATAAATGACGATGAGCGCCCGGCACCGATACAAAAGATATCGGTTGATGTGGCGGATGCACCAGTTTTAGATTCTATGGCTTCTACACCTACAGCCGCTCTGACCCCAGTGTTTAATCAGCCAGTAAAACCAACACAAAATACTGCTGCTGAACTGCGTCTTTCGTTTCAGCGCCCCGGAAGTATCTCCATTACGGCTCCAATCGTCGTATCAACCACAACTCCAAACCCGGTAACGGGCGAAGTAAGAATAGAAGTCGCTATTAATCAAAACAAATCATTCACCGACGATGAATTAGAAATGGCATGGCGACAGTTTGCCGATAGCATCCCCGAACAATCCCGAATGACGAGTTTTATTTTGAGTAACAGACCCAATTTACTATCGGAAACCACCTTCGAAATAACTGTCAATAACAATTCTCAAGAAAAAGAATTTAATCGTCTAAAACCAGATATAGTGACTTTTTTGCGAAGAAAACTTCAAAACTCCTCTATTGCCATGAATATAAAAATGGTTGAGGAAACCGAAAGAGTGCGCGGTACAACTCCCGAAGACAGGTTTAGAATAATGACCGAACAAAACCCTGCTTTGGCTAAACTTCGAGATGGACTGAATCTGGAGATCGATTAAAAATTAAGGTATGATTCATACCTCCTCAACAAACTTATAAACAATGAGTCGCTTCTCTTTTTTGGAGAAGCGACTCATTGTTTTAATATGCAGCAATAAAAAATCCAGTTTTGAATGAATAATACCACAAATATTTATGTATATTTGTGCCACCAATTCCTAAAAGAGTAACACGATGTCAGTAGCACGTTTTGGAGTTTCGCTTGAAAGCGATTTGTTAGAAGCCTTGGATGAGTACGTTCAGGAGAATAAATTCCCTAACAGATCGCAGGCCATCAGGTATTTGATTGAGAAAAATATTGTAGAAAGCAAGTGGAAATGCAACCATATAGTGGCAGGCGCCATTATTATTAGATACGATTCGAACAAGAACGATGTCAGAAATAAACTGTCGGAA
>JBBSDM010000005.1:0-100939 GCA_038249445.1 Bacteroidales bacterium
TTAGATGCTTGGTCGTCTGTCCAATCTTTCACTTTGATGTTGATATCAACACCGGCAGTTTCTAAAATCTTTTTTGCACTATTGCGACCTATTCCGTAGATATAAGTCAATCCAACTTCTCCTCTTTTGTTTTGAGGTAAATCTACTCCGACAATTCTTATAGCCATAAACTTATTTTTTCAAAAAATAAATAATTATCCTTGACGTTGTTTAAACTTAGGATTTTTTTTGTTGATAACATACAAACGCCCTTTTCTCCGTACGATTTTGCAATCGTCGGTGCGTTTCTTTACAGATGCTCTTACTTTCATGGGGAAATATTTAATTTTATTTATATCTAAAAGAGATTCTTCCTTTTGACAAATCATAAGGCGACATTTCAACTTTCACTTTATCGCCGGTCAAAATTTTTATATAATGCATACGCATTTTGCCTGAGATATGAGCTGTAATTACGTGACCGTTTTCCAACTCGACGCGAAACATGGCGTTAGATAATGCTTCGATTATCTTCCCATCTTGTTCAATTGCAGTTTGTTTGGCCATATATTAAATTGCTTTATTCCCTAAAATTTGTTCTATATATTCAAAACTCGAAAGGATATCGGCTTTTCCACGTCGTATTGCAATTGAATGTTCAAAGTGGGCAGAAGGCTTCCGATCTATCGTTCGGGTAGTCCAACCATCTTTTTCAAACACTAAGTTTCTTGCTCCCAAGTTAATCATGGGCTCAATAGCTATGGTCATTCCTGATTTCAGCATTACTCCGTTTCCTTTTCGTCCATAATTAGGTACTTCGGGTGCTTCGTGCAACTTGCGTCCAACACCATGTCCAATCATTTCGCGAACTACAGAATAACCGCGTTCTTCACAATAACTTTGAATTGCATTTCCTAAATCACCTAAGCGGCGACCTTCTTGTGCTTGCTCTATACCTTTGTATAAAGATTCTTTAGTTGTGCGCAGTAAATCAACAATCTCAGGTTTCACATCACCTACACAAAAAGTATAAGCTGAGTCACCATGAAAACCGTTTATATATGCACCACAATCTACCGAAATTATATCACCATCTTCCAAAACAACTTTGTCGGAAGGGATACCGTGAACTACCTGATCGTTTACTGAAGTACAAATCGATTTCGGGAATCCGCCGTAACCGAGAAAACCCGGTACGGCGCCATTATCCCTTATAAATTCTTCGGCAACTTTATCTAACTGCGCAGTGCTAATGCCAGGCGTAATTAGTTTTGCCATTTCAGCTAACGTTTTAGCCACAATTTGATTACTGATACGAAGCAATTCAATTTCTTCGTCCGATTTTAAAAAAATCATTCAGATATTGTTTTAATATGCAGCGGCACTCCCTGTGCGTCCTTTAATTCTACCTGATTTAAGCAGACCATCGTAATGACGCATTAATAAATGGCTTTCGATTTGTTGAAGTGTGTCAAGTACCACCCCAACCAAAATCAACAATGAAGTTCCACCAAAGAATGCAGCAAAAGACTGATTAATTCCAGCTACACTTGCAAAAGCAGGCATAATAGCAATAAATGCTAAGAATATTGAACCAGGTAATGTGATACGTGACATAATTAAATCGAGATACTCGGCAGTACGTTTACCAGGTTTGATACCGGGAATGAAACCATTATTACGTTTCATTTCTTCAGCCATTTGCGTTGGATTAATTGTAATAGCCGTGTAGAAATACGTAAATATGACAATTAAGACTCCAAACACTGCATTGTACCAAATTCCTGTATTATCCATAAATGCTCTCACAAATCCATTCATTGCATCTGAATGAGCAAAACCAGCCAGCGTGGCAGGAATAAACATAATTGCTTGCGCAAAAATGATCGGCATAACACCTGCTGCATTTATTTTTAATGGAATATATTGACGAACACCACCGTATTGTTTGTTACCAACTACACGTTTTGCATACTGTACCGGAATCTTACGAGTTCCTTGTACAAGCATAATTGAGGCAGCAATAACCAACAGAAGTACAATCAACTCACCCAAGAACATTACCAAACCACCACCTGCATCACCTAAACGTGAAGCAAATTCTTTGATAATTGCACCCGGGAAGCGTGAAATAATACCTACCAAGATTATAAAAGAGATACCATTACCAATTCCTTTATCGGTAATGCGCTCACCGAGCCACATTACAAACATACTACCACCACAAAGAATTAATGTTGAAGTCAGCGTAAACATAAACCCACTAGGTATAGCCGAACCCGCTTGAGCCAACTGAACACTAAGGTTTATTAAATACGAAGGACCTTGCAACAATAAAATCATAACGGTCAGGTAACGAGTATATTGGTTCATCTTACGACGTCCACTTTCACCTTCGCGTTGCATTTTTTGGAAATAAGGCACCGCAATAGTCAATAATTGGATAACGATAGAAGCTGAAATGTATGGCATGATACCTAATGCAAATACCGAAGCATTTGCAAAAGCACCACCCGAAAACATGTCCAATAAAGCGAGAAGACCACCGCTTGTTTGCGATTTTAATGCCGTCAAAGCATTAGGGTCAATACCCGGAAGCACAATATAAGAACCAAAACGATAAATCAATACTAACAAGAAAGTTGTAAGGAGTCTATTACGAAGGTCTTCAATCTTCCATATATTTTTTATTGTCTCTATTAGTTTCATGTTCTTACAATTTTACTATGGTTCCACCTGCGGCTACAATTGCTTCTTCAGCCGATTTAGAGAACCCATTAGCTTCAACTTCAATTTTTACAGTCAAAACTCCTTTTCCTAAAATTTTCACCAAAGCTGTTCTTGAAACAAAACCTGCTTCTCTTAAATCGCTCACAGTAATCTTAGTTAAATTGTTTGTTTGAGCTAATGTTTGAAGTGTATCGATATTGACAGCTTTGTATTCAACACGGTTTACATTTTTGAAACCGAATTTTGGCAAACGACGTTGAATAGGCATTTGACCACCTTCAAAACCAACTTTTTTCGAGTATCCAGAACGTGACTTCTGTCCTTTGTGCCCTTTTGTAGAGGTTCCACCTAATCCAGATCCGGTACCACGACCAATTCTTTTTCTGGTTTTTACAGAACCAACTGCAGGGGTTAAATTACTTAAATTCATATCTTATTTTTTAAAGATTCAAAGAATAATACTATTTGATAACTTCAACCAAGTGATGTACTCGTGCAACCATTCCCAAAATTTGAGGAGTTGCTTCGTGTTCAACTACGGCATTCATTTTTTTCAAACCTAATGCTTCCAAAGTCAATTTTTGAACTTTAGGACATTTGATCTTACTTTTTACTTGTTTAATTTTTATTGTTGCCATAATTTTACGTTTTATCCGTTAAACACTGTATCAAGTGAAACACCTCTGTTTTGAGCTACTGTACGAGCATCACGAAGTTCACCTAAAGCCACGATAGTAGCTTTTACTAAGTTGTGAGGATTCGATGAACCTTTTGATTTAGCTAATACATCGGTAATACCAACACTTTCGAGTACCGCACGCATCGCACCACCCGCTTTTACTCCTGTACCGTGAGATGCTGGGCTAATGAAAACCTGTGCTCCACCAAATTTCGACAATTGAGCGTGAGGTATAGTACCGTTTTGAACCGGCACCTTAATCAGGTTTTTCTTTGCTGCTTCCGTTCCTTTTGCAATTGCAGCAGTTACCTCGCCAGCTTTACCTAGTCCCCAACCTACGATACCATCTTCGTTTCCAACTACAACAATTGCAGAGAAACTAAATGTACGTCCACCTTTGGTAACTTTTGTAACACGATTAATAGCTACTAATCTGTCTTTCAATTCTAAATCGTTGGTCGATTTAACTTTATTCATATTTGTTGCCATACTTGATTAAAATTTAAGACCACCTTCGCGAGCAGCTTCAGCTAATTGTTTAACTCTACCGTGATATAAATAACCGTTACGGTCAAAAATCACAGCTGTAATTCCGGCTTCTTGAGCAACTTGAGCTACCTTTTTGCCTACAATGGCAGCTTGTTCTGATTTAGTTACTTTTTCTTTAAGACCTAAAGAAGATGCAGCAGCTAATGTTACTCCGTTAACGTCATCAACAAGTTGAGCGTAAATTTGAGTATTACTTCTGAATACAGTCAATCGTGGTCTTTGTGCAGTTCCAGACACTTTGTGTCGGATATGTGCTTTTATTCTTATTCTTCTATCGAATTTTCTAGTCATAATTTCACAAGTTTACGTAAATTATTTACCAGCAGATTTACCTGCTTTGCGGCGAAGTACTTCACCCGCGAATTTAACACCTTTTCCTTTGTATGGCTCAGGCTTGCGGAATGAACGAATTTTTGCGCAAACTTGACCAATCAATTGTTTGTCGCAACACTCCAAAATGAGTACAGGATTTTGGTTACGTTCGCTTTTTGTTTCAATTTTTATAACATCAGGCAAACTCAAAAAGATATTGTGAGTATAACCTAAAGCGAATTCTAATACCTGACCTTGGTTCGATACACGATAACCAACACCAACTAATTCCAAGGTCTTTTTGTAACCATCTGAAACACCTACAACCATATTTTGAATCAATGAACGATACAAACCATGGAAAGAACGGCTTTGCTTCTCATCGTTTTGACGAGTTACGTGACAAATACCATCTTCAATTGTTACTACAACATTAGGATTGATTTGTTGAGTCAAAACTCCTTTTGGCCCATTTACGGTAACCAACGCATCTTGAACCGTGATAGTAACACCGGTAGGTACGTTTATGGGTAATTTTCCTATTCTTGACATATTTCTTTCCTCCTATTAATAAATGTAACAAATAACTTCACCACCCAATTTTAGACCGAGTGCTTCTTTGTTGGTCATAACACCTTTAGAAGTAGAAAGAATTGCAATACCTAATCCATTCAATACACGTGGCATATCTTTGTAGCCAACATATTGACGAAGACCGGGAGTGGAAACTCTGATCATTTTTTTAATCGAGCTAACTTTATTAACTTGATCGTACTTCAAAGCAATTTTGATAGTGCCTTGTGGACCTTCTTCTACAAATTTGTAGTTTAGGATATAGCCTTTTTCATGCAATATCCGGGTCATTTCTTTTTTTAAATTCGATGCTGGAACTTCAACCACACGGTGGTTTGCTTTAATGGCGTTCCGCAATCGGGTAAGATAATCTGCTATTGGATCTGTCATATAATTGTTTTTAAATTGATCCCGAAATCCGGGACAATATTTAACTTATTTTCTGTTTGATATTGTGCAGACAAGGCAAGCCTTGTCTTTTACAATTACCAGCTTGCTTTTCTAACGCCTGGGATCAAACCGTTAGATGCCATTTCACGAAATTGAATACGTGAGATACCAAACTGACGGATATATCCTTTTGGACGACCAGTAAGTTTACAACGGTTGTGAAGACGTACTGGAGAAGCATTTTTAGGGATCGATTGAAGGGCTTCGTAATTTCCTTCGGCGATATATTTAGCTCTTTTTTCAGCGTATTTAGCAACCATTTTGGCTCTTTTCACCTCGCGGGCTTTCATTGATTCTTTTGCCATTGTATGTCTAAATTAGTTTTTTTTGAATGGTAATCCAAATTCTTTCAACAATGCGAAACCTTCTTCGTCAGTTTTTGCAGTTGTTACAAAAGTAATGTTCATACCCAACAAACGAGTAAGACCATCGATATTGATTTCAGGGAAAATAATTTGTTCTTGGATACCTAATGTATAGTTACCTCTTCCGTCCAATTTATTTGCAATCCCTTTGAAGTCACGCATACGAGGCAAAGCAACACGTACCAATCTTTCAAGAAACTCATACATTTTATCTCCACGTAACGTAACACGAACACCGATAGGCATTTTTTTACGTAATTTGAAGTTAGAAATATCGTTCTTTGAAATAGTTGCTACTGCTTTTTGACCAGTAATTGTAGTCATTTCGTTGATAGCAACTTCGATAATTTTTTTATCGGCTACTGCTATTCCCAAACCTTGGTTAAGAACAATTTTCTCCAATTTTGGAGATTGCATAACTGAGCTGTAACCAAATTCTTTCATTAAGATAGGAACGATACGTTCTCTATAATCTTGTTTTAAACTTGATGTGTTCATTTTAGATTTCCTCTCCTGATTTTAAAGAAACACGCACTAATTTACCTTCAGCATTCAATTTGCGACCAACGCGAACGGGTTTCCCGTTTTCAACTGGATTTAAATTAGAAATATGAATAGTTGCTTCTTTCTTGATTATACCTCCTTGAGGACTTTTCGCATTAGGTTTGGTACTCTTTGAGACCAAATTAACACCTTCTACAATTGCGCGTTTATCTTTCACAAGAATTTCTAGCACGCGACCGGTTTTTCCTTTGTCGACCCCGGTATTAATGTAAACGGTATCACCTTTTTTTATGTGTAATTTACTCATCACTATTTTTTTTTTCGAAGATTAAAGCACTTCAGGTGCAAGTGATATGATTTTCATATTAGTAGCACGCAATTCACGAGCTACAGGGCCGAAGATACGGCTTCCACGGATTTCGCCAGCGGTATTTAACAACACGCAAGCGTTATCATCGAAACGTATGTAAGAGCCATCTGCACGACGAACTTCTTTTTTGGTACGAACGATAACTGCTTTAGAGACAACGCCCTTTTTAATGTCGCCAGAAGGAATAACACTTTTTACAGCTACCACGATAATATCGCCTAATGTAGCGTAACGTTTGCTTGTTCCTCCTAATACACGAATACAAAGAACTGTTTTTGCTCCACTGTTATCGGCTACTATGAGTCTTGATTCTTGTTGTATCATAATTACTTAACTCTTTCGATAATTTCAGTTAATCTCCATCTTTTTAATTTACTCAAAGGACGAGTTTCCATGATGCGTACAGTGTCACCAATGTTGCAATCATTTTTCTCATCATGAGCGTGATATTTCTTGGTCTTATTTACGAATTTTCCGTAAATAGGGTGTTTTTCTTTCCATTTTACAGCAACAGTAATGGTTTTATCCATTTTATTACTGAAAACTACACCCGTTCTTTCTTTTCTTAAATTTCTTGTTTCCATCAGGGTCTGATTTTATTTATTAATTTCTCTCTGACGTAACTCAGTAGCAAGACGTGCAACAGTTCTACGAACCACCTTGATTTGCATTGGATTGTCAAGCGGAGAAATGGCGTGATTCAATTGTAAACGAACTAAGTGCTCTTGTTCAGCAGTCATACGTTCTTGAACCTCTTTTGTATTTAATTCTTTAATTTCTCTTGTTTTCATTTTCCTTATGCATTTAAAGATGTGAAATCATAATCTCGTCTTACTACAAATTTTGTAGTTACGGGTAGTTTTTGAGCAGCTAAACGTAATGCTTCTTTAGCAATTTCGAAGGATACACCTTCTACTTCGAATAGCATACGTCCTGGGGTAATTGGAGCAACAAATCCTTCTGGAGCACCTTTACCCTTACCCATACGTACCTCTGCAGGTTTTTTTGTGATAGGTTTATCTGGAAACACACGAATCCAAATTTGTCCTTGTCTTTGCATATAACGGGTTACAGCAATACGGGCGGCTTCAATTTGACGACCAGTTAACCATTTCGATTCCAACGATTTGATTCCAAAAGAACCGAACGCTAACTGATTACCTCTTTGGGCATTTCCTTTCATGCGCCCCTTTTGCTGTCTCCTGAACTTTGTTTTTTTTGGTTGTAACATAATATTTACTTACAAATTCATTAATAACAGTTTGATTATTTTTTCTTTTTAAAGCCGCCTTTGCCAGCTCCACGGTCATTCTTTGAACGATCGCTATAACGATCACCACGATCATTACCACCACGTTCGTTGCGTGAAGTTTCTTTAGTAGCTGTAAAGTTAGGAGCTAAGTCTTTTTTACCGTAGATTTCTCCACGACAAATCCATACTTTGATACCAATTAAACCTACTTTAGTCAATGCTTCAGCGTGAGCATAATCAATATCAGCTCTAAAGGTATGAAGAGGAGTTCTTCCTTCTTTATACATTTCCGAACGTGCCATCTCGGCACCATTAAGACGACCTGAACACATTACTTTGATACCTTCAGCTCCCATGCGCATTGTTGACTGAATAGCCATTTTCGTTGCGCGACGGTAAGCAATTTTGCCTTCAACCTGACGAGCAATGTTGTTAGCTACAATTACAGCATCAAGTTCAGGACGTTTTACTTCGAAAATGTTCAACTGAATTTCTTTATCTGTAATTTTCTTCAACTCCTCTTTTAATTTATCAACTTCTTGTCCACCTTTTCCGATAATGATACCAGGACGAGCTGTACAAATAGTGATAGTAACTAGCTTAAGAGTACGTTCAATAATGATACGTGACAAACTAGCTTTTGCAAGACGGGCATTAAGATATTTTCTTATTTTGTGGTCTTCTACCAAAGTGTCACCATAATTGTTGCCACCGTACCAGTTAGAATCCCATCCACGAATAATACCTAAACGGTTACTTATTGGATTAATTTTTTGTCCCATCGAGCATTAAATTTGGTTATCGTTAGTAATTTTTGAATCTACACACAATGTTACGTGATTCGAACGTTTGCGAATACGGTATCCACGACCTTGTGGGGCTGTGCGAAGACGTTTCATCATCGTTGCTGAATCGACACTAATTGAACTTATGTATAAGTTTGCATTGTCTGCCTTTTGCTCTGTTTTAGTTTCCCAGTTAGCAATAGCTGATTTAAGCAATTTTTCTAATCTTCCAGAAGCTTCCTTAGAAGAAAACTTCAGAACACTTAAGGCTTTATTTACCTCCATTCCACGAATCATGTCGGCCACAAGGCGCATTTTACGAGGTGATGTTGGTACGCCATTTAGCTTAGCAAAGTAAAGAGTCTTTTGAGCCTCTTTTCTCTCATCTGCTGATATTTTTTTTCT
This sequence comes from Bacteroidales bacterium, assembly GCA_038249445.1. GTDB lineage: Bacteria > Bacteroidota > Bacteroidia > Bacteroidales > Paludibacteraceae > Paludibacter. The sequence continues at coordinate 8,954 of JBBSDM010000005.1, forward strand.
TGCACCCATTGTTACAGAATTTTTATTTTTTTCTAATTTTTATTTCAATGGATTATTTTTTCTTACCACCGTGACCGCGAAAGTTACGAGTAGGAGAAAATTCGCCTAACTTGTGTCCAACCATATTTTCGGTTACATATACGGGAATAAACTTATTACCATTGTGAACTGCAATTGTGTGACCAACAAAATCAGGTGATAACATTGAAGCACGAGCCCATGTTTTAATAACGGTTTTTTTACCGGCTTCATTCATGGTTAAAACTTTCTTCTCTAGCTTCAAGTTGATGTATGGTCCTTTTTTTAATGAACGGCTCATATTATTTACTTAATTTTTTCGATTATTTTTTCTTTCTTTCAATAATATATTGGCTTGATTGCTTTTTAGGTGCACGTGTTTTGTATCCCTTAGCTAATAAACCTTTACGAGAACGTGGGTGTCCACCTGATGCGCGACCTTCACCACCACCCATTGGGTGATCGACAGGGTTCATAGCAACACCTCTAACTCTCGGACGACGTCCAAGCCAGCGAGAACGACCGGCTTTACCAGATCTTTCTAACGCATGGTCAGAATTACCAACACTACCAATTGTGGCTTTACAAGTAGAAAGAATCTTACGAACCTCACCTGAAGGCAATTTTACAATGGCATACTTTTCCTCACGTGAAGTGAGTTGAGCAAATGTTCCAGCTGAACGTACCATTGCGGCACCTTGTCCAGGACGTAATTCAATGTTATGAATTATTGTACCTAGTGGAATGTTTTGCAAAGGCAATGCGTTTCCAACTTCTGGAGAAGCTTCAGCTCCTGAAAGAACTTGTTGACCTACTTGCAATCCGTTTGGCGCAAGTATATAAGTTTTTTCACCATCAGCATAGAAAAGCAAAGCGATACGTGCCGAACGATTCGGATCGTATTCGATTTCTTTTACTGTTGCAGGAACACCATCCTTGCTGCGTTTGAAATCAATTACTCTATATTTCTTCTTGTGTCCGCCACCTAGGTAGCGCATGGTCATTTTACCATCGTGGTTACGACCTCCGGATTTTGATCCGCCTCTCACAAGAGATTTCTCTGGTGCATTCGTAGTAATTGTATCGAATGTACCAATAACTTTGTGTCTCTGCCCCGGTGTTGTGGGTCTTAGTTTACGTACAGCCATTTGTCTGTTTAAATATTACTATAAAAATCAATTTGTTCACCTTGTTTAACTGTAACAATCGCTTTTTTGTAAGCGGAAGTACTTCCTTTAATGATACCAGCTTTTGTAGAACGACTTTTTTGCTTAGGCGCTACAATTAAGGTATTTACATCTTCAATAGTTACATCGTACATTGCCTCAACCGCTTGCTTGATCTCAATCTTGTTTGCGCCTTTTTGCACTTTAAATGCATAACGATTTAACTTATCGCTAAGCTTTGTCATTTTTTCTGTAACGATCGGTTTTATGATAATTCCCATATTTATGCCTCCTTATGCTTTAAAAATTTGTTCTACTGCTGCAACCGAATCCTCAGTTAACACAAGAGCCTTAGCATCAAGAACTATATAAGTACTTAATTCTGAGACGGTTACAACTTTAGCCGTACCTAAATTACGAGCCGACAAATATACGTTTTTATTTGCAGATGATAAAATTATTAGTGGCTTTTTATCAGCTACTTGCAAACTTTTTGTCAACGCTACAAATTCTTTCGTTTTTGGAGTTTCGAAATTCAAGTTTTCAACAATAAATATTTGGTTATTAATCGCTTTATATGATAAAGCAGATTTACGCGCAAGTTGTTTTACTTTTTTGTTTAATTTAAAATGATAATCACGTGGATGCGGTCCAAACATACGACCACCACCGACGCGGACACCGGATTTGATGTCACCGGGACGGGCACCACCGCTACCTTTTTGCTTTCCTAATTTACGAGTACTACCAGACAATTGGCTTCTGCCTTTTGACGAGTGCGTTCCTTGACGTTGATTGGCCAAATACTGTTTCACATCTAAATAAATAGCATGGTCATTTGGCTCAATACCGAAGATGGCATCGCTTAACGATACTTTTCTTCCTGTGTCTTCTCCTTTGATATTTAATATACTAAGTTCCATGGTTATTTATTGATGATTACGATTGAACCTTTCGCTCCTGGAACTGAACCTTTGATCAAAATCAAATTGTGTTCCGGAATTACTTTTAATATTTGTAGATTTTGCATGGTGATTTTATCACCACCCATACGGCCAGCCATACGCATTCCTTTGAATACGCGAGAAGGATAAGAGGAAGCTCCTAACGAACCCGGCGCTCTCAAACGGTTATGTTGACCGTGAGTAGCTTGTCCTACCCCTGCGAAACCATGGCGTTTAACCACACCTTGGAATCCTTTACCTTTTGAAGTTCCAACAACGTCAACAAACGTGTCTGCTTCAAACATTTCAACGGTGATTGCATCACCTAATTTGAATTCATTTTCGAATCCTTTGAACTCAACCAAGTGTCTTTGGGGAGTTACTCCAGCTGCTTTAAAAATTCCGGCTTCCGGCTTGTTGGTATGCTTTTCAGTTTTAGTCTGAAAACCAACCTGAACAGCTTTGTAACCATCAGTTTCTACAGTTTTAATTTGAGTAACAACACAAGGACCTGCTTCAATAACAGTACATGGTACATTTTTACCATCGGCACTGAAAACGGATGTCATTCCGATTTTTTTTCCTAATAATCCTGGCATTTCAATTGTTGTTTTAAGACCCCTAACCCCAATATGGGGGATCGATCATTGTTTATTAATTATTGTTTCCCTATCGCTAGGGTGTATTATACTTTGATTTCTACTTCAACTCCGCTTGGCAATTCTAATTTCATAAGAGCATCAACAGTTTTACTGGTAGAGCTATAAATATCAATTAGACGTTTGTAAGAACAAAGTTTAAATTGCTCGCGCGACTTTTTGTTTACAAAAGTTGCACTATTCACTGTAAAAATACGTGTGTGAGTAGGCAATGGAATTGGTCCGCTTACCACAGCACCTGTAGCCTTCACTGTTTTTACTATTTTTTCGGCTGATTTATCAACCAAGTTGTGATCGTAAGATTTCAGTTTGATTCTGATTTTTTGACTCATTGTCGTTTATTATTTGTTTATTTTATTTTGATACCGGATAAGAGTCATTCACTATCCGGTTATTATAAGTCAACAGACAACAGTCGTAATTCGACTGTCGTCTATTGTCTAATTTTATAGTAATTCTACTTTACCTTTGGCTTCAGCTACTACTACTTTCGCAATAGAGTTTGTTACTTCGGCATAGTGATCGAATTCCATTGAAGAAGTTGCACGACCAGAACTGATAGTACGTAAAGCAGTAACATAACCGAATGTTTCCGATAATGGCACTTTCGCTTTTACAACACGAGCTCCAGAACGGCTTGATTCCATACCTTCTACTTGTCCACGACGTTTGTTTAAGTCACCAATAACATCACCCATGTTTTCTTCAGGTGTTACCACTTCCATTTTCATGATTGGTTCCAAGAGAACAGGTTTTGCTTTAGCACAAGCCGATTTGTAAGCTAGAGAAGCACATATTTCGAATGATAATTGATCCGAGTCAACTGCGTGGAATGAACCATCAAGTACAGTCACTTTCAGATTATCCAATGGGAAACCAGCTAAAATACCATTCTTCATAGCATTTTGGAATCCTTTTTGGATAGAAGGGATAAATTCTTTTGGAATGTTACCACCTTTCACCTGATCAACGAATTGCAATGGACCACCTTCAAAACCTTTGTCCATTGGCTCAACTTTTACAATCATGTCCGCAAATTTACCACGTCCACCCGATTGTTTCTTATATGTTTCGCGCAATTGAACGGTTTGAGTAATAGCCTCTTTGTAATTTACCTGAGGACGACCTTGGTTACATTCAACTTTGAACTCACGTTTCAAACGATCGATAATGATTTCGAGGTGAAGCTCACCCATACCACTAATAATAGTTTGACCAGATTGCTCTTGAGTATGAACTGTAAATGTTGGATCTTCTTCAGCCAATTTAGACAATCCTAAACCTAATTTATCTAAGTCCTTTTGAGTTTTAGGCTCAATAGAAATACCGATAACCGGTGCAGGAAAATCCATAGATTCCAAAGTAACCTGATTGTTCTCGTCACACAAAGTATCACCTGTGCGAATATCTTTAAATCCTACTCCAGCACCAATATCACCTGCAGAAATCAATTCTACAGCGTTTTGTTTGTTAGAGTGCATTTGGAAGATACGAGAAATACGTTCTTTCTTTCCAGTACGTGTATTGAAAATATAAGATCCTGCTTCTAGTTTTCCAGAGTAAACTCTAAAGAAACAAAGACGACCAACATAAGGGTCAGTTGCAATCTTAAATGCCAAAGCACACAATGGTTCAGAAGCATCTGGGTGACGTATTACTTGTTTCTCTGGGTCACGTGGGTCGAAACCAATCGTTTCCGGAGTATCCATAGGACTTGGAAGGTAAGCACAAACTGCATCAAGCATTGTTTGTACACCTTTATTTTTGAAAGCTGAACCACAAATCATTGGATTAATTTCCATTGAAAGTGTAGCCTTACGGATAGCAACCTGGATTTCTTCAACAGTAATTGTTGAAGGATCATCAAAGTATTTTTCCATCAAGACATCATCATATTCAGCTATAACTTCGAGCATTTTGTCTCTCCATTCTTGTGCTTCTTCCAACAAGTCAGCTGGAATTTCTTCCACGTCATATTGAGCACCCATGGTTTCATCATGCCAAAGAATTGCTTTCATCTTCACTAAATCGATAACGCCTTTGAATTTTTCTTCAGCGCCGATTGGAATTTGAATTGGACATGGTTTTGCACCAAGCACAACTCTAACCTGACGAACTACTTCGAAAAAGTCAGCACCTGAACGGTCCATTTTATTTACAAAGCCGATACGAGGAACATTGTACTTGTCAGCCTGACGCCACACAGTCTCTGATTGAGGCTCTACACCACCAACAGCACAGAAAGTAGCAACAGCCCCATCCAAAATACGCAATGAACGCTCTACCTCTACTGTAAAGTCAACGTGTCCCGGAGTGTCAATAAGGTTGATTTTATATTTCTCACCTAAATAATCCCACGATGTAGTTGTAGCAGCAGAAGTGATAGTTATACCACGTTCTTGTTCTTGCTCCATCCAGTCCATGGTAGCAGCACCATCATGAACTTCACCGATTTTGTGTGTTAAACCGGTATAGAACAAGATACGCTCGGAAGTAGTTGTTTTTCCGGCGTCGATATGCGCCATGATACCGATGTTTCTGTTATATAATAAATCTCCTTTAGCCATTTGATAACTATGATTTTCTTTTAAATGTTTATTTCAATTAAAATCTAAAGTGAGCAAATGCGCGGTTGGCTTCAGCCATACGGTGCATGTCTTCTTTACGTTTGAAAGCACCACCCTGGTTATTGAATGCATCAACGATTTCGGCAGCCAATTTATCAGCCATCGAACGACCTCCGCGTTTGCGAGAGTACAATATAAGATTTTTCATTGAAATTGATTCCTTGCGGTCTGCACGGATTTCAGTAGGGACTTGGAATGTAGCACCACCAACACGACGAGATTTTACTTCCACTAATGGAGTAATATTTTCGAGGGCTTTTTTCCAAACTTCGAGAGGGGATTTTTCTTCGTTCGGAAGCTTGTTCTTGACAGTTTCGAGCGATGAATAGAAAATGTCGAATGCGGTAGATTTTTTACCATCATACATCAAGTGGTTTACAAACTTTGTAACCATCGACTCATTGAAAACCGGATCAGGTAATACGATCCTCTTTTTTGGTTTCGATTTTCTCATTTTTCTTGAAAATTTCCGTTTTTGTTTTTTTAGTTGCTTTAGTCTTACTTCAACGATTCCTCCGAATCATTTACTCAACTTTCATCTGCTTCCTGAAAACTCAAACAAGTGTTAAACTTGATTTTGTTGTTTTTTAGAACTGCGATTTGGATAGCGTACTTAAACGACTATCTTTCAATTCTTGTTATTTCTTTTTACCTTTAGCTGGTACGCCTTTTGCGGCTACTGCTTGTCCTGGTTTTGGACGTTTTGTTCCGTATTTAGAACGACGTTGAGTACGACCAGCAACACCGGATGTGTCTAGTGTTCCACGAACCACGTGATAACGAACCCCTGGAAGATCTTTTACACGACCACCACGTACCATTACGATAGAGTGCTCTTGCAAGTTGTGTCCTTCACCTGGAATGTAAGCATTCACTTCTTTTTGGTTAGTTAAACGTACACGGGCAACTTTACGCATAGCCGAGTTCGGTTTTTTAGGGGTAGTAGTGTACACACGAACACAAACTCCTCGACGCTGTGGACAAGAATCCAACGCTGGCGATTTGCTTTTGTCAATGAGTTCTGCTCTTCCTTTTCTAACTAATTGTTGAATTGTAGGCATTTTACTTTGTTTTTGATAACTTAAATAGTTTATTTATATCCTGTTGGTTTTTCTCCAAAATGGGTTGCAAAGATAGACATAATATTTTAATGAACAATACCCTTGTCGTAAATATTTTTTTTTCGATTTAAAATCAAGCATTCATATTGAATTTAACACTGATTTATTCTTAAAAAACACGTCTATCATCCCTATTATATCAATTGGGATGATAGACGCATTTGTAAGTTGATTTATTGATGCAAAAATCCAACGATAGAATTTCCGTTGGTTTTTTTTGTTATTCTTTATTACTTGAACGATCCACCCAAAATATCGAGCAATTCATTCGTAATAGCCTGTTGGCGGGATTTGTTGTATAACAACGACAAATCCTGTAGAATCTCATCGGCATTGTCGGTAGCAATTTGCATAGCCATAGTTCTCGCGGCGTGTTCAGAAGCGTTCGCATCGAGTAAAGCAGTGTATATTTTCAATCGCAACACTTTCGGGATAAGTTCTTCCATCAATGTTAGTCTATCCGGCTCTACAATATAATCGAGAGCAACAACTCCCTTTTCCGATTTTACGAGCTGAATCGGCAAAAGTGTTTCAGAAACCAACACTTGCGAACTTTTACTTTTGAAGTGGTGATAAATCAATTCTACCTTATCAATATCTTTATTCAGAAATAATTGCATCAAATTATCAGCCAATTCAAGCGCCTCAGCATAAGTAGGTTTATCAGCTAGCGATTCTAAATTGGCATACGGTTCAAAACCCATTTTACGACTAGCTTTGGCCACTTTTTTCCCTACCGGAAAAACCAAAATATGCTCATGACCCAACTGACGATACTGCTCAAGCGTCTGCGACAATCGTTTGACCACATTCGAATTATATCCACCACAAAGACTTGAGTTAGATGCAAACACCACGATAGCCACACGTTTCACTTCACGCACTTCAGCAAATATAGTTGTACTTTCGGCATCAGAACTCAAAAAGCTATTCAGTAATCTGTTCAATCGCTGTTCATAAGGGAAAAAATTCTCAATAGTCTTTTGCGCCTTACGCAGTTTAGCCGAGGATACCATCTTCATAGCCGATGTGATCTTCTGAGTCGACTTAACCGACTGAATACGTGATTTTATTTCCTTTAATGAACCCATAAATTCAATTGATAATTCATAATTGGCAACTTGTAATTCAGAATTACAAACTACCAACACATTAAACTAATATCTACAAGCTATTTACAGCTACACGTTTTGCAACTTCGGCAGCAACTTTTTCAATAATTGCAGTCACTTCGTCGTTTATAATACCTTTCTTAAGCACATCTAAAACATCTGTTTGATGCGATAATTCGAGTACCATCAAGAATTCTTTCTCAAAATCCTGTACCTTGTGAATAGGCACATTTGATAGCAATCCGTTGGTTCCACAATACAACACAGCTACTTGTTTCTCAACAGCCATAGGTTCATGAAGCGCTTGTACCAACAAACGAGTATTCTTTTGTCCTTTATCAATAGTCATTGCTGTGACTGGATCCATATCACCACCGAACTTAGTAAATGCTTCTAACTCGCGAAATTGAGCCTGATCCATTTTCAAGGTACCAGCTACTTTCTTCATAGCTTTAATTTGAGCATTACCCCCCACACGCGATACCGAAATACCTACGTTGATAGCAGGACGGTTACCTTGGTTAAACAAATCCGTATCTAGGAAAATCTGACCATCGGTAATCGAAATTACGTTGGTAGGAATGTATGCTGATACGTCACCTGCTTGTGTTTCAATAATAGGCAATGCTGTCAATGAGCCACCCCCTTTTACTTTGCCTTTTAAACATTCGGGTAAGTCGTTCATCTGTGCAGCTACCTCAGGTTGAGAAATAACACGTGCTGCACGCTCCAATAAACGAGAGTGAAGATAAAAAATATCACCCGGATAAGCCTCACGTCCTGATGGACGACGAAGAATCAACGACACTTCACGATAGGCAACAGCTTGTTTCGATAAATCATCATAAACCACTAAAGCATGACGACCCGTATCGCGGAAGTATTCTCCGATGGCCGCACCAGCAAAGGGTGCAAAGTATTGTAATGCAGCTGGTTCAGCAGCATTGGCGGCTACAACTACTGTATAGTCCATAGCTCCAGCTTCTTGCAATGTATTTACGATAGAGGCCACTGTAGAACCTTTTTGTCCGATAGCAACATAAATACAATAAACAGGATCACCAGCTTCAAAATTTGTACGTTGGTTGATGATAGCATCAACAGCAATACTGGTTTTACCGGTTTGACGGTCACCAATGATCAGCTCACGTTGTCCACGACCAATCGGAATCATTGCATCCACAGATTTCAAACCTGTTTGTAATGGTTGATTTACAGGCTGTCTGAAAATAACACCGGGAGCTTTACGTTCCAAAGGCATTTCCAGCATCTCACCTTCAATTTTACCTTTTCCGTCCAAAGCATCGCCTAATGGATTGATAACACGACCGAGCATGGATTCGCTTACCTCAATAGACGCAACACGTTTAGTTCGTTTTACGGTATCGCCCTCTTTAATTTGGCTACTTGAACCCAGTAAAACAGCACCTACGTTGTCTTCTTCCAAGTTCATTACGATGGCTTTAATACCGTTTTCAAAAACCAATAACTCATTGGCTTCGGCATTTCTAAGACCATAGATACGAACTACTCCATCGCTAACCTGTAACACAGTTCCAACTTCGTCAAATTGAACATTGGTGTCAATTCCTTCAAGTTGCAACCTTAGCATTTCGGAAACCTCGCTTACCTTTATATTATCAGACATCTCTTTTTTGATTAATAATTAATAATTCGTAATTCATAATTGAGTGATAAAAAGACAATTTAAATTATGTATGAATTGAATTACAAGATTGTTTTATTTTTCTCAATATATTCGTTCTTAATTCGCTGCAATTGTCCTTGGAGACTGGCATCCCAACGAACAAAATCAACTTCTAACTGAAAACCTCCAAGTATGGACGGATTAATTCTTTTTTCAATTTCAACTGTTCCGCCTGTGGCAGACTGCATCATTGTCAATAGACGCTTTTCAACACTCGACTCCACCTGCGATGCTGTAATAAGCTTTCCGGAGTGGATATTATTTTCCTTGCGATATAAATCAATATATTTCAAGGCCACTGCTAATAAATGAATTTCTCGTTTATTTTCCAGCAGAACATCTATAAACCGCTCAAAAGATTTACTCACACTGCCACCAGCTGCCAGCAAAATCGTTTTCCGCTTTTCTTTGGATGCCAACACTGGATTGTCAAGAGCCACTCTCAATTCGGGGAATTGAAAATAACTTTTTACTATATTCTTTGCTTCTGTATACACTTGCTCCGTGGAGTTGCTTTGATTCGCAAATCCAAGTAAAGCAGTTGCGTACCGAGCCGCAATTAATCCATTATTCATGACAAATTATGATTTAGAAATGTTGATCTCGTCGAGCAAGCGATTAATCATATCCATTTGCTCACCTTTCTTTTCCAGTTTTTCACGCAGCACACGCTCGGCAATGTCCACCGATAGTTCGGCAACCTGACGACGAATATCGCGGATAGCATCTTCTTTTTCAATAATAATTTGCTTTCTGGCTTCATCAATCATTTTTTGTCCTTCGGATTGTGCTCTGTCTTTGGCATCTTTGATCAACAAATCACGTGTTTGGGTAGCTTCATTGAGGATTTGAACCTGCTCACGACGGGCATTATCCACAATCACTTCACCTGCCGCTTTCACCTTCTCCATTTCTATATACGCCTGTTTGGCAATAAGCAATGACTCATCGATGTAATTTTTGCGACTTTCCACCATATTGATAATGACAGGAAAACCAAATTTGACAAGAATGAAAGCAACAATCCCGAAAGAAAGTAACATCCAAAACAAGAGACCTGTTTCAGGCAATAGTAATGACATAATTGTATAAATTTACGATTGGCAATTAAAAATTGACAACTAATGTAAGAAACAAAGACATCGGGTCTTTTAAGTCAGACCCTAGTCTTTTTTTAGAGAATAAAGCCACAAACTACGACAGCAAATAAAGCAACACCTTCAACAAGGGCAGCAGCAATAATCATGGCCATACGAATGTCGCCACCAGCTTCAGGTTGACGTGCGATACCATCCATTGCCGATCCACCAATTCTGCCAATACCTAAACCTGCACCAATAGCAGCAAGACCTGCTCCTAAACCTGCACCTAATTTTGCTAAACCTGCACCAGCAGCTGCTTGTAATAAAATTGTTAGTAACATAACTTTTTGATTTATTTATGACCCCATATCCGTCGGCTGACTGATTTTAAGACCAAGTTTATAATTATTTATATTTGTATTTTAAAACTTTCGATATCTACTTATTTCCTTTGGGGAATTCAAAAGAACTCTATCTGTGTTCTTTGGTTGAATGATGTGGCTCAACTCTGGCTAAACCAATAAATACTGCCGAAAGCATAGTAAACACGTAGGCCTGAATGTATGCTACTAATAGTTCTACTAAACTGATGAATACACTAAACAATACAGAGACTACACTCATACTGGTATTCATTGTCAATCCAAGTTTTACAGTAACAAAAACCAAACAAGTTAAACCTAATACGATGGAGTGTCCGGCTAATATATTTGCAAAGAGACGAATCATCAGAGCGAATGGTTTTGTAAATACCCCCACTAATTCAATGGCTGGCATAATAGGAACCGGAGCTTTAAGCCAAAGTGGCACATCTGGCCAAAATATTTCTTTCCAATATTCCTTAGTACCAAATAGCTGAACAATAACAAAAGTGCATATTGCCAATACAAAGGTAATGGCAATATTGCCTGTTACATTAGCTCCACCTGGAAAGATAGGAATTAAGCCCATTAAATTATTGAGAAATATGAAAAAGAAAACGGTAAGCAGGTAAGGTGCAAATCGTTTATAGTCTTTTCCGATACATGGTTTTATAACATCATCATTTATGTTCATAATAAACATTTCCATAAAGCCAACAAAGCCTTTTTTCGATTCATACACACCCTTTTTATACGAGCGAGTAACGAACATAATTATAAAAATGAGCAAGGCGCTACAAAACAACAGTGAAGCAGCATCCTTAGTAATAGATATATCCAATGGACGCAACTCATTGCCTGCGGCATCTTTTTCTACAATTTTACCTTTGTGCTTCCCATCAGTAGCGATGAAAAATCCTTCATGTTCATGCCCTCCGTGAAATGCTGATGACATGAAAACATACCAACCATTTGTACCGTAGAGAATTACCGGCAAAGGAATAGCAATGTCAGTTTTTCCCACCTTGGTTACATGCCATTCGTACGAATCAGCCAAGTGTTCCAAAATAAGTTCCTTAACATCCATTTCCTTTGCAGCGACACCTTCTTTAGCAGGCTCGCCGGCATATGCTTTCAGTCCCAATACAGAAACAGACAAAATCAGTACAAGTAATATTTTATGTAATCTTCTCATCTACTCTCTTTAATTTTTTTCTCGGTAATATAGAACGCGTAAAACTCAAGCAACAAATATAGCAGGTAATAAACGGCAAAAACAACCAAAAATAATCTCATATTTTCTTTTACCAACGCATAATAAGCCAAAATAAAAACCAGCACAACTGCCAACTTAGAAATTTTCAGCATCATGTAAATATTCACTAGCCTTCGTTGGTTTTCTTTATCCACTTTTTCCAACACGGTAGTTAGTATCATACCCAGCACTAGAAAAGTAACTGGTAAATAGGGATACCATACTAAACTAATCTCTGGAGCGAATTTCTTAATAATTAACCAGCCACCCCATCCTAACACCACTATAAGAAGGGCGAAAAGAGACTGTATTGATTTCGTTGTTCTCGGCACAGTAGTTTTATATTAGTTCCAGACAAACGGTTACCACATTCTTATTTACCTCTGCAAAACCACCTTCAACAGTCAATTCAGCATCCTCATTGTTCGTTTTATACTTGATTTTTCCGGCACCTAACGAAGAAATAATTGGAGCGTGATTTTCCCAAACGGTAAAGCTGCCATTCTTTCCGGGTAAAGTTACTGAAGCAACTTCGCCGGAGAAATATATTTGTTCAGGAGTTATAATTTCTAATTTCATTTTTTTGTTGATTAGGAATTCATTCATCAAGAATTGATCAATAAAAATTAGGTCAAATTTATTTCAAACAAACTGTTGCAAGCCGTCAGCCCATTTCTCGATGATCAAATTTATCGTTTTGCTTGCGCAATTAACTTTTGGCCTTTTGCAATTGCATCATCAATCGTTCCAACACTTAGGAATGCCATTTCGGGCATATCATCCAATTGACCATCCAAAATCATTTTAAAACCACGAATGGTTTCAGCAATTGGCACCATAACACCCGGTTGTCCGGTAAACTGAGCCGCCATAAAGAAAGGTTGCGACAAGAAACGTTGCACTTTACGAGCACGCGTCACTGTTGTACGGTCTTCGTCCGACAGTTCTTCCATTCCCAAAATCGAAATAATATCCTGAAGCTCTTTGTTCCGTTGTAGAATTTGTTTTACACGCTCCGCAGTTTCGTAGTGATCTTTGCCCACTACCAGTGGATTTAGAATACGTGATGTAGATTCCAATGGATCAACAGCAGGGAAAATGCCTAACTCGGCAATTTTACGACTTAGTACCGTGGTGGCATCCAAGTGTGAGAAAGTAGTAGCCGGAGCAGGGTCGGTTAAATCATCAGCAGGCACATAAACCGCTTGAACCGAGGTGATAGACCCGTTTTTTGTTGAAGTAATACGTTCTTGCATGGTTCCCATCTCGGTAGCCAGCGTTGGTTGATACCCTACTGCCGATGGCATACGACCAAGTAAAGCCGAAACCTCAGAACCTGCTTGTGTAAAACGGAAAATATTATCGATAAAGAAGAGGATATCGCGTCCACCACCATCAGCATCGCGGAACGATTCTGCAACCGTTAAGCCCGATAATGCGACCGAAGAACGTGCACCAGGAGGTTCGTTCATTTGTCCAAAGACAAGTGTAGCCTGCGATTTCTCAACTTCCGAATAATCAATTTTTGATAAATCCCAATTGCCTTCTTCCATGCTTTTTTTGAACTCTTCGCCGTAACGAATTACACCCGAATCAATCATTTCGCGAAGCAAATCATTCCCCTCGCGAGTACGTTCACCTACACCGGCAAAAACAGAGAAGCCATCGTGACCTTTAGCAATATTATTGATAAGTTCCATGATAAGTACTGTTTTACCAACACCCGCACCACCAAACAAACCAATTTTACCACCTTTTGAATAAGGCTCAAGCAGATCGATTACTTTTATACCAGTAGAAAGTACGCTTTCGCTTACAGTTAAGTCTTCGAATTTCGGAGGTTCACGATGAATTGGATAAGCACCTTTTTTGTCTAGCGGCTTCATACCGTCAATCGACTCACCAATCACATTCATGAGTCTGCCTTTTACCTGATCGCCTACTGGCATGGTAATAGGTTGGCCCATTGCTGTAGCTTTGAGTCCACGTTGGAGTCCATCAGTAGAATCCATAGCAACCGTACGTACGGTGTTTTCACCGATATGTTGTTGTACTTCTACAATTAGTGTTTTACCTTGACCCCTGTCGATGCTCAACGCATCGTGAATAGCAGGCAACTTCTTTTCATCATTTCCTTTCAAATCAAAGAATATATCCACAACGGGTCCAATGATTTGCGAAATATGTCCAATTAACTCTGGCATAATTTTATAATGTTTTGGCAATTGATTATTAAAATTTTGAGTCGCAAAATTACAAATATAATTGAATTTTTAAACAGGAATTCTGATTAAAAAACAAAAAACGGCGAGATTTAAGAAATAATGAATAAATGCACAATTCCCTTAATAAATTTAAAGATTTGTTGAATAAGTTAATGCATAAGAGTCGTATATTTAGCGCAAAAATGAGCATTAAATAGATTTAAACTGTCTGCTCTTCCCTTCAACAATTTCATCGATGAAAACCAAAACAAATCTTTCACCCTGCTTTGAATACGAAATTAATCCAATTTCAATACTTCCAAAAATGCTTTTTGTGGAACTTCGACATTGCCAATTTGCTTCATTTTCTTTTTACCCTTCTTTTGTTTTTCAAGTAATTTTCGTTTACGGCTAATATCACCACCATAACATTTAGCGGTTACGTCTTTTCGTACTGCTTTGATGGTTTCGCGAGAGATAATTTTTGCTCCGATAGCGGCTTGCACGGCGATATCAAATTGTTGTCGTGGGATAAGCTCCTTTAATTTCTCACACATCCGTTTTCCAAGGTTTACTGCATTGTCAACATGTATCAAGCACGAAAGTGCATCCACTGGCTCACCATTAAGCAGAATATCCAAACGGATTAACTTTGAAGGACGGAAACCATTCATGTGATAATCGAATGAGGCATATCCTTTCGAAATACTTTTCAAACGATCATAAAAATCGAATACAATTTCACCAAGGGGCAAATCGTATATCAGTTCCATGCGGTTACCCGAAATGTAATTTTGCTTAACTAATTCTCCACGCTTACCTAAACATAAAGTCATAATCTGACCAATATAATCGGTACGAGTAATGATTGAAGAGCGAATATATGGCTCTTCAATGCGGTCGATAGCCATAATGTCTGGCAATCCGGATGGATTATGAACTTCGATTAAATCGCCTTTATTGGTGTAAACTTTGTACGAAACGTTTGGTACGGTAGTAATCACATTCATATCGAACTCTCTATCGAGACGCTCCTGAATGATTTCCATGTGCAACATACCCAAGAATCCGCAACGGAAACCAAAGCCCAATGCCACCGACGATTCCGCCTCAAAAGTGAGTGAAGCATCGTTGAGTTGTAATTTTTCGATGGCCGTACGCAGCTCTTCAAATTCGTCAGTATCAATGGGATATACACCAGCAAAAACCATTGGTTTCACCTCCTGGAAACCATCAATATGCTTTTCGCAAGGGCGTTTTACGTGTGTAATAGTATCACCTACTTTTACTTCTTTCGATGTTTTAATACCCGAGATAATGTATCCTACATTACCAGCACTCAGGCTTTTGGTAGGCGACATTTCTAGTTTCAGCACACCCACCTCATCGGCAAAATACTCTTTTTCAGAATTGACAAACTTAACAAAATCACCTTTACTTATCGTTCCATTTTCAATTTTAAAATAGGCAATAATACCACGGAATGAATTGAAAACCGAATCAAAAATTAAACATTGCAGAGGTGCTTCTGGGTCACCCTTAGGCGCAGGAACCCGTGATACAATTGCTTCAAGAATTTCATTAACGCCCATACCAGTTTTTCCACTAGCACGCATAATTTCTTCACGCTTACAACCTAGAAGTTCAATTATTTGATCTTCTACTTCGTCGGGCATGGCATTATCCATATCCATTTTGTTCATAATTGGGATAATTTCCAAATCATGTTCAATGGCCATATACAAATTAGAAATAGTCTGGGCTTGAATACCTTGCGTAGCATCAACTATCAACAGTGCACCTTCGCAAGCAGCAATAGACCGAGATACCTCATACGAGAAATCGACATGCCCTGGAGTATCGATCAGATTAAAAATATATTCTTCGCCGTTGAGTTTATAACTCATCTGAATGGCGTGACTTTTAATAGTTATACCTCTTTCGCGTTCTAAGTCCATATTGTCAAGCACTTGCGCTTGCATTTCTTTTCCAGCTACGGTATTGGTATATTCTAACAAACGGTCGGCAAGTGTACTTTTGCCATGATCGATGTGTGCAATAATGCAGAAATTGCGGATATTATTCATTCGTAATTTGCTTCAATTTTAGTTTCATGCGCAAAATTACGAAAAAAACACGAATAATGAAAGAGCCCACCTCAACGAAATAATTGAGCGAAAGTAAGTGATTAACAGACAACAATAAAACACAATTGTACAGCATGACTAGTAGATAATACGATAATTATGACAAAATTCATATCAAAAGAAATCGTACGATCCGATAGTATCAAAGCTCAAACAGCAGCACAGCGTCACTAAGCGGAACAGTTTTTTCATTCGTCGAACAGAATGTATTACATTTATAAACAACTATTTAAAGTTGTAGAACCGTGTCACATCCTGTATTCACTGAACTTTTTTCAACTTTTTTTGTCTCAAGCCTTGCAGATTCGGAAAAAGGCCGTATATTTGCACCCGCTAAGCCGAAAGGTACCATAGCTCAGTTGGTAGAGCAAAGGACTGAAAATCCTTGTGTCCCCGGTTCGATTCCTGGTGGTACCACACAAAAGCAGAAACCGCAATTGATATTCAATCAATTGCGGTTTTTTTTATTTTATTATCTGCACAACATTAACCCTAAATTCCTCTCCATCAAACTCTTCGTAGGTCAACAGAGAGCTATCAACCCACCCCTACAAAACCAATTTTGTGAACTTATGCGTAGCACTTCTTTCTAAAGTCTTGTTTTACGCAATTCATCTCTCTTCCTATCTCAAAACAATATTTAATTGCTGGTTTGGTCGATTACAGCTATTTTAGATATAATCCATCTCTTTAAACAAAAAGGGTTGATTCTTCACAACTCGCAGTATATTCTTCTTTGGTGCGAACTCAAGTCAGTTATTTCAATATAAATAAATTTATTTCTATTTCTAAACCTTTTTGACTTATGCTTTGTTAACTCTAAAAGGATAAATGTTTGTTTTCATAATTATTGTCGAAAATTAAACCACTTTGACAATCCGTCCTTCACGCAAATCACTATAAATCAAATTTGAATTGCGGCTAGTCGCTGACAATTTAGTCAATTAAACAGGGTTTGATCACCACCATTGGGTAAAGCACAATGAGGCTGCGAATACCCTAGGATAAAGAAAATCGATTCGATATAACAAATACTATATTTCAAAACAATTAAATTATTAATTATGTATTCTATAAAGACAACCTTCTCTTCTTTGCTGGTTATTAGTCTGGTCCTTATAAGTTCTTGTGCACCTGTAAAAGACATTGCTTATTTTCAAAGACTTGATGTTCAAACAAAGAAAAACGTAAAACAACAACGAAATATTGACATTGTATTCGATGCGCGTATTAAACCTAAAGATTTACTGAGCATTACTGTAGTAAGTTCAGAACCAGAAGCCTCACGAATTTATAATCTGGTAGTGCCACAAATTGCTGGACCTACTAATCAAAACAGTGTTTTTTCTCAACCTACCCTACAAACCTATTTTGTAGACAATAATGGGAATATTGAATTTCCCGTATTTGGAAAGATAAAAGCTGCCGGATACACGCGTGCCGAATTGGAAGAAATACTTCATAAAAAGTTGGCGGCTGCATTTAGTAAAGAGTCACCCATTATTACCATCCGCTTTACCAACTATTCTGTCAATATTTTAGGGGAGGTTCAACGACCAGGAAAATTTGAGACAACTAATGACCGGCTAACCATTTTTGAGGGTATTGCTCTGGCTGGCGATCTGACAATTTATGGCCGACGCGATAATGTAAAAGTATTGCGAGAAAGTGCCGATGGTACCAAACAATACATAACGCTTAATCTGAATGATAAGAATATTATTTACTCACCGGCTTATTATTTGGAGCAGAACGATGTAGTGTATATTGAACCGAATAAATCCCGCTCCAGATCATCGAACTACGGAGCTGCAGAGACCTTCGGCATTTCCTCATTATCCGTTTTATTAACGTTGACAAGTTTAGTTTTCACTGTTCTCAGAAAATAAAGATAAACAGCAATTACAATTTTATATAAGGTATAAATGATTTTAAATAGTAAGTGATTTATGAATAAATACCCTGACTCTGAAGAAGAATTCGAGCGCCCAATAGATTTTCTTGGAACAGTTATCAAATATCTTTCCTACTGGAAATGGTTTGCTGCATCGATAATTGTATGTCTGACAATTGGGTTCATTTCTTTGAAATTTGCA
Organism: Bacteroidales bacterium; assembly: GCA_038249445.1. Classification (GTDB taxonomy): domain Bacteria; phylum Bacteroidota; class Bacteroidia; order Bacteroidales; family Paludibacteraceae; genus Paludibacter. Next base: position 27,455 of record JBBSDM010000005.1, read on the forward strand.
TTGCCAACCTACGAGGTTAATACAGCCATTTTGCTTAAAGATGACCAAAAAGGGGGCGGTACGGCGGAGATAAATGCATTTAAAGAAATGGGGCTTTTCACCCAGAAAAACAACGTTGATAACGAATTGGAAGTATTGAATAAGTCCATATTGGTTCAACAAGTGGTACATGAACTTGGTCTATACGCCACTTACACGCAAATAGGAACATTAAAGTTTCTTAGTGCAATTGGAATTAATACCAGAAATGCGAGTTTTGCAACCTACGACGAGAAAATTCTTTATGGAGCTGAGTGTCCTGTTTTGGTGAGTTTGCCCGAAGCTGTGCTAAAGAATATGACTGCTGCATACGCATTTGAAATTTTAATACATCCTTATGGCGAGTATGAGTTTTCGGGAATATATAATGATCAAAAATATCTAGTAAAGGCTTCTATCTCCGATCGTGAAGTAAAGTTGCCTTTTGGAAAAATCAATATTACAAGAGGAAAATACAAACCTACTGAAGATATGGTGGTGGGCGTTATTCTTCAAAGTCCAATCAGTAAGGCCGGTCAACTGTTGACGCAAATGAAAATGGAGCTAACTTCCAAAACTACTTCGGTAGTGAATATAAGTTTCATCTCTACAAACGTGCAAATGGGCAAGGATTTCTTGAAGAAACTGATAGAGGTCTATAATCGTGAAGATTTGAAGGATCAAATGGCAATGGCCAACAAAACAGCCAATTTTATTGATGATCGCCTTATTTCCATAACAAAGGATTTAGGTAATGTTGAGTCGCAAGTTGAAAATTACAAGCAAGATCAAGGGATTACCGATATTAAATCGCAAACAGATATGTTTATTAAACAAACAGGCGACTTTACTCAAAAGCGCATGGATGTAGAAACTCAGCTTGCCATAGTTAGCGATATAGATAATTATATTCATCGAAAAGAAAACAGATATCAACCCTTACCGGCAAATACCGGCATTCAAAGTCAAGGGCTTAATGAGCTTATCAACAATTACAACAAGTTGCTGATGCAACAAAGTAGACTTTCGCGTATCGCTTCGAGTAGTAATCAGGCCATGATTGATTTAACAAATCAGATTGAATCTTTATTTAGCACTGTACAATCGAGTGTGCGAAATGAAAAGAATAATCTACAAATTGCTCAACGCGATCTGATGAGTAAAAACAGTGAGAATGCAGCTCATATCAGAGCAATTCCTCGTCAGGAACGCGAGTATACAGAAATTAAACGTCAACAAAGCATCAAGGAAGCGTTGTTTTTGTTTCTCCTTCAAAAGAAAGAAGAAAAATACCTGAATGGTGCCGTTGTGGAGCCCATTGCGAAGTTAATCGATATCATTGGCAGCAGTGGCGATCCAGTATCACCAAAGAAACCGATGATCATGTTATTGTCCTTTGTCATTGGATTGATTATTCCAATTATGGGCATTAAGTTTTATGATTTAATGCGTTATCAAATAGAGACAAAAGAAGAGTTGGAAGAGATGACGAATGTACCGGTATTGGGTGAAATCATGAAAACCGACCAGACTGGGCATGTGATAATTCAAGAAAATAACACTGATAGTTTCACTGAATTATTCCGTTTGTTGCGTACCAATCTATTGTTTGTAATGGACAGCAGTGATAAAAAGGTTATCAATATGGTATCGAGTGTCAGTGGCGAAGGAAAAACCTTTGTGACCATTAATTTGGCTATGAGCCTTGCGCTGCTCGACAAAAAAGTATTAGTTATCGGATTAGATATTCGGAAACCCAAGTTGGGCGATTACCTTAATTTGAGTAATGATACCGGTATAACAATGTATCTTTCCGGTCATCTCTCAAAAGATAAACTGATTCGTCCATCGGGCATTCATCCCAATCTATCAGTTATAACATCAGGACCAATACCTCCTAATCCAAATGAATTGCTCGCAAAAACGTCCTTAGACCAGCTCATTGAGGAATATAGAGAGCAGTTCGATTATATTGTAATTGATACTGCCCCAATTGGTGTGGTTTCCGATAGTTTTTCATTAAATCGTTTTGCAGACATGAACCTCTATGTGGTTCGCGCAGACTACACTCCTAAAAAGAATATTGCAGACGCTACCGATCTATTCAAACACAACAAACTGACAAATTTGTACTTTGTGCTGAATGCTGCCGATCATGCTAAAAAGATATATCGTAAAGGATATGGAAAAAAGTATGGTTATGGCTACGGTTTTAGTAAACAACACGGCACTTACGGGTATGGAAATGAAAATGAAAAGAAGAATAAGTAAAAAAAACTTTCGAAGTTGGTGGAAGCAGGTTAGAAATAATAGGAAATTACTATTGAAAGGTTACTTTGCAATAACTTTCAGATAATAAGTCTTGTAACTTGCAACTATATACTTGTAACTTCTTAATAATACAAATCAGTCCATTTTCAAGCATCTTGACATATGAATAAACTAAAAGTGATGCTAAAGCTAAATTGGATAGCTACGCTTTATTTCAATTTTCATTATTTGCCATTTAATCAGGCGATAAAGCTGCCCATATTATTGCATAAGGCTAAGCTTCTGAAATGTCTTGGTGAAGTAATTATTGAAAGCGCTGTGATTAAGACTGGTATGATACAATTAGGCGATTATGCTGTATCACTTTATCCGAATAAAGGTATCGTGTGGGAAAATCATGGAGGAAAAGTCATTTTCAGAGGAAGATGCGATATCGGCAACTCTAGCGCCATCTCCATTGGTCCAACTGGTTACTGCGCATTTGGAAGTGATTTTAAGGCAACTACTTCATTGAAACTCACGTCGTATTGCCATGTAGAATTTGGGGAGAAAGTGCTCATTGCATGGGATGTGATAGTAATGGACAGTTCGTTTCATCGATTGAAAGACAGAAAGGGCAATTTTAAAAGCAAGGGGTATGCACCTATAATTATTGGCAAAAGCAATTGGATAACAGCAAGATGTATGATTTTGAGTGGAACAAAAACGCCTGATTATTGTACTATTGGAGCAGCATCGGTGTTAAGCAAGGATTATTCTGCTTTCCCGACGCACGTCCTGCTGGCCGGAAACCCGATAGAAATAAAGGCAAAAGATGTGTGGTTGGATTTTGACGATCACCATATTGTTGATTATATATGATGATTTATTTATTAAAAGTAAGATGAAAATTAAAACCAATTTTATATATAGTAGTATTCTCACTGTTTCAAATTTTATTTTTCCATTCATGACATTCCCTTATATTTCGAGGGTTTTAGGCGTGAGTAATGTGGGAATATACAACTGGGTGGGTGGAATTATTCAATACTTCATCTTGTTCTCGATGATGGGGATTGCGATAGTGGGAATCAGAGAAGTAGCAAAGAATAAAAGCAATCCTGCCGAGTTAAGTAATACATTTTCATCTCTTTTAGTACTAACAGTTGTCACAACTATAATTTCACTAGTTGTGCTTTTTGTTTTAATGGCCTTTGTGCCCAAATTTGCCGAATACAGAGTGATGTTTTATATTGGTGCTGCCAATGTTTTTGTCAATCTTTTTTTGGTTGAATGGTTTTTTAAAGGCATCGAAAATTTCAAATACATTACCATCCGAAGTATAATTGTAAAAAGTTTGTATGTCATTTCGGTCTTTGTTTTTATTCGACATGCCGATGATTATGTGACTTACTATTTGCTGACAGTTGCTGCAGTGGTTCTTAATGCTCTATTTAACTGGATTTATTGTCGAAAATTTGTTCATTTTACATTCAAAAACATAAACCTAAAACCATTTATAAAACCGTTTATGATCTTGGGCATCTATCTACTCTTTAACTCTATGTATTCTACTTTCAATGTAGCTTATTTGGGTTTTGTTGGTGGTAATGTTGAAGTTGGATATTATTCTACTGCCACCAAGTTATATGGCATTCTGCTCGCATTTTTCTCGGCTTTTACGGGTGTTATGTTGCCACGTATGAGTGCGTTGGTGGCCGAAAATAATTTTTCGGAGATTAACCGGTTGATTGGAAAATCGTTTGACATCTTATATACTTTCTGTTTCCCTATGATTATTTTCTTTATGTTCTTTGCTCCCGAAATAGTGAGAATAATAGCTGGTCCCGGTTATGAAGGCGCCATTTTACCGATGCGAATTGTATTACCATTAATGCTGATAATTGGGACTGAAGAAATTCTTATCATCCAACTTCTAATGCCGTTGAACAAAGACAAGGCCATTTTTATAAACTCGGTGATAGGGGCTTTTGTGGGGGTTGCATTGGCCATTGTTCTTGTAAAAGATCTACATAGTGTAGGTTCGGCTATTGTTTGGGTTTGTTCGGAGCTATCCATACTTATTTCGGCAAGTTTCTTTGTAAAAAAATACGTAGGTATTCGCATTCCTTACAAAATGGTTTTAATAAAATTCTTATACGCAATACCTTATATACTAATCTGTTATTTAGCTATAAATTTATTGAGTGATTCGATAATTAAACTGGCGGTTGCTGGAGTTGCTTGCTTAATCTATTTCTTGATTGAGGATATGTATATTTCAAAGAATAATACTATCAGGAGTTTATTACCGAAGTGGAGATAGTATTTTAAATAGTTGGAAATCATGGAAAGAGAAAGACTAAAATATTTCGATTTAGTGAGTGGATGGTTTATGATACAAATCATAGTTATGCATATTCTCCAGTTCTCCGAAAATTTTACCACTAGTAGTGTTTTTTCTGTTATCATGCATGTTTCTTTCTTTTTTATGCCTTGGTTTTATTTTAAGTCGGGATATATGTACTCTACACCAAAGAGTGGAAGCAAGCCGTACTTTACGAGTAAAGCTAAAAGTTTGCTATTGCCCTTTGTGTTGTTTACTATCATAGGGTTTATACTGTATTTTCCATTCGAATTGATAGAATCGGAACGTTCTTTGGCGAGGATATTAATGTCACCTGCATTTGCCATAATCAGATGGGGAAATGGTGGTGTAGGCAACCAGCCAATATGGTTTTTGCTATCTTTGTTTCTAGCATTGGGCGGATTCTTTTATCTGGATAAGTTGAAGTTGAAATGGATAATCGCTTTATTTCCACTGTTCGGATATGGTCTATATTATTTCAACCTTAATTTGCCACTACCACTAGGACTTTCGAACGCGTTTCTGGGCATTTCCTTTTTGTATGCGGGATACATTTTTAGAAAGTATGTGGAGAAGTCAAAGTATTCTACAGCGACTCTACTGCTTTCGCTACTAATTTACAGCGCTGTTCAAGTTTTTTGGTTTAGCAGTTTGGATATGAGAATAAACACTGTGACTTCGGGAAATTATTTTGTTTATCTGGTGTCGGCACTTTGCGGTCTTGTTGCAATCTATTTCCTGGGCAAGAAAATCGACTACATAAAACCAATAAATTATGTTGGGGAAAACTCGATGGTTTATTTTGTAGCTCATTGGCCAATATTGTTTTTGATAAAGAACATGATGGATTTGATGGGCTTAAAAACCACCGATTATGCGTTTGCAGGCATACTCACGGTTGCTGGATTTGGGCTACTACCTCTGTGTGTTTTGGCATTAAATGGAAAACTTAAATTTCTGATTGGAAAATGAGTCAGACGATCTGATCTGAATAAAAAAGTGTTGCTCACTATAAATAAGGCTAATTGTTTATGAATAAATCTCTTTATATATTTATCTGTCTGGTGCTCTCAGTAAACTTTTGGGATTTGTCGTTGGTGGTTAATGTGCTGAAAGCTGACATAGCCTTAGCACTTACCTGGATATGGATATTGAGTGGAATTTATTATTTCAATGAAAATAAAAGGCTAAAATCGCTCAATAGCTACATCTATAACAAACCGTTGGTACTCATCTTATTGGGTGTATTGATATCCATGTTCTCAGCATATTTCTTTGGCAAACAGTCATTAATGACTACATTGATTGCGCAAAGACCTATCTACTCATTTATGTTTTTACCGGCTATCCTTTTTGTGCAACCTACCGAAAAGGATATTATTAAGGCCTTGAAATGGGTTTCGATGGGCACCATTGTGGTATGGATTCTAGTTCATTTCAAAACAGATATAATAAAGTTGGATAAAGAAAAGATAGAGCAATTTCAAATGAATAATAAAGATTTATCTGCCAAGTTAGAATTCTATGTGAACGGAATTCATCTTGTAATTCTTTATACTTACATCAAAATATACCAATACATAAAGAAATTTTCGTGGGACGCCTTTTTGGAAGCCTCACTCCTACTGATATTTATCATCTTGTATCAAAACCGAAGTATGGTATTAGGCGTAATACCAGTTTTTATATATTCAATGTATAAATTTAAGTCTACATATAAATCCACTATCATTTTCGTGTCATCAATTGCTATAATAGCCGGCGTTATTTACACTTCGGATGTATGGAAGTTGATGATAGAGAATACTCAAAATAATTTGGGAGAGTCTGATTATAATCGTTGGAAAGCCTTGTACTACTATTTTGGTTATTATTCATCTAACTGGTTTTGCTATATTTTTGGAAATGGTTATCCAAGTGGAGGAAATTCGCCTTTGGGAAATTTGATGTGGTCCAACTTTGAAAAAGGGATTTTCACAAGTGATTTAGGTATGATTGGCATGTGGGTGGACTATGGAATTTTGCCATTAATAGCCATTTATGGAATTATAATAAGTATTCTTCGAAAAAAAATTTATCCATTGTATTTAAAATTCATTTGCCTGCATATCGTATTTGTACCAACAATATTTCACTTCTGGTCAAATCCGGGCATCACCTTTTTCGTACTAATTATATATATGCATGCTTATTACACAGATCGAAACAAAAAAAAGATTCAATATGCTGGGAGTAATAATAGTTAATTACAAAAACGAGGAGAAAACTATTGAATATGTAAAAGAGGAATTGATAAAGATTCAGACTCAAAATATTATAGTAGTAGTAAATAATTCGGCAACGAACGAGAGTAACGGCCGGATGCAGAAAGCTTTGTCGGCTGAAGTAGTTTACGATATAAGTAAAATTGAAGACAAAAGTCAACGTTGCTTTATCGTCGCTCATTCCGATAATCTCGGTTTTGCAAAAGGGAATAATCTCGGAGCTGAATTTTTAATGAAGCATTTCACGGTCAATTATTTTCTGTTCTCCAATAACGACATTCGGTTTATTGATAGCAATGCCGTGGAGGCTTTGATTGAGAAGGCCGATTCATTACCAAATGTTGGAGTTATCGGGCCAAATATAATTGGAGTGGATGGGCGCAAACAAAGTCCGGATCCGTATTATTCATTTTGGGCAAGGTACTTTTGGATGTATTGGCTCACCCCTTTTATGCCGAAGAAAGTAAAAAACAACTTGTTCAAACTGAATTATACACAACAGGCTCTGGAGGGTATTCACTATCGGGTTATGGGATCCTTTTTTTTGGCGAAAGCAATCGATTTTATTGCTTGCGAAATGATGGATCCGAACACCTTTCTTTTTTCGGAAGAAATGATTTTGGCGGAAAGAATGAGGACAATAAAGCGTGATGTATATTTCTATCCGGCAGTGACTATTTTGCACGAACACAACCAAACAATTTCAAAATTTATTGTCGATAAAAAGAAATTTATGCTCCGTTTCGAAAGTGAATGTTATTATTACAGAACTTATAGAAGCGTTTCTTTGTTAAGTACATATATTGGAAAACTTTCTTTTCAATTTTATCTGGCACTCGGAAAATTTGAACGCAAAAAAAAATGATTATGGCAACGTCAAAACATGCTTACTTAATCTTAGCTCATAATAACTATTATATTCTGGAGAGGTTGATAAAACTACTGGATGATGACCGAAATGATATTTTTATTCATGTGGATAAAAAGATCGATAGTTTTGATGAACAATACTTCTTGAATCTAGTTAAAAAATCATCCTTGAGTTTTATACAGCCTAGAGTTGATGTAAAATGGGGGCATGTAACTTTTGTTCAAGCAGAGTTTTTATTGTTTCGCCGAGCCTACGAACATAGTCAATACGCATATTATCACCTTATTTCGGGGGTAGATCTTCCTATCAAATCACAAGATTACATCCACCGCTTTTTTGAACAAAATGCTGGAAAAGAGTTTTTAGGTATTTCTACAGATAACCTTCGAGATGTAGAGTACAAAGTGACGAAAGTGCATGTTTCTACGTCATTTTACAAATTGAACATCAAATGGTTGCGTAAATTTCTCTTTCTTATAGACCGAACAATTGCTTTTGCTCAGCACTTGGTGGGGTATAATGTAGTGAAGCTGGATAAAGATTTTTCATTGAGCAAAGGCCCAAACTGGGTAAGCGTAACGCAAGATTTTGTAGCATATTTATTAACTAAAGAGGTGGAATGTCTGAGAATATTTAAACACTCGGTCTGCCCAGACGAGATTTTCATACACACCGTACTTCACAATTCACCATTTAAAGATAAACTTTATGATATTGATGACGAGTACACAGGCTGTATGAGGTTGATTGACTGGAAACGAGGTAATCCTTACACTTTCAGAAAAAATGACTTTCAAGAACTAATGTCCTCCGATAGACTGTTTGCCCGAAAATTTGATGAAAAAGATTTGGTTATTGTGAACATGATATATGAAAAGCTAACAGAAAAATAGGAATTTAAAGGCGGAGGAATTGTTTATGAGAGTTTTATTTTTTACCCATCATTATTTGGATGATAACAGCGGAGGCAGTTTTGCTTCACGAGCTTACATTAACGCCTTTTCGGAAATTGCTGACGCTTGTATGTTGATGTATCCAGATAGAGGTATCCCGATTACTAATTTCATCCACAAAAAATGTATTTTAAAAGGAGTTAGAAATGAACGCAACAAAGTTCAGAAAGTAATTGATATCTATAGAGGGAGAATTCACCGATATGCAGATGTAATGATTCCGCAGATTCAAGAATTCAGACCGGACATGGTCGTATTTGACAATAGTAGAACTTCAGCAGGAATGCTCAAAAAGGTGAAGAAGCTGGGAGTAAAAACCATTATTATCCATCACAATTATGAGATGGAATATTATAGAGGAACAAAACCGTTCATTGCTTGGCGGTTTCCATTTATGCATTACATGGAAAAGGCCGAGCGCACTGCCGTTCAACAGGGCGATATGAACTTGACACTCACCGACGAAGACAAAAGTTTATTGCAACTACACTATGATCCTCAGCAAATAAGCAGGATTGCAAAGTTGGGCACTTTTGAATCGATGCCAGAGCACAGAGTGATTCCAAAGGAGGATAAAGGTAGTTCTAAGGTATCAAAAAGCGATTTGTGTTTTGCCATAACCGGAACCCTAGGATCCTACCAAACCGAAGTTTCTGTCGTGCCATTTTTAGAAGAAGACTTCCCTGAATTGTTGAAAATATTGCCAGAGAGCAAACTTATTATTGCGGGACGTAATCCATCTATAAAAGTAATAAATACTTGTGCAAAATATCCTTCAGTACAATTAATAGCAAATCCTAAAGATATGCAAGAGGTGATAGCGCAAGCCGATGTATATATTTGTCCTACTTGCGTAGGCGGAGGATTAAAGTTGCGCGTAATGGATGGGTTAAAAGCCGGTTTGCCGGTGATTACACATGCAGTGTCGGCGAGAGGGTACAGTGAATTCAGAAAAGCAAATTGTATGTTTGTTTATCAGGATAAAAATAGCTTCAGAGACGGTTTGCAAGAATTGCTACAGGAAATAAAGAAGGGAAAACTGGATACGCTATCCGTTAAAAATATTTACAAATCAATATTCTCGTTCGAAGCCGGTGTGGAGCGTCTGAAAATACTATTGGCTGAGAATAAACTATTTTAATACAGAATTAAAGTGCGGCTTATGAGTAATTTGATTATAAATGCGGATGATTTTGGAATAAGTAAAGCTGTGAACTATGCTATCATGGCAGCAATGGATTCTAATATTTGTACAGACACTACGCTTCTGGTCAATTTTAACGAATCTGAAAATGCTGCTAAACTGGCAATTTCGATGCATAGAACCGACAGAGTAGGCATTCATCTGAACCTTACCGAGGGGCTTCCGTTGAGTACTAAGATTAGAAACGAATCTCGTTTTTGCAATCAAGAAGGTTTTTTTCATAATAAAAAAGACAAGAGAATTGTACTAGTTTCTAAATCAGAGAAGGTAGCTGTACGTGAAGAGCTTACATGTCAGATACATCTTTGCCGCAAGTTCGGAATTCCCATCTCACACGCCGATTCGCACAATCATATTCACGAAGAACCTGGTTTGGGTCTGTTAATTATGGATATTTTGAAAAATGAACATATCCCCTATCTGAGGCTTACCAACAATATTGGAGAAACTTCATTTGTGAACAAAATGTATAGAAGTACCTATAATCTTGTTTTAGGCTTCAAAGGCCTTACGCTAAGTAAACATTTTGGAAGTATTTCAAATTTAAATGATTATACAAAAAAGTTGCGAGAGAATGCAGTAGTTGAGTTAATGATTCATCCAGGGCAGATAGTAAATAATCAAATTTTCGATGTTTATTCAAAAGAGAATTTAAGTTTGCTCTTACCCCCGATAATTGAGCGAAATAAATTGATGTCTTATCGTAAATTAGGGCTATGATAATTTGTGGGTAATAACATGAGACTTTTAGAAAGGTAAAGATCATTTTGGCATAAATGATTGGCTTCCTTACCTAAAGGAGTTTGCGCAAATAAAGTACAAGTTTGAAAAGGATAAAAACAACCCTGATCTAATAGACTCATATTTGCAATTAAAGGAGTATTTAAACTGCAAATAATACAAGTTGTTGGATTTCGAAGTTATAAAAAAGAAAAGAATAATGAAGAAAAAGTTATTGATAATACATCCAGCATTAGCACCATATCGGATTGATCAATTTAATGCTATAAGTCGGATGTTTGATTTGGAAATTGTTTTCATTTTTGGAAATGTTTGGAATCATAAGTTCAATCAAAGCAAGTTACTATCACAGTTAATATTCAAAGTGTCATTTTTGATGAAAGGACCCCGTTATAAAGGTCGCGTTTTTCGATTCGGGATGTACAGATCAATTCGTAAAATGAAGCCGGATGTTGTTATAGGTTATGAGTATTCATTCTCAACTCAATATCTTATTTTTTTGAAGCGACTAGGTCTAATTCATCAAAAAATTGGGACAACTATCGATGATAGCATAGAGATTTGCAATCATGTACAATCCAAAACACGTTATTTTGCGCGAAAGCAAACAGTCAAACATCTTGATTTTCTGGTTGTACTGTCAAATGAAGTTTCTGAATTCTATCAACAAACATTTCATTTGGATGCAAGTAAGATAATTGTTTCACCAATTCTGCAAAATGCTGAACGGCTAAGAAAAGATGGTGATAAATTAGAAGAAATTGCCAACCAGTATGCCCAACAATATCATTTGAAAGGGAAAAAAGTATTGCTGTTTGTGGGTCGATTTATTCCGGAAAAAGCGTTACCTAATTTTATAGCCACCACTCGTTCTCTATTGAGTACAAGCAAAGATGTAATTTTAGTTTTAGTTGGAACTGGTGATGAGAAACAGAAAATACAAGATCAGATAACAAAAAATGGTTTGGATCAGAAAGTGCTTCTGCCGGGAAGATTTGAAGGTGAAGAACTTTATGCATGGTATTTATGTGCATCGGGTTTTGTATTGCCAAGTACCTATGAACCTTTTGGCGCAGTTATAAACGAGGCTTTAATTTTTGGATTGCCGGTTTTCTGTTCAAAATATGCAGGGGCAGCCTATCTTGTTACCCCTGACAAAGGATTACTTTTTGATCCTCAGAATGTAAATGACACAACCAATGGATTATTGAAGTTTATGCCTACAATTCCTGCTGTAAAAAAAATAGACATCAAAAGTAGACCATCATTGATGCCTACTGCTCAGGATATTTTTATCAGTGAATGGAATAAGATAACCTGCGAATAAGTGATTCGATTCCACAAAAAACACAATTTAACGTCAGACTACTCTCCCATTAAAAACGAAGAGAAATTATGAAAAAATTATTAATATTTCATCCAGCTTTAGCTCCTTATCGAGTCGATCAATTTAACGCTTTAAATCAATTATATGATTTGGAAGTTGTTTTTTTATGCGATAATGTATGGAATCATAAATTCGATCAAAGTAAATTACTTCCATTATTAGAATTTAAATACTCATTTCTGATGAAAGGGTTGTTCTGCAATGGAAGAGTTTTCCGCTTCGGGATGCTTAAGAAGATAAGAAAGGTCAAGCCAGATATAATTCTAGGGTTCGAATATTCATTTACTACTCAATACTTAATCCTTCTAAAACGGCTGGGCTTAATTCATCAACGAATCGGATCTACAATTGATGACAGCATAGACATTTGCCATAACATTCAATCAAAAGGCCGTTACGAAGCCAGAAAGCGCATTGTGCATCATCTTGACTATCTGGTGGTGCTTTCAGAAGAGGTTTCAGAATTTTATCAGCAGGTTTTCAAAATAAAAAAGCAACAAATAATTGTTTCACCGATATTACAAGAGCCAGCCAGATTGAGAGGTAATTCCGATAATTTGGAAAGAATTGCTAGAAAATATCAGCAGGAATATCATCTCGAAGGGAAAAAAGTATTGCTTTTTGTCGGACGCTTTATTCCTGAAAAAGCATTGCCCAGATTTATTACTAACATCAGTTCCTTGCTTAATGAACATGAAGATTTAGTGTTTATTTTGGTTGGCGATGGACGAGAAAAAGAATCTATTGAGGCATTGATAAAAGATAAGTCTTTGGAAAACAAAGTACTTCTACCTGGTCGATTTGAAGGTGATGAGCTTCATGCATGGTATGTTTGTGCCAGCTGCTTTACCTTGCCAAGTCTTTCCGAGACTTTTGGAGCTGTAGTAAATGAAGCGTTGATTTTTGGTCTAAAAGTTTTTTGTTCTAAATATGCCGGTGCATCAAGTCTTATTCATTCCGGAAATGGAGTGATATTTGATCCATTAGATGAACTAGGGACAAAAGAAAATTTGAATAAATTTTTAGGGCTGCTGGATAAATTTGATTTGATAGGCATAACAAATAGGCCTTCTTTGATGTTAGATTACAAAGAGTCATTTATAAAAGAATGGAGGAAGTTAGTATATGCTTAAAGTGTTTCAGTTAGTAAGGTCTGTACATTTGGGTGGTGCAGAGATGGTTGCTTTTAATCTGGCAGAATTTTGCAAGGATAATTATCCCGATAAATTTGAATTTATTGTTGTTGAGCTGCACAAGACCAAGAATGCTTATTCCAAAGATAAAAAGAGTAGCTTAGGTTCTAAAAATATAAGAATAATAAGTCTTGGTGATACATCGAAAACAGCAAGCTTATTGTTCGGTCCATTTGTACTGGCCTATTATTTACTAAAGGAAAAGCCTGACATTGTTCATTCTCACACAGATCTTCCTGATTTGATGCTTTCTAATACCAAGCGAATTTTCTCACTACTACATTTAAAATTTCCAAAGGTAATCCGAACCATTCACAATACTATGCTGTGGCCAACTCATAGCAAATTAGGAAAATATACCGAACGCAAATTTGTGAATGATTGGGTGGTCGGCGTTTCTGATGGCGCCTTGGAGGCCTATAAAAATCTGAGAAAAAAATTTAATTTAGAGAGTTCACCCTATCAATCGATTATCCACAACGGTTGTGCGCTACCTCAAAAAGTTGAGCACGCATTTAAAATTGATAACACAAAGATAAACATAGCTTTCTGTGGTAGATTTGAGGATCAGAAAGGGATTGATGTTTTGATGGAACGTATTCGGCTTATAAATGGTAAGTTTGCCAACAGTTTTATTTTCCACTTGATAGGTAGTGGGTCGTATCAAAATGAAGTTGAGAAACTTGCACGAGAAAATTCAAATGTACTGGTATACGATACGGTTTCAAATGTTGCCAATAAACTCTATGCTTTTGATTTTCTGATTATGCCATCGAGGTTCGAGGGATTGGTGCTAATTTCAATTGAAGCATCGTTTGCCAAAGTACCGGTTATTGCAGCTTTTGCTCACGGACTTAGTGAAACCTTACCGGCAAACTGGCCTTTGAATTTTCATCTGCAAAAAGAGGATTCTCTACTGCGGATAATAGAAAAAATTAAAAATAACGAATTTAACCTTGTCGCTCTGAAAAAACAGGCTTACTCTTACGTATCTGAAAATTTTTCGCATAGCTCTATGGTCAATTCATATTCAAAACTTTATTTAGAAATCAATGGATAAGATAAAAAAAACACTTTTTATTCTTCACGTTCCACCACCAGTACATGGTTCTTCAATGGTTGGACAATCTATAAAGAAGAGTAAACTAATCAACGAGTCGTTTGAATGTGATTTTATTAATTTACTAGTATCCCGTTCCATTAATGACACAGGGAGGTGGAGTCTAATGAAGGCATTTCGGTTTATTGGCATTTGGGTGAATTTATTGCTGAACATCATAAAAAATAAGCCGGAGGTTTGCTATCTGGCACTTTCCACTACAGGCTTATCATTTTACAAAGATGTGTTGTTGGTTTTTTGGTTGCGGTTGTTTCGTATCAAAAGGGTGTATCATCTCCACAACAAGGGAATTAGTAAAAGACAAACCAACAAAATACTCAGATTTTTTTACCAGTTTGTTTTTAAAGGTGCTGACGTTATTTTACTATCAAATTATTTATACAAAGATGTTGAAACCTTTGTTCCTTTATCAAAGGTGCATATCTGTCCCAACGGCATTGAGGACTTATTCTCAACGACAAAACCACAACAGCACTCGGATGAAAATCCAGTGAAAATTCTTTTTCTGTCCAATCTTATCGAATCCAAAGGAGTAACTGTTCTACTAGATGCTTGTGCCATTCTGCTAAAGAAAGGAATTGACTTTGAATGCAATTTCGTAGGTGCTGAGGGCAACATAAATGCTATTCAATTTGATGAAAAGGTAAAGCAATATGGAATGGAAACAAAGGTTAAATATCTCGGCCGTAAGTTTGGGCAGGATAAGCAAACAGTACTTTCTGCTGCTGACATTTTTGCATTCCCCACCTATTATTCCAATGAATGTTTTCCTTTGGTTCTTTTGGAAGCAATGTCAGCATCCAAAGCTGTTATATCAACTTTCGAAGGTGGAATTCCTGATATTATTGAAGATGGAGTAACCGGCTTTTTAGTTCCGCAGTGCGATGTTGAGATTATGGCAGAGAAACTGGAACTGTTGATTACGCAGCCAACACTACGTCAACAAATGGGAAGTGCCGGCCGACAGAAGTTTGAATCAGAATTCACTCTTGAAATATTTGAGAATAACTTGCAAACCATCTTGCAGCAGATTATTGACAAGCAGTAATTATTATTAAATTTAAAATCAAAAACATTAGCTATTAAAATTTTGTTTTAGATTCACATTGCACCTTAATCTTGATTAATAAGTAATTGAAAATTAATGTTGAACCTGCATATGATTACATTCGAATGCGTTAGCGGCTTACCCTTAGAGTTTGAGTCATTTCTATTGGATAAATATGACTCCTACAAAACTACCTGTCGATATCTGGAAGTTTATTTTCCTACTTGCGATATTAATCACATGTTGGTTTATGAGGATGGCAAATTTGCTGAATTACTAATATTTGCTAATAGAGGAGATACCACTACCTGCTTTAATCTATTTGTTGATTTTGATCATCACCTTGTTAGCAAGTTCACGGAGTTGCTTTTTGAAAAATATCCTGTAATTCGAAGAGTAAAGTTTAATGCTTCATATCGGGATTTAGGGTTGAAAAAATCGTTTCTATTTTCCAAATCAAATGACTATATCGTTGATTTGCCACCCACAGTGAACGATTATTATTTACAACTAGGTTCTACCACGCGCAAACACATCAAAAATTACAAATCAAGATTGTTGAGAGATTACCCTCAAGCCAATTTTCAGTTGAAATGCAGGGATGAGATTGACGATAGCATTATCGACAGAATTATTCAATTGAACGTTGAGCGAATGAAATATAAGGGAATAGTACCCGGTTTAAGCAGTGATGAAAATGCTAAAATTCACGCATTTTCGCAGCATTATGGCTGTATTGCTTATATCGAAATAGATGGAGAAATTGTGGCGGGCTGCATCGCCTATGTTTTGAATAAAAGGATATTTCTACATATAATTGCTCATGATAATAATTATTCAAAACACAACGTTGGACAAGTCTGTTTATTCTTCTTAATTCAATCGGCTATCGAAAAGCAGCTGAATACGTTTCATTTTTTATGGGGTGATAATGAGTACAAAATAAGATTTGGGGCCAAGCCGCACGCATTGTTTTCTTACTTTGTTTACAGATCGTATTCTGTCGATTATATAATCAATAAAGCTAAAACTATATTTATTCGATCGTATATTCGTTTCAGAAATTCCAAATACTCTAAACCAATTAGAGATGCTGTAAAGAAATACCGTAAAAAAAATTTAGATCTTGCAAGCTGAGAGTTCTCGTGTGTTTTAAAGGATAGTGCCCTACAAATAAGTAATTGGAAATTATTGTTGATAGGTTATTTTGAAATAAATATCAAATAATTAACTTGTAGCTCGCAACTAAATACTTGTAACTACCTAAATTATTATAGAATATAATTTGTTGTAAATAAGATATGATTACACTCCAATGCATTAAAGGTTTACCGGCAAATTACGAATCATTTTTGTTAGAGAGATATGACTCGTATATAACGACTTGCCGATACGTGGAGGTTTATTATCAAACATACGACATACATTATATACTTGTTTATGAGGATGAGAAAGTGATAGATCTGCTGATGTTTGGTAACAAGGGAACGACTTCAAAATGCCTTAACTCACTTGTAGTTATCGGTCAAAATGTAATTGAGCCGTGTATAAAGAAAGTGTTTGAGATATATCCATCAATAAAAAAAGTCATAATTGATGCGTCGTATACTAGTTATTCTTTGAAAAGATCTGTGTTGTCTTATATTTCTGACGATCATGTTTTGCAGTTACCCGCAACCATGAATGAATATTATTCAAACTTGGGATCGAGTACACGACAAACCATCAGAAATCGAAGAGTGAGGTTGCTAAGGGACTATCCGAAGGCTCAGTTTGTTGCCAAATTTGGAACTGAGATAGACGAAGTGCTGGTTGAAAAAATCATTCAGCTGAATATTGACAGAATGAAATTGAAAGGGAGAACCCCTCGAATTGATAATGTCTACAAAGAAAATTTATACAAATACTCGCAGTATTATGGTTTTGCCGTATATCTCGAAATTGATGGGGCGATAGTGTCGGGTAATATTTCCACTTTGTTGAATAAAGGAGCTTTTGGACGCGTAACTGCTTATAACAATAGCTTTTCAAAATATAATGTTGGTGAACTATGCGCATTTTATGCCATCCAGACAGCTATTGAAAGAGGGCTGACAACTTTTCACTTTTTATGGGGAGAAAGTGATTTAAAAAAAAGATTATTGGCAAAACCTCATTTATTGTTTTCGTTTACAGTTTATAGAGCCTATTCGTTGGATATGCTTGTCAACGGTTTTAAAGCAATGTGTTTCCGCATTTTGGAAACCGTCAAACACTCAAGATTTTCTAAGCCTCTGAAAGAGACAATTAAGTATTATATAAGAATAAAATATCGACAGCAATTTAGTCGATAACTCATTGTAATTAACCCTAAAAAAAATGGATGTTTTACTCTTTGTTTAAATTTGAATATGATCTCAATAGAATGTAATAAAGGATTGCCCTTAGAATATGAATCTTTTCTAGTCGAAAGATATTACTCATTTATAACAACTTGCCGCTACGTGGAAGTATATTACTCCACCTACGATATAAATCACATGCTCGTATATCAGGATGGAGATTTAATAGAATTGTTATTATTGGGTAATAAAGGTGGCACCACTGTATGTTTTAATGCATTGGTCAAATTGGAACCAGATATTATGGAGAAATGCATAAAAAAAATATTTGAAGTTTTTCCAAAAATAAGCAAAATAAAAATTGATGCATCATATGCTCAATATGAGCTAAATAAATCGATACTATTTTGTAAATCCGACGATCATATATTAGACTTGCCCACCAACATCGAGAGTTATTTAGCGGAGTTGGGGTCGAAAACCCGGAAACATATAAAAGCACGAAATGCCAAGCTCATAAATGAGTTCTCCACCGTGAATTTCATCACAAAGTTTGGCCACGAAATAGAGGAAAGTATTGTTGATAAAATAATACAGTTGAATGGAGATCGGATGAAGTATAAAGGAAAGGTTCACGGCATTAACAATAGTTATAAAGACAATATATACAAGTATTCACAATACTACGGTTGCGTTGTTTATTTAGAACTCGACGGCGAAATTGTGGCGGGTTGTATTGCTTCAATAATAGACAAAGGGTTGTTTCTGCATGTTATCGCTCACGACAACAACTATTCAAAATACAATGTAGGTGAGGTTTGTGTATTTAATTTAATTCAGACATCAATAGATAAGGAATTGACTACACTCCATTTTTTGTGGGGTGTGAGCGAGTTGAAAAGACGACTTTTGGCTAAATCGCATGAATTGTATTCGTATTATGTGTTTAGGAGTTATTCGCTAACATATCTGAATGAACTGATTAAGGTAAAATCATTTAAAATGTTACTTCATTTAAAGGATACAAAAATATCCAATCAAGCACGCAATGCTATTCGGAATTATAGGAAGAAGCATTTGAGATTGCATGTTGGTTAACTTTAAAAATCAATAATTACGTCTGATAGTTTACAGATAATCAACATTTTTTAATATAGTGGTAATGAAAAATAACAGCACTTTAGCTCCAATTTGCCTTTTTGTATATTCCCGAGTTGAAGAAACGAGGCAAACAGTAGTATCGTTGCAGAGAAATATGTTGGCCTCCGAGAGTCAGTTATTTATCTTCTCCGATGGCGCAAAGAATAGTAAAACCATTGATGATGTAAACGCAGTTCGTCAATATATTCATACTATCAGTGGGTTTGCCGATGTAACCATTTATGAAAGTGATGTGAACAAGGGTCTTGCTAATTCAATTATTGGGGGAGTTACACAAATTGTCAATAAATATGGGAAAGTGATTGTGTTGGAAGACGATTTACTTTTGTCGAAAAATTTTCTTTGTTTTATGAATCAAGCACTCGATTTTTATGAAGATAAGAATCGAGTGTTGAATATCTCCGGCTATTCATTTTCGCTCAATTATCCAGCAGATTACAAATACGATGTAGCATTTTCTTTGCGTTTTGCATCGTGGGGCTGGGCCATTTGGAAAGATCGTTGGGGGCAGATTGACTGGGAAGTAAAGGATTATAAATCATTTAAATGGAATGTGCTTAAGTTTCTAAAGTTCTCAAAGGGAGGAAGTGATCTTTGCCAAATGTTGAGCAAACAGGTGAAAGGGAAAATTGACTCATGGGCTATTCGTTTTGATTATCACCATTATAAACATCATTATCTGGATGTTTTTCCGGTCATATCAAAAGTTCAATACAACGGATTTAGTTCTGATGCCACACATACGGTAAAAAAATGTGATACATACGATACGCTCTTGGATAACTCCGACCAGTTCGTATTTTCATTCACCAGCGATATCCGAATGGATGCATCAATCAGAAAACAATTCTACCAACATTATTCACTAACTAGTCGTTTAAGAGACAAAATCTCGCAACTGTCATGGAAAAGAAAAAAATAATTATCACTACCAGTTGGGACGATGGACATGTTTTAGATCTCAAATTAGCAGAATTGCTTGATAAATATAACATTAAGGGCACATTTTATGTCCCCATAAATAATGAAGAACATTCAGTCATGCAACCATCGGAGTTGGTTGAGATAGCCAATAAATTTGAGATTGGAGGCCATACGGTAAATCACATCTACCTCAACACTCTTAATGAGGCGGGTGCGAAGTACGAAGTTGCTGAATGCAAAACGATGCTTCAGGATATGGTGGGTCGGACAATTAACGCATTTTGCTACCCTGGAGGAAAGTATACTCAGCGGGATATTCGTTTAGTAAACGAAGCAGGATTTTTGTTCGGTCGAACCACCAGGTTATTTCATACCTCATCCCATTTGCAGGATCAATTAATGGATACAAGTATGCAGGCTTTTCATCACAGCAGTGTTACGCTAACAAAACATTGCTTAAAGGCCGGCTTTCTGCGCCCAATTGCTGAGCACCTTTTTTTCTACAAAGGGAACAATAATTTTCCATTATTAGCCGAAGTACTAATGAATAAGATACTTAGCAACGGAGGAGTATTTCACCTGTGGGGGCACTCATGGGAAATAGAAGAATTCGGGCTTTGGAATGAATTGGAGACAGTACTTAAGATGCTTGCATTCAATCAGGACATAGCATATATGAACAATACCGAGTATTGGAGGGCTCTTTCAACCAGCAACTCGTTTAATTGACATCAAAGTGTTTAAAATGAAAAAAATATTGATATGGTATATTCAAACAACTTTCAGATAAAGAGTCAATACAATAGACAAGAACAAAGACAAAATACTTGTAACTAATCACAATACGCTTTTGACAAAATTATTACACATTTAATCATTTCTATAATAGTTATTATATGAAAATTCTATTTGTATTGCATCTTCCCCCTCCAGTTCATGGAGCTGCCACTGTTGGATTGCAGATTAAAAATAGTAAAATAGTAAATGAAGCTTTTGATTGCAAATATATAAACTTGGGAACTTCAGTAACCATAGAAGAAATAGGCAAAAGAAGGTTAGTTAAGCTTTGGCGCTATTTTTCCATCCTGTGGCAAGTACTTAAAGCCGTACTTGTTCACAGGCCCGATTTGTGTTATCTGTCTATGACCAGCAGATGTACACCATTCTATAAAGATGCAACGCTAGCATTTTTAGTCAAATTACTTGGTGTCAAAATTATTTATCATTTTCATAACAAAGGAGTTAGTCTCAATCAGGATAAATTGATTGATAACTTATTGTATCGAAGCGTTTTTAAGAAGTCGGAAGTGATACTGCTTTCTCCTAATTTGTATCCTGACATTCAAAAATATGTGGATAGTAAGCAGGTATATTATTGTCCCAATGGGATAAAGGATGTAGAATGGAAACCAACTTCAAAAGAGGGCAGAACGTTAGTGCAACTGTTCTTTTTATCAAACCTTATGGAGTCGAAAGGAGTGTATTTGTTGCTAGAAGCATGCAAACAGCTAAAACAAAAAAAACTTTCTTTTCAATGCACATTTGTAGGAGGTGTGGGAGATATCAATAGAGAACAATTTAAATCTAAATTGATTGAAATGGATTTAGTAGACAATGTGAATTATGTAGGTGAGAAATTCGGAAAAGAAAAAGCAGAAATCTTTTCAAACACTGATATTTTTGTGCATCCCACTTTAAACGATTGCTTTCCCTTGGTACTACTTGAAGCAATGCAGTATTCCTTGCCTGTGATTTCGACTATTGAAGGTGGAATACCTGATATTGTCGATGTTGGACTTACCGGCTTTCTAATTCTCAAAAACGATACAGAAGCATTGGTCGAAAAGTTGGAACTTTTAATCAAGAATCCCGATCTGCGATTGAAAATGGGTAAGGCCGCTCTGCAAAAATTTGACAGAGAGTTTAAATCGGAAAAATTTGAAAAACAAATAACACTCATTCTTCAACAGGCGCTTAGAAACACTTAATAGTGCCCTTCCAACAGATTATTCCAGAAAATTTCAATCAAAATTACTTATTTATTTCACCTATAACCTCCACTTTTTGTGGAGGTTTTTTTGTTCAGGTCTAAATCGCATCTAAACATTTGAAATTATTATTGAAGATAATTTTTATAAATGCAGTAATTATTTATTAATATTTATTGTTAATACACCCTTCCACTTGCATGGGGATGCTCTGTCCCGTAAATTTTCAATGCTTCCACGCTTGTGGACAAGTCTGGCTTAGATATACAACGGTGCTTTCACCTCTGTGGATTATCACTTGCAGCCCAATGAGTTGGTGTTTTTATACTCGCAACTGCATTCTTGCTTTCAGCTATCAGTCTCACTACGGTGCAGAGCTCTTTTTTTAATGCCAGACAACAATATCTCTTTATACGACACTATATTCCTCACATTGACTATCTCCATCTCAATCAAGCAAATATTAATGTAACAAATATTACAAGCGTAGTAATTAATATATTTTCAAATCGAACACATTTAACTTTATTGGTTGCTACGAAAACATTGGAATAGATAGACATATTTTTGTGCAGTAGAAATTACTACATTTAAAATCCAGACCCTACCGTTAATTAATTCGAATTCAAACATTAACTTATTGCATTTTTTAATAAATTGGTCTATATTAAAGTAGCATTAAATCAAACCATAATAAAACTATTTTACTGTATTTCTGGCTATTAAATTAAAAATCATACAATTCTGATGCAACAACTTCTGTGAAGTCAAATTGTGATTACAGAGCAGAATTACAATCAATATGAACTTTTTGTTTGAATCTTATGTTGTAAACATAAATACATATTATATTTGAACTGACAATATCTATAAACAAACTGTAGAAAATACTACACGTAATTAAATTAAATTCAAATAAAATGTAATAAATTATTAATTAAAAATTGTGAATTATTTTAGTTTTTAGGTTGCAATAAGATTTCTTAGATCGACGAATTAAAAAAAAATGATTTATCAACTATTCAGATTAATCAATAAATGTCCAAACGATTTAATATCACATTTAATATGCATGTAACACTATAATATTAACTACTTTTCAGCCAAAACTATAAACATTACGACTATGCTACAAAATTATACTATTTTCAACCAATCACTCCATTCAATTAAAAAGCCAAAAGCACTAATTAGCACTATCAATGCTCATTCATACAACACCTTGAACGAAGACAAAGATTTCCAAAGGGCATTGCAGTCGAGCGATGTTTTGTTGCCAGATGGGATTAGTGTGGTATGGGCTATGCGCATGCTGACCGGTGTAAAACTGCAAAAAATAGCTGGCGCCGATTTATTCCAATTTGAAATGGAACGCGTGAATGCCATAGGTGGCAAGTGCTTTTTTTTAGGGAGCACCGATAATATTCTACAACTTATCCGCAAAAAAGCTGCGAAAGAATATCCCAATGTAGAAATTCACAGTTACTCTCCCCCATATAAACCACAATTTTCAGACGACGACAATCGTGAAATGATAAAGGCAGTCAATTCGGTTGAGCCCGACGTTCTATTTGTTGGGATGACAGCTCCCAAACAAGAAAAGTGGGCCTATGAACACTTTGACGAACTAAAAGTTGGTCACGTGTGTTGTATTGGTGCGGTCTTTGATTTTTATGCAGGCACAGTAAATCGTGCACCTCATTGGATGATAAACAATGGTTTGGAGTGGGCTTACCGATTGGTAAAGGAGCCTCGTCGTATGTGGCGTCGATATCTAATTGGCAATGCGAAGTTTATTGCCTCTATGGTGCAGGAAAAAATGCTACTTCCTCGTCATACTGTATTGCAAAAACAAGTGTAGCTTAATCATTGAATAATAGGCCACAGAACAAAATTCTGTGGCTTTTATATTCAGTCGTAGCTCTGAATTGTTGAAGCAATAATTTTAGTGCAATATAAAATTCTTATTTTATGAAATCGAATGAAACGGAACTTAGGTTCTTGTATTTGGCTTTTGACTTGATTATACTTAATATTGCTTTTGCTATTATTTATTCTACAAGTCCTATACTTATAGATTTAAATACGCACGACAAAAGTTTATACCTATTACTGCTCAATATGTCGGCGGTAATTACTTACTCCGTGTTTTCAACCCGAAACCTTTATTTGCACGATGATTTTTCAAACAGAGTAAAACGAATAACTAATCGTATTCTGATATTTGCTGTGGTAGCATTTGCCTTAGCCTATTTTTTTTTACCAACGGGCTTCTCTCATTTATTTTTATTTCAATGTGCACTATTATTTTATATTGGGAAGCTTCTTTTTTATTATATTTTATATGGCTACCTCAAGTTTAGCCGATCTAAAGGCATGTATGTGCACCGTGTTCTTATCATTGGCACAAATAGCATGAGTGAATTACTTAGAAAATTACTCGACAACAATCCAATGTTAGGATATGAATTTGTTGGTTATGTTTCTGACAAAAAAAATGCGGATGAAAATGTGTTGGGAGAAATTGATCAATTAGCACAACTTGTATCACTGTATCAAATTGATTTTTTGTTTGTAACTTTATCAGCCTACAACGACCAGATAAAAAGCAAAGAATTGCTTGCTTTGTGCAACAGAATAGGAGTTCGGCTTCGGTTTGTCCCCGAAAATCAATACTGGTTTAAGCCAAGTATGAATATGGAGTCGGTAGGTTCGTTGGTTGTTTTCAATCCACAAGAAATTCCACTCGATGATATTAATTCCCGTTTTTTTAAAAGGGCTTTTGATTTTATTTTCTCGTCGTTAGTTATACTCTTTGTAATTAGCTGGCTATTTCCAATTTTATGCATATCAATCAAGTTAACATCAAAAGGTCCAGTTTTTTTCAAACAAAAACGCACAGGGATCAATAATCGAACCTTCACATGTATGAAATTCAGGACTATGCGTATTAGCACCGATGCTGACGAAAAGCAGGCCACGAAAAATGATAGCAGGATAACACCATTGGGAAGCTTTCTTCGAAAATCTAATCTTGATGAATTTCCACAATTCTTTAATGTACTTATCGGTCAAATGTCCATAGTTGGACCCCGGCCACACATGCTGAAGCATACTAACCAGTATTCGGAACTAATCGATTATTATCGGGTACGCCATTACGTAAAACCTGGAATTACCGGTTGGGCACAGGTAAGTGGCTATAGAGGTGAAACTGACGAACTGTGGAAGATGCAGAAACGTGTTGAATTTGACATGAGCTATCTCGAAAGGTGGACATTTCTGTTTGATATTAAAATTATATTTCTTACTGTATTCGGAAAAAACACTCGCAAAAACGCTTTTTAAGACCCAACATGGTGATTTAAGAAACTCCTAAGTAATAATATACAATGTTATTACTTAGGAGTTTCTTAATTGATTGGTTTCTCGATAAACAAGCAAACAGCTGGCTTTTGCCAGAAGCAATAGAGTGATAAGATTTACCTTAATATTAACCTTAAAAAAGATTATTTTTGATTATTCATACTATCTTTGTCATCCACACGACATTTGTGATTGCTATTTGTGTTTTTAGATGTTGTTATAAATGATTGTATAATTACGAATTAATTATGAATTAAACTATTACATCCAAACAATTAATGATAGTGCTATTTCTCTTAAAGCGCTATACCTTTAACGATAGTAGGAATTCATTCATTG
Organism: Bacteroidales bacterium; assembly: GCA_038249445.1. GTDB lineage: Bacteria > Bacteroidota > Bacteroidia > Bacteroidales > Paludibacteraceae > Paludibacter. The sequence continues at coordinate 52,971 of JBBSDM010000005.1, forward strand.
AAAACCTACCTCATTTTAAATGATATTTTTGATGGATTTAGATCTTATTGTATTCACTAATTCTACTTTACTAAAATAAGAAAGAATAGATTCTTGATACCAATCGTACGAGACGAAACTAACTTTAAGTCCCCGTCGGCTGACGGAGATTTAGGGTGGTTAATCCGAGTATTGAATCCTGTTCTTTGTCCCACCCCAAGTCCGTCGGCTGACGGAGATGTGTGATTACGTTCGTCTCTGAATTTTCAGATAATATTCTAATTTGGCAAAGTAGAACTAATAAGATTTTTATTTGTACTTGAAGATTGATACTATATTCTGACTATTAATTAGTTTGTTGTCACAACTGAAAGTTAAACTAATTTTCATATTTAATGGAATCGAACGAAACCGAACTAAAATTCCTCTATCTGGCTTTCGACCTAATAATACTGAATGTAGCCATTGCAATTATCATTGCAGTAAATCCAATTTATTGGGAGATGGATATATACAACAGAAGTTTGTACCTTTTACATGCTAATATGTCTGGCGCTATCACCTACCTAGTGTTCACAACAAAAAATCTTTACTTGCATGATGTTTTCTCAAACCGAGTAAAGCGAATAAGTAAGCGAATGATGATTTTTGTTATTATCTCTTTTATTTTTGCCCAATTATTTTTACCAGTGGGCTATTTAAAGTTATTTATTGTAGAGTACACCCTCCTTTTTTATGTTGGGAAACTAGTTTTTTATTTGATGCTGTATCGTTATTTACAATATGGTAGAACCAAAGGTTATTTTGTTCATCGGGCATTAATTATTGGTCAAAACGAGATGGCCGTACTTTTGCGAGATGTTATGGACGGGAATCCATTCTTGGGTTTTGAGTTTGTAGGGTATGTTTCCGAACAGAAGGAATATGAAAATGCTATTTTAGGTCATCTCGATGATTTGGCATATATAGTTTCGAAACATCAAATAGAAATGATTTTTGTAACTCTTCCGGCTTACAATGACATTAAGAAAATCAAGGAACTACTTGCTGTCTGCAATAAAATAGGAGTTAGGCTTCGGTTTGTTCCAGATAATCAGTTCTGGTTTAAGCCGAGGATGAATCTGGAGGCGGTAGGTTCGTTAGTGGTTTTTAATCCTCAGGAAATTCCATTAGATGGAGTGAAAGCTCGCTTTGCAAAACGAACTTTTGATATCACTTTTTCATCATTGGTAATCGTATTTGTTATTAGTTGGTTGTTCCCAATCCTATTTTTGCTCATAAAACTAAGTTCCAAAGGACCGATATTCTTCCTTCAAAAGCGTACTGGGATAAACAACCGAACGTTTAAATGTATGAAATTTAGGAGCATGTGTATTAGTGCTAATGCCGACGAGAAGCAAGCAACTAAGGGTGATTGCCGCGTGACAGCCCTAGGACGCTTTCTTCGGAAATCCAATCTGGACGAATTTCCGCAATTTTTCAATGTATTATTAGGTCAAATGTCGGTTGTTGGGCCACGTCCACACATGTTGAAGCATACTGATCAGTATTCAGAATTGATTGATTATTACCGAGTGCGTCATTATGTAAAACCGGGAATTACTGGTTGGGCGCAAGTAAACGGCTATAGAGGTGAAACGAATGAGCTGTGGAAAATGGAAAAACGTGTGGAGTACGACATGTATTACCTTGATAACTGGACTTTTGTGTGGGATCTCAAAATCATTCTTCTGACTGTATTTGGTAAACGGTCACATCAGAACGCTTTTTAAATCAACAACTTTACATTGCGAATAGGTTTAAGAAAGGAGAAAACATACGAGTTGAAATGCTAACTCCTTCATATATGAGCAGTACTAAATTGAATAAGAAAGAACCTAAAAAACTGAGGGAATGACATATTGCCATTCCCTCATGTATATGAATAAATTAAGTTGATGTAGTTCATCAGTTTTAAAAAATACATTTTGGTATCATTATTTTTCAGTTTCTACATCTGCTCGTACATCAAAAGTTGGATCAGTACAATTATTTTCAAAAACAAATGAAAAACTTTTATAATAGATTATTTTCAACCCCACAATTACCGGAGCTTTGAAGATATTCATTTCATCTCCAAACCTTTTGAGCGACTTTCGAGTGTGATGCAAAATTCTCCTTTCACCGTCGCTATTCTTTGCAGTCAAATCCCAATTACTCATGTCAAAAATATAAGACATACTCCTACTATTAAGCCTCTTTAAATATTCAATACTTGACTTCCTGAATATTTTTAACTCCTTTCTTGTTCCCATGATCTCATTTATTTAATAACTAAAAATTATTCTAACACCTTAATAATTCAACAATAAAACTTCAACAATTGTTTTGTCAATTTATTGTTTTATCACTTTAAAAAACAACACTTGAGACCATTTTATTTCAACATTAATCGTGCCATAAAAATAAAAAATATAAATACACACTACCAAAACACGTTTATATCCTTACAAACGCTAGTATTGGATATTTATTAGTGAATATTTATTTCAAAAACACAAAAAAAACGAATTCATCAACTCTCAACTTAAACTCATAAAAACAGCAGCATTTATAAACAAAAGTAACTTATAATTAGTTAGATAAGCAACACACTATTCATTCAAAACATCTGTATTATGAATTTACTTGAGCAATTGAAAACATATACCAAAGTGGTAGCTGATACAGGCGACTTTGCATCAATGATGGCTTATAAACCAATGGATGCAACCACTAATCCCTCATTAATTTATGCAGCCTCGATGGATGCAAAATACAATGACCTAATTACTGACGCTATTAAATACGCCCGAACTATTTCGTCGGATAAAGCAGTACAGCTTGAAATGGCAACGGATAAACTAGCCGTAAATTTCGGACTTAAAATACTTGAAATTGTGCCGGGACGTGTTTCTACCGAGGTAGATGCCCGACTTTCGTTCAATACCGAAGCCACCATTGCCAAAGCTAGCCAACTGATCGCTCTTTACGAAAGCAATGGAATTTCACGTGAGCGAATATTGATTAAAACAGCCTCTACTTGGGAAGGAATAGCAGCTGCCGAAGAGTTAGAAAAAGAAGGCATTCATTGCAATTTGACATTGCTCTTTTCTATGGCACAGGCCGTACGTTGTGCCGAGGCAAAGGTGACACTTATTTCGCCATTTGTTGGGCGCATCCTAGATTGGCACAAAAAAGAACGTGCAGTAGAAAGTATTCCCGCCCCCGAAGACCCAGGTGTAATTTCAGTTACTGAGATCTATAATTATTACAAAAAATACGGTTATAACACCACAGTGATGGGCGCCAGCTTCAGAAGCCTGGCCGAAATAGTTGAATTAGTGGGCTGCGATGCGTTGACCATTTCGCCTGCATTGCTGAAAGAACTAGAAAACACTGAAGGTACTCTAACTATCAAGTTGGATGCTGCGAAAGCCAAATATCTTGAGATAGCAGCTGTGCCAATGGACGAAAAAATCTTCCGTTGGATGATGAACGAGGATGCGATGGCTACCGAGAAACTTGCAGAAGGAATTCGCAATTTCACCAAAGACCTTATAAAATTAGAAACACATTTGGCCGCAATGATTTGATGATTGCAAAATATAATCTGTTGAAATTAGTTACGAGTTTTTATTTACGAGTTACAAGTCTTATTCTCTGAAAGTTATTTCAAAATAGCCCTTTCAATAAAAAAATTCAATTACTTACATGCTGTATAAGCAATATTAAAAGAGGAAAATCGTTCGATTTTCCTCTTTTCCTGTTATTGAAACATAGCAAAAACTTTAAACTTTTGATGACAAATTTGTAGAATAAAATAAGTAGTTTTGTATCCTATTTTTCACCTGAATAACTCGCTTGCTTGCCAATCGTTTACAGACTGGTAAGCACAAATTTGCAATTCGTATTTCTAAACAATGATTGACCAAGCCACCATAGACCGAATAACCGATGCCGCACAGATACAAGATGTGGTGTCGGACTACGTTACTCTGAAAAAACGTGGAGTGAACCTGCTTGGGCTCTGTCCGTTTCATGGCGAAAAAACCCCATCGTTTATCGTGTCGCCCGGCAAAGGTATTTTCAAATGTTTTGGTTGTGGTAAAGGAGGAAATGCGGTGCACTTTATTATGGGGCATGAGCAAATCTCCTATTACGAAGCACTTAAGTTTCTAGCAAAAAAATACAATATCGAGGTCAAGGAACGTGAGCTTAGCCCTGAAGAAATGACGGTACGCAACGATCGCGAAAGTATGTTTTTGGTCAATGAGTTTGCTCAGAAACACTTTAGTCATACTTTGCACCATCATATTGATGGCAAAGCTATCGGACTGAGCTATTTCCGGGAACGCGGGTTCCGTGATGATATCGTGCAGAAGTTCCAACTTGGCTACAGTCTCGATGTACGCGATGCGTTTACACAATCCGCTCTAAAAGCTGGATACAATAAAGAATTTCTCGTAAAAACTGGATTGACTTTTGAAGGAGAAAATAACTATGTAGCCGATCGCTTTCGGGGTCGCGTTATGTTTCCGGTTCATTCTCTTTCAGGCAAAGTAGTGGCATTTGGTGGTAGAATTCTGAAAAAGGACGACAAGACGGCCAAATACGTTAACTCTCCAGAATCAGAAATATATCATAAAAGCAACGAACTTTACGGTATCTATTTTGCCAAACAAGCCATTGTAAAACAAGACCGCTGCTATCTGGTGGAAGGCTACACCGACGTAATTTCGATGCATCAAAGCGGTATCGAAAATGTTGTATCTTCGTCAGGGACTTCACTTACACCTGGACAAATACGACTAATTCATCGCTTTACCGAAAACGTAACGGTAATTTACGATGGTGACGCAGCCGGTATCAAAGCATCTATTCGTGGTATTGATTTATTGCTGGAAGAAGGGCTGAATATCAAAGTGCTTCTCCTACCGGATGGTGATGACCCCGACTCGTTTGCCCGCAAGCACAATGCCTCCGATTTTATTGAATATGTAAATAAAAAATCATCGGACTTTATACGCTTCAAAACCAACTTACTATTGGCCGATGCTGGTAACGACCCTGTAAAACGGGCTGGTCTGGTGCTCGACATTGTAAGCAGCATTGCCATTATTCCCAACAATATTATTCGTGGTGAATATGTAAAAGAGTGTAGTACATTGCTCAATGTGGACGAGGCGATGCTCTATCACCAGATCAACACGCTAAAAAATACCGAGCAAGAAAAAAATAACAATCGCCGACAAAACGGTGCACCACCTATTCCCAACTTCGAAGATATGGACGATGGTGGTGAAGGACAAATGGCTACTCCTTCGAGATTCGAGAATGAGGAGCGCAATATTTTACAGGTTCTGATAAAATATGGCGACAGATTATTTTTTTACTCCGACACGGAAAATCAACACCCGATTACCGTGGGCGATTATATTATGGAAGAGTTGGAGCGTGATCAGCTACTCTTCGAAAATCGATTACATGCCAAAATATTGGAAGAATATAAAAATAACTTTCAAAAAGATAGCTTTGTATCCGAACGCTTCTTTCTGCACCATCCCATTGGAGAGATTAGCCTTTTGACAGCCGACTTGATATCAGAAAAGTACACCTTGAGTAGAATTCATTCAAAAGTAAAAAAGGTGGAAGAAGATACCGACCGATTTATCGATTTGATACCGCGCGTAGTTTTTGAGTTTAAGAACAGCCATATTCTGACTATCATCAAGCAAAAACTCATTGAGTTGAAAAATGCCAATGAAAACAAAAACCATAAATTGGTCGACGAGATTATGTATGAAATTGGGCAACTCGAAGTGGTAAAAAAACAACTATCAAAAACACTTGGAGAGAGAATAATAATAAAAATATAGCAACTTTTTCAACATTTGAAACTTTGAAAAAGTTATAGATAAAAGCAAAATGATTCTATTTGACCAACTAATTTTCGGACCCATCCACAGCCGCCGCCTAGGGCTTTCGTTAGGAGTAAACCTATTGCCAACTGACGCAAAAATATGCTCTTTCGACTGCATTTATTGCGAATGCGGCTTCAACACCACGATGCACGAATCACCTATCCCCACTCGTGAGCAAGTGCGCAAAACACTGGAAGCAAAACTAAAGGAAATGGTAGCTGAAAGACAAATTCCGGACGTAATTACATTTGCCGGCAACGGAGAGCCTACACTTCACAAAGATTTCGAAGGCATTATTGACGACACCATCACTTTGAGGAATGCGTTATGCCCTACAGCCAAAGTAAGTGTACTGTCCAATTCTACCCGCATCCACAAACCGCATGTTTTTAGCGCATTAAACAAAGTTGACAACAATATTCTAAAGTTCGACTCGGCCATAGAACACACCATGCAATTGATGAATAGACCAACCGGAAAACAGATAACTGTAGAATGGTTTATTGAGCACTTGAAGAAATTTGAAGGCCATTTGATTATTCAAACCATGTTTTTACGTGGCCAAATAAATGGAGAAAGACTCGACAATACTACCGATGAAGAAGTGGAGGCGTGGCTGAGTGCATTGGAGCAAATTCGTCCGCAACAAGTCATGATTTATTCACTCGACCGCGAGGCTCCAACTCAACAACTCGAAAAAGTTACGCTTGAAGAATTAAACCTTATTGCCGAAAAAGCCAGAAACAGAGGATTCGACGTATCGGTGGCTGGTTGAATGTCCTACCCTCTAAAGGAGAACTGAAATAGTTAAGTTTCAGGGAAATATACATTTTCAGCTACGAATATTGAGAAGTAAAGGATTATGAAGACAGACTTGCGAAATCCCCCTTTAGAGTTTGTCCGTCTACTGACGGAGGTTAGGGTTAAAATATTGATTTGTCCATTAAACTGGGGGTTAGGACATGCTACCCGCTGTGTTCCTATTATACAAAAACTAATGTCCGAAGGCCATGAGGTAGTATTGGTTGCAGACGGTTACCCTTTGCAATTTCTAAGGCAGGAGTTCCCCACCCTCCGTTTCATCGAACTTCCGTCCTATCCCGTTTATTATGCTTCGGGCGCATCACAGGTTGGCGCTATGTTGTTTAATTTTCCTACCATTATTCGCGGAATTATTCACGAACACAGATGGCTCGATCATCTACTTCGAACCGAACATTTTGACCAGATTATCTCTGACAATCGTTTTGGGCTGTGGAGCAAACGCACCCATTCCACTTACATCACTCATCAACTAATGGTAAAAATGCCGCTGGGATTGAAATTTCTTGAACCATTGGTACATTTTATTCATAAAGCCATTATCAACTGCTACAACGAATGCTGGATTCCGGACGTTGAACAAAACAAGGGTCTTTCGGGCGATTTGGCACACAAATACCCGTTGCCGCGCAATGCGAAATTTATCGGTACATTGTCGCGATTTCAAGGCTTGGAGAATGGTATTGCCGGAACAGATTACGATGTAGTGGCAGTCGTATCGGGTGTAGAACCGCAACGAACATTATTCGAAAAGAGTCTAACATTGAAATTTCAGGATAGGAATGAAAAAACATTGATTGTATATGGGCAACCACAGCAAAATAAAACGGAAAGTCAAATTGGGAATATAACGTTTGTTTCGCATCTATCCACTCAAGAACTCGCCTCAGCTTTTCTCGGAGCTAAAAAAATAATTTCCCGTTCGGGCTATTCAACCATTATGGACTTGGTTGCATTAAAATGCCTGCACAAAGCTGAATTTATTCCCACACCAGGTCAAACCGAACAGGAGTATTTATTTTCAATTTATCAGTAACTGCAAATTGAACAATATATAAATAAAAAAAACGCTGAGAAATTCTATTTAAAGAAATTTCTCAGCGCATGAAATTGTAAAAAAGCTAAACAAAATCTACTTCATACTTGGTTTTATCTTCTTCCAGATCTACTCTCACCTGAACGACTTCCACTGTTATCTGAACTTCTGTCATTGTCCGAAGAAGTAGTCGATTTAGATTCGGCGCTACGACTAGGTTGACTGGCAGCCGGTGCATTTCGAGGCGAATTATCACGTGTTACTGAAGGAGCATTTCGGGTTTCGGTATTCGAATTCCTTGCAGGCGTTTGATATGACTCACGACTTGGTTGTTCAGCTCGGGGTGTTCTGTTTTCAGAGTTTCTTGCAGGTGTTTGATACGACTCACGGCTTGGTTGATTTACTCGTGGAGCTGTACTTTGATCATTATAAGGTGCTCTGGTATTTGTATTATTATTCGAGCCTTGATAGGTGCCCCTGCTTGGTTGATTTACTCTCGATCCATTGTTATAATTAACGTCATTACTTGATCTTCTTACCGATTGAGAATTTTGATCACGGTTAGAATTGCTGTTACTCCTTGAGTTTTCAGTTGGTGAATATGTTCTGTTGGTAGAATTGCGATCATAGGTATTTGATCTTGATCCCTGATTACTATTTACTCTAGATCCATCCATATCGTAAGTCGACTGTGTACTTCTACGTCCTGATTCGTTAGAGATACGGGTTTTTAGATTTTTGTCACTCGAGTTTCTGCTTGAAGGAATGTAATACCTGTTAGTCACATTCACGTTACGTGAGCTAAAATTACGATCCGGATATCTTTTTGCATAATCATTTCTGCCGATGGAGTTGTGCATACTTTCGTAATACGAGCTACGCCTGCGATCGCTGTAGTAATAGCTGTGGTCACGATTAATGTGTCTGTCGATATGTGACATATAGATATTTACTTCGAAAGGGCTACGGTTGTGATAATACCGTGGATAATACCCCCAATAGTAAGGTGATGACCAACTTTGGTAGGAACTTCCCCAGAAGAATGAAAATATTGAAGGGGTACTTACATACATTGGTTCGATAATATAATTATTTCCATACAAGTAAGGATCTCCAATTACCTGAACATATGTTTTTTGGTAGCGGGTTCGGTCAACCACAATGCTTGCCACATCCTGATAAACATCTCTGTCCAAAACGGCTTGAACGACTACCAAGTGAACATTATTTTCAGACGACTCGATGACGCGCAAATAATCTACTTCCCCATCATTGTTCAAGTCGAGATTTGAGATTTGAGCGTCATAATCGTTCAACCTCATTTCAAAATCTTGTAAATCGCGTGACTCTCCAAATATTGAAGCTACCGCCTGAAGATCGAGGTTATAACTTATATCGTTACTTTGAGCCTGAACATTTATATTTCTTTGAGGTGCATAGGTAACGTTTCCTTGTGCCACACATTGGGTAGTTGTAAATAAAACTCCCACTAATAAGACTGCTGCAATTGGTTTCATAATCGTATGTATTAAATTGTTCCTTATATTATTGAAGTGCTGACATTTAATTGTATCTCTACACTTTCAATTATTGTGCCAAACTTTAATTTAAGCAGAACGTTTAGTCATCCAGAAATAATAAATCCTAATATTCAATAACTTAACAACGAATACTGTTATTCTTCAGCAGGCATAAATCCAGAGTTACATTGCACATTTGATGTAATTTTGAAGTTGGATATGAACTTATGGCAACAAGCAAAGATTTTTTTTTCTTATCTTTGTATCAAACACTTTTCAAAATAGACAAGCAATTATAGTTCTACATCTAATAAACTAAAAAAAATGAATTCATTGGATTTGCTTTTGCTAATTCCCATAACATTAGGATTTATTTTTGGCCTCTTCAAAGGCTTAATAAAAGAACTCACTTCTTTAGTAGCCATTCTGCTGGGTATTTATGGAGCAAAACTCTTTGCACCACTCGTTTCAAAGGTTCTTATCAATAAGTTTGATTTCTCGCCAACCATCGCACATCCAATAGCCTACGTCATATTATTCATTGGCATTGGCATCGGGTTATTATTGTTAGCAAATGTATTAGACAAAATATTCGGCTCGTTATCCTTAGGAGGATTAAACAAAATACTGGGTGGAATTTTTGGAGGACTTAAATATGCATTAATTGTAAGCGTATTACTCAACGTTTTCGATGCCTTGGATAGTAGATTTAGTCTTATCAAACATCAAACAAAAGAGAGTTCGATTGGTTATAAACCACTTATGGGATTTGGACCAACTCTGTGGGACGAAACAAAATTGTACAATACCAAGACCAATGCAGCCGGTAAAGAATAAATTTATTTACCTGCATAAAACCGAAAAAAATAATGCATTAATAGTCGATGGCAAAAAAAGTACTAAAAAAAACAACGATTAACTCAGCGAATGCTCAACCATGTTTAATGGCTAACTTCTCCACATTTGCCCTGGAATGTGGTTGCGATGAAGCCGGACGTGGATGTTTGGCAGGACCGGTAGTGGCAGCCGCCGTTATTCTCCCAGCAAGCTTTACTAGTCCGTTACTAAATGACTCCAAACAGCTTACCGAGTTGCAACGTGAAACGCTCCGACCTATTATTGAAAAGGAATCAATAGCTTGGGCAGTAGCCGAAGTGGACAATAATGAAATTGATGAAATAAACATTCTGAATGCTTCCATTCTAGCCATGCATCGCGCTGTGCAGAAACTTAGCACTCGTCCTGAATTTATCATTGTCGATGGAAATAAGTTTAAACCATTCGAAGACATTCCTCATCAAACCATAGTGAAAGGCGATAGTAAATACCTCTCCATCGCAGCTGCTTCGGTACTAGCTAAGACACATAGAGATGAACTTATGCAAACCTTACATGCTAAATTTCCTCATTACGATTGGGCTAAGAACAAGGCATATCCAACATTAAAACATCGGGCTTCCATATGCGAACATGGCACAACCCACTACCATCGAATGACTTTCAACTTACTTGGAGGGAAGAAAAGCGCAATTAAAAAGCGCAAAAAATAGTTTCTGTTTTAGAATGGATACCCTATGGCAAGATGGAAAGCAAAATCATCTTTAAAAGATGGATTTACACGCCATTGATCAATGCGGGGACGAACCGGATCAAATAATTTCACTCCCAGATCCGTACGGAAAATGAAAAATGAAAAATCAAAACGTAAACCTACACCATACGCCATGGCAATTTGTTTCATAAATGAATCAAATTTAAAGGTTCCTCCTTTTTGGGTTTCATAATCTTTTATAGTCCATATATTTCCGGCATCTAGAAACAAAGCTCCTTCAACTATCGAAAATAGTTTGGCTCGATATTCCATACTCATATCCAGTTTAATATCGCCTACCTGATTGTAATCGCGCCGATTATTGCTGATTCGCTGATAAACTCCCGGACCTAAAGTGCCTTCACTCCATCCCCGGATACTATTTGCACCGCCACTATAAAAGCGTTTTTCATAAGGTATCACGTCTGCATTTCCATACGGCATTCCAACACCTACGCCCAAGTGATATACAAATCGGTTGTCTTTATCAAAAATCTGATGCCGGGTAATGTTATATTCCCCTTTGATATATTGCGAATATCTTATTCCAAAAAACCGATAAGAACTATCACTTGGATTTGGAGCAGTACCCAATAAATGATTCACAGCATTCAATATGTTACCCGCCGCTTCGAAGCTGTAGCGCATTGATGAATAATTTTTCATGGGGCGGCTGGCATTGAAGTCGGAATACGAACCACTGTATCCCGATCGCATAATAAAGTGGTCCTGATAGTTATATGGATTAAAAACAGGAGGTATAGAGTTCAAGTACAAGTCCCTAAAACTTTGATAAATGGTATCAAACCTAACAAAACTCAAGTCGAGAAGATCCAGACTATGGCGATATTTGCCTCTTACCCAACCATATTTCACTCCGCCACCCACGCTTGTGGTTTTAAACTCATCGGGGCGAAACTGCGAGCTAAAAGCAGTAGTAAACTCGGTACTTGCGTGAATATTTCGTTTAAAATCATATCCACCAAAAGGCAGCATAAATTTAGGAAATTTAAGTCCAACCTGCGCACCCCATTCCTGAGCCAACACCCCTTTTTGCCATTCCAGAGCCAATCGCCCTTGCACACTAAGTGCTTCCGCACCTCTAAAAATATTTCGATGTGTAAAACTCAAATTATCAGCAACGCCCCAATAACCATCGGTGTACGTTCCTTCCATTTCGTTGGCAATAGAAATAGCATTGGAAGGTGTAATAATTATATAGCAGTCTAATTGACTGTCTGTTGTTTCTTTAAAACTGATGTTTACATACTTTATGGGGCCTAAAGTGTTTAGAGCCTGATAGGTTCTGGCAACAGCTTCGTCGCTGTACAAGCTTTGAGGATTGATAAATGTATTTTGCACCAAAGCATCCAGATTGATAATCTTTTTTTGAGGAGTAACCAACACAAAGTTTCTAAATTGAACCGTGTCCAGTAGCTCAGCATTAGCCAAATCTGCCGTCAGATTGGCATCGGTATTGGTATAAAAAAACACCTTCCGAATCGTAAATTTCTTGAAAATGATAGCGTTTGCCGAATCGTTAGAAGTACTCTTCAGATAATCGCGAAGCTGGAGCGTCAAATTTACTTTTTTATCCGGCAAACTATCCGCCGAATAAGTCAAATAATCTTTGCTAAAATTATAATGTCCCAATTGACGAAATTGCGTTGACACCCGATCGCGTTCTGCATTTAACACATCCGTATCAAACAACATATGCGACCTGATGAATGATTTTGATGTGTCGGCAGCAATTTCTGTGAGGCTTGTATTTTGCAGGTTGAGAGTATAATCGCGCAAAGTATAGGGTTTATTTGCCTTCACAGTATAATTCACAATGGCTTTTCTACCTTTGGTAATCACATTGCTTTCCACCTTAGCATTCATATATCCTTTGTTTTGAACAAAGAGTTGCATTTGCCTGACCGAAAGCGTTGTAAGCGACGGATTATAAATAACCGGGGGGTCGCCAATACGTTTGAATGTTTTATTCAGCACTCTTTTTATCCAGTTGCTGGTGTCGCGTGGTGCCCAATTGTATAAGCCTAATTGCATTCTGAATGTCCCAAAAATAGCTGCATTGGGAGTTTGGCGGAGATATTCCTTTATCTGCGATTGGGTAATGTTCTTGGCATCTGATTTTACATGCACTTTGTCCAATAATAGTTCACCTTCGGGTACAAATTTTGTTGCATTACATGCAGCCAGCAGTAAAACAAGTACAATAGAGGAACAAAAAAAGCTTAACTTCATACCCAAGATAAAAAAAGAATTAAAAATTGATGCAAATATAGCCTTTTTATCGTTTTCTTTGGTAGCTTTGTAGTATAAAACTTGACAATTACAGAGTTATAAGACCAACACAAGCTTTCAACGCAAAATTCAATTGAAAATTACAGGAAAGTAAGAAAATAGAACGAATTAAATAATCGTTATCCACTATGGCAATGATTATTGTTTTTTAATTGGTTACAAGATTCATTCCAAAAAGCAGATATCGTGATTTCTAAAAGTAAAATAAAATTAATTGCCAGCCTTTCGCAAAAAAAATTCAGAGATGAAACAGGTTTATTTGTAGCAGAAGGCACAAAATTAGTTATTGATTTAGCTCCCTCCTTCCCCTGTTTAATGCTTATAAGTACTGCGCAATGGTTAACCGAAAACAAAAGTATAACAGCGGACGAAATAATTGAAGTAGACCTTGATGAACTGCAAAAAATATCCAACCAGAAAAGTCCACAAGGCGTGATGGCTGTTTTCCGACAACCAACCTATGCTTACAACTTAGCGGAACTAAACCAAAAATTATGTTTAGCGCTGGACGATGTACAAGATCCCGGTAACCTTGGAACCATACTGCGCATTGCCGACTGGTTTGGCATTACCGAGGTATTCTGTTCGGAACGCACAGCCGATGCGTTCAGTCCTAAGGCCGTGCAAGCCACCATGGGTGCATTGGCACGCGTTAAAGTTCACACCGTAAACCTTCCTGATTTTTTACAATCATGTGCCGGCAAGTTACCTATTTACGGCACTTTTATGGATGGCGAAAATATCTATTCCAAAACATTGACCCAACACGGAATTATAGTAATGGGGAATGAAGGAAACGGGATTTCCCCAACCATAGAAAAATTAGTTACAGAAAAACTGCTCATACCAAATTATCCTTCGGGGCAGGCCACTTCGGAATCTTTAAACGTAGGTGTGGCAACTGCCGTCGTGTGTGGCGAGTTTAGAAGAAGAAGAAGAACCTAGCTCTACTTCCATCATGCCGAACCATTTCAGTCCGAAAACAGTTTTATAAACATTGTTTTCACAATCAATCAACTTCAGAATTTTTCAATCTCATGTCCAAACAAGGAAATATAATTATAAAAGGTGCTCGTGTCCATAATCTTAAGAATATAGATGTCGAAATACCCCGTAACAAACTGGTAGTCATTACCGGGCTTTCGGGTTCCGGAAAATCATCATTGGCTTTCGATACACTCTATGCCGAAGGACAACGCCGCTACGTGGAGAGTCTTTCGTCCTACGCTCGTCAGTTTTTAGGTCGAATGAGTAAACCCGAAGTAGATTACATCAAAGGCATTCCCCCTGCAATTGCTATCGAGCAACGTGTAAATACCCGCAATCCACGCTCAACTGTTGGCACTTCCACTGAGATTTACGAATATATCAAGTTATTGTACGCACGCATTGGTAAAACTTATTCACCAATTTCCGGTGAGTTGGTGAGAAAGCACGAAGCGCAGGATGTGGTTGATGCTGCTATGGAGTTAGAAGATGGTACGCGGTTGATGATTGTGACATTGGTTGTTGCTATTGAAGATAAATCACTTGCAGAACAATTAAAAAGTTTGGCGCTTCAAGGTTTCAGTCGTATACTTGTAAATGACGAAACATTACAAATTGAAGACTATCTAAAAAGCATTGCAGCAACTCCCAAACTAGAAGATGTGTATCTGCTTATCGACCGTTTGGTGGTAGAGCATACGCAAACAGCTATAAGCAGGCTGAATGATTCCATAGAAACTGCCTTTTTAGAAGGAAATGGCGTTTGCATTCTCAACGTTTTTGGTACTAAAGGAAGTGAGTTGCACTATTTCTCTAAAAAATTCGAAGCTGATGGAATGCAATTCGAAATACCATCGGTGCACACTTTCAGTTTCAATAGTCCTATTGGTGCTTGCCCTGTATGTGAAGGATTTGGGCGTGTTATCGGCATCGACGAAGATTTGGTGGTACCGAATAAAACCTTGTCGATTTACGAAGATGCAGTGGTTTGTTGGAAAGGTGAGGTAATGAGCGAATGGAAAAAAAAACTTATCCTTACGGCAAGTAAATTCAATTTTCCCATCCACAAACCCTACTACGAATTAACGGATACTCAACGACAACTATTGTGGACAGGTAACAAGTATTTCGAAGGTCTGAATGCATTTTTCAACCATTTAGAAGCCAGTCAATATAAAATTCAATACCGGGTAATGTTGGCGCGGTACCGTGGTAAAACCATTTGTCACGCTTGCGGTGGTAGCCGGTTAAAAAAGGAAGCTTCGTATATTCGTATTTCCGACAAATCTATTTCAGATTTGGTTTTATTGCCGGTTAGTGAGCTGAATAACTTTTTCGAAAACATTCAGTTAGAAGAGCAAGATGCCGCAATTTCAAAACGACTATTGTTAGAAATCACCAACCGCATTCACTTTCTGCTCGACGTAGGATTAGGTTATCTCACTATCAACAGGTTGTCTAACTCCCTCTCGGGTGGTGAAAGTCAACGTATTAATTTAGCGACTTCGCTTGGCAGCAGTCTGGTAGGTTCACTGTATATTTTGGACGAACCAAGCATCGGACTTCACTCGCGCGACACGCATTTGCTCATTAAAGTTTTAAAGCAACTTCGCGATTTAGGAAACACAGTGGTAGTGGTGGAGCATGATGAAGAAATTATGCGTGCTGCCGATTACCTAATTGATATTGGCCCCAAAGCGGGTCGACTGGGTGGAGAAGTTGTGTATCAGGGCAAGCCGTCCATAACTTCCGAAACCGACAGCCAATCGATAGATGCAGAGATAGAGAATTCTTACACTCTGAAATACTTATTGGGGCTAGAAAAAATTGCCATCCCTACGCAACGCAGAAAATGGAATAATTATATCGAAGTAATTGGCGCTCGTGAAAACAACCTGAAAGGAATCGACGTAAAGTTTCCGCTAAACATAATGACGGTGGTTACCGGCGTGAGTGGATCCGGTAAATCATCGCTGGTTCGCAACGTATTTTATACCGCACTAAAAAAGCACTATGGTGGTGTAGCCGATCGCACCGGGCAGTTTGGAACGCTCAAAGGAAGCATGCTTTTGGCTAAAGACATTGAGTTTGTAGATCAAAACCCAATTGGACGTTCCTCTCGTTCTAATCCGGTAACCTACATAAAAGCTTACGACGAAATTCGCAAATTATTTGCCGACCAACAACTGTCGAAGCAAATGAATTATACCGCATCTCATTTCTCTTTCAACACCGTTGGTGGACGATGCGAAGAGTGTCAGGGCGAAGGAACAGTAACCGTAGAAATGCAGTTTATGGCCGACTTGGTGCTGGAATGCGAGCATTGCCATGGCAAACGTTTCAAACAAGATCTATTGGAAGTACAATACAAAGGCGTGAATATTCACAATGTGTTAGAAATGACGGTTAATCAGGCTATCGAATTCTTTACCGAACATACAGGTCACACCGAAAAGAAAATAGTGAAGCGCATGAAACCATTGCAAGATGTGGGTGTGGGCTATGTCAAGCTCGGTCAATCATCCAGCACGCTTTCGGGTGGTGAGAGTCAGCGCGTAAAACTGGCTTCGTTTCTAGCCAATGAAAAACCCGAGCCCACCATATTCGTATTCGACGAGCCTACTACCGGACTCCATTTTCACGATATAAAAACGCTCATGAAAGCCTTCGATGCACTTATTGCCAAAGGTCACACCGTAATTATCATTGAGCATAATCTTGAAGTAATAAAATGTGCCGATCACATAATCGATATTGGCCCAGAAGGTGGAAACAAAGGTGGAAACCTTGTATTTGAAGGAACTCCCGAAGAAATTCTGAAATGTAAGAATTCGTATACGGGGAAGTTTTTGAAGGATAAATTGTAAAATTCTAAAGAATGAGAAACAAAAGCATAATTAATAAACAAGTTATTTCCAATTCTCTGGAATTACCAAAGGGTAACCCGTTTTACTTAGAACAACTTCCTCAAATTGAGTTCCTAGTAGTTTCTTGCGTCCAATAATTTCGGATCCTTTCGGCACTAAAGCCATTGAAGAATTATGCCTTTTAGGAGGAAAAGCAATAAACACCCTTTTATTGGTAAAGTGCTTGTGCACTTCCCTGATGGGTGGAGTTAGATCACTACCTCCAGAGATTAGCATAGCCATATCATATTCATTTTTAATGGCATCTACAATAATTGCAGTAGCAATGTTCACATCAGTCATTTTTTCTTTTGCCGTTCGCCGCAAATGCCCACATCTTTTACACTCTTGAGTTCCGTCTTGGTAATTGCCATAGAAAACCTGCACACCTATACTTTCTAACGCATCAATATACGTCGATTGCCATTTCTGCCTATCCGGACTATTGCTCACTCTACTCGTAAAATACTTTACAGCAATCAACTCTTGGTTAGATTTCAAAAGGCTTTCAACTAAAAATTTTACATTTAATCACCTATAATTTTCAAACCCAGGATCTCTTAATCCGAAATACAAGTTAAAACCATCGACGTAAGCAATAATTCTTTCATTTTCTTGTATATTAACAATACATATGTTCCATTTGCGCCCAAGAACAACACTAAGGATAGTATCCTTAGTCCGACGCCTCCAACAAGGAGGCGTTTCTTTTTTATAACAATTCCGAAATAAAAAACTACACAATTATTTTCACTTTTAAAATACATTTACAAAAAAACCTCACATCTGATTCGATGTGCGGTTTTTTTCTTTGGTAGTCATCATAAATTCAACGCCATTCTCAGTGCCTTATATCCCGATGGACTGGTTTTAATTTGTTGTCCATTTTTCAGCGTAAGCAGTTGATTTTGCTTTTCATAAAGTTCTATGCGCGAAATCATTTCCACGTTTACAATCACGGAGCGGTGTACCCGTACAAATTGGTTATCAGGCAATTGTTCTTCAAATGATTTCATGGTTTGTTCTTTTAAGTACTTTCCCTGTGCAGTAACTATCTGCACATAATCGCCGTCGGCTTGTAGGTAAATTACATCCGGCACAAGTATAACATGAATTTTAGAACCAGATTTCACAGCTATCCTTTCCAACAACTCTTTTTGATGACCCTTTGTTGCCAAAGAATTGTCTTGTACAACATCCACTTTAGATTCGGGTTCAACTACACTTACTTTTTTGAGACCTCGAATAAATAACTGAATTATTAAAATATAAATTAACAGCCCAATCAGGGTTCTAATAGGCAAAAAAGGAATAACTACTTTTGCAAGCTCAACGCCATATATCAAGTAGAAAAGTCCGAAACCTACACCCACCCAAATAGTTACGCTCAAAAAAGCTAAAGCAATGTGGTTCACTAACCACTGCGATAGAGTTAATGCCTCAAAATTTCCATACTTCAAAACGCCCCAGAGTAGCACACCCAATGCCGCAAAAAGCATAGAATGAATACAACCATCCCCTAAAAGAGTTAAAAATGAAACAGGAACAATCCAGACTAAAACAAATGCCTGCACAAGAGCATATATCAACCAGATAAGTCCGAATTGAATTGTTTTAAGTGTATTTTCGAAAAAATGAAACTGCATCTTTTTTTGTTATAGATTAACTATGAATAGTTGCAATCAATTTCTAATTTCACCTCCGCCAAACACACACGAACCGGAAATAATAAGTTTATGCGTCGGATTTATTATTTCTTTTGGACTACGATTATCCTGAAAACCACCAAACACCGAATCAAAATGAGTTTCGACATTCCATTCCGAAGGCACATAAATAGTTACACCGCCAAACACAGCGTTTACTTCAAGGTAAGTTTCACCTTCAGCCAAATTAGTTCTGCGCAAATCGAGTGATAAACCTCCAAAAACCGCATTTAAATCACCGCCCTTAAAAACAGGATCAAGCACGATATGATCAACACCTCCAAAAACACTATTTTTTGAAAACCCTACTGACCCATTTCCTCGTCTATTAAATCTTTCATGACGATTTCTGTCGAAATCACCTGCATGATGCTGGCGAGAATCATGCACACAATTATTATTGCGAACATCTGGAAAAAAAAGACGTTGAATAAGAATAACAAATCCGGCTCCAATTAATAATAGTGGCCAATACGTATGCTCAAAATTTCTATCAATATCTGGCAATATTCTAGGAAGAATAAAGAAACCTCCCAAAAAGAGAAGAACAATAGCTGATATCAATTTTCGCTTAAATAAATGCACTACTCCAATAAAAATAAGCAGCATTGGCCACGAGATGATAACGTGACGCATATTTTCCGGAATGAGACCAAAATTAATTCCAAGAAATACCACGCCGATAAGCATAAGCACAAGTCCAAAACCAATTCCTTTGGAATAACCCCTTTGATTCGGGTTTTTTATTTCATTTTCCATAAATTTATTTTTAAAAATTACCATGCAAAGATATGTGTAATCTACAGTTCAAAACAAACTAAAATCGATGAAACAAGCCAATTTTCACGACTAACGCGAGTATAAATGTAGTTGAACTACCGTTCTCTCTCTAAGAAACGCAACAAACATAGCAATAAATGACTAAACAGTTACAAGTTACTGGTTACGAGTTACAACACAACAACAAACAAAGCAAACGAGTTTACTGGTAAACATGTACACAATTAGTTTTATTTAAACAAGAAATAAAATGACTATCGGCTTTTGCACCCAATAGGTTTTGTATTATGATTTTATCATTGATTTTGTCCATTATCAATCAAATAAGAGTTCGTTGAAAATGGATAAGTATTTCTTATTTGCACAAAAAATCCTGAAGGGATTTAACGTGAATAGCCATAGGTGAAACCTATGCATGTAAATGAAAATTGAATACGAACCTCGAATGGGGTTCAACAACAATATATTAAGGCATATTGAATCCGCCAGATGGCGGATTCTTTTTTTGTGGTTTATCTCATCCCCGAATTACATTCGGGGCTATTCACATTTAATCACTTCGTGGTTGCAGATTATTTAAGGAAATCAAACATAAACAACGCCAAATTAATTTATGGGTGTAAAAACGGATAGTCATTAGAAATAAAGTTTACTCGCTAACTGCTAACTATTTACTGATTACCAACCCATTTTTTTTAAAATATCGGCAGGAATAGCATTCTTGTGCACTAGGATATCAATTGTCTTGTGTTGCACAAATGATTCACTGGCATACCATATTCCCTTATATTTCGAGTCCGTTCCCCATGAGTTTTTTACAATGTAGAATTTAGTTCCGTTTTGATCTTTAGCAGTGCCAAAAATAACCATACCATGATCATCAGTAGTTTGATAATTATCAAACGAAGCCTGACGAATTTCCTGCGTCACATTTACTTCTGGCTGTGGTTTCAGTGTTTTATAAATTTTCTCTTCTCTATCTTTATCCGAAACTCCTGTCCAACGAGCTTGATCGGAACCGGGCAAATTATCCACTTTCGTTTCAGGGTTTACAGCAATTCCTTGTCTCGAAAAACCTTTTTCACTTACATCCGAAGCCCATGCTACACAATATCCTTTGTCAATAGCATTATCCAACACCCGGTGTAATTCATCTAACGGAATGTTGTACGATTCGTCCCAACGCCAGTTGTCCGGAATCTCGATGGCGAATTTACTGTAAAAAGGATGATGGGTAAAAGAGGTCAGTGAAACATAATCATCAAGGTTTAAACCCAGTGATTGTTCGTAGCTTTGTGGCGTGTATTTTTTGCCATCCACCGTGAACTCTGCTGGACATTGACCTAAGTATGCATCCAAAACACCTTCAAAACCAGTTTTCCAGCCAGTAGAAAGTTTTTTGTTCGGGTTAGATACAATTACTTTTACATACGCCTCGGTTAGCGCATCCAATTCCGCATGGCGATGTTTGGGTTCGCCATAATTTAGTCCTTTCATTGCACTTTCGGGCACTATGCCATAGTTTTTAAGCACATAAACAACATCCGAGAAAGAGCCGCCACCGCCAAAATTCAAGGTACCATTCAAGCGAACATATTTGTCGGCTTTATCGGTATACGAATGATGCACTACAAACATTTCGGATAAATCCACTTCCGGTTTCCCCATGCGCAACAATTCCGCCTCGAAGAATCCTAGAGTAGAAAAACTCCAACAGGTACCGGAACTGGCCTGATTTTTTATCGACGTAATATTGTTTTGCTTAACGTTGGTAAATTTAAAACTGTCCACCGCCGTGGTATCTTTTTGAGCGAAAGTACTAACACACAGAAATGCTAGTGTGATAAGTATAAAATATTTTTTCATTAGAGTTTATATGAATTAATATGCTATTGTTCACAAGAATATATATTTAAGATTCACCACTAAGTCACTATGCCCACTTAAGATTCACTTAGAAAGTATTGAATACAGACCACTAAGAAAAACACAAGTGTTTTTCTTACAAATATTGGGGTCTAAATCTAAGAATGACCAAAATAAAACACTTGTGTTTTATGCTTAGTGTTTTAAAATTTTCAAAATTTAAACTTAGTGAGTCTTAAGTGGGCATAGTGACTTAGTGGTAAATATTTTATTTCGAGTCTTATAATGTTTAAATCTTAATAATGAGTATTATATAAAAAATTTACCCCCGACCAGTGTGTAGATTGATTCGGGGATTATGATCTATTTATTATTTATTTTACCGGAATATTTTCTAATGTTGCCAACAGAAAATCCCAGAATTTTACCACGGTTGCGATATTTACTTTTTCATCCGGTGAATGCGGATAACGGATAGTAGGACCAAAGGAAATCATGTCCATTTTTGGGTAATGCGTACCTAAAATACCACATTCCAAACCAGCGTGAATAATCATCACTTTGGGTGTTTTGCCGTATTTATTTTCGTACACTTTCGTCATTTCTTTCAGAATTGGCGACGCTAAGTTTGGTTTCCAACCGGGATAACCACCCACCAAATCAACCTTAGCTCCAGCCAATGCAAATGCACTTTGAACCATCGATGCTACTTCTTCTTTGCGTGACTCTACCGAACTGCGAATTAGCGAGCGAAGAATAATGGATTTTCCATCCGACTTAATAATTGCCAGATTGTTAGACGTTTCAACCACTGTAGGCAATTCTGGAATAAAGCGAAAAACACCATTCGGACAAACCGTTACACCATTAATCAAGTCATCCTGTACTACTTCCGGAATTAATCCTGTAGGCAATTCCACTTGGTCAACGGTGAATGAAATTTTATCTTCAACACCTTTAAATTCTTCAATAAACAGCTCTTCGCAGTCTTTCACAAACCCGATGATATCGTCTACCCCTTCGGCAGGAACAGTAATTACGGCAAAAGCTTCACGTGGAATAGCATTGCGCAAGCTACCGCCATCGATAGATGCCAGACGTGCTTCAAAATCAGAAACAGCTTCTTTCAAAAAGCGGAACATCAATTTATTGGCATTGCCTCGTTGCAAATGGATATCAACGCCCGAGTGACCACCTTTTAGTCCGGTTAATGACACTTTCAATGCCACATCACCGTCTTCAATTTCCTCCTCGGTGTAGCGAAATGCGATATCGGCATCAATACCACCGGCACAACCAACATACAATTCACCTTCGTCTTCCGAATCCATATTGATAAGAATATCGCCTTTCAGGAAGTTGGGTTGCAAGCCAAAGGCTCCGAACATTCCTGTTTCTTCATCAACGGTGATAAACATTTCAACGGCGGGGTGAGGAATGCCTGTTGATTGCATGATAGACATTGCCGCCGCCAGACCAATACCATTATCGGCACCCAAAGTAGTATCGCGAGCGGTAACCCACTCACCATCAACATAAGCATCAATCGGGTCGGTCTGAAAATTGTGAGGCACATTACTATTTTTCTGCGGAACCATGTCCATGTGCGCTTGAAGAACCACAGCTTTGCGGTTCTCCATACCGGGAGTGGCAGGTTTACGAATAAGCACATTGCCAATTTCGTCGCGCAATGTTTCAAGACCCAGTGATTTTCCGAAGCTTTCGAGAAATGCCCCTATTTCTTCTTTTTTGTGCGACGGACGAGGGATTTGTGTTAAGCTATAAAAGTTCTTCCAGAGCATATTCGGCTCCAGGCTGGTAATATCAGTTGTACTCATATCAAATAATTTATTGATTTTATTAATTGTATATTTATGCGAGTTTTTTGCACCTGCAAATATCCACATTTTTTTTGGAATAATCTTTTATTCGGATATTTTTTCAATTTTATTCAGATTTGAGGAGAAGAATTCAGAGCAAGAAGGAAACATAGGGGGTCAGGTATAAAATAAAATTCAAATCTTGTGGCTAAAGCCCTTGTTCTATTTCCACAAAGAATGAGCTAAACCCCAATCCATTTAGATCCAAACAGTCTTTCAAGTCACCTTCCAACAACCGAAGCTGAATAAGTTCGGCTGAGGTCTTTTTCTAAACCGCTGTCAGGTGCAAGCACACTGACAGGGTTACTACAAAATCTTGATAGCGGATGAAAGATAATTCAGGCGATTATCAAATAAATGGTTTTGGAGTTAATACAAAATCTTGACAGCGTCTGAAAGACCTGGCAAGATTTTAAATCGGGAAAGCACATTCTACATCATCTCCACTACTAACTCCCAACTTTAGTTTCTGTAATATTTCTTCTAATAGATGTTTTTTTTAATGGTGGGATGCTTATGAAATAAATTTCAATCCTCCTTTTCTTGATGATTTTGATGGAATTTATCATCATTCCACCTCTCAGCATTGGTTTTTATGTATTCTGTAATTTTATTGAAGGACTCCTGATTAAAAATAATATTATCCCAAAAACGCGATTGCCATTCAAATTCATAACCCAATCGGTGGGCGTGTTTTGATACCACCGATTTATACGAACCGATTATGGATGACACAGTATTTTTACCCTGATTACGAAATCGTTTTTGTCCAGGCAATGGCGGTTGTTCCAATTGTAGAGACAAGGCATGCCTTGTCTCTATGGGGACGGGAATGGGGACGTTTGCATTTGCATTTGCGTTTATTGTTTTTTCGTTTTCGTTTTCGTTTTCGTTACCATCCAAAATTAGAATGCCATGAATATGATTTGGCATCACCTTAAATTCACCTAATGTAACATTTTTGGAATGATTCGGTATTTCGTGCCAGAACACATCGGCTAAAACACCTACATGCGATAAAAGCATTTTCCCGTTTTTAATATCACCTAAATAGAATTTACGATTTTTGGTACATATTGTTATAAAATAGATACCGTCACGTCCATAATCCCACCATTGCGCACGAGCAGATGGAATGCGATATATACCTCTAAATTTTTTCATTCCCAAAAATAGAGATTGTTACTGTAATTACAAAATTTTCAGATAATAATTGCAGATTGAGGGGATATTGGTTATTTGTTGAGACAAGGCATACCTTGTCTGTACTAATTGCAATTTGTGGTGATAAATGAGAGCTAGCAGCCTAAGATTTATGACGCAAATTCAGTCTTCATTGCTCTATCAAATTCATTTTTGTTTTGTTCGTTATAAAACGGCATACCCAAAATATGATAATCGCCAATTGTTGTTGAAAATGTCATTATTGCTTCGCCTTTTAGGCGAAGCATAAACGTTTCTTTCCATAGGTCGTTTGCAATTAAATGACCGCCCTTAGGTTCGATAAAAATTTGGATGTTATCATATCGGTTGTCTTCACCCTTTTTCTGCATAAATAATAAGAAGTCAGGTTCAAAGGCACGACCATCTTTAAAGTCATAGATTTTTATTTCACGTTCGTTACGAACAAGATAAATCTCTTCATACTTCTTTTGAAGTTTTGGATAAATGGATTCAATGTATTTTACCAAACTTTTTTCTTCCGATGTTCCGTAACAATCATCAAAAGCATACCAATTTTGTTTTGATAAATCTGTTGTGTAAAATGAGTTAACGGATTCTTTCATTGATTTGCCATACTCTTTATCATCAGATCCATCCAATGATATTTTCATGGTTTTATCTTTGATTATGTCTCTTAAACTTTTAGGCATGAAACGCTTTGTACCACCGATTGTCATACTTACTTTGCTCAACATTGGTTCTATTTGACGAAGAACTTCAACCGCAATACCTAATTTGTTTTTTTGAGATAATTCTAAAATAACGTCCTCACGACCTGATACGGTAATAAATAATTGAGCCAAATAATTTTCGGATTCAATAAAATGCTTTATTGAAGGGAGTGCTGGAAATGTTTCTTTAAGAGAAGAAAATTTATAGGTTTCTAATGTATTCAGTGCCGCGCGAATAATGTGTTTGTCAAGTTCTATCATTCGTATGTCGATAGTTTTCAAGGCATCAGAATCAACAGAATTAGTTTGTTTTTCAAATACCAGACTCGATTTCATTTCGCCACTTTTTATGCGAACTTTAAACGGGTTTTTCAATATGTTATTACCAATTGAAGTCACTTCTTTATCCTGTAAACGCGCCTCTAGCTCATTTACAAATACATAACCATCTTTATAAAGTTTGGTTTTTTTGAAACTATCTTTTATTTTGAGATTTATTTCTTTTGATCGTTTTGCAACAATACCCGTATCTTCCATAGCCGTTTGTAACTCGGAAACATAGCGAGGATTGTGCGCACTGTGATAATGAAGTTTTTCAACGGCACGGAGGCGGTTGGTTATGTCATCATCATATTTTCGTTGCCCTGTAGGTTTATCATCTTCAGGTGCATCGAATGGCATATAACGTGCTCCACGACCAATGAGCTGCGCTTCCTGCATAGTCGTTTTACCCGGAACGCCATCCTTTGCATCACGAGTTTCGTATAACCGTACAATGTCATAGAGGTTTAATACATCCCAACCCTCGTTGAGCATATCAACGGCAAATACAGCACGAAACTCATTGTCTTTTGCTTCGAGCGAATTTAGTTTTAATTGTTTGTCGGGTGTAATAGAATTGCCATCCACTAACAAAAGATTCTCTTCTTTGAAATCTTCTTTCAGCTCTAAGAGTAAATTGTCGAAGTCGATTTTGTGTTCATCAAAAAAGCGGAATGCTTCACGGATATCACCACTCGAATTATTTTTAATCTTTGCTATATCAGCAGGACTTAGCTTTTTAACGGTTTCAATAAATGATTCGAAGAAAGCCTTGTTCTCTTTTATAGTTTTTGATTTAAGCATCATCACTGGCTTAATATCTTGGCCAATAGCCGAAAAAAGCTTTCGTTTATATTGGCTCAATACAACCGTTTGAATGGCACGGTCGATAGGTGAAAGGTCGCTTTGAACCACTTCAATATCTTTTGAATATCCATCTTCACGGAATTTCTTTAGTGGATAATCAAAAATAATTTTGTTGTTATATTTTTCGGCAATGTTTCCGTCAGAGAAATCCATCGTTGCCGTAAATTCTATCAATACATTGGGCGACGAAGTGCCGTTGTGGGCAGTAAAGATTTTCATTACCGTTGATTCCCAATCATCTGTACTATCATCGTCAAAGTTAATAGTAGATTGTGTATCTTTCCCTTTTTTAGTTGAGGTATTTATGTGGTGCGCCTCATCCGAAATCAACACTATTTTGTGCTGTGCAAAATCGTCATAAGTTAGCGAGTCTTCTTTCGGATAATTCAAAGAAGAATGAAGTCCCTGAGTAGTTGTTAAACACAAATTGATACAATCATCCTCAACACCTTGAAAATTATCCACCAATTTTATTTCAACACGTTTATTTCCGACCGTTATACTCGGAGCAAAAAGATATTTAGGCGAAGCCTGGTTGATAAGATTCTCTTTTGTTTTCTCAATAATGTTGGTTGAAGGTACAAAAAACAAGAAGTTGCGATATCCCTTTTCGAAAAGATAAAGCATAGCACCCGCCATAATTAGTGTTTTACCGCTACCAGTTGCCATGTGAAACAGCAAGTGAGGTTGACGGTCTTTACCTGTAAACGTATTTTCCCAATAGGTGATAAAATACTTAAAACAGTCCTCCTGATAGGGGCGCAATTTGCGACCCGGGTCAAGTGACTGTGTAAAGTAATTCGGTAGTTCGGTGTTTTCAATAGATCGTTTCCCAAATTCCTCTTTAAGTAAATCCTGCAAGTTTTTACGAAGTGCTTGCGGTATGTCGTTATCTCGCTTGGCCATAGAATTTTGCATTTAGTCGTTTATCTTCATCCGTAATGCCGTATTCTTCATCTTCTATTTCGGAATAAGGAATGTAAAGCAAGTTCTTGTCCAATGCTTCAACTAGGAATTTTTGGGTATCTTTAAAAGTCAAAGAAGCAAAATCCTCTGCATTTTCATCAATCTGTTTTGGGTTAACTTTCCAGCTTAGGAAGCCAGTTTCTTGCATTTGTTCCCATACTGAAGCTAATTCGTCTTTTGTCGTAGCAGTCATTATTTTATCCATAAACTTCTGATTGGCTTTGGCTAATTCGCAATATACAAATGAACCTCCACCTTTCCAGTTTACGGCTTTGGAAATGCCACCTTGGTCGTAATCTGTGGTTTGATAAGTTGCTGCCGATTCTGCTACAAATTCGAGACTGCCTTGCTGTGGATTTTTTTTGATAATTTCTGATTTTGTACCAATAACTTTTTTAAGCCTCTCAACCGCAACAGTTTCTATGTAATCCATTTGCTCAATGCCAATATATCTGCGACCCATTTTGTGAGCAACGGCTGCGGTGGTGCCGCTGCCTAGGTGGTAGTCGAGGACTATATCACCTTCATTAGTAGCAACTTCGAGTATAGCTTTTATTAAATTTTCTGGTTTTGCATAACCAAACTCATCTCTACCAAACAATTTGTCAATCTCTGAATTACCATCTTTGTTTTTGGAATTATTTAAAACATCATTGAGAAAATCTTGCATTTGAAAATCAGATATAATAGCACTTAATTTTCCGCTGTTATCATCCTCATCTTTAAACTTTCGGGCATAGGGTTTTGAAATATTTAAGAAAGAATAATCATCTGGAAAAACTAAATACCCAATTTTGTAATAATGCTCTAAAGTATCGGTAGTGACAGCCCATGTCCTTTTTTCACTGGCTGGATATTCTTTTCCAGTTTTAGGGTCTATCATTGTAAAATATGAGTTTGGTCTTTCCTTTGCAGTTTTTTGCGTCGTAAGATCAGCTAATCTCCATGGTCTATTGGGATAGTCATCTGATTCATAATATTTTCTTTCAACACTTCTACCGAATATCTTGGTTTCAGAAGATACATTAATGTAACACAATAGCCAATCGAAATCTTGCGAAAAATTAAATGAAACATCTGATTTTCCGTTTCTTGTTCTTCGAGGAATGGTTCCAACAAAAGATTCTTTGCCAAATACTTCATCAGCAATTGTTTTCAGATAATGCATTCCATCTTCACTAATATTTATCCATAGACTTCCACCTATTGTTAAAAGTGATTTTGCAACCTGAAGTCGATTTCGCATAAATACAAGCCACGTAGATAAGTGAAAATTTGAATTGTATTTGAACGAATCATTTTCCGTTGTTTTATTAAAATAATACGGTGGATCAATATAAATCAGCTTTACTTGTCCAGCATAGTTTTTCTTTAATGAGTGCAATGCTAATAAGTTATTTCCTTTTATTATTAGGTTGTCTGCTTTTGAAATTGACTCTACAGCATGTTCACCATCAGCATCGTACCTGCGGAAGTTGGTAAGTGCTTTGGGTTCGGTAAGTCGGGTAATTTCGTCGGGTGCAAGAATTTCGTTCCAGAAAACTTCGTTCCGTTTGGCATCTTCTTTTGTTTGTCCGCCTTCCAGCACACAGTCTTTGTATGGCCAAGAAAGTACTACTTCGCGGCTTTCGGCAAGATAATCGCCCTCGTCGGTGGTTAGTCCAATTTTGTTTTTAAAACTTGTATACGAATCGGGCAAAAAGCGTTTGTTCATCACAAACTTTTGAAAGCGCACTTTGTCGAACACCCAAATACCTTCCACATCGGTAAAGAAATTGGCTTTTAGTTTATCGTGGGTGAGCAGTAGTTTAAGCAGATCAGGGCGAAGTTGTAATGCAGCTTCTACAATGCTATTTTTGAGCATAACACCAAGTTCGGAAGTATATTGGCTATAAGGGCTG
The DNA here is from genome assembly GCA_038249445.1 of Bacteroidales bacterium. Taxonomy (GTDB): domain Bacteria; phylum Bacteroidota; class Bacteroidia; order Bacteroidales; family Paludibacteraceae; genus Paludibacter. The sequence continues at coordinate 82,249 of JBBSDM010000005.1, forward strand.
AGTAAGTTCTCCAGCTCTTGAAAAAGTGTGAGGTTTGACATGGGTATTTTTGTATTATTTATTTAATTAAATATTGGCTAAGGCCCATTTTTGTTTTCTTCTTTGTAAATGGGCTAAAGCCCAATCCAATTCATCAATTGTCACATGCTTTGGCTATTTTTATATCAATTGCCTCCTGCTTTAGCTGGAGAACAAGAATAAAGCATTTTCATCATATTGGCTTTAGCCAAATTCTTATTTTGACATTTGGGTTAAGCTTAATTCAATTTAAGTAAGTTTCAGTCCAACCAAGCCCTAACAGATTTCAAAAACCTGTTAGGTCTTACTTGTTGTTAGATCAAATTCTTTGTAGTCAAATTATTTCCCAACGTATTAAAAACTCATCCACCATTTCAATTTATTGGTCGGAAAAGTTAGTTAGAATAGAAATGTTGAAGTACACGCAACCCTGACGTCGGTTGAAAACCCTGTCGGCGGTTAGTAGAGAAAGCAACTGGGAAAATAGAATTATCATTGGCTTCAGCAGGGTCGCTTTGCCATTATTCGGGGGTCTGATAAGAAACGTCCAAACGCAAAAAGCGTGAACTAAATTCTTATCCACGCTAGAGGCCCTAGGAAAGCCCACACAAGATTGATAAGTCAAAAGCCCACGCCGTTTGGCGTGAGCATTTTGCTCATTGAGTCTAATCTTGTGTTCGCTTTATTGAAATTTCCTAGGTTTCTAGCGCGCGAACAATAGCAGAATGCTATTTATAAAATGTTGAAAATATTAAGGCAAGGCATGCCTTGTCTGTACGTTATTTATTGGTTTTTATTATTGTTTTAAGTTTATTTTTTATTAACGACTTCGCCTAAAGCGTAACTGTTACTGAAATTATAAGTTTGATTACCCTATTTATCGAAATAAACAGTGCTTAATCTGAATGCAAATTTAGGAATTTGTTTTGATAAAGCATTAATCTTTAAAAAAGATTCCCATTTTTCTTTGCTAGCTGGGGCGCAATTTAAAGTCGCACCTCGACTAATATGTTATAGTAATGTGAATGCTCCAGAGTAAAATCTTACAGAACGTATCCAAACGGCCAAAATTAGGTTCTGTAAACTTACAGAACGCATTCATTTCACTTTTTTTCTGTTCTGTAAGGTTACGGAAGCAAAACATTTCGGATTTTTTTGGTTCTGTAAGGTTACGGAGACCAACAATTCAGCATTTTTCGGTTCTGTAAAGTTACGGAAGTGAATCATTTCACTTTTTTTTGGTTCTGTAATGTTACGGAGGCAAAAAATATCAATTTTTTCGGGTTCTGTAACTTTTTGTCGGTATAAAGATGAAAAAGCCCCAAAGTAAAAACTTCGGGGCTTCAATAAAAATGGCTGTATGATACTCCTAGGATGACTTCTAACTATCCGAGAAGTAAAATACACTGTTATTGTTGCACGGCAACTGTAGTTGTAACTACTGTAGCAGAAACAACAGCTTTTTTGCGTGCTACAGATACATTTACTTCGTTGAAACGCTGTTCTACATTAAGATACAAGGTACTCCACGCTTCGGTACCTGCACTGTTAGCCTTCCATTTTAGCTCATCAGCATAGAGTTTAATAGCATTTTCCATTTCTTTACGCAGGTTACTGGGTGCAACTTTTGCCGCAGCATCATTTCCGCTACCCATATACAATTCTTCGTATCTACGCTGCAAGTCATCTAACGTACCAATTCTCTCGTTCAATAGCGTTCTGTATATCGCATCGTTATACTCGGGGCGTTTCAACGCTTCAATGATACGAATGTAGCGCAATGACTGATCGGCAATCTTCAAACTACTAAAGTTTTTTCCATACTTATTAACGACTCCAAAAAGTAAGGTTGCAGCAGTTCTCATTTCAACATCGGGCGATTTAAGCAAACCTTCGAGATACGAATAAGTTCCACCAAACATGGTTTTACGATCCATAAACAATGTTTTGATAGCTTCGGAAACTTCTTTATCGTTTCCGGGTTCTACAGCCATCTGATATCGGCCGTTTACCTCCACCAAATTCAGAAATTGTTTACTCTCACGCGCTTCATAAATGGCGGATTTAATTACAGTATCAATTATACGCAAAGCTAGTATAGCAAGCGATTGTGTGCCAACTCTGTTGGCTTTTGTTTTTAAATTCATGAAATTTTTTATTGAATTTTAATAATTAGTTGGTCACTGAAAAATATAAAGTTCATCAACCAACGATAATTTTCCCGGCTGTGCCACTAGGCGCTCCAAGAGTAAGGGATGAAAATTGATGAAACATATTACTATCAAGGCTTTAAATAGAAGCACCTAAACAGTAGAGCTCATTTGGCTCAGTAATAAATGACACAAATAGGTGCACATTATTTCAAAACAAAAAAATCAATTTTCTGAGGGAAAGGGAAGGAATTAAAGGTCGAAAATGCGGGTAGAAGAAGTACCAAAAAAAGCAGCAAAAATATAAGAGGATTGTGTGCCACACAATCCGAAAAGCAACAGGATGGATGCAATAAGTGAATGCTTTAATCGAATCAAAGAAATTAAGGGAACCAACATGCGCAATTTCATTTCACGCAGTCGGGCTCTTAGCTCCAATGTTTCAATCAAATCGAAATTGCGGGTAAAACCTTCTACCCTTAAGTCTTCGAACCACGAAATATCTATCAAATCATTATCCCACACAAGATCGGCCAACTGAGCACCCAATAAAAACCCAAAAGGGTTATCATCTGGAGCGGAGGAAAGCTCAGGTGTTTCGGCGTAGTATGGATCAAATGGATAAGTCATCGTTAGATTATTTTTTATGTTACTGTTTGTATAATTTACAAAACGTATGCCAAATTACATTTAATGAAGTTTTGTCAGATAAATAGAGATCTGCATCTGCCAAAATTACACACTGTTATAATAGAAGAAATAATTCTGACAAAAATGGCAGTATTTGTCAGTCATCCCCAACTGAGATTATATACTATTGCAATCCACTTTCAATTAATGAAATATTTCTGTAATTAGTTACTCATTTACAACAGTAATATAAAAATTATTTGGTAATTTTGCGGTCAAATTCAAGTGCTAGTTAGCCAAGGATATTTTTGGTCTCAGAAATTAATCAATACACTATAATACAGACAATTGCAAAACAAACGAATAGGCAATTGTAAATTAAGAGTTATGAAACAGACTTATAAATTTGTAACGGCCGAAGAGGCAGCAAGCTATCTGAACGATGGCGACATTGTAGGATTTAGCGGTTTTACCCCCGCAGGTTGTCCAAAAGAAGTTCCTACGGCTATTGCCAAACGTGCAGAAGCGTTTCACGCTGAAGGTAAAGAATTTAAAATTGGCATGTACACCGGTGCTTCTACCGGCGATTCGCTTGACGGTGCGTTGGCGCGCGCCAATGCTATTTTGTTCCGCACTCCTTACCAATCGAACAAAGATTTACGGAGTGCTTTGAATGCCGACCGTGCTCCATATTTCGATATGCACCTTTCGGTATTGGCTCAAGAATTGCGTTACGGATTTATGCCAAAACCAAAATTTGCCATTCTCGAAGTGTGTGATATCACTCCCGATGGCGAATTGGTTCTTACCTCTGGAGTTGGTATTTCACCAACCATTGCCGAGTTGGCCGATTTCATTATCGTAGAATTAAATCACAATCATCCGAAGGAACTTCGTGGTTTCCACGATGTGTACCAACCTTTAGATCCTCCTCACCGTAGAGAAATTCCAATATACAAACCATCAGATCGTATTGGTTCGGCAGTTTTGAAAGTCGACCCTAAGAAAATTTTGTGTGTGGTGGAAACAGATCGCGACGACGAAGTGGGTGGATTCTCTCCTACCGATGTGGTTACCGACCAAATTGGTAATAATGTAGCTTCGTTCCTTGTTGAAGAAATTAAATCGGGTCGTGTACCTGCTGAGTTTTTACCTATTCAATCGGGTGTTGGAAATATTGCCAACGCAGTGATGGCTTCTTTAGGCGCTAATCCGGATATTCCACCTTTCGAAATGTACACCGAAGTAATTCAGGATGCAGTGATTGATCTTATTCGCGAAGGAAACGTGAAGTTTGCCAGTGGTTGTTCATTAACTGTTACTAACCCTGTTCTGAAATCTATTTATGCCGATTTGGATTTCTTCCGCGATAAAATAGTTCTTCGCCCTCAGGAAATTTCAAATAATCCTGAAATTGCCCGTCGTTTAGGTTTAATTACAATTAACACCGCTTTGGAAGCTGATATTTTTGGAAACGTAAACAGCACACACGTGTTAGGTTCTAAAATGATGAACGGTATTGGCGGTTCGGGCGATTTTACCCGCAACGCTTACATTTCTATCTTCACTACTCCTGCTACTGCCAAAGGTGGAAAAATCAGCTCGATAGTTCCAATGGTATCACACGTTGACCAAAACGAACACTCGGTAAATGTTATCATTACCGAGCACGGCATTGCCGATTTACGTGGCAAATCACCAGTTCAACGCGCCGAAGAAATTATTACTAATTGTGTAGCTCCTGAATATCGTGAAATGTTGACAGAATATATCACACTTTCTAGCGGAACGCATACTCCACAAAATCTATCGGCTTGTTTTGGAATGCACAATCAATTTATCAAAACAGGAAGCATGTTGGGAACCAACTGGCAGGAATATAAATAGTTAGGAGTTAGGAGTTAGGAGTTACAAGTATCTTGTCTTGGTTATTTATTTTATATTAAATTAAATGACTATCCGCATAATGTACAATGAATTTAAATAAAATGGGCTTTGCCCAAACCCAAGAACAGTTATACAACTATTAATACACTTTACGGAGAATTATGAACGGTTAAAAACTAAGACTGCATACTATGCAGATAGTCATATTAAATTAAAAGTCAATCGAATAGCAGCAATGCTTCGGTTGACTTTTTTTTGTTGTTGGATTAACTCCAAACTTTATGCAGACTAGGTCTTGAAGTCCTCCGCCAGCTGGCGGAGATTTAGGGGACTGCATAGTAACGAATGTAATGTGCAATTGTATCTTTTAGCTCATCATTTCTTCTCTCCTCACACAGAGCCGTTTACTATTCTTGATAAAAAAAATGTTGCAAAGCATATTTATTCAAAACAGAACTATAATCTACTGAATATCAGAATATAATAACAGATATGTAGATCAATTATTGGCGTTGCAGAATAAAAACAATTTATTTTTTTATCAACTTAAGAATATTTTAGATAATCAATAAAAAAAATGTGTATCTTTGTGTGAATATAAAAGGCATATATGCCTGTATATGTGGTAATTAATGTAACGATATACAGCCAATTGCTACAAGCAAGTTGGAGTGATTGCTACAATAATAACAACTTCAACTAACTTAATAAGCCCGTTGTAATAATCTTTTAGTTCTGCTATTTTATGAAACGATCCAACACATCTGTCGCTGACTCACTAGATAGAAAAGCTGAAAAGTTGACCTCAAACAGCTATTCAGACACAGGAAAAGATTTCAAAAAAGAGGAATCAATGCTGCACATCCAACAACTGGAGTTGCGCATTGCAGAACTTGAGTTACAAAACGAAAACTTGTCAAAAAAAGTAGAATCCCAAAACCAGAAAAAAGCCGAGCTTCAAAAAAACGAAAATCTACTTCGTTCAATTATTCACAATATTCCCGATTTAATCTGGTTAAAAGATGTAAATGGATTATTCTTAGCATGTAATACATCTGTAGAAAGATTCTTTGGAGCAAAAGAAGCCGATATAATTGGCAAAACAGACTATGATTTTGTAGATAAAAAGCTTGCTGATTTTTTTCGTGCGAATGAACAGATAGTGATGACGGCAGGAACACCTCTTATTAACGAAGAGTTGATTCATTTTGCAAATGATGGTCATAATGCCTTCCTCGAAACCGTCAAAACGCCACTGTATGATATGGACAATAAGCTCATTGGCATTTTAGGTATTGGACACGACATTACCCTCAGAAAAAAAACGGAATTACAGCTCCTTGAAAAAGAAGTGCAGTATCTAAATCTGGCCAACTCAGGTTTAGCACTAGTTTGGACTGCGGGGCTAGATAAGCTATGTAATTACTTTAATAACAGTTGGCTCAACTTCACTGGACGAACACTCGAGCAAGAGATTGGAAACGGTTGGACAGAGGGAGTATTTTCAGAGGACTTGGATAAATGTATAGAAACGTATACCTCTGCATTTGATAAACGGGAAGCATTTCAGTTGGAGTACCGCTTACTCCACAGAAGCGGTGAGCACAGATGGATTCTGGATATGGGAACTCCAAATTACAATAACGCCGGCGAATTCATTGGTTATATTGGAAATTGTTTTGATATTCATGAGCGCAAACAGGTGGAAAACGCACTAAAAGAAAGTGAAGACAAATTCAAGAATGTGTTTGAAAATTCTATCATCGGAAAATCCATCACAAGTTTAGATGGGCAATTACAAGCAAATGCTGCCTTTAGTAAGTTAGTGGGCTATACAGAGGAAGAATTACAAAAAATGTCGTGGAGAGAAATAACATTTCCGAAAGACATACAGTACGATAACGCCTTAGTTGAACAGATTCTTTCTGGGAAAAGAGATTATGCACATCGGGAAAAAAGATTCATCCACAAAAATGGAAGCCTTATTTGGGTAGATCTGAGTACTGTCTTGCAGCGTGACAAGAATAGCAAGCCACTTTTTTTTATAACAGAATTCGTAGACATTACCGAACGAAAACGTGCAGAAAATGCACTGTTAGAAAGTGAAGAAAAACTGAACACCCTTTTTACCTCCATGACAGAAATGATGGCTATGCATGAGCTTGTGTTTGATGAAAATGGTAAAGCTGTGAATTACATTATTACCGATTGCAACGTAGCATTCTCCAAAATTACTGGAATTGAAAAAAAAGATGCAGTAGGTAAACTGGCAACTGAAGTGTATGGAACGGATAATGCACCCTATTTAAAACAATATGCGCAAGTGGCTACTAGTGGGAAGTCATTGGTGTTTGATTCTTATTATTCACCAATGGATAAGCATTTTCTAATTTCTGTAATAGCTCCCGAAAAAAATAAATTTGCCACTATTGCCACTGACGTTAGTGTTTTGCAACAAGCTCAACAACAAATATTGAATAAAAACAAAGAACTTGAAGACTATCTTTACATTGCATCGCACGATTTAAGATCGCCGCTTGTAAATATTCAGGGATTTAGTCAGCGCTTACAGAAACAAACCAACAACATAAAATCTCAGTTGGCAAATTGCGGAATAGACCCGATTTTGAAAACAAACATTAGCAAAATTACCACAGAAGAGATTCCAAAAACTCTTGACTTCATATTCTCCAGTGTTGCAAAAATGGAGGCACTTATTAATGGACTGCTACAACTGTCCCGCACCGGTAGAATTAAAATGTATATCAGCAAGGTAAACATGAATAAATTGCTAGAAAAAGTTCTCTTTGCACATAGTTTTCAGATTTCGGAACTATCATCTCACGTTCATCTGGAGCATTTGCCCGATTGCTATGGAGATGAGCAACAACTAAATCAGCTCTTCTCCAACCTAATAAGTAATGCTATAAAGTACAGAGATCAAAACAAAGCATTGAAAATTAAAATAAGTGCGATTAACGATTTCAATAGAATTATATACAGCGTTACGGACAATGGAATAGGGATTGAACATAAATTTCAAGAAAAAGTATGGAACATATTTTATCGGATTGATCCACAATCGCAGATAGCAGGCGATGGTGTAGGGCTAAGTGTAGTAAAACAAATTGCTGAAAGGCATCGTGGAAAGGCTTGGGTAGAATCGGTAGAATCGGTAGAAGGACATGGATGCACTTTCTTTATTGAATTACAAAAAAATAATTGGGAATAAGGTGAAAAAATAATTGATATGATAGCTTGAAAATAACTTTCGGAGAATAAGACTTGTAACTCTTTACTAACAAACTTTTTGAACGACGATTTTTGAACGCAAAATACGCAAAAAAAGCAAATCAGAAATCTTCAATCAAAATAGACTTGAGATTAGTATTGTTTCTTGAAAATCTTCAATCAATTTCTGCATTTTTTTATTTTAGTAACGTAGAATTAATAGTTAGATTTGATATTCTCTAAATATACAAGCTTGGTCTTAAAGTCTCCGCCAGCTGGCGGAGGATTTAAAGGGCTGCTCCTAACTATTATTCTTATAACTATTTTTAGGTACCTTTTAAATTTAATTGATATGGAAAATCTCAAAAAACTTGTTATTCTGATAGCAGAAGATGACAATGGTCACGCCGAACTTATTCGGTCTGGCTTGGTAGAGTCTGGCGTTTGTAATGAGATAATCAGATTCTCAAACGGTGAAGAAATTTGGAATTATTTGCTTGACTCTAAAAAAAGAGAAACGAAGAAACGTAATCATTACTTGTTATTGCTCGATATCAACATGCCCCTAATGGATGGTATAGAAGTGCTACGACTTATAAAGTCGGACGATAAGCTAAAAGAAATGCCTGTGATTATGCTCACTACCACTGATAATCCAATAGAAATAGAAGAATGCTATCAAATAGGCTGCAATATTTATGTTACAAAACCTGTCGACTTTATCAAATTCACAGACACGTTGAACCGTTTAGGTTTATTCATTCAAATAGTAAAAGTTTAAAAAAGAAATAAGATGAAATCAAAAATAGACACAATACTTATCATTGAGGATGACCTGGGTTTGATTGAATTAATAAATGATAAAGTTCAAGAATGCGGTCAGCCAACAATTTGCTTTCAAACAGCAGCAACTGCTTTTGAATGGCTGGAGAACAATACGCCGATTCTAATGATGTTGGACTACAGTCTCCCCGACATGAATGCGCAGGAGTTTATAGCTGAATTAAAAAGAAGGAACAGAACCATAGCTCCATTTTTAGTGGCCACGGGCCGGGGCGATGAAAAAATTGCAGTAGAGATGATGAAACTGGGTGCTAAGGAGTACATCATTAAGGATACACTTTTCCTTGAAATGATTCCATTAGTTGTGTGCAAAAGCATTGCAGAGATAGAGAAAGACAACAAGTTATTGCTTACAGAGCAAAAGTTTATTGAATTAAGTCAATTCAATAAACAAATAATCGAAAATGCTCACGAAGGTATTATCGTATATGACAAGGAATTGAACTACCTGAGCTGGAATCCATTTATGGAAAAAATAACCGGTTATTCGGCAGTTGATATTATCGGCAAAAATGCAATAGAGCTATTCCCATTTTTGCATGAAGCAGGCGAAGCGGCGAATATTAGAAAAGCGATTGATGAGAAAACAATAATAGAAAATGAATTTAAGTTTGACATCCCTAGCACAGGCAAATTTGGCTGGGCAAGACAGACTTCCGGTCCATTGTACAATTTTGAAGGCGAAGTAATTGGAGCTATTTCTACAGTGCACGATGTGACCAAACGTAAAGAAGCCGAAAAAATTCTGGAACTAACGAAACAAAGCTATGTAGACATAATTAACACTGTTTCGGAAGCCATTTACGTTATGGATGAAAATGCAGTATTTATCAGAGTGAATAAAGGAGCCAGGGACATGTACCAACTAAGCGATGAAGAATTAGTTGGGAAAACCCCGGCCGATTTGGCCGCGCCCGGACTTAATGATTTAGAACAGGTTCAAAAGCAGCTACTATCCGTTTTCAAAACAGGAATTGCTACTACTTTTGAGTTTTGGGCAGTGCGCAAAAATGGGGAGATTTTTCCCAAAGAAATACTCGTGAACAAAGGTAGGTACTTTGAGAAAGATGTACTTATAGCTACAGCGCGAGATATCACCGAACGTAAAGCGGCACAATACGAGATTGACAAAATTGGGAAACATTATCAAGCATTGATTGAAAATGCCCCAGACGGCATTGTATTGATAAACGCTGAGGGTCAATTTCTATATGCGAGTCCATCGGCTCGTAAAGTTTTTGGCTACAATACTACAGAAGAACTATCAACTCACCCAAATGATCTTACTCACCCCGATGACTTAGAGTATGTTTTGCAAAATATAGATAAAACTTTAGAGAATCCTGCCTTTGTTCCAACCATCGAATATCGGTTTAGGGATAAAGCCGGCAGTTGGAAGTGGGTTGAGACCACATTTACAAATTTATTAGGTGATTCGATAGTATCGGCCATTGTTCTGAACTTTAAAGAGATTACCGAACGAAAGAATAACGAGGAAGCTCTTAAACAAAGTGAGGAAAAGTACCGTCATATTACTGAAAATATCTCCGATGTAGTTTGGATCATGGATTTACAGTTCAGATTAAGTTATGTGAGTACTTCGGTAGAAAAAATACTTAACGAATCGGTGGAGAAAATCATCAAAAGTAACCTTTTGGAAATTTTCCCTCCTGAATATATCGAAAATTTTGAAGTTTTATTAGTACAAGAACTTGAAAAGGAGCTGGCTCCCAATTCAGACCCACATCGTACATTAACTCTAGAATTAGAAATTTACAAAGCAGATGGTTCAAGGCTGTGGGTGGAATCTAATATTGCATTTTTAAGGAACGCAGAAGGTCAACCAATAGGCATTCAAGGTAGTGCACGAGATATTTCGGAACGTAAAAAAGCCCAGAATGCACTAAAACTAAGTGAGGAAAAATACCGTCATATCACTGAGAATATCACTGACGTGGTTTGGACATCAGACTTACAGTTCAATTTAAATTTTATCAGCTCATCTATCGAAAAGATGTGTGGCGAAACTGCTGAAGAGCATATGTTTCGGACTCCAAATGAAAAATTTAAGCCAGAGAGTTGGTCAAGAATTCTCACTGAATTCAACTTAGAACTCGAAAATGAAAAAGATCCAAGTATAAAAAAAGACAGAATTCATTCCATCGAAGTTGAACACATTAAAGCCAACGGCAGTGTGTTTTGGGCTGAAATGAGAATGACGTTTTTACGCGATGAAAACTCTAAAGCAATCGGCTTATTGGGAATTACACAAGACATCTCTGAGCGTAGAAAGTTTGAAGATCAAATAAATAAACTAAATAATTGCTTCATTGGTTTTGGTTCTGATTATTTGCAAAACATCAATTCATTGGTAAAGGTGAGCGGCGAGTTGACAAATGCTTCTTGCGCAATGTACAATAGACTTGAAGATAATAAACTATTTCCGATCGGTTGTTGGAATCTGCCTACTTTATCGAGCAAATTGGCACTTCCAGAAGAGTCAATTTGTTACGATGTTATCCATAGCGAAGATGATAAACCACTCATTATACATGAACTCCAACAATCTAAATATGCACAAGCCGAGTCCTTTATAAGTAAATATTTACTGGACACATATATAGGCAAACCAGTAAAGTTACAAGACATAAAAATTGGTTTGCTTTGTGCTGCTTTTCAACAAGAATACAACCCATCGAAAAATGAAATTCATTTATTGGAAATTATTGCTTCGGCCATAGGAGTTGAAGAAGAGCGAATGCAAGCACAAAAAGCAGTAGAAGTAAGTGAAGAAAAATACCGGACGATGATTGAGTATTCGAACGATTGGATATGGATGCTGGACAAGAACGCTTGCTTTACATTTTTCAATAAAACCGCTGAAGATGCAACTGAGTTGAATGCAAAAGATTGGATAGGCAAGCCTTTTACTCCACTTGTAATGGAAGAAGATCTCGATATGTTAACAGACGTATTCAAACGATCCATAAATGGAGAGATTTGTTCCTACGAATTACGTTTTAGAAAAACCGATTTATCAATTCTCACCATTTTAGTCAACACATCTCCAATTTATGTACAGGGAGTAATTATTGGAATGATTAGTTTCGGTCAAGATATCACTGAACGTAAAAAAGCCGAAAATGATATTATTAAAAATGAAGCATTGCTAAAAAAAGCACTTATTGAGAGCTCGGGCATGATTCAGTCTAACGATAATGAGATTGACTACCAACGCATCGCTAATTCGGTTTTAGAAATTTCAGATGCCAAGATGCTGGTATTCATGCTATCCGATAACGATGGGCAAGACTACAAAACTGTTGCTTTAGCTGGTGAAAAAGAAAACCTGCTAAAAGTCACGTCTATTCTTGGGTTTGATATCATTAATAGAAGATGGCAAAAAAATTCTTTCATAGTGGATATAATGAAGGATAAAACAATTGCTATATTTAACTCGATAAGAGATCTGACAAAAGATAGACTTCCAAAACCTATTTCTTTCTTATTGGAAAAAACCTTCAATATTGGTGAGACTGCGGTGGTGAAAATTACAAGAAACGATACTTTAATAGGATACTTAACTTTAGTTTACTCGAAAGGGCAAACACTCCAAAATTCCGAATTAATTGAGCTTTTTGCTAATCAGGTGGGACTATTTATTGAACGTAAAAAAGCTGAAAAAGCACTGACCGAAGGTGAAGCAATCTATAGCAACTTAGTACAGCGGATACCCGACGGTGTATACAAAAGTACACCCTCTGGAAAATTTGTGGACGTAAACCCTGCAATGGTGAAAATGTTTGGTTATGATAGCAAAGATGACTTATTAAAAATAGATATAAAAAAAGAACTTTATTTAGATGCAAGTCATCGAGATCCAATATATCTGAATCCACTCAATGAAGAAAAAGCTGTATTTCAACTGCGAAAAAAAGATGGCAGTGGCATTTGGGTGGAGGATCATGGTTGGTATACCTTTGACAAAAATGGCATCAAAATTTCAAATGAAGGAGTATTGCGGGACATTACAGAAAGAAAGAAAGCAGAAGATGAATTAATTGACAAGATGGATGAATTAATGCGTTTTCATAGGCTCACAGTTGATCGTGAATTGACAATGATAGAGCTAAAAAGAGAGATAAACGATTTGATGAAAAAAGCCGGACAAGATAAGAAATATAATATTGTGGAGTAACCGGATGCTTGAAGCGATATTAAAACAACGGGCATGATAGAACTAAAAATAAGAATGACAGAACTGCTGTTTCAATCACATGGAATAGACATTTCTAAATACGATGATGATTTTATTGAAAAATCGATTGTCAGAAGTCATCATCAGAATAATTGTGACACTAAGAAAGATTATTTATCTTTTTTTCTAGCGAATGGAAAAGAAAGAGAATTGTTTTTAGACTCGTTATTTATAAGCTACAGCGAGTTTTTTCGGAATTCACTGACCTTTGCCGTTCTCGAGAATATTATTTTGCCTGAAATTCTGTTTAAAAATTCGAATCACAAAAAAAAAGAAATCAGGATTTGGTCAGCTGCATGTGCTGCTGGACAGGAAACTTACAGTCTGGCCATGCTCTTAAGTGAACACAAGAACTCTAACGGCGGAATAATTAATTTTCGTATATTTGCTACTGATTACTCCCAAGCACAAGTAAAATTAGCACAAGTGGGACAATTTCCGGCAACAGCTGTAAGCAATATAAACCTAAGGCGACTTTCTGATTGGTTTAAAAAAAGAAGTGACACTTACACGGTGAAACCGGAATTAAAAGAGCGGATTGACTTTACAGTTTTTGATTTATTGTGCGACAATCACAGATGTCCGCCCAACAGCATCTATGGCGACTTTGATGTGGTGATATGTGCTAATCTACTATTTTATTATAAACCAGAGTATCGAAAAAAAATCATAGACAAGGCCAGTCATTGTTTAGCAAAAGGCGGATATGTAATTACGGGAGAAACGGAAAGAGAAATTATGAAGAAATATAATTTTGAAGAAGTTTTTCCCCAATCGTGCATTTTCAGAAAAATTCATGATTAAAACATCAACCATTTTGATTAAATGCCATTTATACAGTGAATTAGTACACTAAATACACAGAAGAAACTGAATATTACCATTTGAAAACAACTGTGTGAACGAAATATTATCATCAATAAACAGTGAATATCCGTACGTCTAGCGATTTAAAAGAATAAAAAAACTGAAAAAAAAAAATTTAAAATTTCAATCCGCTTGAAATTTTAAAACAAAATACAAATAACATGAAACTTAAAGATTTCAAGATTTCAACACATTTAATGGTTGGCTCTGCGTTTAATATTGCCTTTATTCTTATAATTGGAATTGTTTCTGCATTCCGTATCCAGCAATTAAGTAATCAAACTGAGGATCTATACAATCATCCATTGCAGGTTAGAGTCGCATTAGGAAAACTAAATGCCGATGTGCTTAAGATGCGTCTGGCAACACGAGATCTTATGCTCTATAAAACCGACCGCGATAAAAAAAATGCACTGCAACAAATGGAGTTGTCTGCTCTCGATGCAAAAAGAGAGTTCGACGTGTTAAGAGATAGGTATCTTGGTTCCAAAACAGACGTGGAAGCGGCTTATACTGCTTTTGTAAAGTGGAAAGTGTCGCGCGATATAAACACTTCAATGGCATTGGTAGGAAATATCGAGCCCGTTATTGAAAGTATACGCTCTACCGGCGAAGTAGGAACTTTGCATGATGACATGCTAAAAAAAATCATGGTTCTCGATAATTTTGCTCAAAATAGAGCAATTCAATTTTATGCAGAGACTATCGAGTTTAGAAACAAAATGAATTTAGAATTATTGGCATTGGTGATAATTATTCTAATATTCTCATTTAATGGTAGCTATGTGTTCCTCAGAAAAGTTATTAGCCCTGTAAAAGAGTTGATAGATGCCACCCGACGTTATCATGAAGGAGATAGAACGGCACGAAGTGCCATCAACTCAAAAAATGAGTTCGGAATTTTATCCGATGCTTTCAACACAATGTTGGAAAGTATTCAATCTTCAAAAGAAAATGAGGAAAAATTCACACATATTTCCCAGATTATGCTTTCTGAAATAGACCCTAGAACCTTTTTCAGAACAACGCTAGTTGCACTCTGCAATTATACTAACTCACAAATGGGAGCAGTATATTTGCTCAATGAGAATAAAACATCCTACGAACACTACGAATCGGTGGGAATGGACGAAGGTGCTAAACTCCATTTTTCGGCCATCAATCCCGAGGGCGAATTTGGCTCCGTTATTGCTACACACAAAATTCAGTTCATAAAAAAAATACCACACAATACTCGCTTTTTGTTCCGAACGGTAAGTGGCAAGTTTATTCCCCGCGAAATTATTTCTATTCCAATTTTAGCGGGCGATGAATTAATTGCCATTATCTCCTTGGCAGCTGTTAGAAGTTATTCAGCACCGGCGCTTCGACTTATTAATAGTTTTTTAGACATCTTAAGTGCACGTGTTCAAGGCATTCTAACATTCCGACGAGTAAAGAATTTTTCTGAAAAACTCGAAGCACAAAACACAGAGCTGGAACAACAAAAGACAGAGATGACGGCTCAGTCAATTGAATTGACGGAACAGAACAAAGAATTGGAAATTCAGAAAAATCAACTGAAAGAAGCGAACAGACTTAAAACCAACTTTTTGTCAAACATGAGCCATGAGCTTCGCACACCACTGAACTCAGTGATAGCACTTTCTGGAGTTCTCAATCGTCGTTTGGCAAATAAAATAGATGAAGATGAATTTAGCTATATTGGTGTTATTGAACGAAATGGGAAACATTTACTTTCACTTATTAACGATATTTTGGACATTTCGCGTATTGAATCGGGTCACGAAGAAGTGGAAATAACTAAATTTAATGCTAAAAGCCTTGTTGCAGAAGTGATAAGCATGATTCAGCCGCAGGTTGACCCTGAAAAATTGGAACTATTGCAATCGGGTAATGAAGTTGATGTGCAAATAATTAGCGACATGCATAAATGTCAGCACATTCTTCAAAACTTAATAAGCAATGCTGTAAAATTCACCGAAAAAGGAACAGTAGAAGTAAAAACATTTCAAACCAACGGACAGATTGTTATTTCAGTCACCGACTCGGGCATAGGTATTTCTGAAGATCATCTACCACATATTTTCGACGAATTCCGTCAGGCAGACGGAAGCACCTCACGGAAATATGGCGGAACAGGTCTGGGACTTGCCATTGCGAAAAAATATGCTAATCTGTTGGGTGGAAATATTACGGTAACTAGTATCCCCGAAAAGGGTTCTACTTTTACACTTAAGCTCCCAGTGGAATATAACGCAGATAAACGCATTGTTGATTTACCGGAGATTTCGCATTTTACAAAAGCCACAAAACATATTCCTATCCAACCAACAGATGGTAAAACGGTGTTATTGGTTGAAGATAGCGAACCCGCCATTATCCAGATGAAGGATTTTATGGAGGAAAGTGGTTACAAAATATTAGTGGCACAAGATGGAGCGGAGGCTCTGGCAATTATTGAAACTACCCTACCCGATGCAATGATTATGGATTTAATGGTGCCAGGCGTTGATGGTTTTGAAGTGCTGAAAACCATTAGAAATGTTGACAAAACAGCAAGTATTCCGGTACTTATACTCACAGCAAAACATCTAACAAACGAAGATCTAAGATTCTTAAAGCGGAATAACGTACATCAACTAATACAAAAAGGAGATGTAAATCGAGAAGACTTACTCAAAGCGGTGGAGTCCATGCTAACGAATCATATTGTGGAGCAGGAAAAACCTCAGCGACAGACCCGAACAATAAAAGGTAAACCGGTAGTACTTGTAGTTGAAAACAATTTGGACAATATGCTCACCGTAAAAGCTATTATTGAAGACAAGTACACTGTAATTGAAGCTATAGATGGAAACGAAGGAATAGCCTTGGCAAAAAAGCATAATCCGCATTTAATATTAATGGATATTGCTCTACCGGGATTGGACGGCATTGAGGCATTTAAAACTATTCGTAAGGATGCACGAATGCAACATATTCCTATCATTGCACTTACGGCTAGCGCTATGAACTCCGACCGGGAAACAATTCTGGCCCACGGCTTCGATGGATATTTGATAAAGCCTATTGAAGAAAAAGTGTTTTTCAAAACGATAAATGAAGTCCTTTTTGGAAAATAGCCACACATTGAAGGTCTAGCCATAATTACATGAATTAAAAAAAACCTGATTATTTCTACTTTACCAGTATAAAATATGAACCACAAAACTTGTCTGTCAACTGACGGAAGTGTTCACAAAAGAAGAGAAGAAACAATTCAAATACTTGTAACAACTTATGAACAGCAAAACAGTAAAAATACTGGCAATAGACGATATCTTTGATAATCTGATCACCTTAAAGGCATTGATTATTGAAGCATTTCCACTAGCAAAAGTGATAACAGCTACAAGTGGGGAGGAAGGACTGAAATTAGCCATTTCGGAAAATCCCGATGTGATTCTTCTTGACATCGTCATGCCCGACATGGATGGATTTGAAGTATGCAAGAGGCTAAAAAACAATAATGAAACAAGTAATATTCCGGTAGTATTTGTTACCGCTTTAAAAGGCGATAGCGAAACTAGAATAAAAGCATTGGAAGTTGGAGCTGAGGCTTTTATTGCTAAGCCTATTGACCAAAGTGAGCTTGTGGCACAGATTCGTGCCATGGCAAAAATAAAGTTGTCGCAAGAACAAAAACTAAGCGAGAATGCTCGACTAGCTGCCTTGGTAACTGAACGCACCCGCGAGCTAAATGAAACTCACAAAGCCACTTTAAATCTGTTGGAAGATTTAAAGTATGAAAATGAAGCCAGAAGAAAAACCGAAGAAGCATTGCGTGCGAGTGAAGAAAAATACCGCTTTATGACGGAGAATTCCAGCGATATTATTTGGCACTTAGATGCGAACTTTGTGTGTGATTATATTAGTCCATCAGATGAACGGTTGCGCGGTTTTCATCATAATGAAGTAATTGGAGCTTGTCTTTGGAGTATCTTAAAACCCGAAAGTATAGAAAAAATAAAAACGGCAAATGCTGCCAGATTTATTGATAAAACCAACCTACTTAGCACAGACTCAGTTCGCTATGAATTGGAGCAATTGTGCAAAGATGGGTCATGGATTTGGACAGAAGCTAATGTGTCTATACACCGCAATAACAAAGGAGAAATTATTGGTTACCATGGTGCTACCCGCGATATTAGCGAACAGAAACGTGCACAAGATGCCTTATGGGAAAGTGAAGAAAAATACCGAACACTGGTTCAATATTCGAGCAATCCTATTTTTAGTTCCAATCACGATGACACCTACCGGTTTGTAAACGAATCTTTTGCCAATGCCTATGGTAAAAAAACGGATGAAATTATTGGTAAAACTCCACACGCCATTATGTCGCACGCGGAAGCTGATAAACGGCTTACACTTATCCATACCATTTTTAAAACAAAACAAAAGGGTGAAAAAGAAGTAAAAGTAATAACAAGTACCGGTGAAACACACTACTATCTGACAATGGCCGACCCCATTTTTGATAGTGAGGGTGAAGTCGCTTTTGTCACTTGTATATCGAAAGATATTACCGAACGCAAACTAGCGGAAAACGCATTAAAGGCAGAAAAACAAAAAGTAGAAACTTATCTGAATATTGCGCAAGTTATACTGGTAGCATTCGACAAAGAAGGCAGTATCACACTTCTCAACAAAAAGGGATATGAGGTATTAGGGTATGAATCGGGAGAGCTAATTAATAAAAACTGGTTTGAAATATGTGTACCTCAAGAAGAGAGTGATGGCGTAAAAGAAGTCTTCAATCAAA
>JBBSDM010000006.1:0-84217 GCA_038249445.1 Bacteroidales bacterium
ATTTAAAATCTCTTCTGGTAAAATATACTTCACCAGTGAGAACAAATGAACATCGTTTTTCATGGTAATGAGTATTAATTTTGATGTACAAAAATAATAATCATTATTTGAATCCACAACTTTTACTGGTGAGCCGTTTTAGTCTTTTTGCATAAAAATCCCAGCATGATGCAAGAGTTGTTTTTTTGAGAAGTTATTAAATTTTGGTAATGAATGGTTTGTAGATAAAGTCGAATATGACGAAATCACCAAAGAAATTGACATTTACGTTCATTTAACGTAAATGTTTATAAGAAATAAATCCTGATACTTACAATGGAGTTTACGATTATCGAGATTATCACCGTTGGAGGTATTTAGATATTCTTCAATACAAATGTTTCATTAAAGCCAAGATCCCCTAGCTGTGGGACAAAGATGGCAAATTTAAAAGCATAGATGTTTCATGAGCCGGAAGTGGAGAAAGGCATACTTGTTTGTTTGAAAAATGTGCGATTGATTTATTATTGGCTACAAAAAACCAGACAAAACCGCGGAATTTTTACGTTGATGTTTTAATATTGTGAATAGGATTATTTACATAGCAAGCGAACGAGGAGTTTTAAGACGATATAAATATCTACTGTACAAACAGTTAAGTGTAGATAAAAAGTCGCACAAAAGCAATCATCAATATGTAACTGTATTAAGCAATCCGCAAACAGGGAACATTATAGATATAGCCAAGGATAGGACTAAGAAAGCATACAAGGATCTATTAAACAGCAATTTGAATATTGAACAAAAAGCACATGTAGAACACATCTCAATGGATATGTTGGAAGCGTATATAACAACTTCGCAAGAGGTTTTGCCAAAAGTAAGCTAGTACGTGATAGATTTCATCTAGTAAAGTACTTAAATGATGCTATCGATAAAGTGAGAAGACGAGAAAGCAAGGAGTATGAGGAACTGAAAAACAGTAGGTATTCAGTGCTGAAAAATCTCGGGAATCTTACTGAAAAACAGTACTATAAATTTGAAGAAGTGCTGCGTATTAATACAAAAGTCAGTTTGGCTTGGCAACTTAGAGAATGCTTTAAATCATTGTTTATGAGTGAGAATTACCAATCAGCCTTTAATAAATATCAAGACTGGTTATCATTTTTTGTTTGGGAAAAAATTCCGGAAATAATGAAAGTGGCAGAAATGTTTAACAGACATATCGTTGGCGTTTGTAATGCCCTTGGGGAAAATTTGTCAAATGCCATGGCGAAAAGGCTAAATGGAAAAATTCAAGGAATTAAAACTAATGGAAGAGGATATAATACTTTTTATAATTTCAGAAGTGCTTTACTCTTTTTCTATGGAGGATTAAATTTGTACCTACACTAAAAAGGGTAGAACCACTTTAATTTTAGCCTGTTCACCTCGATGGTACTTCCGCCAGCAGACGGAGGGATAGTTGGATTCGTTATTTTTAAAGCCCCTATTACTGAATCAGTAGTTAGGTTTTTTTTTGAACAAGAAATTGAAGACTTAAATGTTTAGCCTGTTCACCTCGTTGTACTTCCTTCAGCAGACGGAGGGAGAGTTGTATACGTAATTTTTAAAATCTCAATTCCTGAATCAGTAGTTGGGGTTTATTTTTGTGTGAAAGAAATAGAATACTTTAATTTTAGCTGTTCACGTCGATGGAACTTCCATCAGTGGACGAGTGAGAGAGTATTTCTTCTGAAATGATAGTTACAATTCAATGGATTTTACAAATAAAAACCCTCTACAGCATAACTTGCAGTAGAGGGTTTAGTGTAGGTAATTGGATGTGTCTTATTTTATAAATCCTTGTTCTTTTAATGCCAAAAGAAATTTGTCAGAGAAAAATTCATTGTTTTTACGGGTATAGCGTATGTTTGTAAATACCTGAGCCAGTGTGTCTTTGTGGTTTTCTGCTATAAATTGTTTGTAAAACTCACTATTCTCCTTTTCTGCATAAAGTGCATCTATGTCCTCGGAGCTGAAATTGCTGTATGTTTCATAATGAACTACCGACTTTAAAGGAAGACGATCGGTTTGTGCCTGAATTTCATTAGGATAACCAACTGTGATTGTTGTAATTGGAACGACTAATTTGGGTAATTTGAGTGTGCTGATAATCTCTTGTGCGTTGTAGGTTGTAGTTCCCAAGTAGCAAATACCTAAACCTTCACTTTCTGCTGCAATACAAAAAGTTTGTGCCGCGAGTAGTGCATCGATTGCTGACGAGATAAAAGATTGAAAATTATCGTACCCTGGCTCAGCTTGTCGTTGTTCGCACCACTGTGTTACACGATTAAAATCGGCACAAAAGGTAAGCACAGCGGGAGCTTGCGTAATCATTGGCTGATTGAAATGAGCAGGTTCAAGCTCTTTTTTTATAGTTTCGTCGGTTGTAACTACTATGCAGTAGGCTTGCATATTTCCAGTGTTTGAAGTTCTGCATGTAGCTTCTAGAAGTTTATTCAGTAGCTCCGTTGATATCGTTTTGTTGGTATATTTGCGAACTGTACGATGTTGATTGAGTAAATTGAGCATGATATATAAATTGGTAATTGAGAATAGTTTTTTCTCTACAAAGATAGCGTTTTTGTGTGCGTGCTGCAACTATAGAAAAAATGAGAAAACTCAGCACTCACAGGCTTTGAGTTTTCTCATTTAATATTTATTCTAGACTATTTAAAAAGTACACAGTTTAGAGCACTCCTTGTGCTAACATCGCCTTCGCAACTTTTAAAAATCCAGCAACGTTTGCTCCTTTCATATAATTTATATAGCCATCGCTTTCGCGACCATTCTTTACACATTGAGTATGAATTTCGCTCATGATTTGGTGTAATTTAGCATCCACTTCCTCGGCTGTCCAAGTTAGGTGCATAGCATTTTGTGACATTTCTAAGCCTGATGTAGCAACGCCACCGGCATTTACTGCTTTTCCAGGTCCATACATAATTTTATGTTGATGTAACAATTCTATTGCTCCAGAGGTACAGCCCATATTAGAAATTTCGCCAACACAAATCACTCCACTTTCTATTAGGAGTCGTGCGTCTTGTTCATTCAGTTCATTTTGAGTTGCGCAGGGAAGGGCAATATCTACCTTCAATTCCCATGGTCGACGGTTGGCTACGAATGTGGCGCCAAATTTTTCGGCATAGGGTTCTACAATGTCGTTACAGGTGGCGCGGAGTTCGAGCATAAACTCAATTTTCTCACCCGAAATACCAGCTTCATCAAAAATATAACCATCAGGTCCTGAAATTGAAATAACTTTTGCCCCCATTTCTGTTGCCTTAATGGCTGCTCCCCAGGCTACATTTCCAAATCCGGAAAGTGCTATTGTTTTACCTTGAATAGTCATTCCCGCTGTTTCCAACATTTGTTTCACAAAGTATAATCCACCAAATCCTGTTGCTTCGGGACGAATAAGTGAACCTCCGAATTCTAAGTTTTTACCTGTGAGTACACCAGTGTTTACTCTTGCCAATTTGCGATACATGCCGTATAAGTAACCAATTTCACGACCTCCAACACCAATATCACCGGCGGGAACATCCGTATTGGCACCAATATGTTGCCAAAGCTCAGTCATAAATGCCTGGCAGAAGCGCATAACCTCTGCATCTGATTTTCCTTTTGGATTAAAATCTGAACCACCTTTTGCACCACCCATTGGTAAAGTGGTAAGGGCATTTTTGAATATCTGTTCGAATCCTAAAAATTTGAGAATGGATAGATTTACCGAAGGGTGAAAGCGCAAACCTCCTTTGTAAGGGCCTATTGCATTGTTGAATTGAATTCGATAGCCGATATTTACTTGAACATCTCCTCTGTCATCTACCCATGGAATCTTGAATGTAAAAATACGATCTGGTTCAACCAAGCGCTCTGCTATTTTTGCCTTTTCAAATTCAGGATGTTCATTGTACACTTCTTCTATAGTACTCAGAACTTCCTTAACGGCTTGCAAATATTCTATTTCGCCAGGGTGTTTTGCCTCAAGCGATTGCATTAGTTTCTCAATATTCATACTAATTTTGATTTTATTTGATAATTATATTTTTTGAGAGAATCAGTTTTAAATGGGGTAAATACGTTGTGAAAAAGTTAAAAGTAATAATAAGTATATCAAAAAGATAGTTTTAATCAATGCGTTCCCTACGTACTATTTAAATTATGTCTAAATGATAGTTGTCTTGGCATTTGTTGATGTACTGTTTCCACTGCAAGTTTAGATATTTTATTTGTAACAGTCAAACAATTTGGCATGTTTCTTAGCGAAATTTGAACTTTGTTTCTTTTTAATAATCCCCAGCTGATTTTCTGTTATTAAATTAAAAGGTTTTCGGCTTGGCCAATAAATTTTTGTATCTTTGCGCTTGTGCATAAAAACTTATTTTTAAAGGGTTTTACGTGTCGTTTTGGAAATCTTTAAGGTATAAAGACCTGAAACACTGTATGTTTTTTTAGATGTAGAATTATTGCTCCAATCATGTGTAGTTTAAAGATTGGATGTTTTATTTTATGCCTGTCTGTTTATCGTTCTTAATATATTTTTGTGTGAAGAAGTTTATTATTT
The DNA here is from genome assembly GCA_038249445.1 of Bacteroidales bacterium. Classification (GTDB taxonomy): domain Bacteria; phylum Bacteroidota; class Bacteroidia; order Bacteroidales; family Paludibacteraceae; genus Paludibacter. The sequence continues at coordinate 4,595 of JBBSDM010000006.1, forward strand.
GTGTTCAGTGTATATTGCTTTCCGCAACAATTTTTGCTCGAAATCAGCAAGTAAATCAATATGTTAAAACTTGGCGAATTTCAGAGCAATTTGCAAAAGTTGATTCTTTTTGCGTTGATACGGCACATCTTAATTATCAGGTTGCTAATTCAATAGACCGATTAAGTATTGCTAATTCCTATAATGGGAATTTAGGTTCACCCATACAATCAAAATTATATTTTGCCAGACCAGAAGTAAATGATTTTATTTTTTCCAACGCTTATTTTCCATACCTGATGAATGTGCAGAATGCAACATTCTATAATACCAAAACTCCATTTAGTAATCTAAGTTATAATTCAGGAGGGACAACATATCGAAAGGAAGACAATATTAAATTCTTGTTTACAGTCAATGCTAATAAGAAATTCAACTTTGGAACAACGCTTGACTATATTTATGCAAGGGGTGAATATGAAAATCAGGCTGTAAGTAAGTTTTCGGGGTCATTATTTGGGAGTTATAACGGTAAGCATTATACTGCTTACGGGGTGGTTTCGACAAATAGTTTAAGTAATTTTGAGAATGGCGGACTGAAAAATGTAACCAATGGGATAAATCCTGAGAATGTTGCTACTATGATTATTCCCGTTAATTTTGAAGGTTACTCTAAGATTAAACAAAAGCAAATTTATTATAATCATCAGTATACTATTGGTGTTGAGAGAGTTAAAAGGCTAAGTAAAGATTCGGTAAGAATGGATTATGTACCTGTAACCCGCTTTGCTCATACCTTTAAATATGAAGCTGTACAGAAACGCTACTACGAAAATTCGGTAATCAGTGATGTTGATATTTACAAAAATACTTATTTTCCAAAACTGGTACATACTAACGATACTTCTGCATTGCGTACATTTAAAAATAATTTTTCCATAAGTATGGAAGAGGAGTTTAATAAATGGATGAACTTTGGCTTGACTGCTTTTGTCGAAAATGAAATTCAGAAATATACTTTCAATAAGGATACATTGGTAAATAATGTGTCTAAACAAACAACTAAAGTGGGTGGAATTCTGTCCAAAGATCGAGGACAACGGTTCCGATACAATGTACTTGGTGAAGTGAGCCTAATTGGGTACAAAGCAGGAAATTTTAGAATTGAAGGTGCCATGGGCGGCTTTTTTAAGTTGTGGAATGACAGTATTTCACTGGTAGCCAATGGGTTTATAAGAAGCGATAAACCGTCATTTTTCTTAGAATCTTATAATTCGAACCACTTTAAATGGGTTAACCATTTTGTAAGCACGTATCGAACACATATCGGCGGTGTTTTCTCAATTCCTACCCGTTCTTTATCATTAAATGTAGGTGTTGAGAATATAGCCCAATTGATCTATTTTAATTCACAAGGTTTGCCAGATCAGCACTCAGGTAATGTTCAGGTTATTGCAATGAATTTGAAGCAAGATTTTCATGTAGGTAAATTTACGCTAGAGAATAATATTGTGTATCAGTTAAGTTCTCAAGAAGACGTTTTACCATTGCCAACGCTATCTCTTTACCATAATTTTTATTACGATGACAAATGGTTTGATGTGTTGAGTATGCAATTGGGAGCAAGTGTTTTTTATAACACAGCCTATTATGCCCCTAAATATATGCCGGCTACCGGACAGTTTTACTCGCAGTCGGAAACGAAGATAGGTAACTTTCCAGTAGTGAACGTATACTTAAACTTTCATTTAAAACGTACCCGAGTTTTTGTTGAGTACTATCATTTAAACCAAAAGTTTAAGAAAACGGCCTATTTCTCGATGCCTAATTATCCAATCGATCCTGCTATTATTAAAACAGGTATCTCCTGGAATTTTTATGATTAAATTCGCTAAATTTCTGGATTAATCGGGTAATGAATTTTTCGTCGATAAATATAGATTGATATTTTCTTTTTTATAATTTAGTAATGGATAAAAGACTAAAAATTGGAATTTCGATTGGAGTAGTCATTTTGCTCATTGGCGCTATTTTTCTTTTTAGGCATGTACATCAACAAAAACACGACTTAAAAGGTATTATGGAGTCTGGGAGGCTTACGGTGGTGACTGAAAGTAGTAGTTCTGGACTTTTAGTAAAAGGAGATACAATTTCAGGTTTTCAGTATGAAATAATTAAAGCTTTTGCCGATAGTTTGGGAGTGGAACTTGTTGTGACTGAACAAAACGATATTAAAAAATGTGTTGAGGGACTTAAAGATGGTGATTATGATCTCATTGCCAATTTCATTCCAACTACCACACAATGGAAAAATGAGTTGCTTTATTCCAATCCAATATTTACATCACACCAAGTGCTTGTTCAGTACCTGATTTCCGATTCGAGTACTGTAAATTTGCTGCGAAAACAAACTCAGTTGGTGAATGATACTGTTTATATTGCGGCTAATTCTCCCAATAAAATTCTACTAGAACATTTGTCGAACGATATTGCTGCTCCTATTCATATCTTAGAAATGAAGAATATGAATGCCGAAAAGCTGGTTCGTATGGTGGCAGAAGGAAAGATAAAGAATACGATTTGTGAAGTTAAATTGGCCGAGAGGTTCAAAAATCAGTATGGGAATATTGATATAAATATGCCTATTGGTTTCGCTCAACAGCAGGTTTGGGCTGTTCCAATAAGATCGGTTAAATTACTAGAGAAGCTGAATGCTTTTTTATATGATTTTGTAGGAAGCTCAGATTATTGGAAAATATACAGTAAATATTATTAATGATTCTTTGACACGATATGTATGTCTCATGTGACGATTGCCAACGAATTCAACAAACTAAATTATGCCATTAAATATACCATTCACATTGCCGGCAGTAGATGTGCTTCGTGAAGAGAATATCTTTGTGATGGACTCGGAACGTGCTTCTAGTCAAGAAATTCGACCGCTTAAAATTGTAATATTGAATTTGATGCCGGTGAAAATAACCACCGAGACTGATTTAATTCGCTTGCTTTCCAATTCACCTCTTCAGATCGAAATTGATTTTCTACACATGGAAAGTCATACTTCAAAGAATACACCGATTGAACATCTAGTAACTTTTTATAAGAGTTTTGATGAGATAAAAGAAAGTAATTTTGATGGTATGATTATTACTGGTGCTCCAGTGGAATTACTCGAATTTGAGGACGTAAATTATTGGTCGGAAATAACAAAAATTTTTGATTGGGCTAAAACGCATGTTACTTCCACCTTATTTATTTGTTGGGCTGCACAAGCGGGATTGTATCACTATTACGGAGTAAATAAATATCCGCTTAATGCTAAAATGTTCGGCGTGTTCGAGCATATGAAATTTGAGAAACATAATCCGATTTTTCGCGGCTTTGATGACGTTTTTTTTGTGCCTCATAGTCGTCATACCGAAGTGCGAGCTGAGGATATTCACCGTGTGCCTGAATTGACATTGTTGTCTGAATCGCCCGAAGCAGGTGTTTATCTGGTAATGGCTCGTAATGGTCGCGAATTTTTTGTCACAGGGCACTCGGAGTATTCGACCGATACTCTGAACACAGAATACAAGCGTGATATTGCCAAAGGATTGGACATTAATTTACCTCAGAATTACTACCTGAATGATGATCCAAATAATGAACCCCTAGTGCGCTGGCGCAGTCATGCCAATTTAATGTTCACTAACTGGTTGAATTATTTTGTTTATCAAGAGACTCCGTACGATTTGACGAAGATTCACTAATCTGTGAACGATTACACATTTTCTATTCTAAAAAATATGGTTTACAATTTTCCTTATGAGAATTGAAGTCATCTACCTAAATATGATAAATATTGAACTTCTCTCACCTGCCAAAAATCTAGAATGTGGTTTGGCGGCTATTAATCACGGAGCTGATGCTGTGTATATTGGTGCATCACAATTTGGTGCACGTGCAGCTGCCGGAAATTCGCTAGAAGATATTGCCACTCTGGTGCAGTATGCACATCAATTTCGTGTAAAGGTATTGGTGGCATTAAATACTGTGCTGACGGATGAACAGTTACCCGAAGCCGAAACGTTGATTTGGCAAATATACAATACGGGAGCCGATGCTCTGATTATTCAGGATATGGGCATATTAAAGCTAAATTTGCCTCCGATAGCACTACATGCCAGCACGCAAACCGATAACCGGACTTTGGAGAAAGTTTGTTTCTTGCAGGATGTTGGTTTCTCGCGTGTGGTGTTAGCTCGTGAACTTACATTGGAACAGATAACCGAAATTTCTACTCAAACAGATGTTGAACTGGAAGCTTTTGTGCATGGAGCATTGTGTGTGAGTTATAGTGGTCAGTGTTACATGAGCCAAGCTAATTGTGGACGAAGTGCTAACCGTGGCCAATGTGCGCAGTATTGCCGTTTACCCTACCATTTACTGGATGCCGATGATAATGTGTTAGCGAAAAATAAACATTTACTTTCGCTAAAGGATCTAGATCAATCCGATTCCTTGGAAGAAATGATGAATGCAGGAGTGACTTCGTTTAAAATAGAAGGACGATTGAAAGATGTGGATTATGTAAAGAATATTACTTCCTTTTATCGCAAGAAATTAGATGTGATTATGGATGGTTCTACCCGTTTTGAACGAGCTTCGGCAGGAAGGACAATCTTCTTTTTTGAACCAAATCCCGAAAAAAGTTTCCGCCGTGGCAATACCGATTATTTTTTGCACGGTCGTAAAGCTGATATTGTTCAACAAGATACTCCAAAGTCATTGGGTGAACCGATAGGCAAAGTGACTTATATCGGTCGTAATTTTTTTGAAGTACATAATGGCAACTTGTTAAATAATGGCGATGGACTTTGTTTTATAAATAAACATGGTGATTTGACTGGGTTTAGAGTGAATAGGGTAGAACGAAAGCAAATATTCCCTGCAGAAATGCCTAAGATAACCGATGGTGTTATGCTGTACCGAAATCAGGATCAGGCTTTTGATAAAATACTGAAAGGTAAAACATCCGAACGAAAAATAGCTTTGCAAGTTGCTTTTAAAGAAACTTCTCTTGGTTTTTCTATTCAATTGACCGATGAAGAAGGTATTTCAATTATTTTTGAGAGTGCCTGCGATAAACAGCCTGCTCAAAAGCCGCCTGCTGTGAACGATAATATCAAGAACCAATTATCTAAATTGGGGAATACAATTTATGAGACCAGTGATATTAAGATTGAAATAAGTTCACCCTGGTTTTTTCCTGCTTCGCAATTAAGTGAATGGCGTCGGTTGGCTGTTGAAAAATTAGATGAAGCGAGAGCTGCTGACTACGTTCGTGAACCAAAGCATGAGGCTAAGCCGGCTACTTTCTCTACCCAGCAATTGTCGTATCTGGGAAATGTAACCAATAAACTGTCCGAAGATTTTTACCAGGAACATGGTGTGGAAGAAGTGATGCCAGGTTTTGAGGTGAAGGCTGAGGAAGGTGTGCCGCTAATGTTTTGCAAGCATTGCATTAAATACAGCATGGGCTGGTGCCCGAAAGAAGGATATAAAGCAACGTTTAAAGAGCCATTGTACCTTAGAAACAATGATCAAGTATATCAGCTAACTTTTGATTGTAAGGCTTGTGAGATGCGCATAAGCAAGACCGATGCATTTATTTAGAAAATACTTGCGTTTTTACAAAATAATAAATCCCGCCTTGACCATAATTGGTTAAGTAGGGATTTATTTATAAGTTCAGTTATTTTATTTATTCTTAATAGCTTCCACAATTTTAGCTTCGAGCTCAGCTGCTAGTTCTGGATTCTCTTTCACTAACGTTTTAGATGCATCACGTCCCTGAGCCAGTTTGGTTTCGCCATAGCTGTACCATGATCCGCTCTTTTTGATAATGCCATATTCAACACCAAGGTCAATGATTTCGCCAGTTTTAGAAATACCTTCGCCAAACATAATGTCAAATTCTGCTTTGCGGAAAGGAGGAGCTACTTTATTTTTTACCACTTTTACACGAGTTTGGTTGCCAATAACCTCGTCTCCGTCTTTCAGTTGACCAATGCGGCGGATGTCTAAGCGGACAGAAGCGTAAAATTTCAATGCATTACCACCGGTAGTCGTTTCTGGGTTGCCAAACATAACGCCGATTTTTTCACGCAATTGATTGATGAAAATACAAGTTGTATTCGTTTTGTTGATGTTGGCAGTCAATTTACGCAATGCTTGTGACATTAAACGTGCTTGAAGTCCCATTTTCGAATCGCCCATGTCGCCTTCTAGCTCTGCTTTTGGAGTAAGAGCTGCTACCGAGTCAATTACTACAATGTCAACAGCCGAAGAGCGAATCAATTGATCGGCAACTTCCAGAGCTTGTTCACCATTGTCTGGTTGAGATATCAACAGTTCTTCGATGTTTACACCCAATTTTTCGGCGTAAAAACGGTCGAAGGCATGTTCTGCATCAATAAATGCAGCGATACCTCCGGCTTTTTGTGCCTCGGCAATGGCGTGAATGGCCAAGGTAGTTTTACCGGACGATTCTGGTCCGTAGATTTCAATAACACGTCCGCGGGGATAGCCACCTACGCCCAAAGCCACGTTCAGTCCAACCGATCCGGTTGAGATGAATGACACTTCTTCCACATGGGTGTCGCCCATTCTCATGATGGTTCCTTTTCCGTGGTCTTTGTCAATTTTGTCCATTGCCAGTTGCAATGCTTTTAGTTTATCTGAGGTAGGTGATTTTACCTCTTCAGCGGTTTTAGCCATAATTCTATAGTTTTATTTTTATTTATTTGTTTCGTGTTTTGTTCAGATAAATATCCGTTTCAAAAGTTTGTTGTTGCAAAGATAAACATTTTTCTAATTCAATACTTCTAACTTTGCAAACTTCAACAATAAAGATTTTTTTCCTTTCTCTCCGAAGTCAATATCTGCTTTTTCATTTCCGTCTACATTGTTTGTTGCCAGTACTTTGCCAATTCCAAACATGCTGTGTTTTACAAACGCACCTACCGGAATAGAGCTGTTTGTTGAAGGAGATTTAGCTTCTTTTGTATTTTCGATTTTTACCAACCGTTTGGGTATTGGTGCTGAGAAATTATCATCAATTATAGGTTTTGAGAACGCTAGTTTATTGAAACGGTTGCGTTCTATTTCAACATCGTCGTCCCAGTCGCCCATGCGTGCTTGTTTGGGTTTGGCTTCAACGGGCATGTCCAGAAATTGTTCATCAATATCGCGGATAAATCTACTTGGATTCGAAAAGTTAGTTTTGCCGTTTTTAAACCGCGATTTGGAATAGCTGATGAAACAACGCTCTTCGGCACGGGTAATTGCTACGTAAAAGAGTCTGCGTTCTTCTTCGAGTTCGCGTTCGCTCTGTGTGCAAAAAGGTGACGGAAAGAGTTCCTCTTCCATTCCCACGATGAAAACGGCTTTGAATTCCAATCCTTTTGCAGCATGAACAGTCATTAGCGTTATTTTGTCTTTGTCTGTTTCTTTGTCTGTGTCCTGATCGGTGAGCAGTGATATCTCGGCTAAATAATCAGGGAGTAACGCAATGCTTTCACCGACTTGCTGTTTTGTCTCGCAGAATTCGTGAATAGCCTTCAGTAACTCTTGCACGTTTTCCTGTTTGCTCATGTTCTCCGGTGAGCGGTCGATATAAGTGTCGCTGATAACACCTGTAGTTTTTACAATACTATTTACCAGATCATACGCATTTTGCGTAGGCATTTGCTCTGCAAAAATATCAACCATAGCCCTAAACTGAGCCAGTTTGTTGGCTGTGCCGGCATTCACTGCCAGATTGTATTTCAGCATATCGTTGAGTACATCCCACGCGCTCACAGCGTGAAGTTGCGCACATTCAATCAGTTTGTTTACGGTTGTTTCGCCAATACCCCGAGCCGGGTAATTGATGATCCGTTTCATAGCTTCCTCATCGTTGGGGTTGCAAATCAAACGGCAGTAGGCAATTACATCTTTAATTTCTTTACGCTGGTAAAACGACAAACCACCGTAAATGCGGTAGGGCGTGTTTTGTTTGCGCAAAGCCTCTTCCATAACCCGACTTTGTGAGTTGGTACGATACAAAATGGCAATATCCTGAAAACGATAATTCTGTGAATGGCGTAAATCAGCAATATTATTTGCCACCACAAAACCTTCTTCGTAATCGGTAAAAACGCTCAGTACTTTTATCGGTTTCCCAACTTCTTTTTCCGAGAAAACCGTTTTCTTTATTTGTTTTGAATTCTTGTCAATCAGACTGTTTGCTGCATTAACGATGGTTTTAGTGGAGCGGTAGTTTTGTTCCAGTTTAAATACTTGTGCATTTTTATATGTGTTTTTAAACTGAAGAATATTATCGATATTTGCCCCACGGAACGAGTAAATACTTTGCGCATCGTCGCCCACCACACATATTTTCTCATGTAGCTCAGCCAGTTTTTTTACAATCAGGTATTGAGCAAAGTTGGTGTCCTGATACTCATCTACCAGAATGTACCGGAAGATATTTTGGTATTTATTTAAGATGTCAGGATGATTGCGGAACAGGACATTGGTTTGTAGCAAAAGATCATCAAAATCCATTGCATCGGCTTGTTTGCAACGGTTGCAGTAAATTTTGTAAATTTCTTTTACCAACGGAATGCGCGAAGCATTATCAGCCTTCATTAAATCGTCATTTCCAAAATAAGCATCGGGTGTGATGAGATTGTTTTTGGCATACGAGATGCGCGACTGTATCACTCCGTGCTTGTAAAGCTTATCGTCTAGTTTCAAATCTTTTACAATGCTTTTTGTCAAACTTTTTGAGTCGGATGAATCGTAAATAGTAAAGTTTTTGGTGTAGCCAATATGATCAGCTTCGGAGCGAAGTATACGCGAAAAAATGGCGTGAAAAGTACCCATCCAAAGATAGCGGGCAGTATTTACCCCCACCATGTCGGCTATCCGTTCCTTCATTTCGCGGGCAGCTTTGTTGGTAAATGTCAGAGCCAGAATGGATCCGGGTGCCATTCCTGAGTTCAGTAGATAAGCTATTTTGTAAGTCAATACGCGTGTTTTTCCCGATCCAGCACCGGCTATTACTAGCGAAGCACCATCGGTATAGGTTACCGCTTTTTGCTGACTTTCGTTGAGTTCGTTTAAAAAAGGAAAATCCATTTATGTTGAATCGATAAGTTGTTGAAACTGATTTTGAAGAAACATGAACACATCAACGCATCGGTATGTTTTCTTTAGATGTTTCTGTCTGCAAAGTTAGCAAATTCATTCGTTGATTACGAAAATAGTTTCCAACAACTTGTATTTTGACAAAAAGGACTAACTTTGTGTGCCCAATGCTGAATTATTTAACAAAAAGGCTTTTTAATAACTAGACTGTTTGACTGAGATTGAAGATTGATTACCAGTCTGTTTTTTTATTATCTTTCAGACTTGTAAATCATAACGTGTAAATAAAATTATATGCAAAAGTTCAGTAAATTTCTTCTAAAAACATGTGGTTGGAAATCAAATGTTGCTCAAGAAGAGCCTCTTAAAAGTGTAATATGTATTGCTCCTCATACTAGTAATTGGGATTTTTTGATGGGGAAGTTATTCTATTGGTCAGAGGGTCGTCAAGCTTCTTTTTTGATAAAAAAGTCGTGGTTTTTCTTTCCAATTGGAAATTTGATTCATTCAATGGGAGGTGTGCCTGTAGATCGTACGAAACGCACTTCGGTGACAGATCAAGTGGCTGCTGAATTTGAAAATCACGAAAAGTTTCATATAGCCATAACTCCAGAAGGAACCCGATCCCTGGTAAAAAAATGGAAAATGGGGTTTTATCATATTGCTGTTAAAGCTGGTGTTCCGATTCAGATAGCCTATTTCGATTATGCCAAAAAAGAGTTGGGAATTAGTAATGTTTTTTATCCTACAGGCGATGAAGTTGCTGATTTAAAAGTGATTCAATCTTTTTACAAAGATGTTACAGCATGCAAACCTCAGAATTTCTTTAATGATTATCGGCTTTTGCACCCATAAATAAATTTTGATAGGCTATTGTTAGATTTTCGTCAAACAAGTAGCATTCACGAAATTGGAAAATAAGATGGACTATTTTTAAGTATAAAAAAAGTTAATCGACTAATATTAGATAACAATGTTTATGATAAGGGGGTTGTTAAGGTAAATACAGCAAAAATAAGGTTTTTGAATGTGAAGATTTAATCGATAGAAATTCAGACGTTTATATTGTTTTAAAACATTATTTTTTTATTCAACCTTAGTGGAAATACAGGCTCTCACCATCTCAACCTTATTTCATTATTTAAAATTTCTTATGGTGATTTTTTTACTCTTATTCGACATCACATTCAAAACGTTACAGAACTTATTAAATATCTATATCAAAACAGAATTGGTATCGAAAAATTATAATAAAAAACCTATTGGGTGCAAAAGCCGATAGTCATTATTTTTTTTTTGTTTTCAAAGTAATTATATTTAATTTTAGAAATAACACATTCAACCAATAAACATGCGCATTTCACTTATTCAAGATGTCATCTTTTGGGCCGATAAAACTGCAAATCTCCAAAAAACTGGGGATCAGCTGGCTGCTTTGGCTGGACATACCGACCTTGTGGTGTTGCCCGAAATGTTTACTACCGGTTTTTGTACCGGTAAAATTCATTTGTCCGAAACGATGGAGGGCGAAACTGTCCAAACACTTAAAGCATGGGCGATAAAATATAAGTTGGCAATTACTGGAAGCTTTATTGCTATCCAGGGCGGACAATATTATAACCGTGCATTCTTTGTTTTTCCAACAGGTGAAATAACGATAGCTGATAAACGTCACCTATTTTCAAAGGGTGACGAACACAAGCACTTTACGGGCGGTGATAAACGCATGATTGTGAATTATTGTGGGTTTAATATCTGTGTGATGGTTTGTTACGATGTGCGTTTTCCGGTGTGGACACGCAATGTAAATAATGAATACGATTTGTTGATTTTTGTGGCTAATTTTCCCGAACGTCGTATTGTTGACTGGGATATTTTATTGCAGGCGCGTGCTATTGAAAATCAGGCTTATGTGTGCGGTGTGAACAGGATAGGAGTGGATGGGTTGGGCATTGAATACAACGGACATTCTACCTTAATTGACTTCAAAGCCAGCTCAATACTTAATTTCCCCGAAAATGCAACGTTTATTCAAACCTTTGATTTACAACAAGAACCACTTCAACGCTACCGGGAGAGATTTGCGGTGTGGAAGGATGCTGATACATTTGAAATAAAGTAACGTGTGCTCAGTATTGGCTTTCTAAGCATTTTGCTTTTGAGATTATTGTTTCTCTGTCAAATATTTCCAATATCTTTTGGGCATGTGTTGTTGTTGGAGTTTTAAGTTAATGCGTTCTTTTATGGTCATCGATTTGAAATATCCTCTCCATAGTTCTTGAAACAGTTTTTCATCCTCTGCCATTAGTTTTTCGTTCAGTTTTCCTTCGGTGAAATGATTGTTGCTGTCAAGGGTCATTTCCGTCCCCGTTTTCAAGTCGTAATAATAACCATAGTTTCGTTTGGTATCGTAAATTATCCATTTCTGATCGGCAAAGCGGTCGGTAAAATGCTCCAGTGTAAGCGGTAAGCTGTTATGATCGGGCGACACCGGAGCGAAGAAAATGTCGTCGGCAGCTTTCTGAAAACGCACTAGCTCTATCAATCGATGTTTTTCTTTGTTTACTTTTTGCGCCACATTGCGCATTTCGAGCACATCATTGTCGGCAAAATTCATTTCGATGGATTGTTTACTGTCCAATGCTTTGCGAACGTAACGAAAGATCAACTCGTCGCTCCCCGCCAGTTCCGACATCCAAACATAAGAGAGCATATTGCGGGTAATTGGCGACAGCTTTTTTTCTAATCGTTTCCATACACGACTAGATTTTTCTTCATCAGTAATAACTCTATAACTCACGTCGACAAATAAAGGCTCAAGTTCCTCCACTCGCAATAGTTTGTCGGGGAAAGTCTTGCGGTTGTAGGCGTCAAATACGGCCGTGAGTAAACCTTCAAAAGTTTTATCGTAGTGGAAAATGATCATATTTTATTCAGGAAATATTAAAGCTGTTTGATGTTTGTTATCTTTTCCTTTCGACATTTTTTTCTCGGTCAGTATTCGTCGAACATATTCAGGTGAAGTATCATTCACGTTGAAAGCAGCCAGTTCGTTGCAGGTGATAAAATACTGTGCCTTTTTCAACGACACTCCCATCTTTTTTAGTGATTCGGAAGTTAGACGAGCGTATCTGCGGGTAACAACAATCATTTTAGCCGATTTTACACCAATACCGGGAATGCGGAGAATCTGCGAGTAATCGGCTTTGTTTATGTCCACGGGGAATTGCTCGGGATGGCGCAATGCCCACGATAGTTTTGGATCTATCTCCAAATCGAGATTGGGGAACTTGTCGTCCACAATTTCATCTACATTGAACTCATAAAAGCGCATCAACCAATCGGCCTGATACAACCTGTTCTCGCGCACCAACGGTGGTTTGATAAGTGCTGGTAGCCGGTTGTCATTCGTATTGATGGGAATGTAGCCCGAATAATACACCCGTTTCATACTGGGACGTTGGTATATTGAGGCTGATACATTAAGTATTTGCTTGTCGGTGTCGTCGGTAGCGCCAATAATCATTTGAGTACTTTGTCCGGCAGGAGCAAAACGAGGTGCTGAATTGAACTTTCGGCGTTCCTCGCCACTTTCCAATACGCCTTGCTGAATGTAGAGCATCGGCGCAAAAACGCTTTTATGATCTTTCTCCGGAGCCAACATTTTCAGGTTTTGTTCTGTTGGTATTTCTATGTTTACGCTCAACCTGTCGGCATACAGTCCTGCTTCGCGTACCAGTAGCTCACTAGCACCTGGTATACTTTTCATGTGGATATAGCCATTGTAACGATGCACCGTGCGCAGCTGTTTAATCACTCGCACCATTCGTTCCATGGTGTAGTCGGGATTGTTGATGACCCCCGAGCTGAGAAATAATCCTTCGATGTAATTTCGACGGTAGAATTCTATAGTTAACTCCACCAACTCCTCTACCGAAAAAGTGGCACGGCGAATGTCGTTGTTCCTTCGGTTGATGCAATATGCACAATCGTAGATACAGTAATTGGTAAGCATAATTTTAAGAAGTGATACACAACGACCGTCCTCGGTAAAGCTATGACAAATGCCCCAACCAGCCGTACTCCCAATACTACCCGGCGTATTTTTCCGCGTAGTACCGCTAGAGGAGCACGAAACATCGTACTTTGCCGACTCGGCCAGTGTTTTAAGTTTTTCGAGGGTTTCTTCTTTCATGCTATGCAAAGTAACGGATTTTGGGCGAGAAAAATAGACGAGGAATCATTAAAACTTAGCGGTTGTTGATAAGTTTTGGTTGATAGTAGTAAGTGACTTTTATATTTGGATAAAGTGTTAGTTAATTGATGTTTGTGCGTTCGAGTATATGTAAAAAAGAACTCCTACAAGCCTTAACTTGCAAGAGTTCTTTTTATTTTAAAAGGGAGGAAGTTGATTTTTAATCATCGTCTCGATCATTGCGATCTTCATATCTTTCGCGATTGTTCCAACGTCTGTCTTCTCTATTCTTTCGATATTGAACTTCGCGTCTGTTGTCGCGTCTGTATTCGGAATACCTTCTGTCATTGGTGTTGTAGGGGTTATCAAATCTGTATCCTCTTTGGTCATCGTTGTAACACTGCGGTGCGCGGTAGTTCCTGTTTAACTCTATATAGCGAGCATTACGGAAGTTTGTATTCCCCAATCTGATGGGTAAGTCCGAGCTAGCACCCCATCTTCCATTGTTGACTGAAATATATACACCTCGTTGAATGTCGTAATACATATTGTATTCAGGAAAATAAACTTGCTGTGTTTGTGCTCTGTAGCCGTGAGTAGGAGCCCAGAAAGGAACTCTATGATTGCGGGCTGAAACTTCGGTTAGCATACTCAAACTAAGTGCGAAAAATACGCTTAGGGCTATTGTAAATAATTTAGTTTTCATGATGTTTTATTTTAAAGGATTAGAATATATTGATTTGATTGTAATGGTCATAAGCCAATTTCTGTGCCAAAGTTTTTCGGTCGATTTTTATTTTATAAAACCAGTGCAATGCATTTGGATGCATTGACCAAAGTCTAGTTGGGAAATTTTGAATTCATATTTCTAAATTCTATTTTCGTCTCGTTTTGAAAATTTAGTTGTTTTGTTTGCAATAATTCATTGTTATATATTCTAGTATTTGCCTTATATTTCTTATTTTTGTGGCTCGAAAATAGATGTTGTTTTCGACAAATCAACGAAGCATGAAAAAACTATTTTTCTTACTTGGTATTTTCTTCTGTTTGAGCCTTGCAGGCCAAACAATTTACCGTACGCAACGATTTCACCCCAATGTTAAAACGCTTCAATTTAATGTGAGAGGAGAACCAATGGGTTTACCTATCATCGAATTGAATAGTCCAACTGTGTTGCAATTAAGTTTTGATGAAATGTCGCACGAGGCTCATTCATACAGCTACAAAGTACTGCACTGTGATGCCAACTGGACACTCTCTGATTTGAATACAAACGAATACATTGCCGGCTTTACCACCGTGAATATAACTAATTATGTACAGTCGTTGAATACCACCTTTTTATATACTCATTACAGCCTTAATTTGCCCAACGATGACATGAACTTTAAAATATCGGGGAATTATGTGGTGGAGGTTTATGAGGATAATCAAACCGATAAACCCATTGCACAGGCTTGTTTCTCCATTGTTGAACCTCGAATAAGTATTACAACCAATTTGCGGGGCAATACCGATACCGAAGTGAACGGACGAATGCAGCAATTGGATGTGGAAGTAAATCTGAATGGTTATCTGGTGCGCGATGCTGCTACTGAAATTAAAATGCTGGTACGACAAAATAACCGTATAGATAATCAGGTTTTTGGGATTAAACCAACTTATCTTTTAGGCCTGAAATTAAGCTATATAAATAATAAAGAGTTGATTTTCGATGGTGGATATGAGTACCACCGGTTCGATATTTCATCGGTGTATGCGGCTGGAGCTGGAGTGGCAGCCATAAGATTTCAACAGGGTGCATATCATGCTAAGATCTACGATGATAAAATTCAGGTTTCAAAACTGTACATGCAGGAAATGGATGTCAATGGCAAGTATGTGGTGAACATGCAGCGTGCGAATGACAATGATATTGAAGCCGATTATATGTATGTGCATGTCAACCTTCCTGTTAAACAACCGTTTTTCGATGGGCAGCTATATTTGGGTGGTGAGTTTAATTATAATCTGTTGGATGACGCTTCTCGGTTAAAATATGACAACGAAACAGGTGCGTATTCTCTGACATTATTGCTCAAACAAGGCGGTTATAATTATCAATATTGGTTTGTACCAAAAGGAACAACTAAAGCGTTGCCCGAACGAGTTGATGGCAATCGCTGGGAGACAAAAAACCAATATACTGTTTATGTTTATCATCGCGCCTGGGGCGAGCGGTACGACCGGTTAGTGGGATTGAAAAATATTGAGTGAAGAACTATTTTATTGATAGAATGAAAGTTTACAAATTTGGAGGAGCGTCGGTGCGCTCGGCAGAAGGGATTCGCAACATTGCTCACATTGTGTCGGGCGTAAGTGATAATTTATTTATCGTGGTGTCGGCTATGGGTAAAACTACCAATGCTATGGAAATGGTGTTGGACTTATTTATGAAGGCCGATCACGAGGGTTCTTTGGCCAAATTGGCCGAAGTGGAAAGCTATCATTACGATATAATTGCTGAGCTATTTGCCGATAAAACAAAAGGAAATGCGGCTGTTGAACCTCTTTTCGAAGAACTTAAAAAGTACTTGGTAGAGGGTGTTGGCGATGAATACGACCGCTGGTACGATCGGCTGGTGTCTTATGGTGAAGTTATATCAACGCAACTTGTTTCAGCTTTTCTGGCTGAATCGGGTATTGCCAATGAGTGGGTAGATATGCGGGGATTATTGGTGACGGATAGTAATTATCGCGAAGCCAATGTGCGCATGGAAGATTCGCAAGTGCGATTGCAAAAAGTGGCCGATTTCAACAAGAACCGTATCTACATTGGTCAGGGTTTTATTGGTGCTAACATAAAAGGCGACCCCACTACACTAGGTCGTGAGGGCTCTGATTACTCGGCAGCTGTGGTTGGAAATTTATTGAATGCCGAAAGTGTTTCGATATGGAAAGATGTTCCGGGAATTTTAAATGCTGATCCTCGTTTGTTCGAAAATACGGTGCTTATACCCGAAATGACTTATCTTGATGCAGTGGAATTGGCCTACAGTGGTGCTCAGATTATTCACCCGAAAACAATTAAACCGCTACAAAACAAGAATATTCCTTTGTTTGTTCGTCCGTTTGGAAGTCCTACCGAGGCTGGTTCGGTGATTAAAGGCACTACTGAAAAGCCCATCAATGTTCCGATTCTTATTTTGCGCAAAAATCAGGTGTTGATTACAGTTCGTCCACGCGATTTCTCTTTTGTATTGGAAGAAAGTCTTTCGAAAGCATTTGCGGTAATGAATAAGCACCGATTGAAAGTTTCGTTGATACAAAGTTCGGCCATTAGTATTTCAGTTTGTGTGGATAACTCGCGTTATCTTTCGGGTGCATTGGACGAATTGGGCAATGAATTTAATGTAAATTATAACGATAACCTAGAACTACTAACTATCCGTGGTATTTCGGATGATATAGTGGCGAAAACAACTGGTGGCCGTACTATTCTATTGAAACAACAAACCCGAAGAAGTGGTCGATTTTTAATGAGAGAGGACATCAATTCATAATGTATAATTCAATGTCGTTTACTTAGCACATGGAATAAACGGAGTGTACGGATAATTACTGTTTTTTGTTTTTAAGATTTCGTTTACAGAGTTGTTTTACGAATAGTGATATTCTGTTTCTTATGTGTGTTCAGTGTGCTAATTCCTTATCTAAATGGCATTGATGAATAATTAATAGTTCAAAAAAAGAAACGCCTTCTGATTGTTGTCACAAGGCGTTTTTTACGTTTAGTAATATGAAGGATTGTTGGTTCAATCCTTCGTCTCAATTGTTTCGGTAATGCTGCCATAGCGGTGGTACTCGAAGGTAATACTTTGCTCTTTCACATAGTGGAGCAATTCCAGGCGTCCTTCGATAATCGGTTTTGCCATGGCGATATACTTTCCTATTTTTGCAGCTTCCTGCATCATTTCTTTCGAAATAGCAGAACTGCAAGTGCGTATGCGTTCGTAGTCATCCATTTCTTCTAAAAACCCTGTTTCCGATTGAATAAGGATATCACATTCTTTGTTGATGCAATTCTTCAGCACTTCCAACTTGTAGTCTTCTTGTGCGATGGACAATGTGACTCGGGTTCCTGCAATATCAGCAGCCGATAGAATCATAAAGATGTCGCTCAACTCGTCGGTAGCTTGTACGCGCAATGCCATGTTTTTCAGAGGTAAATAACGGAAGGTATTTCGCTCACCAAGTAAATTGTTAATGTCTAGTTCCAATGAGAATTCATGTTTCCAGCTGTTTAGATAGCTTTCTACAGCGCCTTGGAAACGTTCATTTTCTTTTACGTTTAACATACCTACAAATGATTTATAAGCCGCGTTTTTTACTATGCTGATTTTATACTCCGGATTTTGGGTGATATTTACAAAGCACGAAACATAGTTGCGACCACCCGCTTTTATGCCGCCACCAAAGGCCGACCGTTTCATGCCACCAAAAGGTTGACGGTTAACAATTGCCCCCGTAATACCACGGTTGATGTATAAGTTGCCAGCTTCGATATTTGTTTTCCAGTGATGTTGTTCTGTTTCATCCAGACTTTGAAGTCCTGAAGTGAGTCCAAAGTCGGTATGATTGTTCAATAAGTCGATACCATGATCCAAATCGTCGATACAAACAACCGAAAGAAGTGGTGCGAACAATTCGTTTTTAAATGTGAAACTGTCTGGTTTTACACCCCATTTTACTGATGGTTTCAAAATGAATTTCTTTTCATCAATAAATTCAGGTTTCACCAACCAGCATTCACCTTCTTCCAGATGATTGATGGCATGCATCAGCTTGTCATTTTCGTTGGTGATCATTGGGCCAACTACATTGCCACCATTCCATACACTGCCAACTTGCAGGCTTGTAACTGCATCGGTAAGTTTTGTTTTAAAGTCAGGATCATTGTACACCTCTTTTTCGAGCAAGAGCAATGAACAAGCCGAACACTTTTGACCAGCATTGCTAAATGCCGATGTTACAATGTTTTGAATGGCATGGTCGCGGTCGCCACTAGAGGTTAGAATGATTCCATTTTTACCTCCTGTTTCGGCAGAAAGTGGACAAGTGGGATTGTTTTCCAATAAGCGGAAAGCCGTATCGGTTCCACCAGTCAGAATAATGTGTTTGATGCTTGGATGTGCTGTCAGGTAACTCAATGGTTCGCGGCCGTCGGTGCAAACTACTTGCAGTGCATCTTTCGGAACGCCGGCATCCCAAAACGATTTTGCAAACGCCCACGCCACTGGCAATGCTACCGATGCTGGTTTTAAGATAACACTGTTTCCGCCCGCCAACGCAGCAGCCACACCTCCAACCGGAATAGCCAACGGAAAGTTCCAAGGTGGAATAACAAGCACAATGCCTTTAGGTGTGCAGTTAACGGTTTTCAAATCGTCGAAAGCTTTCATTGAGATGGGGTAGAAACGGCAGAAATCAATGCCTTCTGAGATTTCTACATCTCCCTCGCCAACTGTTTTTCCGGTAATGGCCGACATGCATCCAATCAGATTTCCACGATCATTGCCGAGGTTGTCAGCTACCTGATGAAGAATGCGATTACGACTCTCCAGCGTTGTAGTGCGCCACTTTGAGGCATCTGCTTCGGCTACAGCAATGATTTCTTTTACTTGTTCCAAATTCGAAACGCTTGCTTCGCAAACACATATCTCTTCGGTCTGACTTCGGTCGAAATAAGAAAGTTTTTTAGATGAAGTCAATTCTTTTTCGCCAATTTGAACCGGGATTTGATAAGGTTTATCATTTACCGATTTTTTCCAGTTTTTGCGGATTGTGTCAGCCCACAAACGGTTTG
The DNA here is from genome assembly GCA_038249445.1 of Bacteroidales bacterium. Taxonomy (GTDB): domain Bacteria; phylum Bacteroidota; class Bacteroidia; order Bacteroidales; family Paludibacteraceae; genus Paludibacter. The sequence goes on from JBBSDM010000006.1 coordinate 23,797, forward strand.
GTTTCAAATCAAAATTAGTGTCCGGCTCATTTTTGAAAGTTGAAAGTTGATAGATGACAGTTGACAGTTCTTGTTTTTTGCTACTTCCCGTTTGCTGCTTCCCGCTTACTTCTTGCTGCTTATTTCTGTCTTGCGTTCTATGCGTTTTAACCTCCATTTTATCTTTCATAGCAAACGCCTCAAGAAATTGCGCTCTCAGGAAGTTCCATTGTTTGCTGTCGTATTTCAGTCCGAACGAGTAGCTCAAGAAGTTATCTTTACCGGTGTTTTCGTCCAATCGGCGCACCAGATACGAAACTGCATTCAAGAAATGTTTATTTTCTACCACTGGGGTATAAAGTATGATTTGCTTATCGAGGCTGCGCATAACGCGTGGCAGGTGGTTGGCCATTCCTTCCAACATTTCGAAGGTGACTTCAGCCTCAACACCGTTTTTCTTAGCCAATAAATAAGCATAACCGATACTGAAAAAATTGTGCGATGCCACACCAATGTGCAGTGCTTTTGCATTCTCGGGTTGCAAAGCGAGATCCAGAATGTGCAAGTAATTGGCATCCACTTCCACTTTGCTGCCCAGCACAGGATTTTCCCAGCCTTTGAACGACGATATGATGCTTTCCATTTGCAGGTTGGCACCTTTTACCAAACGCATTTTAAGAGGCGCACCACCATCAGATACACGTTTCTTGGCAAATTGTAGTAATTCGGATTGTAATTTTCCGGCATCGGAAAGATAAGCCTGTATGACAATACCCGCCGAATAATTTTTAAATTGAGGCAGACTCAAAACGGTCGTGAAAATATCCAGTGTCAGCTCGGCATCTTTGTATTCTTCCATGTCGAGGTTCACAAACTTGTTGTGGGCAACACCTTCTTCGTCGATGAATTTATAGTCGACAGTTTGTTGGTAAATGCATGCCAACCGTTCGCACAGATCAATTTTGTTTTCTGCGTAGTTTAATGGATTTATCTGTGCGTAAATACCGGATATTTTGATCGAGATGTAATTGATGCGCGGATCTTTGAGTGCTTCCAGATAATGTTCGTAGCGATGATTGGCTTCATTATTACCCAATACCACTTCGCCCAACAGATTGATATTCTGACCAATTTTCTGATGTTGACGTTCGGTTAAGTGTTGATTTAGGAAAGAAGCTTTCTCGTTGATAATCACTTTGGCAGTATCTAAACGCAAGCGATATTTGATGATGGGAACAGCTATTGAATAAAAACGGTAACCAAAACTGGTGTAAAGTTTAAACAGAAAGGTATCGGTAGGGCTCAGAAATTGTGGAATGCCGTACTGTTTGATCAGAACTTTAATGCGAAGTGCGAGTTTCTTTTTGTCGTGGATTTGCGATGTCTCATCCAGCATTTTCGATAGCAGTGTTTTGTCATTTGGATTCTGAATGAGGATGGCGTACTTTTTTTGTTCTTTCAACTCGTCGCCGGTAATTTCTTTTTCTGATTTGGCAAGAAAGTCTTTGGCCCAATCAAGGACTTCTGTGGTACTTATTTTTTCCATAAAAACTTCATTGTTTAAAATTCGTCCGAAAGATAATGGAAAAGTATGAAATCTGTATAATTATTAGAATATTCTTTTATAAAATGATCGATCTTGTCAGTTAATCAGCGAACAGTCATCGAAAAATATTGCAAGTACGTTTATGAGCTCCCTTTTGTTGTATCTGAAGTTAATCATTAGCAATTAATGTTGTACCTTTGAAATCGAAAAAGTCTTCACGTGAGTGTGAGAGAGTTACCGATTCATAAAAAATACGTTCTCAATAGTGAGAATGTTTGGTTTTGATCTACATTGTTAATTCTCATCAATAAGAATGTCCTGCTGACTGCTCTAAAGCACATTCACATTGATGAGAATATGTGCTTGATGCCTCAATAATTAATTCTCAATACAGAGAATGCTTGGTTGACCTATCGGAGGTTCTTTCTCACTATTGAGAATGCTTATTCGAATGCTCAGCAGGTGAATATTAAAGGTGCTGATTTGTCTTGTTGAATGGACTCTAAACCCCAAAACAGTATATGTCAATTGAAAAAACAAACGCTGCTCGACTGCTCGACAGGGCGAAGATTCGGTACGAATTAATAGCCTACGAGGTGGATGAAAATAATTTGAGTGCAGTGCACGTAGCCGAACAATTAAACGAACCAGTAAAAGCAGTTTTCAAAACGCTCGTGCTAAGAGGAGATAAAACTGACTTTTTTGTCTGTATCATTCCGGGTGCAGAGGAATTAGATTTGAAAAAAGCAGCGAAAATCTCGGGCAATAAAAGATGTGAAATGATTCCGATGAAAGATTTATTATCTATTACCGGATATATTCGTGGAGCTTGTTCGCCACTGGGGATGAAAAAACGATTCCCGACTTTTATGCATGAGAGTTGCCAGAACTTAGAGAGAATTTATGTGAGTGCCGGCAAGCGAGGATTGCAACTGCATGTGACACCACAAGAACTTATTGCTGAAATAAAAGCTACTGTTGGTTTTTTGGTTATGTAGCAGATATACAAATAAAAAATCCCACTAGTGGGATTTTTTATTTGTGCCAATACAAAGTCGTGCGTCGTGGGAATCTACGAGTTGATTAATCTTTCTACTTCTATCCAGTTTACCACATTCCAAAATGCTTTGATGTAAGCAGCACGTTTCGATTGGTACTTCAGGTAATAGGCATGTTCCCACACATCCAGTGTTAGCACCGTTTTGCCTTTTACGTCGGCCGTGGGTAGCAACGGACTGTCCTGATTGGCGGTAGAGATAATGCGCAGTTTGCCCGATGGTTCTTTGATAAGCCATGCCCAACCAGAACCAAATCGCGAAGCTGCGGCTTTTTCAAATTCTATTTTAAAAGCATCCACACTTCCAAAATTTTCGGATAGTATTTTTTCTAACTGTGGCGTCATATTAGCAGTTCCGGCCGGTGCCATCATGGTCCAAAAGAGGCTGTGATTGTAAAACCCACCACCGTGATTGCGTACAGCGGTTTGAATGTCGGCAGGTAGTTCGTTGAGACCCTGAATTAATTCCACTACACTTTTTTTGTACAACTCTGGATATTTTTCAAGAGCCTTATTCAGGTTGGTACAGTAACTGGCGTGGTGATTGTTGAAGTGAATATACATCGTTGTGCTATCGATATAAGGCTCCAACGCATTGTATTTGTAGGGAAGGGATGCTTGTTTGAATTGTGCAAAACTACAAGTCGACACCGCAATAAGCAATAATAGAATTGATTTTAACCGCTTCATGTTTTAATGTTTAAAGATGAATACTAAATGAATTTTAGTTGTATAACAAGCCTTGAATTACTTTGTTTAGTTAGTGTTGGTTTTTAGAGCAATTAACTTGAAAGTACGCAAAAGTACTTGGAAAGAGCTACTAACGACATGGAAACGGAGACGTTAAAAAGATGGTGGCGTATGTTTACCATCTTCTATTTTTGGGTAGGATTAAACTAATTGTATACAAAAACATTTTCTTTTAATTCTCTCCACATTTTTTCTTTCTTGTTGTACTTTTTTTGGAAATATCACGTTATTAATTTTGCCTTGAGTTATAGGTTCAGGATATACAAATTTTCATTTGGGTACCCCGTAAAAAAACCGTATATTTGCGGGTTAAATTTAAGGATATAACTTTAATAGATTCAGATTAATGATAGATTATATAAAAGGTGAAATAGCTGAGCTAACGCCTTCATACGTAGTGATAGAGCTTGGAGGCGTAGGCTATTTTATCAATATCACTTTGCCTACTTTTTCGTTTTTAGGCGATCAGACTTCAGCAAAATTGTTTGTGTACGAAGCCATTCGTGAGGATGCGCACATATTGTATGGTTTTAGGTTGCAGGCAGAGCGTCAATTGTTTCTGTTACTTATTTCTGTATCGGGTATTGGTGCCAACACGGCTCGCGTTATCATGTCGTCGTACACTGCGCAGGAGATTCAGGAAATGATTGCCACCAGCAATGTAGTAGCTTTGAACGCTATAAAAGGCATTGGAACAAAAACGGCACAACGCATAATAGTAGATTTGAAGGATAAAATAATTAAGAGCGTAGGTGGCGGTGAGTTCCCCAATATGGCTATAAATGCCCATGCCGAACAAAAAGAAGAAGCCATTTCTGCATTAGTGATGCTTGGTTTTGCTTCAGCCGCTTCGCAAAAAGTGGTAGATAAGATTTTAAATGAACAACCTGCATTAAAAGTGGAGCAACTGATTAAGTTAGCTCTGAAAATGTTGTAAAATTTCTATGTCATAAAAACCTAATTCTGTAGACATTAACTGCATTTATTATAAAGTGTGCTCGTATTGAAATTTATGAATTTTACAAAAAAACTACTTCCAATAGTATTCATTTGTGGCTTGGTTCTCAGTTCTGCTTACGCATTGGTAAGCCCTGTTAATCGTTACAATGTTGAGCCACCTGTGCCCGACAACGTTGTTGCCACATCCGATACAAGCAAAGCAACCACTACTGCCTTCCCCATAAGAAAATACACGCAGGATACCTACGAAGAAGTAAATGCACAATATCCGATGGATGCTCCGCAACCGGCTAATGTAAAGTCTGGCTTCGAATATGATGCCCGCACGGGGAACTATGTTTTGCGCTCAAAGGTAGGCGAAACGGATATTTCCACCCCATTTACGATGACGCCAGAGGAATATCGTAATTTCTCAGCCAAAATGGATTTGCAACGGTATTGGAAAGAGAAAAATTCGAAAGCGCAGGTAAATAATGAAGATAAGTACTCCAAATCAGATATAAAATTTAGTCTAGGCCCTGCCGATAAGGTTTTTGGCCCCGGTGGAATACAAATAAAAACACAAGGGTCGGCTGAGTTAGTGTTTGGATTTAAGAGCAATAAAATCAATAATCCGGCACTTACCGAACGGATGCGAAAGTCAAATATCTTCGATTTCGACGAAAAAATTCAGCTGAATGTGACGGGTAATGTGGGCGATAAATTGAATTTTGGGCTGAATTACAATACCGAATCCAGTTTTGATTTCGATCAAAAAATGGTGAAACTGGCTTACAAAGGCAAAGAGGATGATATTATAAAAAGCATCGAGGCTGGTAATGTGAGCATGCAACTGAACAGTTCGCTTATTTCGGGAAGTACTGCTCTTTTTGGCGTAAAAACCGAATTGCAGTTTGGGAAACTGAGCGTAACTGCGCTTGCATCGCAACAAGAATCGCAAACACAAACCGTGAGCTCAAAAGGGGGTACGCAAACAACTAAATTCGATATAGATGTCGACGCTTACGATGAAAATAGGCATTTCTTTTTAGCACACTATTTTCGGGATAATTACCAGAATTCAATGAGTAAGTTGCCCTTGATTTCGTCGGGGATAACCATCAAAAGAGTGGAAGTTTGGGTTACAAACAAACGTGGAAACTATGATCAGGCAAGGAATATTGTGGCTTTTATGGACTTAGGTGAAACAAATCGGATTGACAATAATCACTGGACTCCAATTGGAGCCGATAAATTGCCAAAGAATAAGGTCAATACACTTTACGATGAAGTTACATCCATTTCCGGTGTTCGCGATGTGCAACAGGCAAATAATGTTTTAGCCACCAGCTTGGGTGTGTATGGAATTAATGGTGGCGAGGATTACGAAAAAATTGAGAGTGCCCGCAGGTTGGAATCTTCGGAATATACGCTGAATCCGAGTTTGGGTTTTATCTCTTTGCGTAATACGCTGAACCCTGATGAAGTACTTGGGGTGGCTTATGAATATTCGTATGGCGGACAAGTGTATCAGGTAGGTGAATTTTCTACTGATAATGTTGCTGCTCCCAATGCATTAATGGTAAAGTTGTTGAAAGCCACTGCTCAATCGCCGCAGTTAGCTTTGTGGGATTTGATGATGAAAAACGTGTATAATCTGGGTGCAATAGAAATTCAACCCGATAATTTTAAATTGAATATTGTTTATCGTAACGACTCTATTGGTACCGATTTGCAATACCTGACCGAAGGGAATATAAAGAATGAATTACTGCTTCGGGTGATGAACCTCGACCGTTTGGACTCAAAAAATAATCTGAATAGAGATGGAAAATTTGACTTTGTGGAAGGATATACTACACTTTCGTCATCAGGGCGTATCGTTTTTCCTGTTTTGGAACCCTTTGGTAAGCATCTTAGCGATAAAATTGGAAATCCAACCATAGCCAATAGATATATATATCAGGAATTGTATGACTCTACGCTGATTGTGGCTCAAAGTTATAGTCAGAAAAAGAAGTTCCGTTTGGTAGGCGAGTACAAAGGTACCAGTGGTGCTACTTCCGAAATACGCTTGAATGCAATGAATGTGCCGCGCGGGTCGGTAACGGTTACCGCCGGTGGAGTTGTTCTTGTTGAGAATAAAGACTATACCGTAGATTATACCATGGGTACTGTTTCCATTACCGATCAGGCTTTGATACAGTCCGGAACAAAGATTGATGTAAAACTCGAGAATCAATCCATGTTCAGTATGCAGCGGAAATCGTTGGTAGGTACGCATTTAGAATACAAGTTTAATAAGGATTTCAGCTTGGGTGGAACAATTATGCACTTGTCGGAAATGCCGCTTACCACTAAAGTGAATACGGGTAGTGAGCCTATCTCCAATACCATTTGGGGGATGAACACTTCGTGGCGCACCGAGTCGCAATGGATTACCAATATGCTTGATAAACTACCGTTTGTAAATGCCACTAAGCCATCAACCATTGCGCTGAATGCTGAATTTGCACAGCTTATTCCCGGTCATTCCAGAGTGGTTAGTGCAGCAGGTCTAGCTTATCTCGATGACTTTGAATCGACTAAAACAACCATAGATATTCATTATCCGTTTAGCTGGTATTTGGCCAGTACGCCTTTTAATCCTAGTGTTAATGCTTTATTCCCCGAAGCTGCAAAAAGCAATGATGTGGAATATGGTAAAAACAGAGCCTTGATGTCGTGGTTCTTAATCGACCCGATATTTAATTCAAATGTGACTTCCACACCACAATATTTAAGAACCGATGAGGCTCAATCTAATCATTTAACACGTACGGTGTTGGAACAAGAGATTTTTCCCAACCGACAAACACCGCAAGGCCAAACTTCGCGGATGACAGTGCTGAATCTATCCTATTATCCTACCGAACGTGGTCCTTATAATTTGGATGTGGCGGGAATGAATGCTGATGGAACATTAGCCAATCCAAAAAGTCGTTGGGGTGGTATTATGCGCAAGTTGGATGCTAGCTCCAGCGATTTTGAAACTGCGAATATTGAATACATCGAGTTTTGGATGATGGATCCATTTATTAACGATAAAACAAAAAGCGACAAGGGTGGTGATTTGTATTTCAATTTAGGTGATGCAAGCGAAGATATTTTGAAGGATGGAAAAAAATCATTCGAAAATGGACTTCCATTGGATGGCGAGCTTAGCAAAACCCAAGAAACGAAATGGGGCGTTGTTCCCAAAATTCAATCCACAGTTAGCGCGTTTGATAATGCTGCCGGTGCACGTAGAAATCAGGATGTCGGACTGGATGGACTTTCCACCGCCAATGAATTTCAGTTTTCTACCTATAAAGATTATGTGACGGGCATTAGTTCAAAATTATCACCCGATGCAAAACTACGATTTCAGAATGATTCGTTTTCGCCTCTAAATGACCCGGCCGGTGATAATTATCATTTCTATCGTGGAAGCGATTATGATGATGAAAAGCTTGATGTGTTGACGCGTTACAAACATTATAACGCCGTTGAAGGTAATTCGCCAGAAACAACGACCAATGATATTTACGGTTCGTCGGCTACTTCATTGCCCGATATGGAAGACATCAATCAGGACAATACTTTGAACGAATATGAAAAGTATTACCAATATCGCATTCGCATCAATAAAGATTCGTTGGTTATTGGAAATAACCATATTACCGATATTGTAACAACTGAAGTTAAGCTTAAAAATGGAAATACAGAACCAGTAAAATGGTATCAGTTTAAAATCCCGGTTCGCCAATACGACGAAAAGATAGGGAGTATTCGTAACTTTAAATCAATACGGTTTGTGAGAATGTTTCTTACCAATTTTGAAAAAGAAACGCATCTCCGTTTTGCAACTATGGATTTGGTGCGTGGTGAGTGGCGTAACTTTGATAGGCCTCTTTATCCAGTCGGGACATTGCCTATATCCAATGGTAAATTAGATATTCAGGCGGTGAATATAGAGGAAAACGGTGATAAAACGCCGGTGAACTACGTGCTACCTCCGGGTGTCTCGCGCGAAACAGACCCGGGTCAGCAGCAAATTTTACAACTCAATGAGCAAGCAATGGTTTTGAAAGTAACAGACCTTTCGCCTGGTGATGCTCGTGGAGTATATAAAAACACCAACTTCGATATGCGTCAGTACAAACGCTTACAGATGTTTGTACATGCCGAGAAATTTTTAAACGATAATACAAATTTGCAAGATAATCAGTTGTCGTGCTTTATTCGTTTGGGATCGGATATGGTCAATAACTACTACGAGTATGAAATTCCATTGCGATTAACTCCAGCCGGAAAATATGAGGCTAACAATGATGCACATCGTGAACAAGTGTGGTACAAGGAGAATATGTTTGACTTCCCTTTCACCGCGCTGACCAATACCAAGCTAAAAAGAAATGTAGACAGGCAAAAAGGGACTGCAGGTGTTGGAAACACCATTCCGTATACGGTGAATGAAACGGATCCGGCAAAGCTGAAGAATAAAATCACGGTAGTGGGTAATCCTTCTTTGTCGGAAGTGCAGACCATCATGATTGGTGTTCGAAGCGTAAAGGGCGAGGCGAGAGGTGATTTGAAATCCGGTGAAATTTGGGTGAATGAGTTGCGCATGTCCGAGTTTGACGAATCGGGAGGATGGGCTGCCATGGGTAATTTATCTATCGGATTATCGGATATTGGAAATGTAAACTTGTCGGGACGAACCGAATCTGCCGGGTTTGGTGGTATCGAAAGCAATGTTATGAACAGGCGACTAGATGATTTATATCAGATGAATTTCTCTACGGCATTAGAATTAGGTCGTTTCTTGCCCGAGAAAGCCAAAATTCAGATTCCAGCTTATTTCTCTTATTCAAATGAAACTTTATCACCCAAATACAATCCACTCGATCAAGATATTGAACTGAAAGATGCGCTGGCAAGTATGGATAATAAGGCCGACCGTGATTCGTTGAAATCCATGACACAGTCTGTAGTAACCACCAAAAGTTTCAATATATCGGGAGCCCGCGTAAATATCAAGAGTAAAACACCTCAGTTTTACGACCCAGCCAATCTGTCGTTTAGTTACGCTTTTAATGAAACCAAGCAACACAGTCAGGATGTAGAAGAAAACCTGATTAAAGATCAGCGTGCAGCTATCGACTATAATTTTTCATTTAATCCTACGCCATGGGAGCCTTTTAAAAACGTCAAAGCACTGAGTAGTCCGGTATTGAAAATAGTAAAAGATTTTAATCTGAACTATTTGCCAACATCTTTGAGCATGAATACCAACATGAACAGGCAGTACTCGCAGGTAAAGCTACGCGATTTAAATGATGATGGCTCAATAATTGGTACAGGTCAACCGCTCGATATGACTTTCAGCCGTGACTTTATGTGGACAAGGCGTTTTGACATCAAGTACGATTTAACTCGTTCGATGAAGTTTAGCTTTCAGTCGGCTATGAATTCAAACATTGCAGAACCATATAAAACACCGGAGGTCAACCCTGATTATTACAAGGAATGGCGTGACTCAGTTTGGTCTAATATCCGTAAATTGGGTACACCTTACATGTATCAACAGGTCTTCTCTGCCTCATGGTCTTTGCCGCTTAATAAAATTCCTATTTTTGACTGGATAGTAACTAACGCTAGCTATAATTCTACTTACGATTGGAATAGAATGGCGAAAGTCTCGGGTAACAGTCAGTTGGGTAATATCGCTACCAGCATGGGAGCTTGGCAGGTCGATGGGAGCTTCAATTTTGAAAATCTGTACAATAAATCAAAATATCTGAAAGATGTAAATCGCCGGTTTGCATCGCAGTCGAATGCAAATAAACCAAAATTCCAATCGAGAACCTATAATCAGATGGTGCGGTTGGAGAAAGATAAGCCAATTACTATTAATCACCGTTTAGGTAGTGAAAAGTTTATTTTTAATGCAGTTGATAAGTTGGGTAAGCCAATGTTGCTGTCTTATAAGTCAAAAAATACTAGTTCGCTGGAAATAACACCCAAGATAGATGCCGATAGTGTTTTGCTTACGCTTGTTAGTCAGGATGCAAATGAACAATCAACAACCCGAAAGACTGTTGATGTTGTAGCCCGAATGTTGATGATGGTGCGTCGTGTATCCCTTATTTATCGTGAGTCGAATAGTATGGTGCTACCAGGTTTCATCCCCGAGCCGGTCTTTCTAGGACAAGAGAAATATGGAAGTGCAGGTTCGCAGATGAATGCACCAGGATATGGTTTTGCTTTTGGATTTCAGGATAGAAATTTGCTTCAAAGAGCATTGGATAATAACTGGTTAGTAAACGATACCAGTATTGTAAATCCTGCTACCACTGCCTTTACTTCCGATCTTGATTTCAAGGCTACACTTGAACCTCTACCTGGATTTAAAATTGATGTGAGTGCAAAGCGGTATACAGCAGATAATACAACCATTCAGTATATGTTTGATGGAATGCCATCGACCTTTACCGGTAGTTACAATATTACTCTGGTGGCACTCTCTACAGCTTTTAAGCCAATGGGAACTGCAAACCAAAATTATAATTCGGAAGTTTTCAACACCTTTTTGGCAAATCGTAAGATCATACAAAATAGATTGAATAGACAATATGCGGGTACACGTTATCCAAACAACGGCTTTTTTAAAGATATTCCTTCTGTTGCAGGAAAAGATTTTGGATCGGTTGCTAATGCAAATTCGGCTTACTCCGAAAATTCAGCAGACGTTTTAATTCCTGCTTTTCTGGCGGCTTATACCGGACGAGATGCTAACTCGATGAGTACAAATCCATTCCTTTCGCTGTTGAGTATTTTGCCCAACTGGCGTGTTAGTTACGATGGTTTATCGCGTTTACCGTGGGTTAAAAATCATTTTCGATCGGTGAGCCTGACACATGCTTACACTTGTCGATACAGCGTAGGTGCTTACACTTCATTCTCAACCTGGGTGGGGATGGATGGCGATAACAGTGCGCTTGGCTATGTGCGAGATGTGCAGACAAACAATCCGATCATGTCATCACCATACGATATTTCATCAGTCTCGTTGACAGAACAATTTAGTCCGCTAATTGGTGTAAATGTGGCTATGAACAATAGCATGACCGGAAAGATGGAATTGCGGAAGCAGCGTAACTTGGCACTCAATCTGTCAAGTACGCAACTGGTTGAAGCAGCGAGCGATGAATATGTGGTTGGGCTCGGTTATGTTATTAAGGACTTTGATGTTATCCTGAAACTGAAAAACGATAAGCAAACTACCATAAAAAACGATTTGAAACTAAGTGCAGATTTATCTTACAAAGACATTAAAACACTTTTGCGAAAAATTGATAGTAATCTAACTCAAGCTTCGAATGGTAATAAGTTGTTTACGCTTAAAGTGATAGCCGACTATGTGTTTAGTTCAAAATTAAACATTCAATTATTTTATGATAAGCAAATGAGTTCACCGCTTATTTCTTCCTCATTCCCGGTATCATCTACTAACTTTGGAGTTAGCTTTAAATTTATGTTGACACGCTAGACCATTTTAAGTACCTGTTTTGTTCAAACGATAGCTGTTCTTAATCAACTGATTCAAGTTGTTTTCGTACATTTTGTCTTGAAATATAAATAGAGATGCAACTATATCTGCCATTCTGCCACCTGATTTCTGCCAAAAACGGAAATCGGGTGTTTTGGCAAAATTATTGACCTATTCCACCGAACTAAAACTCAAAACAACTAATTCGACATTTTAAGGAATATAGTGGTTCGAATTTAATTTTAAAAGTATGAAAAAGGATAAACATTCAAAGGAAAATTTAGATGTAAACGAGTGTGTACCGGCTGCTGAAGCAGGTAAAACTTGCGAATCAACCGAAAATACAGTAGAAACCCCGGTAGATGAATTGGAGCTTTTGACTCAAAAGTGTGCCGATTTAAATGACAAGAATCTTCGAATGATGGCAGAGTTTGATAATTATCGCAAGCGTACGCTAAAGGAAAGGATGGATTTGTTGAAAACAGCTAGCGAAGGCGTTTTGGTAGATATGTTACCCTTGGTTGACGATTTTGAACGTGGTTTGAAAGCCATGGAAACATCAGAAGATGTTGAGGCTGTAAAAGATGGTGTTGAACTTATCTATACTAAGTTTTTAGCATTTTTACTGTCAAAAGGAGTAAAAGCTATTCCAACAGAAAATGAAGTCTTTGATACCGAGTTTCATGAAGCGATAACTACTTTTCCCGCTCCACGCGAAGATATGAAAGGTAAAATTATTGATTGCGCTTCGAAAGGTTATACGCTGAACGAGAAAGTGATTCGTTTCTCGAAAGTCGTTGTTGGAGAGTAATTCAGTTATCAGCAAATAATTATCAGTAATCAGTTAGGCGATTGAAAAATGCCAACTAATTTATAATTCAACGAAAGAGAAATGTCTAAGAGAGATTTTTACGAAATACTGGAAGTGTCCAAATCGGCTTCTGCTGATGAAATTAAAAAGGCTTACCGCAAAAAAGCCATTCAGTTTCACCCGGATAAGAACCCGGGTGACAAACAATCAGAAGAGAAGTTTAAAGAAGCTGCCGAAGCTTACGAAGTGCTGAGTGATCAGCAAAAGCGTCAACGTTACGACCAATACGGACATGCCGGCGTAGGTGGTGCGTCAGGTGGCGGTGGCTTCAATGGTGGCGGAATGAATATGGAAGATATATTCTCGCACTTTGGCGATATTTTTGGCGGTCATTTTGGTGGCGGTGGATTTGGCGGATTTGGCGGTAGTCAGCGCGGTGGAAGCCAACGAGTTCGTAAAGGATCTGATTTGCGCGTGAAAGTGAAACTTACACTTGCTGAAATTGCTGTAGGAGTTGAAAAGAAAATTAAAGTAAAAAAACAGGTAGCTTGTACGCATTGTAGCGGAACCGGTGCAGAAGCTGGGTCTTCGTCTACAACTTGTACCACATGTAACGGTCAGGGAAGAGTTACCCGTGTGCAAAATACCATTTTAGGCCAAATGCAAACAGCGGCCGAATGCCCAACTTGTAATGGTGAAGGTAAAATTGTAAAAGATAAATGTAAGCATTGTAGTGGTGAAGGCGTTGTGCGCGAAGACGAAGTAATTACCATCAATATTCCGGCAGGAGTTATGGAAGGTATGCAACTTTCTGTTAGTGGAAAAGGAAATGCAGCACGCAGGGGAGGAGTAAATGGAGATTTGCTGGTGTTGGTTGAAGAGGAAGTTCACCCCGAACTAATTCGAGATGAAAATGATCTGATATTTAATCTTTTACTTACAGTGCCAATGGCAACTTTGGGTGGCTCTATCGAGGTGCCTACGGTTGAAGGAAAAGTGAAGGTGACGATAGCACCAGGTACGCAGCCGGGTAAAGTGTTACGCTTGCGAGGTAAAGGTTTGCCAAGTGTAAACCGCTATGGTACCGGTGATTTGTTAGTAAACATAGGCGTGTATATTCCTGAAAATCTTAATAAGGAAGAAAAAACAACCATGGAAAAGCTTGGAAAATCAGAAAATGTAAAACCAAATGCTGCTGCTTCAAAAAACTTTTTCCAACATTTTAGAAATATGTTTCAATAAATGAAGAACCGCTAGTTTGTTCTCAAAAGCTCATTATAAAAAAATGCACAGTTATTTTTAACTGTGCATTTTTTTGTAAAATAGATTCGTATTATTGTTTCACAATTTTATAACTTCCTTTCCCTTCAAAAGTACTTACTTCCATCAAGTAGATACCTGTGCAAAGTGTTGATAAATCTACTTCAGGGATATTGCTAACCGTTTTTAAAAGTAATCCTTGCATATTGTATACCTTGATATTTTTCACTATATTAGGACTTGTTACATACACCTTGCCTACAGTAACTGTTGGAAATACATTACAATCGAGCAATGTTTTTGGATTGTTGACAGCATTGGTGAAGTTTACTTTTCGGTCGGTGTAAATCAATAAATCGCCAGCCTGGATGCTAATTGTCGTGCCTGTATTGGTTACATTCAATTCATCGCCGGTAAGTAAATTATACCAAATACCTGTTTTTGGAAAATTAGGACTAGCCGTTATGGTGGCCGATGCATTGAAATTGCCCATCATAACCATGCTTAAATCAGTATGCGAAAGTGCAATACGTCGCCCAGTATTCCAGTCGGATTGAGCTACGCTAATGCTGTAAGTTCCAAGTGTAAACGCAGTAGGGTATGATTTCTTTAAAGAGATGATTTTTGCACAAGCGTCAGCAGCAGCTTTGCGATGAACCAGGTTTAAGTACCCCCAAGCCGATGACTTCTCGTTGGTTCGACCGCCGTTTGAGTTAATCGAATAGTCATATCCCATTTCTCCAAATTGCCAAATCATTTTTGGCCCAGGCATTAGAGCCGTGAAGGCTATGTTTAATGGTACTCGTTTGATTCGGGCAATCGAATCGATTGAAATTACGCCGATGCCATTTATTTTTGCGTTATAAAAATTGCGTTCTTCATCATGACTTTCGGCATATCCCACCCAGCTGCGGGGAGTTGTGTTTAGTGTCCCAAAACCACTGCCTGTTTGCGATCCCATGGCTGATTGAGAATAAAAGTAATTTGCATTTTTCCAAAGATACATGCCGGAATTTGCCAAAACTGTTTCTTCGTCATTGTTGCAGAAATGTTCCAGAATAAACATTACATCGGTTTTTACTGCTTTGGCAGCGTTGTAATATGTGGTCAAATTATCAATTCTGGATTGATCGTAATTGCTGGCTGTGGCTTCGGTAGAACTGTTTTGAGTAAAACCTTTGGTTAAGTCCATTCTATATCCATCAATTTTGTATTCTGTAATCCAGTACTGCAATACTCTTTTAAAATATTCTTTGGTAAAAGTAGAACTGTGATTAAAATCATTAAATACGCTGTACGGATGTGGAGCCACTGGGTTCATCCATGGATTGTTTGCTGCAGGACGGCTATTGGTTCCATCCCAATATAGTTTTGCAAATGGGCAGCTACCGCTTGCCTGATTGAAAACCATATCCAAAATTACTGCAAATCCTCTTTTATGACATTCGTCAATGAATTTTTTGTAGGTATCTGGTGTACCGTAAGCTTTATCAGAAGCAAAGTAATGATTTGGATTGTAACCCCAGCTCAGGTTGCCGTCAAATTCTTGAATAGGCATTAATTCAATGGCTGTAATTCCAAGAGTTTTAAGATAATCTAATTTGTTAATTGCCGCATTTAGGCTTTTTTCGGGTGTAAAATCGCGCAACAGCACTTCGTAAATAACCATATTTTCGCGAGATGGCATATTAAAAGTCGGCACTTCCCAAGTGTATGATGGTTTTGTAGTTTGAAGAGTAGCTACTAAACCATCTGTTTTGCCTGTAGGATAGGCTTTCATATTAGGGAATATTGTACTTGAAATATATTGATCGTTCGACGGATCGAGTACTAATTCGGTGTAAGGATCGCTGATTCTGATATTTCCATCAACCAGATATTGATAGCCGTAAATTGTGCCTGAAGTAAGGCCAGCAAGTGTTATCCACCAATAATCGCCATCTTTTTTTAGTTGACTACTGCTTTGTGTTGTCCAGTTATTGAAGTCGCCAATAAGATACACGCTCGTTTTGTTGGGTGCGTACAGCACTAGCGTGGCCGAAGTACTGTTGATATAATTTATCCCATCTTTCACTCCAGCTGGACGAGCTTGATTAATTGGAACATCGGGTATGAAAACGTTTTTTGTTGCACTTACTGTATTCCCAGCCACTGTAGCTTGAGCAGTTAGAATATAGTTGCCAGCAGTCGAAAATGTGTATGGGTATGAAAGCGTTGTGCTTAATGTAGATGTTTGCACACTAGTTCCATTGATAAGTAAATTGAGATTAGCAGCTTCGGTTGAACTAAACTGGATGTTCATATTTGTACCTACTGGAAGGAATTGGTCTGAGGTAGGGTTGCTAAAAGCCACATTCAATCCCGACTGAAATACATCAAGGTAAATGTTTGCACCACCAAGGTCTTTGCCCTCTTTTGATCCAGTGTCATTCCGAAAAACAAAAGCAAGTTTAGTAACCACTTCGCTAGCTGTAAGATTATAATAAGCAGCAATGCTCGGTGTTATACTTAGTTTCCACTTGTTGCTGCCAAGCGGAGTCATTTGGTATTTTGCAGAATTGTCGAGCCAGGTTGGTGCATGTTTCCAGTCGCCGGTATTTGTACTTGCAGTTGTTATAACTCCAGTATGTGCATAAATATTTGTTCCGGTAAAATTATTTAAACCTCCAGCTCCAAGAGTGGCATCAAAAACTACATCAACAGAACCTCCATTTTGGGTAATTAAAGCAGGGGTGCTGGTGACAATTTGCGACCAACTAAGTATTGAAAAGAGTAAAGCTATAATAGAAAATGTGACTTTTTTCATGATAAGAATTTTAATGCCTTATATGTATTAATCGCAAATGTAATTCAATTCCAAGTCATTGATTCTTTACAAATGTTATGTGCTGATGTAATTTCCCGCAAACGTTTGCATATGCTTAAAGAATTGTTAGTTTTTTTTCGAATCCTCATACCTGTTTTCTACAGATTATCATGTTCGAAACAAATGAAAGGACATAAATAATTAGTAAAGGTAATCATGGGTGTTGACTAAACAATCGCTATCATTTTTTTAGAATAAAAAGAAGTGGATTGTTTAGCCGTTTGTTCCAAGATTTTTCGCTGTGATCATCTCCTAGGTAAAATTTTGTTTGCCAATTGTCATCACTGAACTCTTTCATTTTCATTACCTCATCTACCTTTTTTTGTAGCTGCGGATACATAGCATCGAGAGTTTGGTCACCATGATCAAAGTAAATTTTATGGGTTTTCGGATTCGGCAAATTTGTTTTTAAATACTCTACAAATGCCTGTGGAACAGGATTATTCTGCAACTCAAAAACACCAGGCCAATGGGTTGATAGGCATGCAGCTCCGCCAAATATCTGGGGATATTCGCAAATGGCATACATCGAAATAAGTCCTCCCATGCTACTTCCTGCAATAACAGTATGGCTTCTGTCTTTGAACACCGAATACTTTTTGTCAATAAATGGTTTCAGTTCTGTAACCAGAAATTTCAGGTAGCTGTCTGAAACAGCCTTGAAAGTGTCTGATATTCTTCCTGCTGTTTGAAGTTGTTTGCTAACAAAGTCTTTTCCTTCTTGAGTGAGTGTTTCAAAAGGTTTTTGTGGAAAATAATCGGCATGCCGTGTTTTTCCAACATTCCAAATTCCAACCACAATAAAATCTTGAACTTTACCCTCCTTTATCAATTTGGTTACCACATCATCAACTTCCCAACTTTGGTGATTCCAGGTAGTGGAGGCGTCAAACAACATTTGACCGTCGTGCATGTACAAAACGGCATATTTTTTATTTGGGGTGTAGCCTTCTGGAAGCCAAACTTCTACATTTCTGGAAGTCACATATTTTGATGAGTAATTTTCATACAAATCAATTTTACCACTAATTGGATTTTGATGTTGAATTTTAGGTAATAGAAACTCAATGGGCACATCGAGTCGTTGACTCCATGCAACTTCATTATGTTCAGCTTTTTCGTAGGTTTTCGAAAGGTAGTTATTGTCGTTGAAGCCTTTTCCTTTGAAAATTAAATCCACAAAAGACTGAGTCATTTGGTGAGGTTTATCGCTTTCGCCAGTGCCGTAGTCCATGTAAATTTTATGACCAAACGGCGACGCTAATTTATTGTTCAGGTAGTTGAATGTTGCCAATGGTATTTTATAATTTGGCTCTATCTGACTCAGCCAAGCTGTTGACATGCAAGCTGCGCCTCCAAAAATATCAGGATATTCGGAAATAGCGTACATCGAAATCAAACCGCCCATGCTTGAACCCATCATAAAAGTATGTTCTTTGTCTGCATTGACCGAATAATTCGCATCGATAAAAGGCTTCAGTTCTGCAACTAAAAATTTCAGATAATTGTCTCCATTGGCAGTTTTCCCATTACAATATTTTGCAGAAAGCTGAGTGCGAGTTTTTTTGTCTAACTGATAGAAAATTCTGTTCGGGAAATACTCTGAAATCCTGTTAGCACCACTGTTCCAAATTGCTACGACTATGCATTTTTCTATTTTCTTTTGATTCAATAAATTTGTGAAAACTTCATCAACTTTCCATTCTGTTTTATTCCAGCAAAGTGTACTGTCAAAAAGCATCTGACCATCATGCATGTAAACCACACTGTACTTCTCGGATGGGTTATAGTCATTGGGCAGCCAAACATCCACATTTCGGGCTGAAACAAATTTCGATTGAAAATTTTCAATTCGTTTGATCGTTCCCGAACTTACTTTTGGAAGATTTTGCGAAAAGCAAAACGTTGTCAATAGAAATAAGATGGTTGAAAAGAGGATTTTTCTCATGTTCTTTTATTTGATGATAATCGGCTTATTCAAGGATGTAAATATCACATTTTTTATTTGCAATAAGAAGCACTTGTAACTTTCTAACTTTTGGTTTATGAGTATTTAATTCTTATAAATGCGACTATCTTACACCTGAAAAATGTTATTGCAATTCCAATATTAATACAGTGGTTTTCGGAATTGAAATAGTATTTTCCAGTTCAAATTTTGCATTCGTCATTACATCCACACCTTTCGTTTTACCTTTCAAACTCTCTGCAAAACGATCAAGTTTTAATGTTTTGTCCGTTTCATTGTTGTTGATAATTACCATGATATTTTCCGTTTCATTGTACCTGAAATACACATAAGTGTCATTATCCGGGATGTAATGAGTTAATAGCCCAGTATGTATTACCGGTTTGTTTTTTCGCCAGTTTAATAATTTTGATAAATAGTTATGGTATTCATTTTGAATGGCTGTTCTGCCATTTGCTGAAAATGCATTTATCGAATCACCTGTCCAGCCACCTGGAAAATCGTGCCGGATATCTCCATCACCTTTGTCTTTGTTGCCGGTCATACCTATTTCGCTGCCGTAATATAGTTGTGGTATGCCACGTGTAGTCATCAGAAATGCCATCGCCATTTTATACTTAGCTAAGTCTCCCTTTAATACATAGTTGTAACGTTGCGTGTCATGGTTTTCGGCAAATACAAGCAGGTTGTTTACATTAGCATAGAGATAATCATTGGCAATCGTGTTGTAGAGTCTGTTCATTCCTAACTCTTCCCACGGTTTACCATGTTCATTGAAGCAGGTGGTAAGTGCTTTTTGCGTGATAAAATCCATGACTGTGGGTAATTGTGAATTGTATTTCAATGGATTGGTAGCATCTTTTTGCCAAAATGCGATATCTTGAGAACTGTAAAGCCAAGCCTCCCCCATAATGTTGAAATATGGATATTCGGTGGTAATGGCTTTTGCCCATTTTGCCATTGCATCCTTATCGTTGTACGGGTAGGTATCCATTCGTATACCGTCCAGATTGGCAGATTCTACCCACCAAATCGAATTTTGAATGAAGTAAGTCCAAAAATAGGGATTTTGTTGGTTCATATCTGGCATAGTGGTGTCGAACCAACCATCTACAAATAACTTTTTATCAATACCTGATGCATGTATGTCTTTTAATGTAGACGCTTTATGATTTGTGACTGTAAACTCTTTCCATTGATGAATCCAGTCTTCCATAGGTAGATCTTTCATCCACCATGCGTCAATTCCACCATGGTTTGAAACCATATCCATGATGACTTTCAGCCCTTTTTGATGTGATGCTGTCACCATGTTTTCATACTCATCATTGCTTCCAAATCGGGGATCAACTTTATAAAAGTCGCTTATTGCATAACCATGATAGGTGAATTTTGTATGGTTGTTTTCCTGAACAGGTGTACACCAAATAGCCGTTGCACCTAGCTCTTTGATATAATCCAAATGATCTTGAATACCTTTAGTGTCGCCGCCATGACGACCGGAATCAATCGTGCGATTCGCTTTTTCCGGTTGTGTTTCTACATTATCATTTGACGGATCACCATTTGCGAAACGATCGGGCATAAGGAGGTAGATGACATCGGAGCTCGAAAAACCTTGTCGTTGTGCCGAGTTGTTGCGCCTTGATTTTAATTCGTACGAATAGGTAGCAGTCGTTTTGCCATTTTGTTGAAAACGAATATCAAACTTACCCGCTTTTGCCAGTTTTGAATCAATTATCAAATCAATAAACAAGTAGTCTGGATTAGAGACTTTATTGATTTTAAGTAATCGTACGCCAGGATAGTTTATGAGTACCTGATTTTTAGAAATATTATTCCCATGAACTAATAATTGCAGTTGCGAATTTTTCATTCCCGTCCACCAAAAGGCAGGCTCAATTCGTTCAATTTGAGCGTTAGAACTCACCGTGGCGAAGATGAGCAAAAGAAGAAAAGCTTTTTTGAACATGATATTTTGTTTTAATTGATTTAGTTTCAAAGAAAAGAAAAGCCTGAACTTTTAAAAGATCAGACTTTTCTAATTTATTGTTTAAATGATATTTATTATTTGATAAAACTGAAACAACCACTGATATCATTAAATATAACTTTGTAAGTTCCAGCTTTATGAGGAATGTTAGTTCCGTTATTTGTTCCTAAACCTATTGGGAATGTTCCTGCACCCCAATTGAAATTCCAGTCGTGATTTGCGCGGAATTTCATTCCACCGCTACCTACAGGCGGTGTAAAGTCAGATGCAAATGTATAAGTTCCATACCACATATGGTTGTTTGTGGCTTGACCAGGTGTTAAAGCAATATCACCACCCCAACCGTTCATTTCTCCAATCATACCCAAAGACGTGTAACTAGCTGTAGGAGCTGTTGCAGATGTAATTGTAAGTGTATTGATGATAGAATTTAAGTTGATAGTATAATAACCACTTGTTGATAAGGTAATATTATCTCCAGAATTGTGTGTGTAAACACCATTTGTTACTCCCCATTGTTCTGCCCAACTACCTGCATCGCGTATCAATTTAAATGCTTTTCCTGCCTCAAAATAGCCAGTGTAAGTGAACTCACCATCCCCAGCAAGATTGTATTTGTTGCCAGAAACAACGCTAAGTGGATACAATGCTGCACCTAAGCCTCCAACACTATTGTTCCATGTTCCATCACCAATAGCAGCACCTACTAGGTGCCAAATTCTTGGAGTTGTACCAGTATAAGGCATAATGGCCATTACAGTTACATCTACATTTGCAGTAGCAGGATTGCCGTTGCCATCGCTAACGGTGTAGCTGAAACTATCAGCGCCCGAATAACCTACTGTTGGTGTGTATTTTACTTTGCCATCTGTGTTTATTGTAACTGTGCCATGTGCAGCTGTTCCAACCGCTGATACGGTTAATACATCTTTTTCAGGATCCGTATCATTCCCAAGTACGTCGATATTGATAAAGCTATTCATTGGAAGTGATGCAACATCGTTCACTGGTGTAGAAACGTAATTGTTTGGTGTTACCAATAATGTAGCAACTTTAGAAGTGTAAACGGTTTTCAATCCACCTTTTACAATGTACGACAATAATCGAACATACACAGTGCGTTGAACCGCATTTTTGTTGTATGTTTTGATAGAATCGTTGAATCGTTTGCAATCTACCGATACATCAGATCCTGCTTTACCATCGAAAGTGATAGGAATGGTAATTAAGTTGGCAAATGTAATAACGTTGGTAAATTGAATTTTGTATTCAGCTTTTGTGGCAGTGTCCACTCTGTTAAGTCCCGACGAGCAAGTTAACAATGCCAATGGGCTAGTTAGTTTGCTTGAGAGTATCGTTAATGGGCTGACGCCGGTTTTGAGTGCCGCAGCAAACCCGGTGGTGTCTTGTAGTGTTTCCTGTTGGTAAGCGGTAGGGCTGGCAACCTTTTGATTGGCATACGGATCTTCACACGAAGTAAAGCACAAGCCAATAACAACCGAAAATATGAATAATACTATTTTTTTCATTTTCAAAATGTTTTAGTTTGAATAATAAGTTCTTTTCAATGCATACTGCCGGTTTAGCAGCAGTACGCATTTGTTTTTTATTTTTTGATAAAGAAGTAGCAACCATCAATATCATTTAAAATGACGGTATATGTACCAGTTGTCTCAATAAAGTTCTTTCCGCCTTGTGTAATACCAATTCCCATTTTAGAATAAAGTGGATTCCCGTCAGAAGAGCCAGCACTTCCCCAGCTTATATCCCATGCTCCATTGGCACGTAATTTACATTGCGATTCAGCAGTAAATGTATGGGTTGTGTACCAAACATGTTTGCTTGTACCTGCATTTCCTGTTAAGGCAACATCGCCACTCCAACCATTAAATGCACCAATTAGCCCGATTGAATTGTAAATTGTAGGAGTTATAGTTACTTTGTCAATCGATACTTTGTTATCAATTGAATTCAAAGTGATTGTGTAATATCCATCGCTTGGTACGGTGATATTTCCACCTCCATTATGAACATAATTTGAACCTGTCATGCCCCATGTGTCATTTGCCCAGTCGCCAATGTTACGAAGGAGTTTGAATCCATCAGTTGCTTTAATGTAGCCCGTGTATTTGAATTCTCCATCTCCATTTAAGTTGTATTTTTTACCTGAAGATAAGCTAAGTGGAACTAGTGAACTTCCAAGCCCGGCTACAGAGTTATCCCAGTTTCCTCCCAATCCTACGATATACCAGATTCTAGGGCTCGCCTCTGTATAAGGGAATAAAGGTAAAACGTAAGGTAAGATGTTCATTACAACTGAATTAGAGTATAATCCTTTTATGGTTGGTGTTTTTGTAAGTGGTGTAGCAGTAGCTCCACTTACATTTGCAACCAATCTTAGATATACATTTTTCTTTACAATAGGATCAGGTAATGAACCTCCATAAAGGGCAATAACTGCAATATCTAATTCTTTTACATTAATTCCAACTTTTTCTCCATTCACGGTTGTTGGTAGGCTTTGGAATTTTCCTGCTGCAAAATTTGCATCGAAACAAACTTGAGCAGTATAAGTTACCGCAGCTGTGAAACCATAATTTGGTTGAACACATGTGAGCGAATCAATATTCAATGTTGAATTTGCATCCGTAAGCTCATAAGTGGAATTGGTGTATTGGGTCTGGTTCAACTTAAATGTTAAGCTGCCATCTAATGCTGCGCTGTTTATCACAGGATCTTTTGCATCTTCACATGAAGAAAATCCAGTTAAACTTAGCAAAACAATAAATAATATATTTAATTTTTTCATATTGTTACTATTTTATTAGTTGTAAATATATGCCGAATTAATAATTTGGATTTTGTTTCAAATTTGGATTTGCATTTAAGTCTCCCGGAGGTATTGGCATCAAATTGAATTTGGCAGGAAAATTTGATCCAGCTGCAGTTCCGCCTTTCCAGTCCCAATTATAGGTGCCTCCACCAAAATATCCAAAACGAATTAAATCTGTTCTGCGACGACCTTCGAAATAAAATTCGCGTGCCCATTCATCCAATACCTGATCCTTGCTAAGTGCTGTCAGTGGAATTGCATGCGCTCTGGCTCTAAGATCGTTAACGGCCTTTAATGCAAGTGTTGCACTACCAGCAGTTGATCTAAGATTTGCTTCTGCATAAGTTAGGTAAGCTTCTGCAGCACGCATGAACGGAATATCCATATCCGGAAATTGTGTGTCATGTGAAACAAGACCGTCGGCCCGTTTGTTGCTGTATTTTGCCACCGATATGCCTTTTGTGAAATCGGTAACTTTTGTAATTTCAAGGGTTTTATCAACAGAATTTAATAATGCACGATCATCTACAGCTGGGATGGATAAATCTGCTAAAGTAGGTACATTACCGCTAGGAAAGAACTTCTTTATTAAAGTTGCTCTGGCACGATTACCTCCCCATCCTTCTGTGCTACCCCAATCTAACATTCCACTTGTGTGTGTAGAGGCGATTAAGAAAATAGACGCTCCCCAGCTTTTAGTTTTAACGCCATCTGCTGCGATAGGGAAGATGATTTCCTGAGGTGCAGTGTTTATTGTCGAGCCATCGATTGTACCTGCGTTATCTGCCATAAATAACTGTTTGTAACTTGGATTCAATTTGTATGCAGATTTCATTACTTTGTCAGAATAAGTTATTGCATCATCCCAACGTTGTGTTCCAGTGTATATTTCGGCATTCAAATACAATCTGGATTTTAACAACCAGTTTGCTGCCTTATCCAAGCGATAATATGGTTTGTCGGCCTGACGAGGTTCGTACATATCAGGCTCACATGCAGTGAGTTCTTTTTCAATGTATGTAAATAAGTCAGCTCTTTTTATTTGTTGTGGAAATTCGTCAGAAATCTTTTCAGTAAAAGGAACACTTCCAAAGAAATCCATTAAATAATAGTAGCTTAATGCTCTGAGATAACGTACTTCAGCGCGTTCTTTCACAGAAACTGCGTCGGTTTTTCCAGCGGTTTGTTCTAAAAAGTGATTGCTGATAGTAGCAATGAAGTATAAACGAGCATACAAACCTTCTGTAGCCAGATTTGTCGAAGGCCATGTATTTGCATTTAGTTCTACAACTTCGTTATCTCCCCAGGCACATAGTGCCTCGTCAGTTGGAAGTTCACTACAGTTCCATAAACATCGGGTTAGCGAGAACCGACCTTCGTCAGTGATGTCAATATCGTTATTTCCCGCGGGACCTTCTTGACCGGATAATGCAAATGCTGCATAGGTTTTTGCAAAAACAGCTTCTTGGTCAAATGTTTGTGTAACTTGAGGGTTTATGGGGGTCACGTTCAAATCATCGAGGCATGAGCTTGCACTAAATGCAATAACACCTAGAGCGATGAAGTAAAACAATTTTTTATTTATGTTGTTCATATTGCTAAATTTATTGATTAAGAGTTAGAAATTAAGGCTTACTCCCAACATAGTTACAATTGGGCGAGGGTAAATGTTATTGTCAATACCACCGGAAATTTCAGGATCTAGCCCTTTATATTTT
This sequence comes from Bacteroidales bacterium, assembly GCA_038249445.1. Taxonomy (GTDB): domain Bacteria; phylum Bacteroidota; class Bacteroidia; order Bacteroidales; family Paludibacteraceae; genus Paludibacter. Next base: position 49,091 of record JBBSDM010000006.1, read on the forward strand.
GTAAATACAAATGGGTTTTGGAATGTAGTATAAACACGTCCACTGAAACTTGATTTTTTAGCACCTTTGAATGAGTATCCAATGGTAACGTTATCGCAACGAATGAAAGATGCATTTTGAACGTAGTAATCAGATAGATACGTGTTGCTTCCTCCATTAAAATTAGTTTCAAATGCAGATTGTGGTTTGTTTGAGAAATAACCAAGTGAAGAATAAACGCCACCTGAACCTACATTTAAACCTCCTGCATCTACGGCATTGTACATATAGTTGCCAAGACTTGCTCTAAGTGAGAAGCCGAAATCCCAACTTTTATAAATGATTTTTGAAGATAGTCCCATCATTACATCAGCATTTGGGTTATGATAGAAATATTTATCTTTTTCATTTATAATATGATCGCCATTGCGGTCAACATATAAACCTTCGATTGGTTTATGGTTTACATCGTACACTTGTTCATATACATAGAATGAACTAGCAGGGAATCCGACAGCATGAGCTTGTGCAAAACCTTGAAACAATCCTCCTTGAGGAACATAGTATCCTTCTGTGCTACCAAATGTTAGTTTGGTGATTTTGTTTATGTTCATAGTAGCGTTGTACCCAATTTCCCATGTTAAATTATTGGTAGTTATAGCTTTTGCATTTAACGAAAACTCAACGCCGGAATTTCTCAATGTTCCAACATTACTAATTACTTTGTTTCTAAAGTTGGTTCCGGCTGGAACTTGTACAACATTTATCAGGTCCTTTGTATTCCGATAATAATAATCAACTGAACCTGTAATGCGAGATTTAAAGAATCCGAAGTCTAAACCGGCATTCCATGTCGTTGTTTCTTCCCATTTCAGTTTTGAATTAAAAGCATCTGGTCTTGAAGTGCTATAATAGGTTGATCCGAAGGGATAAAATGCACCGTTTTTATTTGTGGTATAAACTGGTAAATATGGGTAGTCTCCTGTAGATAAGTTTTGTTGTCCAGTGATACCATATCCTAATCGTAACTTTAAATCAGATATGGTATTGTTGTCTTTTAAGAAACTTTCTTCGTTTATTTTCCACGCAAAAGCGAAGGCAGGGAAAATAGCACTACGATTGTCTGGAGCAAAACGAGATGAGCGGTCATTACGTACAGTTGCTGTGAACAAATATTTATCAGCAAGCGTATAATTTACACGTCCAAAGAATGAAACCAAAAAACTTTCAGTTTTGAAAATACTAGGAACCGGATTATAACCATCCAATCCAATAAATTCAGAAGTTCCTTCGCGGTAAAAATGTTGCCATTCATATCCACCCATTACATCGTATCTATGAATACCTACTTCTTTGCCGTATTGCATATAATAGTTTAATGAAGTGTTGGTCTTACTTTGTTTATCCCAACCGGTACGACCATGTGGAAAATCGCTTGCAGCTTGGTTGCTTAAATTCAATATTTGTTTACCATAAGCATTATCAATTCCTAAATTTAGATGTAAATGCAAATCTGGCAAAAAGTGAACTTTGTAGTCAAATTCCGCACTTCCAATCAAATCTCTCGAGTTAGCCGTTTCGTCTTTTTGCATTAGAGTAGCAAGTGGATTTTTTGTTGCTTGAGGATTTGGGATATAGGTTGTAACAGTACCTACCGTTTGAGGTTGAGTCCATTGCCAGTAGCCTCCAAATGGTGCATAAGTAGCATCTTGTGAAGTTACCGGTTGTGTTGGATCCATGGAGACAGCTGCTGAGATTGCTCCGTTATCAGCATATCTGTTTTTAATCAACATGCCTTTGGCATTTAAATTGATTTTTAAATGATCGTCAAATAATGACGGACTTAAACTGATTGCGCCAGTATAACGTTCGAAATTTGAGGTTTTCAGGATTCCATCTTGGTTGGTATAGCCAACTGATACACGATAGGGTACATTCTTAAAACCACCAGTCACGTTAATGTTATGATCATGGCTAATTGCCATTTGGTAAATTTGACTTTGCCAGTCGGTGTTTGCTGTTCCAAGTTTGGCAACAGCCGCTGGTTGATCGGCATACAACAACTTAGCGTAAGCACGAAAATCATCACCATTAAGTACTTTTATGGTTTTACCAAATATTCCTACTGAAGTGTTTCCGTCATACGAAATTCTTGGTCTGGAATTTTTCAATCCTTTTTTTGTATTGATGATAATTACACCGTTCGATGCACGTGAACCGTAAATTGCAGTTGCAGAAGCATCTTTCAATACTGTAAATGTTTCAATATCATTAGGGTTAATAGTGCTTAAATAATTGGCTACCCCTTTAATTCCGTCATTATCCATGGCTAATCCATCAATAACAATTAATGGATCATTACTAGCACTCAATGAAGAACCTCCACGAATACGAATAGTAGCGCCACTACCAGGAGTGCCACCACCGGTAATTACGCTTACCCCGGCAATTTTACCCACAATCATGTCTTGAGCACTTGTAGTGAGGCCTTTGTTTAGTTTGTCGGGTTTAATAGCTGTAATCGAGCCTGTAGCGTCGTTTTTCTTTACAACGCCGTATCCGATGGCAACTACTTCGCCTAATGCTACTGCATCTTCTTTAAGTTGAATAATAATGTTTTTTTGACCTGCCACAGGAACTTCGACAGAGGCGAATCCAATGTATCTGACAATTAAAGTAGCATTGGCAGCTACTTTGATAGTGAACTGACCATCAAGGTTGGTAATTGTACCATTTGATGTACCTTTTTCTAGAATGTTAGCTCCGAGGATGGGTTCCCCAGTACTTGCATCTTTTACTATTCCAGAAATGGATGTTTGTTGCGCATTGACAGCAGCCGCAAAAACAAACAACACTAAAATGGCTAAACATGCCCGTAATTTTAGCTTAAAGTTTGTGTACTTCATGCATTGAGTTTTTTAAGGTTGATAAATATTGTTCTAGCTAAAACCTAAACCAAATCGTTGCTCTTGAAAATGTGCTCTTTAATAGCGTTCTAATTTCAATTCAGTTTGAAAATTGGGTAGTGATTTTATGTGGCAAAAATAGAGGGTAAATATTTAATTACTATCGTAAAAGAATAATAATAGTTATAAAAACCTATGCAAACGTTTGCGAAAGATATATTTAATATTTGCGGAAATAATTTTTTATTCGGACAAACTAATATACTTTTGTATTGATAATAATGATTAGGTTTTTATTTTGAAGCAAAAGCCTTCATTGTTATTTGTAATTTGTTGATATACAATTGATTTTATTGTGACTCAAATTTCAAATATAATATCGGTGCTTCTGACCTTAAATCACACTCGTATGAACAAACCACAAATAACCATTAAAGATATTGGGCGAGCGCTTAATATTTCTCCCTCCACGGTTTCTCGTGCGCTGAAGAATCATCCCGACATTAGCCAGTCAACAAAAGATGCCGTTAATAAGTATGCCAAAGATTTTAATTATAAGCCTAATACATTGGCGCTGAGTTTGAGAACAAGTAAAAATAATACGATTGGTGTAATTGTTCCAGAAATAAATAACTACTTTTTTTCATCCGTTTTGTCCGGAATCGAAGAAGTTGCCAACGAAGGTGATTTTAATGTAATTTTATGTCAATCTGGAGAAAATTATGAAAAAGAAGTCAGGAATACAAAAGCCCTAGTTGCTACAAGGGTTTCGGGTGTTTTGGCTTCTTTGTGTAAACATACTACCAACTACGACCATTTTCAGGAAATTATTGAAAGCGATATACCCTTGGTTTTTTTCGACCGAATTTGCATTGGAATTATTACCGACCGTGTGGTGGTAGATGACTATGCAGGTGCTTTTGCGGCGGTTGAATATCTTATTCAAACCGGTTGCAAACGAATTGCTTTTTATAGTTCGCCTTTTCATTTGGAAATTTCGAAAAATCGCAAAAATGGTTACCTGGATGCACTCCGTAAATATAGGCTTATGGTTGATGAATCGTTGATTAGAGTTTGCGACACACGTGAGGAGGCTATCATCATTACACCCGAGATACTAGATCGACCCGACCGCCCCGATGGTTTTTTTGCGATTAATGACCATTGTGCTGCTGGAATTTTGTATGCAGTAAAAATAGCGAAACTTCGAGTTCCGGAGGATATCGCCATTTTTGGTTTTTCGGATGGTGAACTCGCCAAGGCTTGCGATCCATTGCTAAGCACGGTAGAGCAACATGGCTACGAAATGGGTAAAAATGCCGCCAAACTACTCCTCGATAAAATTAATGGGATAACACACGGACAATATACTAATAAGATTGTAAAAACGAATTTAATTATCAGAGGAACAACTAAATAAGATTATTTTATGAACACTCAGCAAGCCACTCGAATCTCGAAACCGAAATTTTCTTTCTTTCAAATTCTCTCACTAAGTATGGGTTTTTTAGGAATCCAATTTGGATACGCTTTGCAAAATGCAAACGCAAGCCGTATTCTCCAGACTTTTGGTGCTGATATTGAACAGCTTTCATGGTTTTGGTTGGCAGCTCCAATTTCAGGCATGATTATTCAACCGATAATAGGTCATTATTCCGACCATACCTGGACACGCTTGGGAAGACGACGTCCATTTTTTCTTGTGGGTGCAATTTTAGCTGCTATTGCATTGATACTTATGCCCAATGCCGGCGTTTTTGCGAATTTCCTACCTGCCATGTTTGTCGGTGCTGGTTTTTTGATGATTATGGACGCCTCGTTCAATGTTGCCATGGAACCGTTTCGTGCATTGGTTGCAGATATGCTTCCAGTAGATCAAAGCACGTTGGGCTTTTCTATCCAAACATTTTTAATTGGAATTGGTGCAGTTGTGGGTTCGTGGATGCCCTATGTTTTGGCCGAATGGCTAGGTGTTTCGAAGGTAGCAATTCACGGTGGAATCCCGGATAATGTTGTATTCTCCTTTTATATTGGAGCTTTCGTAATGATAGTTACCATACTTTGGACAGTATTTACTACCAAAGAATATTCGCCCGAAGAGATGACAAAATTTAATCCAGATGTTGAGATTGCTCCAACTGAAACTATCCGATTTTCCAATATATTTCTGGATATGGTAGCGATGCCAAAAACAATGAAACAATTGGCACCTGTTCAGTTTTTTTCTTGGATAGCTTTGTTTGGGATGTGGGTTTTTACGACTCCTGCTGTGGCGCAACATGTTTACGGACTGGCCATTGCTGATACTAAATCATTACAGTATCAAGAAGCTGGAAACTGGGTGGGGATTATCTTTGGAGTTTATAACGCTGTGGCAATGGTGTATGCACTTGTTTTGCCTGCAATAGCCTATAAGCTTGGACGAAAACTAACGCATAGTATATCGTTAACTGCTGGTGCTATTGGTCTGTTGTCAATCTATTTTATAACTAATCCAACGACTCTGCTATTCTCAATGATTGGTATCGGGATGGCTTGGGGCAGTATTCTGTCAATGCCTTATGCCATCCTAGCTCCTGCGCTACCAGTGCGTAAGATGGGAATATATATGGGTATTTTTAATATCTTTATTACAGTTCCCCAAATTATAAATGGCTTATTCGGGGGAACGATCGTTAAACGATTATTTGACTCGCAAGCTATCTATGCTTTAATAATGTCGGGTGTTTTCTTGCTTATTGCAGCTGTGAGTGTACTGCTGGTTGACGATAAGATAAAACAAACTGCACAACATTGAGGTAATTGCATAATTATCCCTAAAGTATGAGTGTCAACCTTGAAATTTTCAATCACATGAACAAATATTTACAAACTGATCCTTGGTCTATTGTCGAAGAGGGTTTTCACTCAAATAAACAATTGGCTTCTGAGAGTATTTTTAGTCTTGGTAATGGTCATATGGGTCAACGTGCCAATTTCGAAGAGTTTTATTCGGGCGAGACCATGTTGGGTTCTTATATTGCAGGTATTTATTATCCCGAAAGAGCCGAGCGTGGCAATTGGAAAAATGGATATTCGGATACAAATGATAAAATAATAAATGCCCCAAACTGGACTAGCATCGTTGTGCGGCTAAATGACGACCAACTTGATTTAAGTACTTGGGATGTTCAAAATTTTAAGCGGATTTTGAATATGCACGAGGGTTATCTAGAAAGAACCTTCGAAGCAATTTCCCAAAAAGGTCATAAAATTCAGGTATCGGTAAAACGTTTTCTGAGCATGGCCGAGTCGGAGGTAGGAGCCATTAGTTATTCTGTGAAATCGATAAACTACGAAGGTCGTATTTCATTTATGCCATTGATTGATGCCGATGTACGAAATAAGCTAACCAACTACAAAGAACCGTTTTGGAATGTATTACAAATCAAAACTGATCAGGATGTATCGCACTTGTGGGCACAAACCCGTCGTATCGATTTTCATGTTTGCTGTGCCCAAACCTTCGTTTTTTATAAAAACAATGAGCAACTGAATATTATTCCAACCAAGATAGAGAAAGAAAAAGCAGCTGGTTATAGCATTGGTACAGACGTTCGGATTGGCGATACTGTTTGTATAAATAAATATGTATCCGTTTTAACGTCACTCAATCACCCCTACGAAGAACTTGCGGATAGAGCCAGAACTCTTGCTCGGCAGTCAAAAGCGAAAGGGTGGAACAAGTTGTTCGAAGAACACGTAGCTGTGTGGGCCGATAAATGGTTGCATTCCGATATTATTATTGAAGGTGATGTTGAATCGCAGCAAGCCATTCGATTTGCAATTTTTCAACTTAATCAGACTTACAATGGGAATGATGCTCGTTTAAATATTAGCCCTAAGGGTTTTACCGGTGAAAAATATGCGGGTGCGACACGGTGGGATACAGAGGCGCTTTATTTGCCATTTTATCTATGTACTGCACCCCAAAATGTAGCCAAAAATTTATTATTGTATAGGTATCGTCACCTGAAAAAGGCTATACAAAATGCCGTAAAATTCGGATTTACAAATGGTGCTGCCTTATATCCAAATGCCACTTACAATGGCGAAGAAACTCATAACGAATGGGAATTGACTTTCGAGGAGATTCATCGTAATGGCTCCATTGCTTATGCAATTTACAATTATATTAACTATACGGCTGATGATACATATTTAACTGAATACGGGTTGCGGGTACTTATTGCAATAGCTCGTTTTTGGTCTCAGCGGGTAAATGTATCGCAAATAACTAAGAAATATGTGATCCTCGGAGTTACAGGTCCAAACCAGTATGAGAGTAATGTGAATAATAATTGGTTTACAAATTATAATGCTGTTTGGACTCTCAAATATACAATTGAATGCGTTGAAAAGGTGAAAAGAGAGAGCTTTCGGGAGTTTGAGGGGCTTGCCCTGAGTATTCAATTTTCAAATGAAGAAATCTTTCGATGGAAAGATATTGTTGAAAATATGTATTTTCCCGAAGATAAAAAAAAGGATTTGTTTTTACAGCAAGATGGCTTTTTTGAGAAAGAGCTAACTTTAGCAGCTGACATACCAGAATCACAACTCCCAATAAACCAGCATTGGACATGGGATAGAATTCAGCGTTCATCGTTAATTAAGCAGGCTGATGTAGTTCATGGGCTGTATTATTTCGAAGATGAATTTACTGTGGAAAAGATACGCAAGAATTTTGAATTCTACGAACCATTGACAGTCCATGAGTCTTCGCTTTCGCCAGGGATACATTCCATTGTGGCAAGTAAAATAGGCGATAAACAAAAAGCCTACGACTTGTACTTGCGTACGGCACGTATTGACTTAGACGATTATAATAGTGAAGTGGCTGATGGATTGCACATTACAAGTATGGCTGGTACATGGCTTAGTATTGTAAAAGGGTTTGGAGGAATGCGTGTAAAAGATAATTTGCTGCAACTGACCCCACAAATTCCAGAGAAATGGAATGCCTTTGCCTTTAACATCGTGTTCCGCAACAATCAGCTGAATGTTCGGATTGAAAAGAAACAACTTTATATTAAGAATATTACAGGAAGTGGAATTGATTTGGTGGTGAATAATAAACTTGTACATATTAAAGCAGAGAGTCAGGAAAAAATTACGATTTAAGAACCGATCCCTCATAGATAAGAAATTAGAACACAGAATCCACATAATATCACCATCTGTAAACAAATGTGTGAACGAAATCTTATCATCAATAAACAGTGATTATAGACATTGATTTAAAAACTTTCAATTGCTTCAAAATGAAAAAGATACTTTTGCTAATTTTTGTTGCGGTTTTTGCATTCCAACTTCATGCAAAACAGCAGGTATGGGTGCAGCGCATAGAACCAACTTATTGGTGGACGGATATGCAACGGTCTGATTTTCAATTAATGTTGTACGGGATAGATATTGCATCTTCTGATATTTCGGTAAATTATCAGGGTGTCAGTATTTTGCGTAAGCAACTGACCGATAATCCTAATTATGTGTTTTTGTATTTGAAGGTGGAGAAAGAAACGCTTCCCGGAAAATTCAATATTGTGTTGAAAAGAGGCAATAAAAAACAATTCATTTCGTATGAATTAAAGCAAAGGCGTGATGGTTCTGCTCAGAGAAAAAGCTTTACCGAGGCCGATGCCATTTATTTGCTGATGCCGGATCGTTTTGCAAATGGAAACCCGGCCAATGATTCTGTCCCGAGTTATCATCAGGGTGTTCATCGAGAGGTTTCGGGAGCTCGACATGGAGGTGATATCGAAGGAATTATATCCAAAGTTCCATATATCGCCGACTTAGGTGCTACTGCTTTGTGGATAACTCCGCTTTTTGATAACAATGATACTAATTATTCTTACCATCATTATGCCTGTTCAGATTATTATAAAATTGATCCACGTTTTGGTAAAAATGAAGATTATGCTCGACTTTCCGAAATCTGCCATGCCAATGGTCTGAAAATGATTATCGATGTAGTACCTAATCATTGCGGCGGGTCACATTGGTGGATGAAAGATCTTCCTGCAAATGACTGGTTCAATACCTGGCCAAGTTATACTTCGTCTAATTATCGGATTGCCACGTGGACAGATCCGCATTCGGCAGAAGTTGATAAACAACGTCTGACGAATGGTTGGTTTGCACCCAATATGCCTGACCTGAACTTGCAAAATCCATTGCTATTTGACTACTTGCGACAAGTTTATACGTTTTGGATTGAAACGGCCAATATAGATGGAATGCGTGTGGATACCTATCCGTATAATGATTTGAAAACGGCGGCCAGATTTATACAAGCCATTCGCAATGAATATCCCAACTTGAATGTGGTAGGCGAGTGCTGGGTGAAAACGCCTGCCGAGATAGCTTATTTTCAGTCGGGGAATAACAATAAAGATGGTTTTGATTCCCGTTTGACAAGTGTAATGGATTTTTGCCTGAAAGATGTGTTTAGCTCTGCGTTCAATGAGGCGGATAGTTGGGATGGTGGAATGGCTCGGTTTTATGCACATTATGCTCAGGATTTTGTGTATGCCAATCCGAATCTGATTATGAATTTTCTGGATAATCACGACATTGATCGTTTTTCAACATCGGTTCAACGAAATGTACAAAAATACAAAATGGCATTGGCCATGTTAATCACAACGCGAGGGTATCCACAAATTTATTATGGAACAGAAATTATGCTCGATGGTGTCAGGGGAGATTATCAGGGACACCGCTTCGATTTTCCCGGTGGTTGGGCTGCCGATAAGCGAAATGCATTTGGGGCTGAAGGACGATTGAATGAAGAAAATGAAGTGTTTAATTACCTTAGAACATTATTAAATTATCGGAAAAGTAATCCTGTACTGCAAAGTGGAAAGATGAAGCAGTTTATTTCTGAAAATGGGTTGTATGTGACCTTTAGATACAACGGTAGCAAAACGATAATGGTAATTGCGAATAATAATGATAGTGCTAAGGGGCTGGATTTGAAGCGTTTTGCTGAAATGCTTACAGGGAAAACTGAAGGTATGGAAATTGTAACCAATAAAAGGTATGGATTATCAAGCCCGATGGTAATTTCTGCAAAAACGGTTTTAATTTTGGAAGTAAAATAAACGAACTATAAAAACATATATCATTAAATGAAAAGGCTATCCATTAAAGAGCTAACCGCAAGATTGTTAGTTGTTTTGCAACGATTCTATTTAGTCTTGATTTTTCTGATAGGAACGGCACTGTTTTGTATCATTAAAATCAATTACCCCGAGCATAAATTGGAAGATTCGATACTGATCTTTTTTATTCTCACTTCTTTGTTTTATGTTCCGATATCATTTTTGCTAGAAAATAATTTTCATAAAATACAACGACTGCTTTTGATTGTCATCCCTTCATTGGTGATGGGCTACTATTGTTTTTGGTTGCTCAATCTCGATTTGCCGACAGATCGTTATCAAGTTTTTATCTTGGGACTTGTGTTTGGGTTGTTTAGTTTTGTAGTCCCATTTTTTAAGAAAGAAACTGACATGCCATTTTGGAGTTTTACGAAAATAAATGTTACTCAGATTATTATTACAGTTCTTTTTGCCAGTGTTCTTTTTGCGGGATTAAGTCTGGCCATTTATTCGCTCGAAGTATTGTTTAAAATAAACATTAATCATAAGGTGTATGAGAATCTGAGTGTGATTTGCTATGTGCTTTTTGGTCCGGTTTATTTTTTGTCGAACGTACCGGAAAAGACTGAAATGAATACCCAAGATATCACTTTCGATAAGTTTTTCAAAATACTGGGTCTGTATATTTTTCTGCCCATTCTGGCTCTTTATACGTTAATTCTATACGTTTATTTCTTGCAAATTATCATCAAATGGGAGTTGCCAAATGGTTGGGTTTCAACCTTAGTTTCTATCCTCGGTTTAGGTGGGTTTCTGTGCATGTTCATTTTGTACCCCTTGCGCTTGCAAAAAGAAAACAAGTTTGTAAATATTCTCTCAAAGTACTTTCCGCTTCTGTTGATGCCGCTTTTAGTGCTTATGTCTGTGGGTATCTTCCGTCGTTTGGGCGATTATGGACTGACTATAAATCGTTGTTTGGTACTGATTCTTAACTTGTGGTTTTATGGAATATCTGTCTATCTTTTTATCAGCAATGCAAAACATTTGAAATGGATAGTTAGCTCATTTGCCTCGGTAGCCTTGCTTATGTCAGTTGGCCCATGGAGTGTGTTCAGCGTTACTAAACGTACCATGCTAACCGAAATTGGACAGTTGCTGAATGACGCTAAATTACTAAAGAATGGGAAAATGATTGATAATTCAAAGTCTACGATCGTAGTTGACACGCTAACTTCGAAACGATTAATTGAAGATATAAAGTATACGTTTCATAATTACGGATACACTTGTTTTGAGCCCTATTTTAAACAAGAAATAAAAAAATGGAATGCATCGGATGTGATTGATAAATTAGGACTTAAAGAATTGAATCGAACTGAAAAATATTTCAATGCTCACATCGAGGATAAAGATGAGCCGTTAAATATTGAATTGTTTAAAGAATTTGTTGAGCTAAACGACTATGATGGCAAAAAAGATACACTTCTAGCTTCAAGCAGTTTGAACGTTATTTTGAAGAATCAAGTGTTGAAAATAACCAGAAAAGGTTCAGAAAACCAAATGATTACAATTTCTCTTGCTGAAAAGTTAAGCTTGCTGCATAAGACAAACGAGAAAACAAAAGCATTTCCAATTAAGGACATGACCATTCAATGTGAAAACTATAAACTTGTGATTTTAAATGTGAGAGGCAATTATTATGCAGGTAAGGATAGTGTTACTATTGATGCCATTGATGCTTATTTGTTCCTGAAATGATTAGTTAAGGAGAAAAAACAATCACAATAGAATTGGCTAATCTACTAAAATCAACTACTTTTACAATCATTTTCAAAAATCGTTTACTAATAACTTGCTTATCACAACAAAATGATTAAAATAAAAGACAGCCAATTGGCAGCTGCTGCCCAAAAAGGAATGGATGAATTTCTTCAAGTGTTTACTGATGCTTATCTGGAAATTATTGGAGGAAATCTCACTGCCGAAAATATGTCCTTGCTCAACGGAAGCCAGCATACACTGTTGGCGCATCGTTTTTTTCAAGACGAAATGCGCGACGGTGGTTTTGTACAATTGATTCAGAACGGTTACGGTGGATATATTTTCTCTAACCCTTTTGCAAAAGCAATCAAACAGTTTGGCGCTGTGGATTTGTCAAAATTGGTTTACAAAGCCAAGGAAATTTACGATCCAAACAAAGCAGAACTGGAAAGAGAAACGACTGAGGACGAGTTTAATGCTATGTATGTCGATTTTGAAGCGTTTGATGATTTGGAAGAAATGTATTTCGAAATGGAAGAACAGCAAACAAGCTTAATTGCTGCCTACGTGGATGAGCACATTGCCAACTTTGCTGAAATAGTACAGGATTAAAACCCATTAGATACAACCAAAACTCCACGAATGGCAATTGTCATTCGGGGAGTTCTGTTTGATATAGAGTTCTTGTTTATACAATCTCAATTCCATGTTCCTTGCACAGTTCTACGGCCATTTTGCGCAGTTTGAACTTTTGTATTTTTCCACTGCCGGTGAGTGGATATTCGTTCACCGAAAATACATAGCGAGGTATTTTATAACGGGCTATTTTTTCTTTGCAGTAGTCGCGCACATCTTCCGATGTAATTTCGGCATTGGCATGAGGAATCACAAACGCAGCTACATCTTCGCCATAGCGCGGCGAGGCCATTGCCACTATCTGAACATCTTTAACTCCTGGCATTTTATACAGAAACTCTTCAATTTCGCGGGGTGAAATATTCTCACCGCCCCGAATAATCATATCTTTAATTCTACCGGTAATGCGATAATTCCCATCGGGATCTTTCACGCCTAAATCGCCCGAGTGAAGGAAGCCATTCTTATCAATGACTTCGGCGGTAGCTTGTGGATTTTTATAGTACCCTTTCATAACATTGTATCCACGGCAGCACATTTCGCCTTGTACGCCATCGGGACACATTTCGCCAGTAACAGGGTCAATGACTGCAACTTCTGTAAATTCATAATTGCTGCCCACAGTGGTGCAACGAACTTCGAACGAGTCGTCGAAGCGAGTCTGTGTCATGCCCGGCGAAGTTTCAGTCAGCCCATAAACGCTGGTGATGGTCATAAACATTTTGTCGCTCACATTACGCATTAATTCAATGGGACACAATGCACCAGCCATAATTCCGGTTCGCAGTGAACTCATGTCGAATAAATTGAACATGGGATGATTTAGCTCCGCAATGAACATGGTAGGTACGCCATAGACAGCTGTACAACGTTCTTTGTGAATGGATGCAAGTGTAATCAGCGGGTCGAATTTTTCAACCATTACTTGCGTGCAGCCGTGCGTAAGGCAATTCATTGCGGCCAATACAACACCAAAACAGTGAAACATAGGCACACAAACGCACAGTTTGTCGGCCTGCGTAAACTTCATGTGCTCGCCGGTGAGGTAACCATTGTTGGCAATGTTGTGATGCGAGAGCATTACACCTTTCGGAAAACCTGTTGTGCCCGAGGTATATTGCATATTTACCACTTCATGGCAATCTACGGAATTTTTTATGTTGAAATATTTTGTATCATTCTGGTTGCTACCCAAAAGTAAAAGTTCCGGTGTGTTGTACATGCCGCGGTGCTTTTCCTGTCCGATATACACTACGTTTTTTACTTGTGGAAAAAGTTCACTTTTTAAATGCCCTCGCTGAGTTGTTTTTAAATCTGGAAAAAGCGAATATACCATCGATACATAGTCGCTGCCCGATACACCATCGGTGATGCAAAGTGTGTGCATATCCGAATTTTTGATGACAAAGGCCAGTTCATGTTCTTTGTAGTTGGTGTTTACAGTCACTGCCACCGCACCTATTTTGGCGCAGGCATATAAAAATGTCAACCAATCGGGTACGTTTTGCGCCCAGATACCCACATGCGCCCCTTTGGTAACGCCAATCGACAGCAATCCTTTAGCCATATTATCCACTCGATCATTGAATTCGCACCAAGTGAATCGTAAATTGCGGTCGGAGTAAACGATACATTCATGTTTGGGAGTTTTGGTGGCCCAATGTTCTAGCCAGTCGCCTAAAGTGTTGTTTGATAATTCCATATTAAATTAAATTGGAGTATAAACAACAGCTACTATTTGCGCAGGTTGGTCGTTGGCTGCACTGACAATATGGTCAACTATCGAATCGTAGTAAATACTATCCCCTTTTTGAAGTTCGTAGCTTTCTTTACCGTATTGAATTTTTACTGCGCCTTGAATCACAAAGATAAATTCCTCACCCTCGTGCGATGAAAGAATTGGTTCTGTGACGATAGAAGGTTGTATGTCAATTAGAAATGGCTCCATGTGACGGCCACTTTTGTTGCCAGCCAATGAAAAAAAATCGAGATGAGAATTGGTATTGGAAAGCTGGCTGGAGAATGTGGCCGGTTGTTGTGTTTCGGTTTGACGATGGACTACCGGGCCAAGTTCATTGCTATCGTCTAAAAATGTACCTAATCGAACACCCAATGCACGAGCAATTTTAATTAAAGGAGATAACGAGGGTATACTTTCGCTGTTTTGAATCAATTCAATTTGAGCTACAGTTAGTCCCGAACCTTCGGACAATTCTTCAATGGAGATGTTTTTGTCGGCACATAAAATGCTAATTTTTTTTCCTACAGTATTTTTTTTCATGGTAAATGCAATTGTTGCATGTGATTAATGCATAATTTGTGACTATCAGGATGATGAGTATCAGATTGCTTTTAATGTAATTATTTTCGCAGTTGCGGTCGCAAAAATAGGAATAAAAATCGCATTAAAAAAGGCTTTTGATTGAAATTTATTACAAAATCAATCAAAAGCCTTATAGTTGTATGGAAAAGCTGGTTAATAGTTTAAAATCGTTAGTTGGTCGAAGTGTTTAACATGTAACCAATTATGGATTAAGTTTTCTCAAATATCCACCATCGGATTTGAGCAGTTCAATCGCTACTTTCAAATCTTTGTCGGTACGCAACGAATATTGAATTTCGCCTTTTTGGAAATAGTAACGTTTGATAATTTCCAGACTTAATAACTCGCTGATATCTGCTTTATTTTCAGCAATGCTTTTGCTAATGTCGGGAACCAGTTTTGCTTTCAACGCTGCAAACTCAACTTTGGCTATCGTATCCATTCCTTCAATTTTGGATGTCTCAACTAGTTCATTGTAATATTTCTCGGTTTGTGTGGTATAGGTAAATTTCTTTTCGACTAAATAATCGGAGAATGCCTTGAAATCAATGTCGGAAAGGGTGAAATCAGCCGATGATGCAATGCTTGGATGTTGTTGGACGTACAATGTTGCAAAGTCGAAATACAAATTTTGGGCAAAAATATAGTACGCAATGTTTATTTTTCTATCGTCCTTGGTTAATGAGTCGGGAACGATACCGCCACCATCGCGTACTTTTCGCCCGTTGCGGGTTTTAAATTCGGTAGTTAGGCTGTCCGGAACACGACCTACGCTACCATCTTCGTTACGGTGACTATAATCCAACGCCTGAATACAGCGTCCGCTGGGGATGTAGTATTTAGCAGTTGTTACTTTTAAATGACCCCCGAAACCAACTTGCCGAATATTTTGAACCAATCCTTTTCCAAATGTACGCTCGCCCACAATAACGCCTCGATCTAAATCCTGAATAGAACCCGAAAGTATTTCGGATGCTGATGCTGATGATCGATTAGCAAGCACTACCAGTCGTAAATCGGGGAAGATGGGATCTGAAGGTGTTTTGTAAGTCCTTTCAGCCTCACTGTTTTTACCCTTTGTAGTAACCACATCAGTGCCTTTCGGAACGAAATACCCCACAATTTTCACGGCTTCATCTATCAATCCACCACCATTGTTACGAATGTCCAGCACCAACGATTCAATTTTATGTTGTTTTATCAAATCAGCAACAGCACTTTTTACTTCAATAGCAGATCTGTCTGTAAATTCGTTCAAGAGCACATAACCTACTTTATCGGCCACTTTTGCTGAATAACCCACAGGATTGACCTGTATTTTTTCTCTAAGAAATTGTTTTTCAACGAGTTTTTTCTCTCCCAAGCGCTTTAGTTTTAATTTTATAAGCGTGTTTGGTGTACCTTTCAATCGGGCACTAACTTGGCTTACGGTCAATCCATCCACTTTTTGTCCGTCTATTTCGATAATTACATCGCCAGCGCGCAAGTCATTACGCTGTGCAGGCATGCCTTCGTAAGGTTCAGAAATAAGAATTTCTTTGTCCTTTTTCATAATCATGGCACCAATACCTGCATATTCGCCGGTGGTCATAAACTTTAAATCGTCGGTTTCCTCTTCGGGCACATACACCGTGTACGGATCTAGTTTGGCAAGCATCTGATCCAGTGTGGTTTTCATTACTTTGTCGTAATTGAGCGTATCAACATAAAACATGTCGAGTTCGCGAAATACCGAATTGAAAATGCTCAGGTTTTTACTAATCCGAAAGCTGCGCTTTTCGGCTGGCGTAAGGGCAAATAACGATGAAGAAATAACGATTAGGATTAGGAAATTTATAAAATTTTTTTTCATTGCAATGGTTGTATTATTTGTTTCAAGCAAGAATTAGAGTTTACATAATTCTATTTTGTATTAGATTTTTTTATTTTTAAGAATGCACGTAATTGGAACAATGTAATGTCTTATTTGAATTTATATAAATGCTTGGTAATGAAAATTATGCGTATTATTAATTGTGCATTATTAATTACTTAAATAATTACGTTTGGTGGCAGAAATGTTGTAATATCTTTACCAAACGATATTAAATCGCGTGTAACGGTTGACGAGATAAACGAATATTCGGCCTCCGTAAATAGAATAACGGTTTCTATCCCAGTAAGTTTACGATTGGCATCGGCTATGTTGCGTTCGTACTCAAAATCGCCCACCGTTCGCAAGCCACGCAGCACAAAGTTAGCATCCACGGCCAGTGCAAAATCTACAGTAAGACTATTGTAAACCTCCGCTTTTACGCGTGGCTCATTTGCAAAGGCCTGACGGATAATGTCCAATCGTTTCTCAATACTGAAAAGTGTTTTTTTTGCTTGATTGTGTCCAATCCCAATGACTATCTCATCGAAAAAGGATAGTCCACGTAGCACAATGCTGTAATGACCGATGGTAAACGGATCGAATGTTCCGGGGAAAATGGCTCTTTTCATCTTGGTTGATTTGTAATTGGTTGATTGGAGATTCGGTTTCATGACTGCTACTTTCACCCTGACTTTTGCTTCTAAAAGTATACAAAGATAGAAAAATATAATTTTAGCAGTTACCAACCGTACGATAAGTTTACTATTTTTAGTTTTTTGGTAGGCTATTTTGAACTAATCGACTATCTTTGTATACTAAAATGCATAAATTACAAGATATGCCAAACAAAATCGCTCTCGGTTTGCTATTGTGGATAAGCGTTGTCTGTTCAGCATTATCTGTGAACCCCACCACTTCATTAGCTATTCCTAAGCAAATTACATTTGCCGGACAAACCATTTCATTGGAAAGAAATGACCTCCGCGAGCGTTACGACCGCGAGCAAATTATAATTGCATACAATCATTCGGTTACTATTTTGCAAATAAAACGAGCCAATAATTTTTTCCCAATCTTAGAAACAATCTTAAAACAATACGGTGTGCCTGACGATTTTAAATACCTGGCTGTGATTGAGAGTAATCTCGATCCACGTGTACAATCGGGAGCGGGTGCAGCTGGACTTTGGCAATTGATGCCCAAAACGGCCGAACAGTTTGGCTTAGAAGTGAACGATGAGGTGGATGAACGGTATCATATCGAAAAATCGACCATTGCAGCGTGTAAGTATTTTAAGAGTGCATACAATAAGTTCAAAAACTGGGCAACCGTAGCTGCTTCGTACAATGCAGGTATGGGTCGTATTGGTGAAGAACAAGACAAGCAGCAAGCTGATGAAGTAGTGGATTTATATTTAAGCTCCGAAACCGGTCGATATGTGATACGATTGGTAGCGCTGAAGCAATTTATGGAAAACCCTAAATCTTTTGGTTACCAATTTGCACCCGAAGATTTTTATCAAACGGTACGAACCAGAGATCTGACTGTAAATGACAGTGTAGGAAACTGGACGATTTGGGCTAAACAAAATGGAATAAGCTACGCCCAATTGAAGGAGTATAATCTTTGGTTGCGCAATCGCAAATTGACGAACCCAACAAAAAAAGCGTACAAAGTTCAATTACCCGAAAAAGCAGATTTGATATTCAATAGTACCAAAATAAATATTCATAACCCCATGTGGGTGTTTTTTTAATCGATAGTTTATACTTTTACTTTCATTCCACCGTTATTTCACAAAGCACTATTTATTTATATAAACATTTAAAAATATCTGTATGAAAAAGTTTTTATTAGTTGCAGCACTTCTGCTGTCTGTTTCGATTACTTATGCTCAGTTAAATTTCGGTGTTAAAGCCGGGTATACCTCTTCAATAAGCCCAAAGAATTTAAGTTCAGTAACTTCGGGGAGTTATAATCTGAATTCTGTAAACTCAGAATTGTCCAACGGATTTCATGCAGGAGTATTTGCACGTTTCGGATTTAGTAAAATGTATTTTCAACCTGAGTTTTTATATGCAATGGGAAAAAAATCGGATGATATATCATTTCGCGACAATGCCAATGCTGTCACTGTTTTTAATAAAAACGTCACTGTAAGTACACTTGATGTGCCGTTGCTACTTGGATATAAGCTGTTGGATTTGAAATTAGTGAATCTACGCGTATTTGCAGGTCCAAAACTTCGATTCAATGCAGGATCTTCACTTGATTATAATGTACTATCATCGACAGGTGGCTCGGTAAATAAAGATCAATTGATTAGCGATGTTAAAGCAGCACAATTAGGGTTGGAAACCGGTGTTGGGGTTGATGTTTTGATGTTCACCTTAGATGCTCGTTACAATCTTATCGGCGATATGTATCATACAAAATTGAACGATGTTACCTTGGATAAAATGTCAGCCAATACCTTTGTAATTTCATTGGGCTGGAAATTTTTCTAATCTGATTTCATATTTCATAAAAACGCCTGTTTATCGAACTGAGAAACAGGCGTTTTTTGTTATCATCACATATCACATATTTTTGTATCTTTGCACTTCGAACAAAATAATGAACTAAAAATGAATTTAGAAACAACTATTGGTACAGTAGTAGCCCAGGCTGTAGAGACTCTTTATGGCTTAAAAATAGAGGCGAATCAAATACAATTACAAAAAACAAAACGTGAATTTGAAGGAGAACTTACGGTAGTAATTTTTCCATTTGTAAAAACAGCCCGCAAATCGCCCGAACAAACTGGTCAGGAAATAGGCGAGTATTTGCAAAAAAACAATCCTGTTGTTTCGGCATTCAATGTTATAAAAGGTTTTCTTAACCTGTGCATTAGCCAAAATTACTGGCTCGAAACATTGACTCAAATTCATGGAGATGCTCAATTCGGTATTACACCCGTAACCGATGATTCTCAATTGATGATGATAGAATACTCTTCGCCAAATACCAATAAACCTCTTCACTTAGGTCATATTCGCAATAATTTACTCGGATTCAGTATTGCCGAAATTCAAAAGGCAAACGGTTGGAAAGTGGTGAAAACCAATATTGTAAACGACCGTGGTATCCATATCTGTAAATCGATGCTGGCGTGGAAACTGTTTGGTGACGGCGAAACACCCGAAAGTACAGGAATGAAAGGCGACCATTTGGTAGGTAAATACTATGTGGTTTTCGATAAGGCTTTTAAGGCTGAAATCAAAGATCTGATGGACAAAGGAATGAGTGAAGACGATGCTAAAAAATCGGCTCCGCTAATTCTTGACGCACAAAAAATGCTTCTGGCATGGGAAAATAACGATGCCGAAGTGCGCCAGTTATGGGAAACCATGAACGGTTGGGTGTATGCTGGTTTCGACAAAACATACAAACAATTAGGTGTCGATTTCGATAAAATATATTACGAATCGGAAACTTACCTCGAAGGAAAATCGGAAGTGGAAAGGGGAGAGACCAGCAAGGCTTTCTATCGTCGCGAAGATGGTTCGGTGTGGGCCGACCTTACTGTTGATGGTTTGGATGAAAAATTGTTGCTTCGTTCGGATGGCACTTCGGTATACATGACGCAAGATATTGGTACGGCCAAACTACGTTACAACGATTACCCAATCAATAAAATGGTGTATGTGGTGGGCAACGAGCAAAACTATCATTTTCAGGTACTGGCACTTTTGCTCGACAAGCTTGGTTTTGAATGGGGCAAAGATCTCGTTCACTTCTCGTACGGCATGGTGGAACTTCCTGAAGGAAAAATGAAAAGTCGCGAAGGAACCGTGGTAGATGCCGACGATTTGATGGACGAAATGTTAGATGCTGCCCGCGAGACATCGCAGGAGTTGGGAAAACTGGATAATTGTACGCCCGAAGAAATTGAAACTATCGCCCGCATGGTAGGATTGGGATCGTTGAAATATTTTATTTTGAAAGTTGACCCACGTAAAAATATGACTTTCAATCCGAAGGAATCGATTGATTTTAATGGGAATACAGGCCCGTTTATACAATATACGCACGCTCGTATCAAATCGGTGTTGCGCAAAGCTACAGATCTAGGCATAGATTTTGCTTCGCTAAAAAATACAGGTCTGAGCATATCAGAAAAAGAAAGTTACCTTATTCAATTGCTCACTGAGTTTCCTGCGGTTGTTCGTCAATCGGGCGAAGAATTTAGCCCGGCGTTGATAGCTAATTATATCTACGACCTGGTGAAAGAATACAATCAGTTTTATCACGATTTTACTATTTTGAAAGAGGAAAACCAAGCTTTGAAACAATTCAGATTGGTGTTGTCGGAATCTACTGCTACTATTATCAAAACAGGAATGAGCTTATTGGGTATTGAAGTTCCAGAAAGAATGTAAAAATAGTTACAAGGATATAGTTACAAGTGCGAAATGTACATTCTTATCCTTTGCAAGTAATTGTAAAAATTATCGCTATTGATGTTTAGTGTTCAATATTTTAAATAAAACTTAAGACAATTTTCAAATTCACAATCTAATATTTATCGAGTATGAAAAAAACGTACCACTTAGTATTTTCTTTGCTTGTAGTTTTTGTTGTTATTAGTTGTTCGTCGGGTAATAAAGCTTACAAAAAGGGCGATTACTTCAAGGCTTGTCAGGAATCGATTGACAGATTGCGTTCTAATCCGAAGAATGAAAAAGCTGCAAACGTGCTAACGAGTTCTTATCCAATGGCTCAGAAAACTGCTGAGCGCAATATTCAGAATGCAGAACTGGCCAAACAGACCGACAAATATGATGTAATTGTATATCAATACGAGCGATTAAACCAACTGGCCAACGATATTTTCCGCTGCCCAAAAGCGTTAGAGCTTATCCCTGGTCCAAAAGAATATGTGGCAGAATTGAGCGCCGTAAAACAGCTAGCTGCCGAACAAGCTTACAACTTGGGATTGAAAGCATTCGATTACGATACCATGGATCAGGCGCGTATGGCCTATCAATATTTTCAAAATGCGAACAGATATGTGCCCGGGTACAAAGATGTGTTGCGTAAAATTGAGGAAGCTCTCTACGAAGCTACCTTGCGTGTGATTGTTCAAAAACCGTTTACCAGCAATAAATATCAATACTCGGCCGACTTTTTCTATACGAATTTAATTTCGGAAATGAGCCAGAATGCACAAAATCGTTTTGTTCGGTTTTATACCGAAGAGGAAGCTAAAAGCACCAAAATGCGTAATCCGCATCAATTCATAGCCTTGAATTTCGAAGATTTCTCTGTTGGAAATATCAAAGAAACGGTTAACTCAAAAGAAATGTCTTGCGACAGTGTAGTGGTTGGGAAAGTTAAAGTGGAAGGCAAAGAATACAATGCTTACAGCACCGTAAAGGCTCAACTAAATGTGTATCGTCGTGAAATTTTATCTGGCGGAGTGTTGAGTTTAAGGATTGTTGATGCCCTGAATAATCGTGTGATTCAGCAACGGAACTTCACCGGTGAGCATATTTGGGCAACAAGCTGGGCTGATTTTAAAGGTGATGATAGGGCACTTAACAATGATCAAAAACGGATGTGTAACCAACAAGCGCAATTGCCACCACCTCAACAAGATATGTTTATTGAATTTACCAAGCCTATTTATTCTCAGGCTGTTCAGTATGTTCGTTCGGCTTATTCGAGGTACTAGACCAGCGGTAAGCAAGTAAGCGGCAAACAGTAAGAAAAATCGAAACATAAACGCGTCCAACGGATTTAATCTGTTGGACGTTTTTCTTTGTGTCGTGATTGGCATTCCGTGCAGGTATTTGTTAGTTCAGTTCTTTACGCGGAGTGTATAACAATGCTTGACTTCGTGCTACGAAGCATGAGGTTTAAGTAGGACTTGTCTTTTCTTTGCACGGAGTGCAACACGGTTACTCTTCCATATAGTATTGCTCGTCTACTTCTATTTGGTTTTCAACGAGCAGACGACGAAATTCTTTTGTGAACTCTTCTGCCTTATGCTGCTCTCGCTGTTTATTTATGTAATTTACAATCATATCTTTGTCGGAGGATTGTTATTGTCTTTTTCCAACCTATTTCAGTTGCATCTTACTGCTAAACTCCAAGTACTTCGGCATAAATTTATCCATTATGCTTTTCTGCTTCTGTTCGTTGCAGATCCTTAATACCTGTTCTAGTATAGCAATTTCATTTTCCTTTTTTAGTTGTTACGCTATTTATTTGTCTGGGACTCAAACTAAAATACCAATCTAGGTACTCTACACAATCAGTAGCCACTGCATTCATAATGGCGTTTGCTTTCTTTGATTCCCCAATTTTATAGTACGAGTCAGCTAAAAAAGTAGAGAAGTAATCGTGACGAACAGTACTTGGTGGAATCACTCTATTACAATATTCCAATGCCTTTCGTGCACGAACAATATAACCTTTGGCAACTAAAGCAGCTATCAATTGTCCAATAATCGGCGGTGCGATAGGCACATATTTAGCACTGTTTGATCCAAATAAACTTTCTTGTTTTCGATGCCACCATACTTAAATTTGGTCATTAAATTGGTATACACTTCGTCGGTATTTACACTTGATCCACTACCTTTTAAGCCTATTGGCAGCACTTGATAAGTAAGTCCGGTAAGTTCAAAATGATCCATCAATCCCATATATTCTCCACCAATGGAAGTGGCAAAATACAGAGGGCGTTTCCAATTATTCTCTTTCAGAAGTTCAATTACCATCAAGTCGCTTTTAGTAAGTCTGTTGTTGGTCTCAATGTTTATCTGCGGTAAAATTTCGCCGGCTCTGGATAGGGGTAGGGTGCCTCTTTTTATTACCTTTTGTGCATCTATAGGTAAAAATAGATGCTTAGCAGTTATGAAACTTTCGCCGTCCATTTTTGTTTGCGGATCCTTACTTAAGATGAAATTATAAGCTGTTTTTGCATCCAAATTAGGAACGAGTGAATCTGCATACACTACATCATTCTTACCAGTCGCCTTTCTCTATAGCAGGTACGCATCTGTCTCCTTCAATGTTTAGTTTTACAGGAGCATTGTAAACCGATCCGTAAAGTAACGGACGGTCGCCATATTGCGTGCGGTTAAGATAGTATTTGAGCGAAAAAATATTGTCAGGTGAGTTTTGATCCATCGTTGGCTTAGCCGCTGAACGTATAACAATAATCGAATAGGAGGTGTAACCAATAAGCAGAACGGTAACCATTAGCAAGATAGTATTCAGCCAGCGTGCATTCAACTTGGTTCTTTTCCAATAAAATAAGCAACTCATTGCTGCAATAATAATGATTCCAACAACTGCTTTGCCAGCCAAAAATGGAATAGCAACGATTGAAATTGCCATTACGAATGATATGGCTAGTCGGGTAGCACTTTTATTGGTGTACGATTCGTAGATGCCCCAAATCAAAATGGAAAGTGTCAATGCGATATAAACGTACAAACCTGTATTGAACGCAAACCCAAGTGTGTTTACAAAAAAACAATTCGAACCAGCCAGCCACTTCCACAAAACCAGGAATCAGTCCGTAGGGTACTGCTGCAAGAATTACTCCTGCTGTGACCATAGCCATCGCTACTCGTTTGGCACTTGGCTTGTTGGTTTTGAAATAATAAACCTACACCAATGCCGGAATGGTCAGCAAGTTCAGCAAATGAACACCGATAGATAAGCCAATTAAATAGGCAATCAGTAACAACCACCGATTGGAGCCGGGACGATCGGCTGCGCTCTCCCATTTCAGAATCATCCAAAAACAATGGCCGTGAAGAACGAAGAGTAGGCGTAAACCTCAGCTTCCACCGTCGAGAACCAAAAGGAATCGGAGAAAGTATAAGCCAATGCACTCACCATACCCGCACTTAAAATGCTTATGATAGTTGTCGTTAAATAATCGGCTTCCGACTTAATGAGGACTTTGCGTGCTAAGTGGGTGATGGTCCAAAATAAGAACAAAATGGTAATGCGCTGCACAATGCTGATAGAGTGTTGACCATGACAGCCACTTTTGTGGGGTCTGAAGCAAACATGGTGAAGATGCGTCCCGTGAGCATAAAAAACGGTGCTCCGGGTGGGTGCCCAACATCCAGTTTGTAGGCGGCGGAAATGAACTCGCCACAATCCCAGAAACTGGCAGTTGGTTCCATGGTAAGCAGATACGTGATGGCAGCAATCGCAAAAGCTACCCAACCAAAAATGTTGTTCAGTGCATTGAATCTTTTCATGTTATTATCAAATTTTCATAAAAAGAGTTTTTTATGTAAAAAACGTTCAAAGATACAATATTTCTATTTTCATTTTTAATATACGTTAATTGTCAGAGCTCTAAATTGCTCAAATAACTTGTCATTAGAGTGTATTGAAAATGTTTTTTTATCTTTTATTACGGTCTATTCACATCCTGTTTCGTCTTGACGAAACATCTGAAGTGCATGATAATCATTGGATGATATTGCGTTGTGTTTTTTAAGGAGTAACAACCGCAGGTGAATATATACTGTTGAATAGAGGGACTAGAAATTGGGTTCATATCAAAAATAATTTGGCGGGATACACATTTTCTAGTTTAAATATTGAACTTACAAATTGAAATCATGAATGTAAATAAAACGATTATAATTTCTATTTTCGACCAAATAAAATGAATTAGAAAGCAGGTTGGCTTATTTCCAAAAAACACCAATAGCTTATACTTTAAATAATTAAGCTCCTGTTGCTGAAATGGTTTTCGGGGTTTGTTATACCAAGTTATTATTCATACATTTGTCTTGAAAATACACCAAAACAGCTAAAAATGGATACAATTTCATCCTTCTCCGAACTCACAGCTCACCTAACCAGTGTGAATTGTCGTAAACGTATGGCTGTTGCCAACGCGGTCGATTCGCACACCTTGGATGCCGTCCTTCGTGCAGTAGATTTAGGAATAGTGGAGGCTTTTCTGATTGGTGACGTAGCTTCTATCGAGTCACCACATTTGTTTGAGGAGCACACACTCTCGCCATTTGTACACATTATTGATAAACCTGACGTGCTCGAAGCTACTCTGGAAGCAGTGCGCATGGTAAAATCGGGTGAGGCTGATATTTTGATGAAAGGCTTGGTGAACACGGATGTGCTCTTGCGAGCCATTCTTGACAAAGAAAAAGGAATACTTCCAGTGGGAAAGGTGCTGACCTATAATGCGGCCATGGAAATTCCCAACTATCATAAATTGGTCTTTTTTTCCGATCCGGTGGTTATTCCGTCACCTAATTTGGAGCAACGCACCGCAATGATCAAGTATGCCATTGCCACAGCTTATAAATTTGGAATTGCTAAACCCAAAGTGGCTTTGATACATGCTACCGAAATTGCCAATCCGAGGATTCATTATATGCAGGATTACCTGGACATTATGCAAATGTGGCGCGATGGCGAATTCGGCAATGTGATTATGGATGGCCCTTTGGATATTTTTCTAGCGTTAGATGCCGAACGTGGTGGTATAAAAAATGTACCCTCTCCCGTGCTGGGCGATGCCGATATTTTAATCTTCCCCAATTTCGAAAGTGCAAATATTTTTTACAAAGGTCTGGCACTATTTGCGGGAGCGCAAATGGGCGGGTTACTTCAGGGTACAGACAAACCGGTGGTACTCACTTCACGCAGCGAAAGCGTGGATTCTAAATTCTATAGCATCGCTATGGCGTGTGTGTTGAGTTGATGGGTTACTTCGTTAGTTAATAATTTGGAGCTTTTTAAATTTTCACCCTATTCTTCCCTCCTCAAAAACTCCACCATTTTCACGGCAGCACGTTTAGCGGTTCCGGGTTCGCCCAGTGCTTTTTTTATTTCGGAATAATCGTTCAGCATGGTTTGGCGGTAGGTGGGGTTGTTTAGGATTAGATTCAGTTCTGTCGCAATATTTTTTGGGGTGAATAAATGGGCCAACAGTTCTTTTACCACCAATTTGCCCGCCACAATATTTACCAGCGATACAAAGCCAGTACGGACAACCATTTCCTTTATCAAATAGCCAAATCTGCCTGCAGGTAAGTGATAAACCACCACTTCGGGTGTCCCTATCAATGCGGTTTCGAGTGTTGCGGTGCCAGAGTTGACCACGGCGGCTGCCGCTTGTTGCAGCAGTTCGTAGGTTTTTCCAACCACTATCAATACGTTTCTATCTTTCAATATCGAATTATATAAAGCTATGTCAATGCCGGGTGCACCTGCTATGATTACCTGATAGTCGGGGAAGCGCAGGCCTGCTTCTACCATTCGGGGCAAGCAACCCACAATTTCTTGTTTCCGGCTTCCGGCAAGCAGCGCAATAATTGGTTTGCGGGACAAATTGTTTTCGGTGCAAAAATCGGTAAAGCTTTGCTCTTGATGGGGGCGGGTGCATACCGAGTCCACCGATGGGTTGCCAACATATTCCACCTTGTAATTATGCTTGGCATAAAAAGCTGTTTCGAACGGAAAAATGGTAAACATTTTGTCCACGTAACGCTTAATTTCTTTGATGCGGTATTCTTTCCATGCCCATAGCTTGGGCGAAATGTAGTAGTACACTTTAGTGTCGGCAAGTTGCTCTTTTACATAGCGAGCCATTCGAAGGTTGAAGCTCGGATAATCGACTAAAATAAGTACGTCGGGTTGAAAATCGGTAATGGCTAGTTTGCAATCACGCATATTTTGCAATACGGTACGCGCATTTTTTAATACGGCCACTATGCCCATAAACGCCATGTTGCGGTAGTGCTTAATCATTTTACCACCATGCGCCTGCATAAGGTCACCACCCAGAAAGCAAAACTCAGCCTGGGCATCTGCTATCCGTAGTTCGCGCATTAAATTGGAAGCGTGTAAATCGCCCGACGCCTCACCGGCAATGATAAAATATCTCATAATTAAAAACCCCAAACCCCTGAAGGGGCTAAAGACCAAGTTTATACATGTAATAACTAAAAATCGGTTTTGTATTTATAGATGACTGTAAACAGTTTCCCCTTTAGTGCTTGCTACTTACCGCTTACTGCTGAACTACAGCATAAAAATACACGCAATAAAATAAGGCATGGCAGCTGTAAGTACGCCGGTAGCAATTTTAAAACTATCGAACTTATAAAAAACAAAAACAAGTCCTAAGTTGGGCATAACCGACAGCAGTAGTATTTTGCCCAGCAAAATACTTGGGTAAAGTTGTTTCAATATTTCCCAAAAAGAGAAATAGCTCGGATAGAATTTTAGCAGATATGCCCACATAAAGAGTATCGGAAGTAGCACTCCCGGTAAAAATCCATATAGAAAATGATTGAAACGTTTCATGCTGGTTTATTTGTTGATTGGGAATTGTTTATCACGTACGTACTGCTTGCTGCTGTTCAAAATTCCCAGCCTCGAACCTCATCCATTGCCTGATAGGCCGTCATGTCAATTTTGGTAGGCACTATGGAAATATAATCCTGACTCAATGCCCATTCGTCCGTATCAGCAGCATCGGGTTCGTGATTTTCAAAGTTGCCTGTTAGCCAAAAATAAGATCGTCCCTGAGGGTCTGTGCGCTTCGCAAATTCTTTGGTCCACTTTCCGTCGCACTGGCGCGATACGCGTATTCCTGCAATTTCGCCCATCGGCGCATTCACGTTCAGACAGGTGGCGTGAGGTAATCCGTTTTGAAGTGCCAATTTGGTTATTTGGGTAATGTACGATTCGAAGATGGTGAAATCGGCATCCAACGAGTGATTACACAGTGAGAATCCTATTGATAAAATTCCATTTTCACAACCCTCCAAAACGGCTCCCATTGTACCCGAATAGATCACATTTATGGCCGCATTGGAACCATGATTGATACCCGAAACCAATAGATCGGGCTTGCGGTCAAGCACTTCGTTCAGTGCCAGTTTTACACAGTCGGTTGGAGTTCCGGTACATGAATACCGCACCAGACCAGCTGTTTCTTCAATTTTCTTAAACCGAATAGGGTGCGTAACCGTTAGCGCATTGGACTGGGCAGAGCGTGCCCCATCGGGTGCCATCACCACTACGTCGCCAATTTCGCACATCAAACGTGTCAGTACTTCTATTCCTTTTGCATCAGCACCATCATCGTTTGTAATTAATATCAATGGATTTTCCATATTTTATGTTTGTTATAATACTTAATGCTTCTTGTTGGTTTGGTTGGTCAGCATCTAAACCATTTTTCAATCAACCAATTCCTAATTAATCAATTATCCAACTAACCAACTAACCAATCAGCCAATTAACCAATATCTAAAATCTAATTTTTCGTACCGTTGTCAAAATAAAAACAACACTTACGCCCACAAAATAAAGCACATCGCGTGAGTCGATAACGCCTCTGCTCATTGATTTATAATGATAGTTGATACCAATACTTTCCAGGTATTGTATTGTTTGTCCCGAGGTAAAAAAGCTTGCCAGTAAATCGAATCCGTAGTAAAAGAAGAAACTCAGTACCAGAGCCACAACAAATGAAATGATTTGATTGTTGGAAAGCGAGGAGGCAAAAGTGCCGATAGCAACATTTATTGCCGCCAAAAAGAAAAGTCCGATAAACGATCCCCAGAAAGCTCCCGAATCAATATTCCCAACGGGTTCGGCCAGATAATAAACTGAAAAATAGTAGATCAAGGTGGGTAATAATGCCAATGCCACTAAAGTACATCCTGCAAAATACTTGCCGAGTACCAGTTGAAGTCTGCTGAGTGGTTTCGTCACCAGTAATTCCCATGTTCCGGTCTGTTTTTCTTCTGCAAAAAGTCGCATAGTCACTGCAGGACAAAGAAAAAGGAATAGCCATGGTGCGAGGTAAAATAAACCGTCTACATTTGCATAACCAGCTTCGATTATGTTATATTGTCCGGGAATTACCCAGAGAAAAAGACCAGTCAGCAACAAAAAAATACCGATAACAATATAGCCAGTTGCATTACTAAAAAAAGAACGTAATTCTTTTCGGAAAATAGAAATCATATTTTTGTATTCAAGTATAAATAAATAGGACTACAGCTCCAATGGATTTACTTCGTCCACCAACAGCGGCATTTCGTCGGTATCAATTCCATTCTCAACCAAATAATGACGGTCAACGGCAAAGTATGCCAAAAACTGATCCCAGTTGTTTTGCAATAATTCCAGACTTTTACGATAATAACTTACCGTTTCGGGATATTTATGGGTACACCATGCAATATGACCGGCGTTTAAAAAGTCGTGAGCGGTTGGTTCTTTCTCAATAAGTTTTTGAACATAATAATCGGCTTTGGCAATGTTCCCCGATACAAATGCACACCAGGTTATGGCTCGCCACACTTTTGGGTTGTCACCTTGCTCTGCATCAAGCCTGAAGTAGATGCTCAGCGCTTCCTTATATTTTTTCAACTCCATATAGCAATGTCCGATTTGTAATAACACCGACCATTGGTTGGACTTCAGAAAATTAACGTGCTGATAGTATTGCAACGCTTTCTCATAATTACCAGACAGTCGATAGCAAAGTGCCATTTTTCGGATCGTCCATACATCGTCGGGCTGAATGATATCTGCTTTAACATAAGCATTCAGTGCATCAGTCAGTTGAGAAGTCTGTTGGTAGGAGTAGCCAATTTTTTGATAGATGGCAGCCGACGGTTTTACTTCTTTTATTATATTTTCAAATAGCTCTATGGCTTGTGTGTAGTGGCTTTTGGAGAAATAATACTCTGCAATAGCCATTTTAAAATCATTGTCGCCAGCCAAAATGTCGAACAAAAAAGTGCGGTGCATCGACAGGCAAAAAGTGAACATGTCAAAGAACTCGGTATGCTGTGGATGCAACTTAAAGAAGCGAAAAAGATCCTGAATGTATTGTTTAGAAAGGTTTTTTGCCATCAAATCGGGAGTCAGCAAAGCTTCGTCTTTGGCCATTTCATCCAGTTGCTCCGATTCCATGGTGAAAGATTGTTTCAGCATTGCACGTTGTACTTCGGGCATTTGTAGTATGCTCAGGCAAAACGAGTATTTGTCGGAGTTACACATTACTGCATTCGTTTCAAACGCGGAAAAAAGTGTGCGGTCATCTTTTTTAAACAGTTCATTAACCGAAGAAAAATGCCCATCGAAAGGCAAGAACCAGTTTGAAATATCGGCGAAAAACGTGAAGTTTTTGAGCATCGAAAAGGTGCTCATATATACGTCTGCACCTTGCATTTGCAATTCGCTAAGTTCTTTTAATTTGTCGGTAACACCGCTTTTTTCGAGCATTTCTTCCCATGCCGGATTCTCTTCAGTCCATTCTTCGGCATTCAATAGGTTGTCGGTGTTCATTTTGTCCTTCAGCAGCGGACTTATTTTCATCATTTCCGGAAGAATTTCTTCCTGCATTTTCTTCGAAATTTTTTCAGTTTCGGCGGTAGCAATGATCTGAATGATGATGTTTTGAAAATTATCGACAATATGATTATCGTCGGCTAGTAAAACTAATCGGTTGCGGATGGCAGGAAAATAAACAAGAAAACGATTGTATCTTGCCAAAATGAAACCCAGTCCCACCAAGGCGCGTTGCTTTACCTTTTGTTCTGTTAATTGGCAGCAGTCCAAGAGCATCATCAACTTTGTTTCGTCGAATGTGCGCCATAGATTTAGAGTTAAAGCCGACACTAACAGCGATTTTTCCAATAGCCCCGGATAATCTGGAGCCAACACTTTTCCAAAAAAGTCTTTCTCATCGGTGCCGTAGGTGGTGGTTAGCCAAAAAAGTTTAAATACTTCGGGCAAGGCTGTTTCGTAGTTGGAACGCAGTCGTTTCAACTCTAATTCATGCGTTGTTTCTAAATGGCCGATAAGTGATGTTTGAGAATAAAAATAATTTAGCGCAATCAGCATTTCTGCGGCCGATCGATACCGTTTTGTGTGTGGAAAGTAGCGTTTTTGGGTATACTCGAAGTTGGTAGAGTTTCTGATCAACAACTCTTCTCGCAGATCCGAATTCAAAATAAAAGTTTTGGCAATAAGCTTATTGTAAATCGATTTACGTTGCGAATCTTCTACCCCGGTGATATAATACTGGAGTAGGAAACGATAATTCTGTTGTATATCCGTCAGCCTGTCAGTATATTCGCCTATCTGCAACTCGTTTGCCAAAGCATTCGTTTTGTCAAATGCGTTTTTCAACTGTCCCAAAATGAGAAAGTGCAACGCCAACTTATAGGTAGATTGAATTTGAGCCGTGGTCATTTTTTCAGTGATCCGTTTTCTGTAAACAGTTATCTTTTCAATAAAGAATAATTAGCCAAGTTTGCTAATTCTGCGAAGTCTTTCCTCATCAATGATTTTGAGTTTCCTGCCATCCATGGCAATCACATGCTCATTTACAAAGTTAGCAAGTGTGCGTATAGCATTGGAAGTGGTCATGTTGGATAGATTGGCTAAATCTTCGCGCGATAAATACATGTTGATAGTGGCATCGTCTTCCTCAACACCGTATTTCTTGTACAGTTGAAGCAATGCTTCCGCCAGTCTGCCGCGAATGTGCTTTTGAGTAAGATTTACCGTTCGAGCATCCGATGCTGCCAGATCAAACGCAATCTCTTCTAAGAACCGATAACAGAAAGCATTATTGTGTCGAAGGATAGAAATAAATATATCTGCTTTAATCATGTAAACCGTAGAGGCCTCAAAGGCCATCACATTAGTACTGTATCCATCATTTGCAATGATGGCTCTATAACTAAAGTGCTCACCGGGCTTGAGCATGCGGATGATTTGAGAGCGGCTGCCGACTCCTTCTTTGTAGACTTTTAATTTGCCACTAGCCAATATCATCATGTGTGTAGGCTTATCGCCTTCGCAATGAATAATTTCATTCTTCTTGAAAAAATGGACAGTGTAATTATTGCGTACAAATTGTCTTTCGTCGGGAGTTAATACGTCCCATACCGATAGAATTTCTTCTAACGGTTTTAATTCGGAAACATTTTTCTTTGCCATTAAACTCGTAAAAAATATGTTTGACAACAATGTTATAAAGCACAAATTTAGTGTTTTTTTTCTTATTTGATACAATAAGTGGCAAAAATCTTACAAACTTGTGTCGTACATTTTTTTTAATCACTAAAATATTGTTAAAATCATGTAATCATAACATTTTGTTGCGACAAAATAGCACCGAAAAAATAAACATTTTTTATCGTTAATCAAAATAAAAATATTACTTTTGTAAAAACCAAAGCAAAAAAACTTATGAAACAATTACTGTTAATCGTCTGTACTTTATTAGCATTTAGTAAATTAGGTGCTCAGCAGGTGGCTATTGGCGACTCGGCTGTTGTTAGTTTGATAACCTGTTCTCCAGGAGAGGAAGTCTATTCGAAATTCGGACACACTGCTATTCGCATTAAGGATACATCAAAAAATATCGATATCATATTTAATTACGGTATTTTTAGTTTCGAAACGGAAGATTTTTATTATAAGTTTATAAAGGGCGAAACGGATTACCAATTGGGAATTTATGAAACCAGCTTTTTTCTGCCAGAATATGCCGAACGAAACTCAATGGTTTGGGAGCAGGTTTTAAATCTAAACAGTTTGGAGAAGAAAAATCTTCTAGCCACACTGATGGAAAATTATCAGCCTAAAAACAGGATATATAGATATAATTTTGTATTCGACAATTGTTCTACACGTCCGCGCGATAAAATTACCAGCTCTGTTAATGGATATATTAGGTGTCATCAAACAAGTGAGCCAACTACATTCAGACGTTGGATAGGCGATTACGTGGGTACGGATACTTGGCTTAAATTCGGTATCGATTTAATATTTGGCATAGATGCCGATGCGGTTGCAAGTCAAAAATATAGTCAGTTTTTGCCAGAAGTGCTTATGTCGGATTTTCAAGAGGCCGAAATTGTTTCTTTGGATGGAAAAGTAAGAAAACTGGTTGAAAAAAGCGCAACTGTGTTGGTTGATAAAAAAAGTATTGATGCCAACACTTCTTTTTTTGATTTTTTACTTAAGCCCCTTACGGTGTCTTTGTTTCTTTTAGCTGTAGGCATTCTGATTACTTTACTGGATATTAAATATAAGAAACATAACAAGTTATTTGATTCCATTATATTGATTGTAACTGGATTGGCAGGGATAATTGCTTTTTATTTAATGGTATTTTCAACCCATCCATTGGTAAATGCTAACTTAAATATCTTGTGGATAAATCCTCTTAATCTGATAGCGGCCTTTCTCATATGGGTGAAACCAATGCGTAAGCTTTTATTTGTCTGCGGAATACTAAATCTGGGTTTGCTAGCTGCGGCATTGATTACATTTTCATTATCCATCCAAAGCTTTAATTTTGCGGCCTTCCCCATTATTGTACTGTTGATGCTTCGTTCTTCGCATTGGGTGGATATGGCCAAAAAGAGAATTTTCAGAAATAAAGAAGTTACTTTCGATAATTTCAAACAGTCATAAAAATAATAATCTCATTTTAAAATTAAAAAAATGCGCTTTGTTGGAATAATTCCTGCACGTTTCGCGTCTACGCGTTTCCCGGGAAAGCCATTGGTGGATATTGGTGGAAAAACCATGATTCAGAGAGTTTACGAACAAGTTTCAAAAGTATTAGCCGATGTGTATGTAGCAACAGATGATCAACGAATCTTCGATGCAGTACAGGCGTTTGGTGGCAAGGTCATTATGACCTCCGACCAGCACAAGAGTGGTACAGATCGTTGTTACGAGGCTTACACAAAGCTAACTGAAGCTTTTGATGTGGTGATTAATGTGCAAGGTGATGAACCGTTTATTCAGCCCGAACAGATAGAAACTCTGAAAGCCTGTTTTTATAGCAAAGAAACCGAAATTGCTACCCTTGCTAAACGATTTACCGAAAAGGATGGTTTTGAAGCTTTAAATAATACAAATAGTCCAAAATTGGTGGTTAGTAAATGCGATGAAGCTATGTATTTCAGTCGATCAATTATTCCGTTCAACCAAGGTGGCGAAACCGTTGATTGGCTAAAACTAAATACTTATTTGAAGCATGTTGGTATTTATGCCTACAGAGCCGATGTGTTACATGAGCTAACTCTGTTGGAGCAATCACCACTTGAAATTGCTGAGTCGCTTGAGCAGCTTCGCTGGCTGGAGAATGGCTTTCGTATAAAAGTAGGATATACTGATGTTGAAACGGTGGGAATTGACACTCCCGAAGATTTAGAAAAAATAGCCTCAATGTTCGGTTCGAACCAATAGCACTTTCTATTCTCACGAAAACAAATACTTAAAAATAAGCATACAGTAACCTTAGCTGCATGCTCATTTTTGTTGTTGTTTATTTATTAGAGTTTATTTGAATTAATTTCTTATATGATTGTATTTCAACAATATTCATTTATATTTCACGTTAAACATTCATATTTTAATTGATATGAATAATGCAATACGACAAGATTAAAAAGCGACCCGTTCAGTTTTTAAGTA